>NZ_FQZP01000125.1 GCF_900142095.1 Thermoclostridium caenicola | reverse complement strand
AACATTGAATGATAAGATTAACTCAACCAAATTTTAGGAGGTTGGGTTATGAAAAAGTGTCTCGCGTTCCTGCTGACAGTTGTTATGGTTCTGGCGGTTATAACCTCGGGAATGAGCCGGTCACACGCTGCATTGAGCTTCAAGGATGTGCCCAGGGAGGCCTGGTATTACGAGCACGTCCAGTATGTGGCCAACCACCCGCGGGAACTGATGGTGGGATACGCGGGAAACTTCGGACCGTTGGATAACCTCACGGTGGAACAGTTTATCAAGATAGCCGTAGCGGCTGCCGGCAAGGGTGTGGTTGTTCCTTCAGATAAATACTGGGGGGACGTCTATGTGTCCATTGGGTTGGAACTGGGTTTTGTGCAACCGGGAGAGTTTACCGATTACAAACGACCCATCACACGGGCTGAGATGGCCAGGATCATCATTCGCTCCCTTCCCATGATAACCGGTGAGAAGGATATTCCCTACAATGAAAGCGAGATAAGGTCACGAATAGCGGATTACGACAGCATCCCTGTAAACCTTCGGGAATATGTTTGTAAGGCTTATCAACTCGGCATCCTTGTGGGCGGATCGGATGGAAAGTTTAATCCCAATGGCAATCTGACACGTGCATCCGCAGCGGCGGTCATCCACAAGATGCTGGAACCCGGCCTGAGGACGATTTATACGCCTCAGGAAGAAGTTTGGAGCGATGAGGAGTTTGAGGCATATATCAGGGAGAATGCGGAGGACTTCTATGCTATTGCAAAAATAGAGAATAGAAAACTCTATCTCAGAACAGCAGATAAGCCTACTCCCACATTACTGTCGGATAAGTATAATCCTGATATTCATGAACTTCTGTATGAATGTGCTAAGACCATGGTATATTATGCTAACAAAAACGGCAATTATTTCAGTATTGCATATAATGATTTCTTCGGCGGATCTGTGTCTTTGGGATATCATCTTGTCAGCGATAAATATAAGCCGGATATTGAGCTGACCATCTATGCAGAGCCCCAGATGAACTATATTGCAGAAAGGTATGC
>NZ_FQZP01000124.1 GCF_900142095.1 Thermoclostridium caenicola | reverse complement strand
TTTTTCTTCCGGTGTAAAATTTCTTCTCTTTTCCATAGTTCCATTCTAACTTATTTTGGCCGTTTTGTCTGTCTTAATTTCTGGTATCATTATAAAATATTAGAAGGCTGGGTTTTACCAGTCTTTTTTATTACATAAAAAATTCTTCCGGGCAGGATGCGGATTAAGTCTATATAATGGTGTAAAAAGAAGTTGAGCCAAAGCTCACACCTCGGTTAAAATATAAGTTGCCCAACAAATACCAAACCGAGGAGGATGAACCATGGCTCAGTTTAATATTACAATAACCGAGGAACTTTTGCACGGACTTTTTTTATCAAATGGTAAAGATGAAGCATTTTCCAAACTGTTGGAGGAAATCTTCAACCAGGTACTCTTAGCACAATCTACAGAACAGTTAGGTGCTGAGCCTTATGAAAGGACGGAAGGAAGAACCGCCTATCGTAATGGTACCAGAGAAAGGCAGCTAACTACACGAATTGGGACGTTAACCTTAAGAATCCCCCGACACCGCAACGGACAGTTCAGCACAGAGCTTTTTATGCGCTATCAACGGAGTGAGCAGGCACTGGTGTTGGCAATGATGGAGATGGTCATCAATGGGGTTTCTACTCGAAAGATTGAGTCGATTACTGAAGAACTCTGTGGAAAGAAGTTTTCAAAATCGACTATCTCCACTCTATGCAAGAACCTGGATCCAATGGTGAATGCATTTAGAACACGGCCTCTGAAAAGCCATTATCCTTTTCTAATGGTGGATGCCATTTATGTAAAAGTACGTGAAAACAAGCGTATACAATCCAGAGGACTGCTTATAGCCATCGGCATCAAAGAGGAAGGACATCGCGAGGTAGTTGGATTTCAGTTGGCGAACAGTGAGTCCGAAAACAGCTGGGGCGAGTTCTTTGGCTCCTTAAAAGAACGGGGGCTGAAAGATGTCCGCGTGGTTACCTCAGATGATCACAAGGGCCTTGTTAATGCTGTAAGAAAACACTTTCAGGGAGCCAGCTGGCAGCGTTGTCAAACCCACTTCTCCAGGAACATGCTGGACCATGCACCTAAGGCATTGCAGCCAGAAATCAAGGAAGACCTGCGCCGGCTATACGAGTCTG
>NZ_FQZP01000123.1 GCF_900142095.1 Thermoclostridium caenicola | reverse complement strand
GCCGGAAGGCAGCCGGTCTGTCATAACAGACCGGAAAGCAAAAGGATGTATGCGCATTGGATGTCAAGGGCCAAGATGAACTCGCTTACGCTCGCCCTTGACATCCTCCAACAGAATGCACAAATGTTATAATTATACAAAAATAAAGAAAGGAGAACCTAACTTAGAAAAGCTAAAAAATTGTCTTGACAAGTGGGGGCATTATATTTCTTGAATTCTTCAAACGGTATGTCATGTTCCCGGACTGCTTCCATTTTCACTTTTTCAGGATACAATGCCAGTGCCACCGATGATTCAGCCTCGCAGGCATGCCTGATGGTTGATTGCAATTCTCGTGGTAATCTTCGAAGAAAAAAACACCAAAACCATCCCCATGGCTTAAGATATCCGTTGTATGATGGACAGCATTTCCGGCTGCTTCATGAGTATCCTGAACCAATAGGTGAACGCTTCCGTGTGCTCTGTCATTTCCATCCTTAGTTTCTCCGGAGAAACCCAGCGGATTTCTTCGATTTCATCTTTGTTTGGAAATATCTTGCCATCATAGCGGCCCACAAACACATGATCGATTTCATGCTCAATCAGGCCATTTTCAAACTCAACACGGTACTTGAATGTGAATGCTTCCTTGCACGCACATGAAATCCCAAGCTCGTCCCGGATTCTCCTGGATACAGCTTCCGACAAAGTCTCACCCTCTCGTTGGTGGCTGCAGCAACTGTTGGTCCAAAGTCCGGCCGAGTGGTATTTTGATTGCGCTCTTTTTTGCAGCAAGACTTCACCTTTATGATTAAAAATCATGACCGAAAAAGCCCGGTGCAGGATACCTTTTTCATGCACCTCCATTTTTTCCATATAACCTTTTTCTCTGTCCTGTTCATCAACGGTTAGGATGTATTCCGGCATTTTTTCTCCTTTTTTGTCCAAGATATTTATATAAACACTGAAAAATCCCTGATTTCATAAACGGCTCTTACCAGACGAAAACAGGCAAAGAAAAAAATATAACATAAGTCTATGTTATATCAGACTGTCGAAAAAGTCCAGTGAGAACTGGGCTTTTTTGCATTAATATAGTAAAATATTATTGGGTGACGGAAATGATAATTAAGAATGAAGA
>NZ_FQZP01000122.1 GCF_900142095.1 Thermoclostridium caenicola | reverse complement strand
CATAACCCAGCAGAGCCATATCCTGAGTGTCATTGCGAGCGAGTGAAACGAGCGTGGCAATCTCACTAGTGCGTGCCTGCTCCGAAGTAATCATCCGTCGCCCGCTTGTCTGCGTAATAGACAATCACATCCCCAGGCTCCAATTCCCAACCGTTCTGATTGGTGTTGTACCCTTCTAAACGCCAGCCGTCTCCCGTTTTACCGGTATACTTCAGCGACGGGTTATCAAAATCATCATCGTTGATCACGGATATGTTCTTGAAATTGACGATGATGTACCCATCCTTCAAAAAGACTGGCGAGCTTCTTGCCAGGTTCCCTTCCTTTGAAAGATCGGTCCCCTTCGGCACAGCCAGGCAATCCGCCGGAAGGAAATACTCCCCGTACCATTTCTGGACCGAGGCCAGGGCCTTGTCCTTGTCCACGCTCCCAGGAATCGCCCGCTGCGGCCCCACAAAGCTTCTCACAGGTTCACTCAGAAGGATCTTATGGTATTTGAAAACATTCACCCCATTCTGGGATATCTTCGGGAAAATCTCCTTCCATTCCGTCTCGCTGTATTCGTTCATGCCACCTCTTAAGCGGTACATGGCACCTGCCGTATCCGTGAATTCTTTCAGGTCAATTCCCCTGCGCTTAAGGTCAAGCTTCATGGCATGGGCCAGGGTATCCTCCGGACTACTTACCTTAACCAGCGGATTGGTCGGCGTCGAATAGTAGAGATCCACCTCCTGCCTGTTCTTCCCGTTCCTGTCCACAAAGTAGAAGGTGGGCATGATCTGAAGAAAATCGTACCTGTCGTAGTAGTTGCCTATGGTTCTTACCTCAAACCGCACCGCATAGCCCAACTTTACTGCCCTGTCCTTGTAGCCGGGCTCGTCGTTCTTGCCGGGCATGACCGGAAGGATGTATTTCCTCTGGGCCTCCCTTTCCCCGTTGATGTTCCGAGGACCTGTGAAGAACACCTTACCCGAAGGCTCCGGCTTTCCCTTCTCCTTGCGGAAGAAGGATTCCCAGCCCGGGTCCTCAATATCGGTCACCTTGAAGTCATACACCCGCCCCGATACCTCCACATACTGCGATACGGTAGCAGCATAGTTGGACGGATTCAGATTGGCCTTCTCCTCTGTCTTGCTTCCATTGCTGTTGTCATTGGTGGCAAGGCTTCTGACTTCTATCTCAT
>NZ_FQZP01000121.1 GCF_900142095.1 Thermoclostridium caenicola | reverse complement strand
AGCAATTGAAAGCAATAGCGGCTAGTATGAGCATTATTTAGTAATCTCCAAAGAAGGTGTCTAGCAAAATCCTACAACAAGTTGACACCGTCCGGATAAACGGCATATTGACAATGCTTCCTCTTCATTGTATACTGTTATTCGTCCACTTCGTAGGGGAGTAGCTCAGTTGGTAGAGCAGCGGTCTCCAAAACCGCGTGCCGCGGGTTCAAGTCCTGTCTCCCCTGCCACGTAAAAGCCTTGAAACAAAATCGTTTCATGGCTTTTATTATTTTTTAAGATTATATAAAAAATTATGACTTGACTACTATTTGACTACTACTGGGGCAAGCACATATAAATAGATAATAAAAAATAATAAAAACCCCCGGTTAAAGCACCAGGGGTAAATTATTACAAAGTCTTAACATAATTTTCCCAGCCTCTAGCTACAGCCTGGGCAAGGTTCTCTACATGCAGATGTTCCTTGCATCATATATACTTTTTTGTTTCGTTTGTGCTTTTGATGGGAATATATGGATGGGGTGATGTTATGGAGCAAGAAGTTATCCAAAAGGGAAAGAAGAAAAGTAAACTCCTCATGTGGATCATCATCGTCAACCTCATCCTATGGCCGATTGCGATATATCTCATTCTGGATTCGTCACAACCCGGGCAGTTCACACCAGGCATTCAAACCTATTCTATCTTGGATTCCTTTCCGAACATAACGCCTGGGCAAAAAGATGCCCTTGTGACAGCATTAAATTATCTCAATACCATGCCCTTTTCTTACAGAGGATTAATAGCCCAACTAGAATATGAAGGGTTTACCCGCGACGATGCCGTGTTTGCCGCTCAAAATTGCGGCGCCAATTGGAAAGAACAAGCGCTTATAGCGGCCCAAAACTATTTGTCTGTTTCTGCATTCTCAAAGAAAGGCTTGATAGAGCAATTAAAGTATGATGGATATACGCAAGACCAGGCTGAATATGCCGCTAACAATTGCGGGGCCGATTGGAACGAACAGGCAGCCCTGGCCGCAAAGAATTATTTATCCATCATGCCATTTACCAAGGAAGAGCTAATCGAGCAATTAAAGTATGATGGCTTTACGCAAAATCAGGCTATATATGGAGCAAAAGCAAATGGATATAAATGATGTATCATGCTATAGACAATATATAAATTGTATGTCAGAATATGGGTGAATCGCAAAAACCAGTAGCCCTCAATTTATCCCTCGAACGAGGGATACAGACTGTCGAAAAAGTCCAGTGAGAACTGGGCTTTTTTGCATTAATATAGTAAAATATTATTGGGTGACGGAAATGATAATTAAGAATGAAGAT
>NZ_FQZP01000120.1 GCF_900142095.1 Thermoclostridium caenicola | reverse complement strand
GCGAGCGTAAGCGAGTTCATCTTGGCCCTTGACATCCAATGCGCATACATCCTTTTGCTTTCCGGTCTGTTATGACAGACCGGCTGCCTTCCGGCGAGGACGGGATTTGGGGCAGAGCCCCAAGGTTTTATACGACTGCCGGAAGCTGCTTACAACCCCCGAAGTAATACTCTGCCGGTGTTTTGTAATCCAACGACTGGTGAGGTCTCCGGTTGTTATAATACTCCACATATTCCCTTGTAATCTGCCGGAGCTGATGTCCTGTTTCGCAATCTTCAAGATAAAGCTTTTCCCATTTGTAGGATCGGAAGAAACGCTCTATCCGTTGGTTATCCAATGCTCTTCCTTTGCCATCCATAGATATTTTGATATTGTTGTTTTTTAGTAGATTGATGTAATCATCACTGGTAAACTGTGAGCCTTGGTCGCTATTCATAATTTCAGGTTTTCCGTGCCGTTTTATCGCCTTTTGGATTGCCTCTATGACAAATGTCCGATCCAGCGTGTTTGATAGCTCAAATCCAACAATATAACGAGAATACCAGTCTATAATGGCTACCAGATACATGAAACCACGTTTCATCCGGCAGTAGGTCACGTCTATGGACCATACCTGATTGGGATGATCAATGTTCAAGCCTCTCAGCAGGTACGGATACAAGTACTTCCCATGTAGACGCTTACTAAGATTGGGGCCAGGACAGAAGCCATGTATCCCCATTTCCCGCATGTAACGCCGGGTTCGCTTGCGATTAATGCGAATGTGATATTCCCGGTTCAAGATATTCGTCATCCTACGGTAACCGTACTCCGGATGAGCCGTGTAAATCTCATCGATGATCCTCTTAATCAGGTATTCCTCATCATTTGCTGGAACCGGCTTGTAGTAAAGGCTTGTACGATTTATGCTCAACAGTTCGGCTTGCTTGGTTATACTGAGTTTCTTTTCTTCTCTGTCAATCATCTTCATGCGGTCTTCACGGGACTTAGAGTCGGCCAGATTTTTTTTTTAAGCCAGTTAACCTCATATGAGAGTTGACCAATTTGCTTAAGCAGTTCGTCCTTCTCCTTTTCATACGCCTGCTTGACTTTCTCTACTTCATCGGTTTCCTTGCTGAATACCCTGCCTGCATTGCTTATGAATTCTGCCTTCCAGCGGCTTAGCTGATTCGGATGTATTTCATATTCGGCAGCAATCTCATTCAGCGTTTTTTCTTCCCTTAAGACCTCAATCACTATTTTTGCTTTTTCTTCCGGTGTAAAATTTCTTCTCTTTTCCATAGTTCCATACTAACTTATTTTGGCCGTTTTGTCTGTCTTAATTTCTGGTATCATTATA
>NZ_FQZP01000119.1 GCF_900142095.1 Thermoclostridium caenicola | reverse complement strand
TGGTCTGTTAACTTAATAATAAAAATGAGACCTGAAACGCCTCTGGTATAATGGAATCGCCAAAAACACATTACCTCCCAGAAAGGAGCGTTCAAGTCTCATGATTATTATACCATCTAGCGTAGTATGTCCAAGGTGTTTTTCGAAATATCTTTACCGTTTTGGTAAGGACAAGGAAGGATTTCAAAAATATCAGTGTAAACGATGTAAACGCCAGTTTGCTCCTGATAATCCACCTTCCAATTCTCGGACGAGAAATCAAAGAAAATATCCCGATTGTCCCGTTTGTGGTAAAGCAACCTTCCTTCACCATGACTATACTTATTACTCAAACTTCCGTTGTTGTGATAAAAATTGCAACCATTCTTTTCGAGTTCCCAAACTCATTAATGTTGATCCACCTTCTTCTGAATTAAAGCCTGAATCATTTTCTCTTAAAGGTATGCGACATCCCCTACATATTGTCCTTCATGCACTGACTTACTACTTCTGTGGAAATTCAACAACCCGGAAAGTCGCTCAAACTTTGTACTTGGTTCACCAGATCAAGGTTTCTCATGTAACTGTTTCTAAATGGATTAAGCGCTTTGCTCCGGTATTTAAGAAAATTGCTGATGACAGGCTTTTGGGGATTAATCTTTGCGATTCCGATGAATGGCATTTCGATGAAACATATATCAAAATTGCTGGCAAAGATTATTACCTCTGGCTAGCCTTTGATGCAGAAACAAGAATGGTTCTTGATTTCCATCTTTCTCCCAATCGTGACTCAAATTCTGCTCATACCCTTTTAGCTAATTGCAGAAGAAAGTTTGGACAACCCTGTCATGCTGTCATTTCCGACAGATATTTTGCCTATCAGCAGCCTGCCTCTTTGTTCTTTCCACAAGCAGAACATATACGTGTTGAAAACTTTGATGCCTTAATCAATAACAATGTTCTTGAGGCTTTTAATGGGCAATTTAAAGCTTGGTACAAGCCTAAAAGAGGTTTTAATTCATTTGAATCCGCCAATAGACTTATTGCTACTTACATCTTCTTCTACAACTTCATCCGACCTCATTCCAGTCTCAATGGTCTCACGCCAGCTCAAGTCGCTGGAGTCAACTACTCGGAAAAAGAACGGCTATTCTGGCTTTTGGTAGCTTGAGTAATATTCAGATTTCAATGTTCATTCCGTCCTGTACTATATCAGGACTATTTGTGCTGCTCTAATTATTTTTTCAAGGCTTGCACGTCTCTTTTTTTCGTGCTATTTTACACTTAGTCGTTTCCATTTGTAGGTTTTTTCTTTTTTTAAACTTACCAGAAGCCTTTCAGGCCTCATTTCTTTCATACTAAGTTAACAGAGCC
>NZ_FQZP01000118.1 GCF_900142095.1 Thermoclostridium caenicola | reverse complement strand
TGAAATGTACGAAGGAACTGGACGATAACAGTCCGACAAAGAATGATTTGAAAGATCCTAAGACCATAGCCATGCTGGTGAAGGACGGAAGGTACCGGGACGTGTACATTCCAGAAGAACTGTATCAGGAATTGAGAGAAGCGGTATGGGAATACGAACGGTTAAAGAGACGGAAAAAAGATATAAAGAATCAGGTGACAAGATGGTTGGATATTCGGTTTCCTGAATTCGAGAAAGTCTTTAGCGCATGGGACGGGAAAGCTGCGCGGATAATACTGAAGAAGTGTCCGACACCCGCCAGAGTTGTTGAGGCAGGTACGGAAGGGATAATGAATATCTGGCTGGAGCAAGGAGTAAAAGGTGCAAGCCGTAAAAAAGCGAATGGCATCGTAGAAGCAGCGCAAAAATCCATTGGCAGGACAATAGGTCTGGTTGCAGCAGAAAAATCACTTCGTAATATGCTGACTGAGTATGAAATGATAGAGAAACAACTGGAAGAGCAGGAAAAACAGATGGGAGAGCTGTTACGTCAGGTACCAAACACGGAGTATCTGTTAGGAATGAAAGGAATGGGGATGGTATCGACTGCAATAATCGTCAGCGAAATAGGCGATATCAGGAGGTTTCAAGCAGCGCGTCAGATCATAAAGATGAGTGGTTTGAACCTGTCGGAGAACAGTTCGGGAAAGCATAAAGGGCAAACAAAAATCAGTAAGCGCGGGCGCAAGAGACTTCGGACAGCCCTATTCAGGATAGTCATTCCGCTGATAGCCAACAATGAGGAATTTCGTATGCTGCATCACCGGTATGTGAGCCGTGAGAAAAATCCCTTGAAAAAAATGCAGTCCATTATCGCCCTATGCTGTAAACTGATTCGCATTATCTATGCCATTCTGACAAAAGGAATAGAATATGACCGAAACGAAGTTCTCAGGGGTATAAAGCCAAGGGTGAAAGCAGCATAGTCAAGAAGACAGCAAGGAATTAGAAAGAGCTGAAGAAGCCCGAATCAGAAAGATTGCCACCTGTACACCGCAACAGGCTGGCAGGAAAGAAAAAGAAACCAAAAAAGCTCAAGAAGTTTACGAACCTTGATAATATTGAGCCGGAACAGTCAAGTCAGAGCGTTGGATTAGGGCATAGACCCAGTTTGCGAGTATATAAACTGACGTTCCACTCCTGGACAGGCAGAACGAAGGAATTAAGGGCAGAGACCCCGGAAGACATGGGAGCGTAGCCGCCTGGAGTTTATGTGGGATCTCAACGGCCACAATACGGAAACATATGCGGTTTTATTGTCATACCCAAAATCCGCAAAACTGCCAAGAAAACCAAGCAATCCAGAAGTACAGCTCAATATTATCAAGGTAAAAAAT
>NZ_FQZP01000117.1 GCF_900142095.1 Thermoclostridium caenicola | reverse complement strand
TGTTGTTGTTCTGTGATATTGTCAGGGTGTAACTGATCCGAGAAAATGTCAGTATGAGCAAGGAGCAGATCACCTTGACAAAGAACGAACTGAAACGTGTTATGGTCATTGAAAAATGGATCGACGGCCATCTCACGGAACAGGATGTTGCACGCAACCTGGGCATCAGTGTCCGTCAAGCGTATCGGCTCAAGGCCAAATATCTTCACGGAGGTGCACAAGCGATCGCACATGGGAATCGGGGCCGTAAGCCCGCTCATACCTTGGCCGATTCGCTCAAACAACGCGTTATGCTCCTGTATCAGGAGCGCTACTTCGGAAGCAATGCCACCCACTTTGCCGAGCTGTTGGCCGAACACGAAAACATCCATTTAAGCGTCTCTTCGGTCCGCCGCATTCTGCTGGAAGGCGGGTTGCGTCCCGCGCGGCTGCGCCGTCGTCCGAAGGCTCACCGACCCCGGCCCCGCAAACCTCAGGCGGGCATGCTGTGGCAGATCGATGCTTCTCCCTATGCCTGGCTGGAGGATCGCGGTCCCATGCTCACCCTGCACGGCATCATCGATGACGCCACCGGGGAAGTGGTCGCGGCCACCTTCCGCCCGACCGAAACGCTGGAGGGCTACGTGACCGTCATGATCGAGGGACTTAGGCGCAAAGGCGTACCGCTTGCGCTCTACAGCGACCAACACTCCATTTTTCACCCGCCCAAGGGCAAGCCAACCCTCGAGCAGGAATTGGCCGGTGAGCCGCCGTCGCTTTCCACCTTCGGACAGGCCCTCGCCGATCTGGGCATTACCCATATCGAGGCGCTGTCTCCTCAGGCCAAAGGACGGATCGAACGGCTCTGGCAAACCTTTCAGGATCGCCTGGTGATCGAACTTAGGCTGCGCAACGTGTGCACGATGGAGGAAGCCAATCGCGTGTTACCGGAACTCATCGCCAAGCACAACCGCCAGTTCGCTGTCGCACCACAAAATGCCGAACCGGCCTACCGTCCGCTGCCCGAAACACCCCTGGAGCACATCTTCGCCCGGCGGCAATACCGGCGCATCAGCGGCGGGCAGACGTTCTCCTGGAAAGGGAAATGCTACATGCCAAAGCCCGTCCCCGGTGTTCCGCGCTGGGAAGCGAAGAGCGTCGTCGAAGTGCGTGTCGGCATGGATGGACAAGTGTGGCTATGGGATCAAGGGCGGGCCTGGCCTTGTGTGGAGACACAGGCCACACAGACCCCGGCGCCAACAACGGCCAAAAAAGAAGCGGCGCCTGCGTCCCCCCGCAAGCCCGCTGCAAACCATCCCTGGAGAAAACCATTCTCCAGCAAGCAGTTACAGCGTAGCACAGCATCCGGCTAGTCTGCAAGAGGACGGCGGTTGTTTAATCAGCTATCATCCCTGACATTTTCATAGAACAGTTAACCTGACATTTTCACAGACGCTTGACA
>NZ_FQZP01000116.1 GCF_900142095.1 Thermoclostridium caenicola | reverse complement strand
TATAATGCCCCCCATTGTCAAGACAATTTTTCAGCTTTTCTAAGTTAGATTCTCCTTTCTTTAAATTTCCATATTTTACATTTATTTACTATGTCTGAGGATGTCAAGGGCGAGCGTAAGCGAGTTCATCTTGACCCTTGACATCCAATACACATACATCATTTTTCTTTCCGGTCTGTCATGACAGACCGGCTGCCTTCCGGCGAGGACGGGGTTTGGGGCAGAGCCCCAAGGTTTTATACGACTGCCTGAAACTGTTTGTAAACCCCGAAATAATACTCTGCTGGCGTTTTGTAGTCTAACGACTGATGAGGTCTCCGGTTGTTATAATATTCAACATAATCCCTGGTAATCTGCCGGAGTTGGTGCCCTGTTTCGCAATCCTCAAGATAAAGCTTTTCCCACTTGTAAGATCGAAAGAAGCGCTCTATCCTTTGGTTATCCAGTGCTCTTCCTTTCCCATCCATTGAAATTTTTATATTGTTACTTTTTAGTAAGTTTATGTAATCATCACTGGTAAACTGTGAACCTTGGTCACTGTTCATAATTTCAGGTTTCCCGTACCGTTTGATCGCCTTTTTTATTGCCTCTAATACAAATGTCCTTTCCAAAGTATTTGATAACTCAAATCCAACAATATACCGGGAATACCAGTCTATAATGGCTACCATGTACATAAAACCACGTTTCATCCGGCAGTATGTTATGTCTATAGACCATACCTGGTTTGGATGATCAATATTCAAGCCTCTCAGCAAATACGGATACAAATACTTGCCATGCAGACGTTTGCTAAGATTAGGTCCAGGACAGAAACCATGGATCCCCATTTCCCTCATGTAACGCCGGGTTCGCTTTCGATTGATATGAATGTGATAATCCCGGTTCAGGATATTCGTCATCCTGCGGTAGCCATACTCCGGATGAGCCGTGTAAATCTCATCAATAATACGCTTAATCAGGTATTCCTCATCATTTACTGGAACCGGCTTGTAGTAAAGGCTTGTACGGTTAATTCCCAACAGTTCGGCTTGCTTTGTGATGCTCAGTTTCTTTTCTTCTCTGTCAATCATCTTCATGCGGTCTTCACGGGACTTAGAGTCGGCCAGATTTTTTTTTAAGCCAGGCAACCTCATATGAAAGTTGTCCAATTTGCTTAAGCAGTTCGTCCTTCTCCTTTTCATACGACTGTTTGACCTTCTCTACTTCATCAGTTTCCTTGCTGAAAACTCTGCCTGCATTGCTTATGAATTCTGCCTTCCAGCGACTTAGCTGGTTCGGATGTATTTCATATTCGGCAGCAATCTCATTCAGCGTTCTTTCTTCCCTTAAGACCTCAATCACTATTTTTGCTTTTTCTTCCGGTGTAAAATTTCTTCTCTTTTCCATAGTTCCATTCTAACTTATTTTGGCCGTTTTGTCTGTCTTAATTTCTGGTATCATTATA
>NZ_FQZP01000115.1 GCF_900142095.1 Thermoclostridium caenicola | reverse complement strand
CTTGGCAGGAAAGGTACCTCTTCATAAAACCTTTTATTGCATGAAGGACATACATAGCGTCGTTTCCGCAGATGTATGAAAGTATAGCTTCCAAACGAAGATATATCCTTAATTTGTTGTTCTCTGTAATCGTGAATCTTGTCCGTAGTCCGACCACAGCGGGGACACTCATGGGCTTTTCGCTTCATTCTCATATAAATGTGGAACTGATTGTCCTTTCTTTCTGCGAAGGTAACGGTTACATCTTCAAATCCAATAAATTCTCGCGTATAATCTTTGTAGAGCATGGTTGATTCTCCTTTAAAATGATGGTGTGAGTAACTACATTTTACTAGAGATTTCACTCCATGCTCTCTTTATTTGCAAAAAATGTTGGAGTTCCGAAGTTTCTGTCCCTCGGCACCCCAACATTTATTATAGAACCCAAAAACTGACAGCGGTATCTTTTTATTTAATCATATATTTACCCGTATAATCAGGCGTTTTTTTGAAAAGATTTTTGTGAAACACGAATATGATAATTCCGATAATGATCAGAACCAATGACAGCGCTTGCGATATTCTAAGTCCCGGGACCAGATAAAGACTATCCGCACGCAATCCTTCAATCCAAAAACGGCCTAATCCATATCCGATAAAGTAAGTTGCCAAAAGCTGACCGCTAAACTTTGTCCTTTTGCGGAAATAAACCAGTACGGCAAATACGCACAAATTCCACATGCTTTCATAGAAAAATGTAGCTTGATGCCATTCTTCCAACTGTTCTATGAATACAGCATAGGGGAAGAATTGAAGATTCGGGTTTGTAACGAGATTGCCGAAGGCCTCCTGGTTCACAAAATTACCCCATCGACCAATTGCCTGCCCTAGAATCAAGCTAGGTACAACCATATCAACAAGCCGGAAGAATGGGAAGTGGTTGCGTTTTGAAAAAATAATCGCAGCAATGATTCCACCGATAACTCCTCCATATATAGCAAGTCCACCTTCCCAAATAGCAATCATCTTTGTAAAGCTTCCGTTATATTGTTCCCATTCAAATACAACGTAATAAATTCGTGCGCAGATGATTGCGATGGGGAGCGCTAAAAAGAGAAAATCAAAGATTATTTCACTTTTAAGGTTCTGTCTTTTAGCTTCACGACAGGCAATCAAAACACCAAGTAAAACCCCGAATGCAATAATAACTCCATACCATGCAATATTTAAGCCATTAATGCCAAATAGGTTTTTTATTAAATATCTATCTATCATACAATCCGCCTTTCTAAAGTATTCATAATGAATATGATTTTGAATTTAAAATATCAGCGTATAGAGGTAACTTTAATAATAGTATCACAATGAGGTATTTACGTAAACCATTTAAACATGTATATGTCTTTATCGTATGATAATTTCACCCTTAAGATTATCGCGTGAATATTTCACCCCCCACATATATTTGATAGTCTTAAAGGATGGTATACACAA
>NZ_FQZP01000114.1 GCF_900142095.1 Thermoclostridium caenicola | reverse complement strand
CAGACTGTCGAAAAAGTCCAGTGAGAACTGGGCTTTTTTGCATTAATATAGTAAAATATTATTGGGTGACGGAAATGATAATTAAGAATGAAGATAAACGAAGAAACGTGGTAATAGTAGATATAGAAACATTGGTACCAGAAAATCACTTGCTGCGGAAAATCGACAGCTGCATCAATTGGAACAAGATATACGAATTTGTAGAAGACTTGTACAGTCCTAATATGGGAAGACCAAGTGTTGACCCAGTTGTGCTGGTGAAAATGGTATTTCTTCAGCATTTATATGGGCTACGGTCATTGCGCCAGACAGCGGAAAATGTCTCAGTAAACATTGCATTTCGCTGGTTCCTTGGATATGACCTAATAGATAAAACACCTCATTTTTCAACCTTGAGCTACAACTTCAAACACAGGTTTAGCAGTGAAGTTTTTGAAAAAATATTCACATGGGTATTGGAAGAAGCGATAAATGGCGGATATGTACAACCGGAAGTTATTTTTGTGGATTCAACCCATATCAAGGCGAATGCTAACAGCAAGAAACAGATGAAGAAATATATACCTGCAGCAGTGAAGGCATACGAAGAACAGTTATACAAGGAAATAAATGAAGACAGGGAAAATCATGGCAGGAAAACCTTAAATAATGAATCTAAGCGAAACGAGGAACAGCGTGAGGTTACTGCATCAACAACTGATCCAGATAGTGGTCTTTTTCATAAAGGAGAGCATAAAAAATGCTTTGCATACAGTGCTCACACTGTATGCGACCAAAATAATTTTATCCTTGAGGTAGAAGTCACTCCTGGGAACATTCATGACAGTATAGTGTTTGACACGGTTTATGACAGAGTAACCAGCCGCTTACCTGATGTAAAAGTAGTAACAGTAGATGCAGGATACAAAACGCCATGGATATGTAAAAAGATATTCGATGACAACCGTATTCCTTCAATGCCGTACAAAAGACCAATGACCAGAAAAGGAAACCACCCCTGGCAAGAATATGTATATGACGAATATTATGACTGTATCATATGCCCTGAGTATCAAATACTAAACTACGCCACCACCAACCGAAACGGATATCGTGAATATAAGAGCAACCCTGACATTTGCAAGAATTGCCCGACAAGGAAAAAATGCACCATCAGCAGGAACTGTCAGAAGACCGTAACTCGCCATATCTGGCATGAATATATTGAACGGGCAGAAGACGTAAGGCATTCACCTCTTGGGAAAGAAACATACAGTATGAGGAGCCAAACGATTGAACGAGTCTTTGCTGATGCAAAAGAAAAACACGGAATGAGATACACAACATTTAGAGGCCTTGCCCAGGTGAGGAATTGGGTTAGGCTTAAATTTGCTGCCATGAACCTAAAAAAACTGGCACTAAGGGGTCATGTTTGCCCTTTATTTTATCGATTTTGGGCTATATTTTTGATATTTCAAAGAAAACAGGCATTCTCACCCACGTGAAAATGCCTGTTTTTCGACAATCTG
>NZ_FQZP01000113.1 GCF_900142095.1 Thermoclostridium caenicola | reverse complement strand
TCAACTTGTTGTAGGATTTTGCTAGACACCTTCTTTGGAGATTACTAAATAATGCTCATACTAGCCGCTATTGCTTTCAATTGCTTAAAGTACGGCACGTTTTTCCCTTGCCTTAGCAAAGGTATATTGCCCAGTTTTTCTATACCAGCGCTTTTGAATGCTTTTGTAGCCTTAGCCATTACTTTTTTCGTTACTTTATATCTGGCTTCGGTTTTGTTTAGATGTTCTGGTGTTACCTGACCACCACTGCTGCAATAGGCTCTCAATTTCGCCATCGCTTGCAAACCTCTCCTGCTCCAACCCATCGGACGACTGCTTAAACGGCTGGACAATACATGACTCACATGCCCTTCGGTGCAACTCCCTCTACAATCTTCCTGGCTATATATTTCAATCGCTACCCAGTTATTTAATATATATCGCTTGAATCCCGCTATTCTTTGCTTCTCATTAGGGCTCTCTGCTCCATCTGTCATCTGTTTTATTATGGCCTCAAATTGCTCTTGATTGCCTTGATAAAGACTCATATGTATTTCTTTTCTATATTCCTGTTGCTTACCGGTTACCTCCATTATGGCACGGTTTAAATGGTACCTGTCTAACACCATTTTTGATTTCGGCAACCAGTTGAGACCTTCTTTTATCCAGGAAGCTCCATCTCCGTGCACGTAAATCTTTTCAAGATAATCAACATCATATGCCTCATATATCCAATTTGCAGCTTCCAGCCATAACTCTTCAGGATCTTTGCCGTAATCGCTTATGTGATGTATGTTCTTACACTCGCCTCGCTTCCCGTTCCTCTCTATTCCTTCATGGATGCTAATTAACGGCACTATTGTATTTGAACCGTCCTGAAGAGATACATGATCTTCATCCGCTTCCACATGCAATACTTTTACCTGCCGCTTGCTCTCAGGCTGCTTTATTTTTAACTCTTTTACTTGCCTGACCTTATTCATTACTGTCTGCCTGCTGATTTCTCCGCCACTTATATACTGGCTGCTCTTCCAGTAAGATGTTTCACTTGCATGATTTATCAAATCTACAGCTACTAATTTCGAAAGCCTTTCATATTTTTCTATCCCTACTGCTTGATCCAGCAGATATACGTATTCCTCGTTATTTTTATTTCTAAAATATGTTCTTTCAAATTCCAGTAAACCAAACTTAGTATATACTTCTCTCTTATCGCACTTACGCTCAATTACTAATCCTTTGCGCTTTCGGCCTGCCTTGTCTTCAACCAGAGCCTTATCCAAGTTATCAAAATATGTTTTTGTCATTTCCAGAATAAATTCATTGCTTGCCTTCTCCAGGTATTCTTCAATATCTAATAAACTCCTCACAACACCTTTTCCAAAAAAGTCAGTAACTTTACTGATGAATTTTTCGCAGATTTGTAGTAAAATACTATTCACAAGAGACACTCCTTCCTCTAAATGGTTTGTTGTGTATAATCCCATTTTATCAAAGAAGGATGTCTCTTGTTTATTTTTTTCCTACAACAATTTTACACT
>NZ_FQZP01000112.1 GCF_900142095.1 Thermoclostridium caenicola | reverse complement strand
GATCAAGTCCAATTTTTTGTGTAAAAATCCCTCTAGTTAGAACCAAGTGTTTCTATCACCACCGCTTGGCTTATTATACCGCCTCCGACCCTTTAGGTGTTAAGGATACACTATCACTTGGCTTTGCCGCCCTTGACACCAGAGGCCTCCGGCGGATACGAATACTTACCGGTGGGGATAGGTTATCTTATTTGAATTACTTTTTCCTTTGATTTTTTAGAGGCTTCTTTCTGCCATTCAAAATACTCGGCCATATCCAAGTACTTTTTGCCAGAAGCCCATTTTTCGTCCTGTTCCATAAGTAATGCTCCGATTAGGCGGATAGCTGATTCCCGGTTGGGAAATATCCTGATTACCCTCTCACGCCGGCGAACTTCTTCATTTAGCCGTTCTAAACTGTTGGTGGTACGAAGTCTTTTTCGATAACGCTCAGGAAGCTCCAAAACCGCTATAGTATCTTCAAAACCTTCTTCTAATACATCCATGGCCTTAGCAGCTTTGGCTCTATACTCATCTAACACCTGATTTAGTAGCATTCTTGCTGTTTTGGCATCCGGTGCTTCGAATATAGCCCTTACCTTGGCATGAATTTCTTTTTGTAAGGCTTTCGGGGTTTTATCGAGGATATTACGCATAAAATGGGTTTGGCAGCGCTGCCAGGTCGCCCCCTGAAAATACTGGCGAATAGCCCGTATAAGCCCGTTGTGATGATCGGAAACTACCAGATCTACGCCGTGTAGGCCCCTTTGTTTTAGCCGGGAAAAAAATTCACTCCAACTTTCTTCCGATTCGCTGTCTCCAACCATAAGGCCTAATACTTCCCGGTAGCCTTCTTCATTTACGCCAACGGCAATTAAAAGGCCCCGTTGACGGACACGGCCATCTTCTCTAACCTTTATGACCATGGCATCCACTATGACAAAGGGGAAGCTTCTTTCTCTAAGGGGCCTTGAATTCCAGGTTGTAATAATAGGATCAAGGTTTTTACAAAGCTCAGAGATTGTAGATTTTGAAAACTCGGTACCGCAAAGCTCGTAAGTTATTTCTTCAATTTTCCTGGTAGATACCCCGTTAACCACCATTTCCATTAATGCCAGTAAGAGGGCCTGTTCGCTTCTCTGGTAACGGCGAAAGATGTCAGTAGTGAGCTTACCGTTGCGGAGCCTTGGAACTCTTAACGTAAGGGTGCCGACTCTGGTGACTAAATTTCTCGGATAGTAGCCGTTACGGTAGGCTTGTCTTTCTTCGGTTCTTTCATAAGGTTCAGCTTTGATTTGCTCGGTGGCCTGGGCTTGCAGTATTTGATTGAGTATTGATTCAAAAAGTTTGGCCATCCCTTCATCTTTAGCTCCTTTTAAAAAGAGGTGGTGCAAAATTTCTGAATTAATGGTAATATTATATTGAGCCATTTCTCATCCCTCCAGTTAGGTTTTTGGGTTTGTCAATTTAATTCTAACCAGAGGGGTGAGGGTGGCTCAACCCTTTTTTAAAACTCCCTTTTTACACAATTATATGGACTTAACT
>NZ_FQZP01000111.1 GCF_900142095.1 Thermoclostridium caenicola | reverse complement strand
CATAGTGTAAAGTTTATGTAGGAATAAAAAAGCAAGTTACCTTCTCGATGTGGTATAGTTTTCAAGTAACCCACACAATAAAACATAACCAACAGAAGAGAGGTAACCTGCAATTATGATTGTACGCGAAATCTACGAAAAAATCATCAATGAATTAGAAAAAAGTATTGCAGATGAGTTGTTAAACGGCTCAGATTTTTCTGAATTAGCCGCCACGGTACATGATTATGTAAATAAGCTTGGGACCCGAATTCTTGAGCAGATAGTAGAAGACGCAGATAAGGCTTTCAAAGACTCATCAGAGAGGAAGCGCCATTGGCAGATCGTTCGAAAGGATACACGAAGTGTTCTTACTGCTATGGGAGAAGTAAAAATCTCCCGCAACTATTATCGTCATAAAGTGACAGGTGAATATGCGCATCTGGCAGATGAAGTATTGAAGCTACCTGCATATGACCGAGTGGAAGAAGGGCTGAAAGCAGATTTGATATTAAAAGCGTCGGGAATGTCCTATAGCAGAGCCGGAAGAGCAAATCGTCATGCAGAAGTGAGCCGACAGACAGTGATGAATTGCATAAGAGAGGTAGGAACACTTAAACATGTTCCTGAACGCAACAAGAAAAAGCAGGTATCGATACTATACGTAGAGGCGGATGAAGACCATGTGGCGCATCAGGACGGCCAGAACCGTCAAGCAAAGTTAGTGTATGTGCATGAAGGAGCCAGGCGAAACGGTAAGCGATGCGAGTTACAGAACGTGCACTATTTTGCCACCACCAGCACAGATAATGAAACGCTGTGGACAGAAGTATTAGATTACATAGAACAGACATATGAACTGGAGCAGGTAGAGCGGATATATATAGCTGGTGACGGAGCTGGGTGGATAAAAGCAGGTCAAAACTATCTTCCAAAGAGTGTACCGATACTTGATGCCTATCATCGGAACAAGTATATTCGAAAGGCTGCGGGTGGGGATGACATCCAGGTAAAAAGGCTGATGGATGCATTGAGAGCAGGAGATAAGAAAGCAACAGCGAAGGAACTAAAGCTATGCTACGAAAAGGCTGAAACCGAAGGACACCGGAAAAGAGTTTTAGAAACAAGGAAGTATTTATTTGATAATTGGAAGAGTATTGAAAACGCGACGAAGTATCCGGATGTTATTGGCTGTAGTGCAGAGGGTCATGTAAGCCATGTACTAAGCGAGAGATTAAGCAGTCGACCGATGGGATGGAGTTTAGTCGGCTCAGAACAAATGAGTCGATTAAGGGCTTTCGTACATAATGGTGGTAATATCCATGCTGCCATAAAGAAACAGCGTCAAAATGAAATTAGACTGAACAGGAAGAAGGAAAAAAGCATACGGAAACGGATGGTGAAGGGTTTTGAGAAGATAGGCAATATTCCTGCCCTGCAGATGTCAGGAAGGACAAGCAGAATCTATTGGATACTTAGGGGGTTACAACACGGAAGCTTACTGTATCGTGTAGGAGGCTGATTTTTATTCCTACAAATCGTTGACACTATC
>NZ_FQZP01000110.1 GCF_900142095.1 Thermoclostridium caenicola | reverse complement strand
CTTAGTGTAAAATTGTTTTAGGTTAAAAAAACAAGAGACCCCTCTTTTTTGGTAAAATATTGATCAACGAAAAACAAACAAAATACCAAGGAGGAGTCTCTTATGAGTAATATTATATATCAGATTTTCGAGAATTACATCATTGATGTTATGGGATTTCTTAGTTCAAACAAGATAAGAAAACTCGAAGAACTGGAGAGCGAGCTCAAGAAGAAGTCTGACAGCCTAAACGCGCAACTGATAAGCACCTATTGTGAAATCATAGATGAGGCAATATTTAAAGACAGAGCAGGCAGGGAGAAAAAAGGATATGTAGCAGAGCACAAGGGAGACAAGAGGGAAATATATACACAGTTTGGCAATGCAAGCTTTAGCAGGAGATATTACAGGAACAAAGCGGATGGGACATACAGTTACCTGGTAGATGCGGTAATGGGGATTGAAAGTTACGACAGAGTGAGCAACACTGTTTCAGCAACTCTGGTTGAAACTGCGTCAGAGGTATCGTATGCAAAGAGCAGTGATTATGTATGTAACGGGGACATAAGCCGGCAAACGGTAATGAATAAAATCAGGCGCACGAAAGGGTTAAAGACAGAAGCACCGGAACAGAAGCGAAGGGTAAGATATCTGCATGTGGAAGCAGATGAAGACCATGTATCTCTGCAGGATGGGACAGATACGATAGTACCGTTGATAAGTATCCATGAAGGCGTTGAAGGGAACGGGAAGAGAAGGAAGTGCATCAACATCCATCATATAGGTGGGTTTGGGAAGAGAGTGGAAGACATATGGCAGGAAGCCGCAGAATGGATATATTCGGTCTATGAAGTAGAAGAAATAGAAAGGATATACCTTCATGGGGATGGAGCAGCGTGGATAAAAACAGGGTTGTCATATTTGCCCAAAGCACAGTTTGTACTGGACAGATATCATTTAAACAAAGCCTTGAAGGAAATATCCGGCGGGGATGAACTTGTATATGTCAGGCTGAGGGAAGCAGTAAACAAGGCCGACAAAGAATCGATCAGGAAGATATGTGGTGAACTACGCAGGAATGCTTGTGATGAAAAGGCCAGGAAAAAAGTTAACAGTTTTATGAATTACATAACAACGAACTGGTCCGGGATAGCAGCGTATCAGGATGAATTTTCGAGGGACAGCAACACAGAAGGGCATATAAGTCATGTACTGTCAAGCAGGTTAAGCAGCAGGCCAGCCGGATGGAGCCGGGAAGGACTAAAGGCAATGGTGGAACTCAGGGTATATTGCTGTAATGGAGGACACGTAGAAACAAAGCATATTAGGAAGTCTGAAGGCTTCTACAAGGTAACGAAGAAAGTATTGAGTAAAGCAACAAAAGTGTACAAGGATGCCTCAAGAGAGCTGATACATAACATAACACTGCTGAATAGCGGGAAAGTAACTCTGCTGACACAGACACTTAGATCCATACGGGATAATGGATTTGCCATATGATCCTTGCCCAAAAAGAGGGGCAGACAGTGACATAAAACCTAAAACAAGTTGACACGACC
>NZ_FQZP01000109.1 GCF_900142095.1 Thermoclostridium caenicola | reverse complement strand
GGTTCTATAATAAATGTTGGGGTGCCGAAGGGAAATAACTTCGGTGCTCCAACATTTTTTGCAAAAAAGAGAGCATGGAGTTGAAATCTCAAGTAAAATGGAGTTGCACAACCTTCCATTTGAAAGGAGATTCAACCATGCTCTACAAAGATTATACGCAAGAATTGATAGGATTTAAAGATGCAACTGTAACTAATGTAGAAAGAAAGGGGAATTACATACACATCTATATAGTAATGAAGCGAAAAGTGCATAAGTGCCCTCGCTGCGGTAAGGATACGGATCATGTTCATGATTACAGGATGCAGAAGGTTAAGGATATATCTTCATTCGGAAGTTATACTTTCATACACCTGAAGAAGAGGCGTTATGCATGTCCTTATTGCAATAAAAGGTTTTATGAGGAAATACCTTTTCTACCCAGATATCAGCGTATTACGAACCGGCTGATTGCCTTTATTCTTAACTCTTTTAGGGAGGTTACTTCTATCAAGAGTCTGGCTAATACAGCTAATGTTTCGCCAACGACAGCCATAAGGATATTTGATCACATAAGATATTCGAATAAATCCTTACCCCGTGCAATTTCGATGGACGAGTTCAGAGGCAACGCGGGAGGAGAAAAATTTCAATGTATTCTTACCGATCCGGAGAACAAAAGGGTTCTGGATATTCTTCCAAACAGGAAGGGCGAAGACCTATACAGATACTTTTCGAAGTTTAAAGACCGACATAATGTGAAGTATGTGGTTATCGATATGAGCGGCCCATATCGCAGCCTGATCAAGACGGTATTCCCGAGGGCGCAAATTATTGCTGACAGGTATCATGTAGTCAGACAGGTAGCCTGGGCTTTTGAGAATGTCAGGAAAGCAGAGCAGAAAAAGTTTTATGAGCAACGCAGGAAGTATTTTAAGAGGAGTCGCAAGCTATTGTTGAAACGTCCTGATAAGCTGACTTCTACAGAGGTTGAAGAAGTGGAAGCCATGCTGAGGATCTCTGAGCGCTTAAGGCAGGCTTATGTACTAAAGAATGAGTTCTACAAGGTGATGGACTCCAAAAGCAGTCATGAAGCAAAAAAGAACTTAGCCAGATGGTACATGTTATTCTACGGTTACAATCTTCCTGAATTCCATGACTGCTTCAGGGCCTTTACAAACTGGCAGAAAGAAATACTGAATTCTTTCGATGTTCCTTATACCAATGGTTACACAGAGGGAGTAAACAACAAGATTAAAGTAATAAAGCGGAATGCTTATGGGATAAGAAACTTTGAAAGGTTCAGAAACAGGATACTGCATGTTATGGCTTAAACCCGTACATAATTCCTGGACTTAACAGAGCCAATGATTATACTGGGAAATCCCAGGAAGGTTCAGGCTACTTTAGCCATATACATTTTATGGTCTAGAGAAGGAATAGTATACGGTATGACCTGGATCTGCGTGTAAAAAAGCAGATGATCTATGATGATCATCTGCCAACAATACATATGCTACTTCATTTTACTTGGTTCAACCCCAACATTTGACGTAGAGCC
>NZ_FQZP01000108.1 GCF_900142095.1 Thermoclostridium caenicola | reverse complement strand
AGTCAAGTCCAAATTAGTGTGTAAATTACCTCGGTCATCAAACGGTAGCTAATGAGACAATAGCCTAAGCGTTTATGCCGCGAAAGCTGTTGACGATGAGTACATGGCATGTTAGGCTGTTGGCCGGGCATCACCATACTAGCGCAAGACTTCTCCTCAAAGATAAGGGGGATGGCCCTGATGCCTGAAAACATGCCATGGGAGGCTCATTGTCAACAGACCGTGGAATAAATGCGTCTTCTATGCAGCAGTGCCAGACTTTGATTCCTTATCCTGCACTTGATAGTACAGCTGCATATCAAGGTATTTACGACCGGTCTGCCATTTCTCATCCTGCTCTATTAATAGAGCCCCCATGAGCCGGATGACGGATGCAGCATTGGGAAAGATTCTAATGACTCGCTCTCGACGACGAATTTCCTCATTCAACCTTTCCACACCGTTTGTAGTACGAAGCCGTTTCCGATACTTCAGGGGCAACGCAAGAACAGCAGTAATATCATCAAATGCTTCATCCAGGAGAGCTGTGGCTTTTGGTGCTTTGACTTCATATGTTTGGATAATGTGGTCTCTGATTTTACGAGCACTCTCAAGGTCAACAGCCTCATAAAGCTGGCGCAGCTCTTCCTTAATTTCCGTCTGTAATGCTTTAGGCGTATGATCCAGTATGTTCCTGGAAAAATGGGTTTGACAACGCTGCCAGCTAGCACCTTGAAAATGCTTTCTAACAGCATTAACCAGCCCTTTATGGTCATCAGAGGTAACCAGGCGAACATCCTTTAGCCCACGATCCTTGAGTGAAGAAAAGAACTCACCCCAACTGCTTTCTGATTCGCTGTTGGCTAATTGAAACCCGATGATTTCACGATAGCCATCTTCGTTAACGGCAATGGCGATCAGCATACCTCTTGACTGTACACGTCCATTTTCCCGCACCTTTACATAGATGGCATCCACCATGAGAAAGGGATAATGGCTTTGCAGAGGCCTTGTACGGAATGCTTCTACTATTGGATCTAAGTTCTTACAAAGTTCTGAGATGGTCGATTTTGAAAACTTTTTTCCACATAGCTCTTCAGTAATTAGCTCAACCTTTCGAGTGGAAACACCATTGATGACCATCTCCATCATAGCCAGCACCAACGCTTGTTCACTGCGCTGGTATCGGGCAAAAAGCTCTGTAGAGAACTGTCCATTGCGATGCCTGGGAACCCGTAATGTGAGTGTGCCAACTCGCGTAGTCATTTGTCTATCTCGAAACCCATTGCGGTATGCGGCTCTTTCTTCAGTGCGCTCATAGGGTTCAGCACCTATTTGCTCTGTAGATTGAGCTAAAAGTATCTGGTTGAAGATTTCCTCCAACAATTTGGAGAATGCTTCATCCCTACCATTTGATAAAAATAATCCGTGCAAAAGTTCTTCGGTTATAGTAATATTAAACTGAGCCATGGTTCATCCTCCTCGGTTTGGTATTTGTTTAGCAACTATATTTTACCGAGGTATGAGCTTTGGCTCAACTCCTTTTTACACCATTATATAGACTTAATC
>NZ_FQZP01000107.1 GCF_900142095.1 Thermoclostridium caenicola | reverse complement strand
AATTTAGGATTGAAATCTCCAATGCTTTTGATAAATGGTTAGGCGGTAAGAAGCCTGATAGATCTTAGTGCTGTCTGCCAGCGTTTGACGCTTACGCTAACGCGGCGCTCGCAATGACATGTCTGGTTTATGAGAGGATAAAATCGCCGCGCTGTGCTGATGCTTCGCACATAATGACATCACGGGTATGGTTTTGCGGGTGTTGTGTTATTACTGCGCAACGCTTGCGCTCGGCCAGCGATCACATTTCTACATGATGGGCTTCTACAGCTATTCCTGAATGTCCTTTAAAGCTGTAATAATACTTTCAGCCGGTGAGAATCTATCGATCATCCACTTACCCGAATAGTTGGTGAGAATCATAGTGCCGGTCAATGTTACATTCATGCTCCGGTTATTTTGAAGGTCTACTCGTACCTCTGCTGTATAATGATAAACCGGATTATTATCTTGTGTATTGTTTAGCCTGTTTACCTTGCTTCTTTGAAGAGATATCTCACATCGATACTGTTGAACGGCTTTCTCTAATTCCAGGATAATTCTGCTTGCTACTAATTGGTCATAGGCTTTTTTGCTTATCAGTTTATTGTATTTTTGCGCATATAACATATCTAATACCTCGAAATTGCCCTCGGAAAGTTGCAGGTATGTATCAGAGGATTTTGTGTTGTAATAAATATCCAAGAAAGCTTTGATAGTATTTATCTGCTTTATCTGAGGCAAGAGCAGAAAAAATACCATGACGATACATAAAGCAAATATGCTCAGAAGTATAATCACTTTGGCTCTAAAATTCATAATTATATAACCTCATCATCACATTAATATGAAAAACGATAGCCATCCATACGATTATCCGGGCAATATCCGACGTAATCAGCATCAAAACATGCACCATATATATTGATGGGCTCATCATATATCTTATAAGCCCAAGTCCCTATTGGCTCATAATAAGGATACGTGGGATCACCTTCAGTAGCCAAAACTAAATAGCAGTTCTTACATTGCCAACATGGTGAGCCGATAAGAAGCCAAGAATCATTATAGCTTACCAAAGCGATTCCTCTCGACTTCATATCATGATATGGTTTCCCGCTACATACTTCATATACCTCAGGTTTCACAATTATCGGATCGATTACAACGTTTTTATAAGGTGGATTGGCATAGACCTGAGATATTAGTAGAGACAAGATGAATAGTACTAAGGCAAATAGTCTTAATTTCTTCATAAATAGCTCCTCCTTAAACTTAATATTGCATAATCCAAGTATATCGTAGAACCAGATACAAAAAAGTAAAATGCAACAAATCAAGATTTAAATGTAATAAGTGCATAATGAAAACTTTATAGCAAAATACGATGGTTGAACACTTCATCGTGAATTAACAGCAGAAAATGTCACCGCCGGGATATAATTGACCCGGGAACGCCGAAAAGAAAATGACCCACCCCTGTAGAATTGCGATGGTACTGGGCTACTCTCGCGCTATGTACATCGAATTTACAAAACGATGTGACATTCACAGCTTTTTACGTTGCATGGTAAACGCGTTG
>NZ_FQZP01000106.1 GCF_900142095.1 Thermoclostridium caenicola | reverse complement strand
TCACACGCTGCATTGAGCTTCAAGGATGTGCCCAGGGAGGCCTGGTATTACGAGCACGTCCAGTATGTCGCCAACCACCCGCGGGAACTGATGGTGGGATACGCGGGAAACTTCGGACCCTTGGATAACCTCACGGTGGAACAGTTTATCAAGATAGCCGTAGCGGCTGCCGGCAAGGGTGTGGTCGTTCCTTCAGATAAATACTGGGGGGACGTCTATGTGTCCATTGGTCTGGAACTGGGCTTTGTACAGCCGGGAGAGTTTACCGATTACAAACGACCCATCACAAGGGCCGAGATGGCCAGGATTATCATACGTTCTCTACCCATGATAACCGGAGAGAAAGATATACCCTACAATGAAAACGAGATAAGGTCACGGATAGCGGATTACGACAGCATCCCGGTAAACCTTAGGGAATATGTTTGCAAAGCCTATCAACTTGGTATTCTTGTAGGCGGAACGGATGGAAAGTTTAATCCCAACGGCAACCTGACACGTGCATCCGCAGCGGCAGTAATCCGAAAGATGCTTGAACCCGGACAGAGGACAGTCTATACATCTCCAGAAGAAGTTTGGAGCGATGAGGAATTTGAGGCGTATATCAGGGAGAATGCGGAGGACTTCTATGCTATTGCAAAAATAGAGGATAGAAAGATCTACCTGCGAACAGCAGATAAGCCTACCCCCACGCTACTGTCGGACAAGTACAATCCGGATATTCATGAACTTCTGTATGAGTGTGCCAAGACCATGGCATATTATGCCAACAAAAACGGCAATTATTTCAGTATTGCATATAATGATTTCTTCGGCGGATCTGTGTCTTTGGGATATCATCTTGTCAGCGATATCTATAAACCGGATATTGAGCTGATTATTTATGCAGAACCCCAGATGAACTATCACGCAGAGAGGTATGCTCCTGGAAAGCAAAAAAATCCTTCATATTATGAATGGAAACTTAGAGCACTAAGAGATCCTGATTTTTTAACAAAACAAGGGTGGGAACCCGGGATGAACCACCGTGATTTCGTATGGACACAAGAAAAATACGAAAAAGTCTTTAAACATCTTTGTCAGATTGTTTATGGCCCAACGCAAGGCACAGCGTTTTATGATTTTGTTTTCCCGTTGTATCAGAAAGTTTTTTATGCAGGTGGATGGATAGAAGATAGTTACTTTGGTATTGTCCCAGAAACCGGAATAGAATTGGCATATTATTATTCTGATGCAAATCAAGTGAAAATCATTAATTATTGGACTACCAGGCCGGTGGTAAGAAAATGAAAAGAAAAATGCAGGTTCTGCTTATTGCAATCATCATGATTGCATCAAACAGTATTTTGTGTTCTGGTCATGGACCATTTCGTCCAGAATCGGCAAATGGTAATTATAAAATCAATATCGAAACATCAATGAAATACAAAACGGAAGTATTTCACTTTCCTTTTGGACGCGAAGATTTACCTGATAAAGGCTTTTATAAAACTGAAGAAGGTTTTGTAGAAAACGAAAAAGGAGAAAAAGGCGAATATGCCCACATTGGATACAATTATGATGAATT
>NZ_FQZP01000105.1 GCF_900142095.1 Thermoclostridium caenicola | reverse complement strand
TTGCGATGGTACTGGGCTACTCTCGCGCTATGTACATCGAATTTACAAAACGATGTGACATTCACAGCTTTTTACGTTGCATGGTAAACGCGTTGGAGTACTTCGGCGGAGTTCCGAAAACAATGCTGACCGACCAAATGAAAACGGTCATACTGGGCATGGGGGATAATCGAAAGCCCCGTTGGCATCCGCTGTTTGAAGACTTTGCCGCAACGGTTGGTATGGTTCCCAAAGTCTGTCGCGTGAGGCGGCCACAGACAAAAGGCAAGGTGGAACGGACGGTCCGGTTCATAGAACAAAATTTCATGCCGGGCAGACGATTCACGGATGTGGAGGACCTGAATCGTCAAGCGAGACAGTGGTGCGATGAACAGAACCGACGTATTCACGGGACGACCGGAGAAAGACCCATCGATCGGTTGGTTGAGGAGCAGCTTGGAACACTTCCGCCTGCGGATCGTCTGGCGAAGTACAGGTTTGAAGTCCGAAAGGCAAGCCGGGATGGATTTGTGAGCTATGATGGTGTGCGATATGGCATACCATGGCAGTACAGCGGACGGGAAGTGAAAGTACGGGACATCAATGGGTTCATAGAAATTTACTGGGAGAAAGAGCTGATTGCCCAGCACAAGAAACATTCCCAATCGCGGATGTGGGTTATGTGTGAACAGCAGTATGCGAACTTGGGCACAGCCCAAGGGTATGCATATCCTAAGCCTTTGGGCATCCAGATTCCGGTTCAAGACGTGGAAGTACGCCCACTGGATATGTATGAACGGCTGACGGGGGTGGGAGCATGATAGAGCTGGAACAAGCCCGCCACCGGCTGGAAGAGCTAGGCATGTGGCAAGCCGCTCAATTGCTGGAAGCCATTATTGAAGCCGCCAGTCGTAGTCAAAACACGTATTTGTCTTTTCTTAATGAACTGTTGGAAGCAGAGCTCCAGGAGCGCCAACGCCGAAACGTCGAGGTGCGCATGAAATTGTCGCATTTGCCCTACCGCCGCACCTTAAGCGAGTTCGACTTTTCCTTTCAGCCAGGAATTGACGAACGGCTCATCCGGGAGCTTGCAGGATTGACCTTCATTGGAAGACATGAAAATGTGTTGTTTCTGGGCCCTCCTGGAGTTGGCAAGACACACTTGGCTGTTGCTATTGCCATGGAAGCCATTGGGCAAGGATTGCCGGTCTATTTTGTCTCTCTCACGCAGCTCATCAACGATTTGAGGAAAGCATATGAAGAGAATCGTCTTGATAAGCGTATGAGGGTGTATTTAAGGCCTCGCCTTCTGATTGTGGATGAAGTGGGGTATCTGCCGCTTGACCCTCTGGCAGCGAATCTGTTTTTTCAGCTAGTGTGTGCCCGCTATGAGAAAGGGAGCATGATTCTGACAAGCAACAAAAGCATTGGTGAGTGGGATGAACTAATGGGCGATCCTGTCCTGGCGACAGCGGTTCTAGACAGGCTGCTGCATCACTGCCATGTCATCAATATTCGCGGAAACAGCTACCGCTTGAAAGACAAACTAAAAACCGGAATCTATTCGACACAAGGCACAAAGGTGGGTCAATTTTTT
>NZ_FQZP01000104.1 GCF_900142095.1 Thermoclostridium caenicola | reverse complement strand
TGTCTTTATCGTATGATAATTTCACCCTTAAGATTATCGCGTGAATATTTCACCCCCCACATATATTTGATAGTCTTAAAGGATGGTATACACAATGAATGATGAGGAATTAAAAAAGCTTCATGTTATCAATTGTGCATTGGAGGGAAGACTTACAGTTTCACAAGCTGCTAATGCATTAGGTTTGTCCGAACGCCGTATTAAACAGTTAAAAAAGGAGGTCAAAGAACGCGGTGTTCAATCCATAATTCATGGAAATAGAGGGCGCAAACCTGTTCATACAATTGATAGCAAGCTTGCCCAGCGGATTGTCGAACTCAAAAACTCATATGCGTATCAGGAGGCCAACTTCCTTCATTTTCAGGAACTCCTTGAAGAATATGAGGGTATCAAAATCTCATACTCGGCACTCTATGATATCCTGCGCAAAGCAAACATCAAAAGCCCTAAGAAACACCGTAAGACTAAGAAACACCACAGAAGAAAGAGGAAGGCCTCTGCAGGCATGATGCTGCAGGCTGATGGAACACCTCATGATTGGTTTGGTATAGGTAAAAAGTATGCGCTTCACGGCTTCATTGATGACGCTACAGGATCAATTACCGGGCTATATATGTGTGAAAACGAATGCCTTTTGGGTTACCTGGAAGTCACCCGACAAACCCTCAAAAACTTCGGTATACCCCTTAGCCTCTATCCCGACAAGTATAGTGTATTCTTTCCTAATCCTACAAAGAAGTACGATCTTACCATCGATGAACAGCTTAGGGGCGTTACAAAAGCTGTGACCCAATTTGGCCGGATTATGGATGAGTTAGGCATTGAGATGTTTCCAGCCTCCTCTCCCCAGGCAAAAGGCCGTATAGAACGGTTGTGGGAAACATTGCAAAGCAGGCTTGTGACGGAATTCCGTATACACAATATCACGACAATAGAACAGGCCAATAAATTCCTGCCGGGCTACATAAAAAAGTACAACAAAAAGTTTGCCATCCCTGTCAGTGACCAGAATACCTCGTTCCTGCCGCTGCCCGAGAACATTAATTTGAATACGCTCCTGTGCGTAAAAATCGAACGGACCACCGATAACGCTGGAGTCTTTTCGATCAATAACTGCAAATTCTCCGTTGATTCCAGAGAGGTTCCTCCAAAAGCCAAAATTACCGTCTTAATCAGTAAAAATGGCGGAATGAAAGCGTTGTACAAGGGTAAGTTGTTTAAGGTCTCAGGTGTGGATTATGCTGCAAACGAGGACACTATGCAAAACGGTAAAGTTCTCACCAAAGGCATTAAACAGCTCATAGATGAGTATTTTTTCAAAAATGCAAAAGCAGCTTAAATCTCGTTACCATTAACGTATGATATGAATTGGCTGGAACATTACTGTCAGTTCAGGTGGCTGTCAAGGGCGCGCTTGCGCGTTCACTTTACCCTTGACAGCCTTAGTACATTATCCTTTTGTCTCCCGGTCAGCTTCATGCTGACCGGCTGCCCTCCGGCGAGGATGGGGTGCAGGGGCAACGCCCCTGCCATGACCAGGAAATTGCGTAACCTAACTTATGGGTAGGGGGTGAAATTTTCATGCGATAAATTTGACCCATTTAGGGTGAAATATTCAAAAAGTATTGACA
>NZ_FQZP01000103.1 GCF_900142095.1 Thermoclostridium caenicola | reverse complement strand
GACAGGGAAACCGTAAAGGGTCTTGCCAGGACCAGGCCGCTGATTTCCTCATTGGGATTCGGCTTTTGGTTGTATGCATCCTCATCGGATATGGACATATCGATATAGACCGGGGTATGGACAGACACCGGATTGCCCTCAAGCGGGAAAGTCATCTCCTGTGCACCCCTGGGGTTAACGGAATAGACGCGCTCATAGGTTATGGTACCAGTGGTGGCATAGGTCTGGTTCAACACTTCGGGCGGTATCTTCAGCCCACTCTGGAACAGGGCATTGGAGTTTGTCAGCTCCGGCTTCAGCCTTTCCGGATAAAATCCGTGCTCGCTCATGATCACCTTGCCGTTGATCCTGAGGGTATCATTTTTCACGGTCAAGGTCGGCAGGCTGCTTGCAGCAGCCGCCCGTATTCCTTCCGGTGTTGTGTCATATGTTGTGGCATAGGAAGAACTGCCGGTTGACACATGGTCTGCAATATCCACGAACTCCACATTTGGCCGTTTATATGCGGCGGATGGCGTAAAGGTGATTTTCCCGCCGGGCAGGGCGCCGTTTACCAACGTCGCGCTCTTTATGGCATAGACCTCAAGGGATGTGATCTCATAGTAGCTGTATGACCTTGTGAAACTTTCCTGGGACGCGACGATGTTACCTCCCTGATCCGGATGGTAGACCGTCACGGTATCAGTAACCGAACCCGTTACCTGGCGAACACCCAGACGGTACAGGTATTCGCTGGCGAGAATGTTGACATAAAGAGGCTCCCCGGAAGGAATGCCCTGGGATACATCAAAGCGCTCGTTGCCCCTTGGGTCGGCCTTGATGATGACCTGGGTCTCCGGACTGGTAAATTGCTCGTCCCTTCCCCTGTTACCGGAAACCATTGCACCCGAGGAAGAGATTTCGCCAACAAAGAGGGTTGCCACAGCTTCATCGGTACCGTTGAACCCGAGGGTTTCTATCTCATGACTGGTCACGCTGCTCCAGACGTAGATCATGGTATTGGGGGAAACGTTATGTAGGGTGATATAGCAGACATTGCCCTGAGTGGTTACAATTTCGCTCTCAACCTTGTCGGGACTTGTTCCGGCCCAATACCTACGCACCGAAATGTTCTTGCTTTCCTGGTCAGCCATCACCCAGTAGCTGTGGCTGGTATCTATTTTGACGGTCACGCTTTCCGTCTTGCCTGTTTCTATGGCTTTCTTGTCGGCCTCAGCGGTCATGATGCACTTAATTGTGGGAATGGCAGGAATCCTTATCGTGTTCCAGTTGGTGTCGTTGTATCGTAAGCGGATGTGGGCACTGCCCGTGTCGGGTGTGGTTAAGACCCAGGCCTTCCGGAAGATCTCCGAATAATCAGTACTGCCTTCCGGAATCTTGAACAGCTTAAGCAAGTTAAGGCCAGTATCGGTTTGTCCTACTGTTATATGGTCCTCATCGTAGAAGTTGGTGGTAAGCATGTAGTTGAGAAGGGCGGGATTAATTCTTATATCTTTCCAGGATTCCGGCGCTTCCGGCAAAATGTCCTGCCATACCACATTAGTATAGTCATGATTAAACACATTGCCCTGTTTTTCATAGCTTCGAAAATATCGGTCGTTTGTGATTGCATATTCATAAAAATTATATCC
>NZ_FQZP01000102.1 GCF_900142095.1 Thermoclostridium caenicola | reverse complement strand
AAGCAGTCATTAAACTCTGGAAGATTGTATCCATAGAATAACATGTTCCATCTGGCCAGACGTTGTTTTGCCTCATAACTGTTTTTGGAGTCCATTACCTTGTAGAATTCATTCTTTAGAACATAAGCCTGCCTTAAGCGCTCAGAAATTCTCAACATGGATTCCACTTGGTCAACCTCGGTTGGTGTTAGGTTTTCAGGCCGTTTTAAAAGCAGTTTTCGGCTCCTTTTAAAGTACTTCCTGCGCTGTTCATGGAACTTCTTCTGTTCAGCTTTTCTGACGTTTTCAAAGGCCCAGGCTACTTGCCTGACAACATGGTATTTGTCAGCGACGATCTGTGCCCTTGGAAATAGAGTCTTGATGATGCTGCGGAATGGTCCGCTCATGTCAATCACTGCATATTGAACATTGTATCGGTCTTTATACTTGGAAAAGTATCGGTACAAATCCTCACTCTTCCTGCTTGGGAGGATATCCAGGACCCTTTTGTTCGCTGGGTCAGTCAGAATGCATTGAAACTTTTCTCCATCCGCATTCCCTTTGAATTCGTCTATGGAAATTACACGAGGTAGGGTCTTATGTGAATACTTGATGTGATCGAATATCCTTGCAGCCGTCGTCGGCGAAACATTGGCTGAATGAGCCAAGCTCTTGATAGAGACAACTCCTCTGAAGGAGTTCAAAATGAAGGCTATTAGCCTGCTGGTAGCACGATGATATCCAGGGAGAAAAGGTACCTCTTCATAAAACCTTTTATTGCAAAAGGGACAGACATAGCGTCGCTTCCTCAAATGTATGAAAGTAAAGCTGCCAAATGAAGATATATCCTTTATTGCTGTGTCCTGTAGTCGTGAATCTTGTCTGTAGGCTTGCCGCAGCGGGGGCAATTATGGACTTTTCGATTCATCATCATATGAATGTGCAGGCAACTGTCCTTTCTTTCAACTAAGGTAACAGTTACATCTTTAAATCCAATCAATTCTTTCGTATAATCTTTGTAGAGCATGGTTGAATCTCCTTTCAAATGGTTGGTGTGGTAAAACCGATCAAGTTTGGTCATCTGCCATTTTCATAAACAATTGTCTGCCTGCAAAATATCTGAACTCTTCATTGGAACGTTTGTAATGTTTTTGATATTCCAAGGCTCAGTACAAAAGATTTACTAAACTGTAGTTATTTTGATAAAATTGGTGACTGGAAACAAGGGCAACAGTTTGATATTCTTCTTAAATCTGGTCATGTTATGATCTTAAATGATTACAAGATTGATAATAATGGTCAAGTAGTTGGTTGCTATGTTTGGGAATCAACAACTAGAGATGGAGTAGATCAAGTACTGGCAAATTATCACGATGCTACATATGCAAGGGATTTTCAGATATATCGGTTTACTGATTGGCAATAGATGTTAACAAATAATTAATATTTCAATGGATAATATTATATATTGCTATAGGAGGGAGAATATCCCTCCTATATATGATATAATATACTAAATTATATCACAATATCCTTTTCACATAAGGTTGGTGGCTAAATAACATGCATAAAAAAATGCTTTTGGTTTTATATAATGATACCAGAAATTAAGACAGACAAAACGGCCAAAATAAGTTAGAATGGAACTATGGAAAAGAGAAGAAATTTTACACCGGAAGAAAAAG
>NZ_FQZP01000101.1 GCF_900142095.1 Thermoclostridium caenicola | reverse complement strand
ACTCATCAAAAAACACGAAAAATATAGATTTCTCTTGCTTTGCAAAAACTGTGGAATTTACTTTTGCAAACCGGAATTTACTTTTTCAATTGACCGAAGATGAGCCAAATGTTGCGAGATTGCTGTGCTCCACTGCGTTCCGCTTGCGATGACATGACCCGAATGTCATTGCGAGGAGCAAAGCGACGAAGCAATCTCAGTGACTTCTGCAGCCAGCCGTGAGGTAGAAAAAGATTGCCGCGCGCCACTGACGTGTCGCTCGCAATGACACCTGGTCATTCATTCACCGCTGATGGTCTCATAGGGCCAGTCGATGATACCGCCCAGGTCGTAAACGTTTTGATAACCCATATCCTTAAGGACTTTTGCGGCCTCCGCGCTTCTTCGACCGCTCCTGCAATAGACCACGATTCTGGCGTTTCTGTCCGGAATCACTTCGGCCGCCCTGCCCCTGATTTCATAGTCCGGAAGCAGGATGCTGCCGGGAATCCGTTTTTCCCGGTATTCCTCCGGCGTTCTGACGTCAACCATGATGATATCCTGATTGCTTCTGACCATCTCGATAACATCATTTGACACCTTGGTGCCACCCATGAGCAGGCCCCTTTCCAGGCCAACCAAGCTGAAGCCAGGATGATGATGGCTGCAACTGTACCCAAAAGATATCTCATAAAATGCGCACACCTTTTCGAAATTATTCTTGGGGTGGTTATACCTGATTTTAACCGATAGCCCGTCCGGTCTGTAGTGATATAATCACAATCGGGAGGCTGCTTACGGACTCCGGTTGAACAGGTCGTGTAATAAACAAGAAAATTTTACATAATAAAGAATTTATTTTACAGATAATGTAAAAATATGGCTGAAATAAGCCAAAAAAATAAAAAATTTTAATAAAAATTGCAAAAAACGATGGCTTTTTATGTTGCTTTATGAAATAATATGGGTATAAAACAGATTGGCAGAGGATGCCAGGATATTTTCCGAAAGGAGAGACAAGGATGAACAAAGCGGATCTTATCGATGCAATCGCTAAGAAGGCAGAGATGACCAAGAAGGATGCAGGCGCAGCGCTGGATGCTATCATCGAGAGCATTAGCGCATCTCTGGCCAAGGGTGAGAAGGTTACCCTCGTTGGCTTTGGTACCTTCGATGTAAGGGAGCGCAAAGCCCGCACAGGCGTTAACCCCCGCACCAAGGTCAAGATCGACATTCCTGCCTCTAAGGCTCCTGTCTTTAAAGCAGGCAAGGAACTGAAGGAAAAGGTAGCGGCATCCAAGAAGAAATAAATGTTAACATAATGTTTTAGGTTCTACGTCAATTGTTGGGGTGGAACCAGTAAAATGAAGTAGCATATGGAATATGGGCAGATGATCAAGTATGGTCATCTGCCTTTTTCTTGGCAGCTCTATGCCATAACATGCAATATCCTGTTTCTGAACCTTGTGAAATTTCTTATCCCATAGGCATTTCGTTTGATCACTTTAATCTTGTTGTTGATGCCTTCTGTGAAACCATTGGTATATGGAACATCAAACGAGTTCAAAATTTCTTTCTGCCAGTTTGTAAAAGCTTTGAAGCAGTCATTAAACTCTGGAAGATTGTATCCATAGAATAACATGTTCCATCTGGCCAGGCGCTGTTTTGCCTCATAACTGTTTTGGGAATCCATTACCTTGTAGAA
>NZ_FQZP01000100.1 GCF_900142095.1 Thermoclostridium caenicola | reverse complement strand
GGTCAATTGAAAAAGTAAATTCCGGTTTGCAAAAGTAAATTCCACAGTTTTTGCAAAGCAAGAGAAATCTATATTTTTCGTGTTTTTTGATGAGTTTTATTTGCGCTAAATATTAACAGTGATGTAATTATATGGCTGTCAAATAGAAAAAAATAATAGCTTTTAAACCTGTTTTAGGGTATAATGTACTAAGAGTGAAATTTAACTTACTTTTTTGCAAGAGTAAATTCCACCCTAGCAAAAGTATTTTTTAGTTAATGGGTGGTGCCTCTTTTTGTTTAAAATTTATTTTTTAAGGAGGGATGGGCGCAGTATAATATTATCGCTTGGAATGAGTTCTGCGCCCATTTTTCTTAACAGATCCTCCCCATATAGAGATGCGAAGACTTCATATGGCGTTTTATCGCCTAAATTAGGCCTTCTATAGGAGTTAATGTGGTTCATCACGAGGTTAATATCTTCCTGGGTAAGGTGGTCAATTGAAGTACCTTTAGGGATAATACGTCTGATTAATAAATGATTATTCTCAGCTGCGCCTCTTTGATGAGGAGCTTGTGGGTCACAATAAAAAATATATGTTCTTCGATTACCTTGTAAATCGTATTCAATGGCAGAAGGATTAGAAAATTCACCGCCATTGTCCGCAAGAAGAACCTGGAAGAGTCTGCAGAAATCATTAGTACCCAATTTCAAATAAAGCCAGTTGAAAATGTCAATAACAGACTGAGATGTATTAGAGTTTCTGATAAATGCAAGCATAAACTGCGGTATTGTAAAATGTAGGGTAAGCAACACTTTACCGCCTTTTTTTCCTTCAAGTGTGTCCATTTCAACAACAATAAGGCCGGGATTTTCCTGCATGAATTTAAGAAAATCTTGATAAGTACGGCCTATTCTGCATTTTTTGTCTACTTTAAATTCGTTTTTTGCCCTTTTACGTTTCCCCATCCGTACAACACGAGGCATATCAATATTTCTCGCTGTAAAAAGTCCCGCATTGACATAATTGTAAAGAGTGCGCTCATTAATCATAAGCTCATCCATGTGGTTTACACATATGTGATGAAGGGATTGTCCATTCTTGATAAGAGGACTAATAAGTGCGTCCAGCCTCGAGGCTTCTTCTTCGGTAAGCTGTACACCTTTACGTGATTCAGAGCGTACATCTTCGTATTCTTTTTGCGCACGTGCGGCAGAATAAATTCTTTTTTCCAAAGTACATGAATTTTTGTCCTGACATCCGTTGCAAACATAGGGGGATTTTAAAAGTCTTTGACATACTTCCTTTTGATAGAAGGAACAAAGGGTTGAGCAATAGTATTTCTGGCAAAAACTACAATAGCGTTTACACGTTTGATTGCCACAAAGATGGCATACGGTACAGTCTTTCCGAAATAAGCAGTCATTGAAGTTTCTTCCGTAACAACCAGACTTTCTGAACTGAATGTGATTTTTTACTTCCTTAGCGATTGTAGTAGGGTCTTTGCCAAGTTCACGAGCAATTCCTTTGAAAGTTTCTCTTTCCTTTAACTTATGTTCAATAATTATCCTTTCCTCCAAAGTTAAATGTTTGTTCTTATTCATAAGTACCTCCCCAAGAGGCACCACCCAAAGTTATAATAACTTTTTGAAAAACTTAATTCCACTATACTTTTTATATGCTTTTGCAAAACTAAATTCCGCTCTTTGCCTTCAAGGGGTGGAATTTACTTTTTCAAATGAGG
>NZ_FQZP01000099.1 GCF_900142095.1 Thermoclostridium caenicola | reverse complement strand
TCCTCCTTGGTATTTTGTTTGTTTTTCGTTGATCAATATTTTACCAAAAAAGAGGGGTCTCTTGTTTTTTTAACCTAAAACAATTTTACACTAAGCGATATCCTCTCTCCGGAACCGCTTCTGAATATCTTCCCAGGTTTGCTCCACATATACATCCGGTATGGTCTTGACTTCCTCGTTCACCGTTCCGTCGGGGTTTAAGCCCATCTCACCTGGGAATCTTACGATAAGACCGCTGTTGGGCAAAACTATTGGTATGGGATCAAAACCGATCCCATCCCCTCCCGTATCGGTTCCAATCAGCGTTGCCCAGCCGGTTTCCTTTGCAAAGGCCGCAAAGGACTCGGAGGCTGAAAAGACATAATCATCCACCAGAAGATATATCTTTCCCCTGAACCCTACAGGATTATCCGGCTCGGTCCCGTAAGTGATCTCGGTAAGCCAACCCTTGCCATCCGCAAAATAGTATTCCGGCGTACGGCCTCCGGCATTCAGGCTGTCGATGCGTTTGAGCGCCAGGTAGTCGGTAAACAGTTTATGCTTAATAAAGGGCTTCAGATAGGCTGAATCCCTGAACAGCGCATAGCATTTCATTGCCAGGCGTTTATCGGTCAGCGGCGCGACAATGTTTCTTGCCCAATAAGATGTGCTTCCGCCCCCGTTGAGCCGGATATCGATGACGAGCCCTCTGTAGTCCCTGATTTCTTCCAGGAAAGCCCGGATGCCTGGCCCATCTTTCTCAACGTAAAGCGCGGAGAAGGAAGGAAGCCTCAGGTAGGCAATACCCGCCTCTTCATCCTTCAGGGTTGAGAAAAGATGCTCGGGCACGTCTTCATCGCTGCTTTCGGCCTGAACGGGTCTGGCAGGTTCAAGCGTAATATCCCGCCTTTCACCCTCAGGGGTTTCCACACCCAGCCGGACCGGCCTGTCGGTATAGATGACCAACGCGTTAACCTTGGCTTTTCCCCTGAGCCTGTCATAGTCCAGGATATAGCGGTCCATCAGGGTCTTGATATAATCATCCGTGCTGATACCATCCACTTCGATCAGCCTGGATCCCCTGGGTATCCCGTAATCCCCGGGAGAAGTTTCGGGATCAACCGGATTTGACCAGGCACAGTATTCCCCTTCTATGTATTTGAAGGAAACAGGAAGCATCATCTCTTCGGATTCTTTCAGAACTGTCTGCCAATAGGAATAGGCATCCCTGACCCGTCTATCGTTATAGACCTGGGCCCAGGGTGTGAGTCCGTCATAAATGCGACTTGAATCGTCATAAGCGGACGGGCTGATGACATTGGTATGCCCGTTCTGGAGCAGCATGAGAATGCTGTTCAGAACATGGTAAAACTCTGCGTCGCTTTTCGTTTCGGCTATCATGGAGACAAACTCCTGTTTTTTTGAGAGCCAGTCCATCCCCAGCTGCCTTTTTTTGACCTCGAAATAGGGATAATTCTGTTCCAGCATCCTGTACAGGTATTCGAAGTCTTCCAGTTTCTGCTCCGTGGTCAGCGGAAAAACGGTTTGATTGACCACGAAGTCAACCTTTGGATTCCACAACAGCGCATAGATCAGGACTGATGTTATGACTATCACAAAAACAAGAACCAGCAGGATGCGCAAAGGCACGCGCGCTCGTTTTTTCATCATCCAACTCCTCTCGAACTTGGATCAACGTTTTGCCCCTTTCAGGCATCATCGATGTGCATCCAGGTACCTCTGGGTCCAGGGACAGACATAGATGCATTTGCCGCAAATCGTATAGTCAATCCCCAGCCTGAGCATCAGTTCCCTTGCAGCCTTCTCACAGCTGTGGGCATCATAATATTCCTCCCGTTCCAGTTCCGTGGTCTGTTAACTTAATAATAAAAATGAGACCTGAAACGCCTCTGGTATAATGGAATCGCCAAAAACACATTACCTCCCAGAAAGGAGCGTTCAA
>NZ_FQZP01000098.1 GCF_900142095.1 Thermoclostridium caenicola | reverse complement strand
CAAAATGTGCCGAAAATCTGGATTTTAAGCGGGTTTTATGGTATAATTACCATATGGAAACGCAAGAGATTACGGTAGAAAAACTGCTTAAGATAATTGAAGAAAAAGACCGCACGATTGCTGAGTTAAAGCAACAAGTTCAATGGTTCATGGAACAAATCCGCCTTGCAAAGCACAGGCAATTTGGCATTTCAAGTGAACAGACCAATGTTCATCAGATGAATCTTTTCAACGAAGCAGAAGCGGCTGCTGATTTAACTGCGCCTGAACCTTCATTATCAGAGGTAAAGGCGCATTATCGTAAAAAGAGGACCCGACTGACAACAGATAAACTGCCGGAAGACTTGCCTGTCGAGATAATCGAGCATGAACTGCCGGAAAGTGAACGAATCTGTTCGGACTGCGGCAGTGAGATGCATACAATGGGCAGGGAAATCCGTGAGGAATTAAAGATAATACCTGCGAAAGCAGTGATTGTACGGCATGTAAGACATGTATATTCATGCCGGAATTGCGAAGAAACATCGGATCGGGTGCCTGTTGTAAAGGCAGATATGCCTGAGCCTGTCATAAAAGGCAGTTTTGCATCTCCGGAAACGATAGCGCATATAGCAACGCAAAAATTCATGATGGCATCGCCATTATACCGGCAGGAACAGGAATGGAAGCAAAATGGTATTCTGCTATCAAGGCAGACTATGTCAAACTGGCTTATCAAAGCTTGTGAGGAATGGCTGGAACCGATATACGAGAAAATGAAGCAACGATTATGCAGCCACGATGTACTGCATGGGGATGAAACGGTATTGCAGGTGTTGAAAGAGCCAGGGAAGGCTGCTCAGTCGAAGAGTTACATGTGGTTGTTCCGGACAAGCGGAGAAGCGAAACATCAGATTATACTATATGACTACCAGCCTGACAGGAAACATACGCATCCGGAAGAATTCCTGAAAGGTTTTTCGGGCTATCTTCATGCCGACGGGTATGAGGGGTATCACAAGCTGCCTGAAAACATCACTGTTATTGGTTGTTGGGCGCATATGCGGCGAAAACTGGTTGAGGCGATGAAAGCATTGCCAAAGGATAAGCAGGCTGATTCAAATGCAGCAAAAGGGGTTGAATACTGCGATAAACTGTTTCATTTAGAGAGACAGTTTGCTTTGCTGACCCCTGAGGACCGGCGCAGGGAACGAGAAAGATTGTCAAAACCTTTAATGGATGAATTTTATGACTGGATTGGGAACTTGAATGCCTTGCCCAAAATCCTTCTTGGAAGAGCAGTACAATATGCCCGGACACAGCGCAAATATCTTGAACGATATTTGCTGGACGGACGTCTGGAAATATCAAACAACCGGGCGGAGAGAAGCATCAAGCCCTTTGTGATCGGCCGAAAAAATTGGATTTTCTGCAATACACCAAACGGAGCAAGAGCCAGTGCAGTGTATTACAGCCTTATTGAAACAGCGCGAGAAAACGGATTGAACCCGTTTGAATATTTGTCATGGATTTTTACACAGGTCCCTAATCTGGGGAAAACAGGCTATGTAACCACAATTGAAGACTTTTTACCCGGAAGTACGAAGATACCGCAAAAGGTATATATACCGAAGCCCAAAAGGCAAGATCCTGAAAAATATGCGTGGGAAGAAGAAGACATATGAATGCTGGCGAACATACTACATTTATGATTAATTTCATCTCAGATTTCATTAACGGTGAAATAGATCGTTATTTTTTCGATTTGGATTATTCCGCCTATGTAATAGAGCATTTCCCGTATATGGAGCTTGAGGACAGCAGATTAGCGGACAGGTTCGCCAATACGGTTGATCTGGCGTATGAACGCGGAACTGCCCTTGGCCTGTCGGATGAAGAATTTAGGATTGAAATCTCCAATGCTTTTGATAAATGGTTAGGCGGTAAGAAGCCTGATAGATCTTAGTGCTGTCTGCCAGCGTTTGACGCTTAC
>NZ_FQZP01000097.1 GCF_900142095.1 Thermoclostridium caenicola | reverse complement strand
TCGGGAGTGTCCCGTAATTCGGGCAATTTCTCGAATACTCTTGCCACTTGCGTAAAGTTCATGTAATCTTATCACAGTCCCACTCCTTAGCATATTTTTCCCCCTGAATCTTTTTGGCTATTGCTTCAGAGGGATATATTCTACAGGGGTGGGTCATTTTCTTTTCGGCGTTCCCGGGTCAAATATATCCCGGCGGTGACATTACTTATCGTTTACTTTTATATAATTGGGATTTAACATACCTCCTGTATATTTACAGGTGTGAAATGACTAATACATTTAGGAGGTATGATATGTTTAAGAGATTATTATCAGCTATACTTTTTCTGACCGTGGTGACTTTGATTGTAACGGGATGTATGGCGCAAAATCATGTAAGTCTGCCGATGCAGCATGACAAAACAGTCAGCACTGAGCATCTGGTTCAAAGCGTTAAATCTGACGTGCAATCTCCTAAGTACATTTTTATGTTCATAGGGGATGGAATGTCTGCTGTGCAGGTGAATTCTGCTCAGATTTACATGGGAACCAACAAACACAATAATCTTAGACTGGGGACTCTTAATTTTCAAGATTTTGAAGCAGTAGGCTATCAGACTACTCATGATGCGACTTCATTTGCACCGGATTCAGCTTCCACAGCTACTGCTCTTTCCTCGGGATTCAAAACATGGAATGGTACGATCGGTTTAAGACCAGTTGGGAATGTTTCAGGAAATAAAGCTGAAAACGTGGATACAAAGAATGTTCCGAAAACAATTGCAGAAAGACTTAAAGAAGAAAAAGGAATGAAGATCGGTATCGTATCAACAGTTACGATTAACCATGCGACACCTGCTGCATATTATGCCCATGTTCCATCAAGAAATAGCTATTATGATATTGCGTTACAAATGGCAGACTCAGAGTTTGATTATTTTGGGGGAGGAACCATTAAACAACCTACAGGCAGCAATAAGGATCAAAAAGATGTTTATGAAATTTTGAAAGAAAAGGGATATAAAATTGTAAAGACCAAAAAAGATATATTGGCATTAAACAACAATTCAGGCAAAGTATATGCCGTTACTCCTGTAATTCAGGATGATGGTGCAATGCCATATGCCATTGACCATAAAGAAGGAGACTTAACCCTTGCTGACTTCGTTAAAAAGGGTATCGATGTATTGGATAATGATAAAGGATTTTTTATGATGGTTGAGTCAGGAAAGATTGACTGGGCTGGTCACGCGAATGATGCAAAGACGAATATTGTTGAAGTTTTAGCATTTGCAGATGCTATTCAAGTAGCTATTGATTTTGCAAAAGCACATCCTGATGAAACATTAATTATCGTAACAGGGGACCATGAAACAGGTGGTATGTCGATCGGGCAGGCAACTACTGGTTACGATGTGGCATTAGAAATATTAAAACATCAAAAAATGTCCTATGTCGCATTTGATGAAAAACTTAACAGTATAATTGAAAAGAATCCAGACTTGACATTTGAAGAAATCATGCCGGTAATTACTCAAGCTTTCGGATTAAAAGATGAATACATAGATGGTGAGGGCAAAGATTCATATATGACACTTGAACTGTCAGACAGTGAAGTAGAAAGGTTAAAGAAGGCTTTTGATGCAACGATGGCAGAAGAACAATCCAACGATGAAGAATTCTATAGATTATATGGTGACTATAATCCATTAACGGTGACATTAACTCATATTTTAAATAACAAAGCCGGAATAGGTTGGACTTCATATTCTCATACAGGCGTTCCAGTACCAGTATATGCTACAGGGGTGGGAGCAGAATTATTCAATGGTGCATATGACAATACGGAAATATATTATAAGTTGGTTGCTGTCACTGGACTTAAGTAATTTTGTAAAATAAAAATATAATGCCCCCCATTGTCAAGACAATTTTTCAGCTTTTCTAAGTTAGATTCTCCTTTCTTTAAATTTCCATATTTTACATTTATTTACTATGTC
>NZ_FQZP01000096.1 GCF_900142095.1 Thermoclostridium caenicola | reverse complement strand
AAAGGGTCGGAGGCGGTATAATAAGCCAAGCGGTGGTGATAGAAACACTTGGTTCTAACTAGAGGGATTTTTACACAAAAAATTGGACTTGATCAGAAAAAGAAAGAATATATTGAACACTTTTATGAAAAGGATTACTTAAGGTATGTGTATGACATTATTACCGAGACTACGGTTTACCGTGATACCGATATCATGGAAGAAGAAGTGCGAACAAAAACCGAGTTTTACAGGCATTTTCTGATGCCTCTTAAAATACCGTATGGCGCGGGTATTCTGCTGATGAGAGACAAGAAATTGATCGGTATCATCAATTTATTCAGGAATAAGGAATTAGGTGACTTCAAGGATAAGGATATCTACATATTGGATGTATTGAAGAAGCACCTTGCCAACATCACCTATAATTTATTGCATGATGGGATTGGCGTAAAAAATCTGGAGAGTAAACTGGAAAAACTGTATGATGATTATCATTTATCGGACAGGGAAAAAGAAGTCATCCGGTTGCTCAGGCAGGGAAAATCGAACCTGGATATCAGCGATGAGATGATGATCAGCCTGTCGACCGTCAAAAAGCACGTATATAACATTTACAGCAAGCTGAATGTGAAAACCAGAACCCAGCTGCTGGCGCACTTGGCGCAAAGGTTGGGTTGGTTCTAGTGGCTTTAGTACCGCCAATGAAAAAAGACCAACTGCTGGTCCTGCAAGGATAAAAAAATACTTTACTACCGATTTTATACCATGATATAATTTCGGTAGTAAAATCTTTGTTCAGGAGGTTGAACTCATGTATCGATCGGGCCTAAGCGTATGGTACAACGTATCCAACCTGGAGCGGACATTGGAGTTTTATTCCGGCAAGCTTGGCTTTGAGGTCACTTTTCACGATCCTGCCAACGGCATAGCGATGGTCAACACAAACACCAAGGACTGTGTCATTGGGTTTTCGGAAGCGCAGACGGTAGAGCCGGCTACCTCTTCCACAGTATTTGAAGTGGTCAATATTGAAGAAGCCATGAAGCAGTTGAAGGCGAATGGCGTCAATTTTATCGGCGAAGTGGAACATGTGCCCGGCATGGCCAAACTCGCAACCTTTGTCGATCCCGATGGACATAACCTGATGCTTGCCGAAACCCTCGTTGAGCTTTGAGCAAGGAACAACAGGTCCTGAGGCTTAGCAGCGAACTGACCGGGCAATGGACCTTGCCTATCTTGTTGGCACTGGAAGGAAGCGGAGGACGGTTTACGGCTCTGCAGAGCAAACTGAATATTGCCCCTTCCCGACTCAGTGCGTACTTGAAGAAGATGGTAGAGGACGGTTTGCTGCTTCATTTATCTCCTGGGGATCGACGACATCCGCTTTTGCCTGAATATGTGCTTACCGAAAAAGGACGACTCTATCGCGAAGCGGCTCGCGCGGTTCAACTCAGTGAGCAGCGAATCGGACAGGGCAGGTTATCCGATAAAGTTTGGGGTATTCCCATCCTGCTGTCACTGAACTTTAATCACACAAGATTCCAAGAAATTCGGCAATCGCTGGAAGGGATCACTCCGCGCATGTTATCCTTGCGGCTGCAAGAATTTCACAGAGACGGCCTGATTTGCAAGGAAATAATGGGTGAGCCTCGGCCTTCCTTTCTGTATTTGCTGGAAAAGAATGTTCAGCCTCCGGTTCAGCAGCTTTCGATAGACCTGGCTTCATTGCTATAAAGCAACTACTTTTCATCATCCGGCTGAAAGCCGGGAATCCGATTGTGCATTTCCGATAGAACGTCCTTACGGGACGTTTTTGCATAGTTGGGCCAGCCAGGGGAAGGAATTGGCGAAGATTGCATAAAAGGAATTCTGCCTGATCTGTGTTTTCAGTCAAAAATTTTACAGACCAAGTGAAATAATATAACATAGACTTATGTTATATCAGATTGTCGAAAAACAGGCATTTTCACGTGGGTGAGAATGCCTGTTTTCTTTGAAATATCAAAAATATAGCCCAAAATCGATAAAATAAAGGGC
>NZ_FQZP01000095.1 GCF_900142095.1 Thermoclostridium caenicola | reverse complement strand
TGGTATTAAGTGAACGAAAGACGAGAGAAGAAATAATTCTTAAACTACCAGACAAAACGCAGGAATCAGTAATCAAAGCAATAGATGAATTAGAAGACCAGCTAATTAAAGTCAAGAGTTTATAATAAAAATTTTGAGAAATTTTTTTAGGCTCCTGACGTTAATGAAACGCATGACAACAAGACCACCTAGGTGAGGTAGACATAAAATAGCTGGTCTAAAATAGCAAGTTGCTCTTTGAAAACTGAACATCAAGTACAGTACTATCAAGCTGCTGTATGCTTTGCTGCAAGCATTTGAGCGTGTTCCTGGGGGCTGCGTAACTGGTAAGGTTTCCTATCCCTTAGAACAGCAAAGATGATACAAACAAGCTTGCGCATAACAGCTCCCAAAGCTACTTTCTTAGGCTTACTCTGGCATTTTTGTTGGTAGAACTCCAGCAGCACAGGGTTGCAAGCTGTCTTATCCCGCTTGGTACGGATATTAGCAAGAGCAATTGTGAAAAGCACCCTGCGAAGCAGCCTTGAACCTCTCTTAGACATCTTGTTCCGTGTGCCGGTAAACTCTCCGGACTGCATGACAGAGGGGTCAACGCCGAAATAAGCAACCAGCTTGCCTGGCTTTTTAAAGGCTGAAAAGTCTCCAATCTCCGCAAGAATAGTAGCAGCAGAGAGAAGGCCTATACCTGGCAGGCTCTGCAAAAGTTCAAGCGTCAATGCCAGCATGGGCATATCCTTCGCCATATCTTCAGCAATCAGTAGACGAATGGACTTAAGGACTTTCTCCAGGCTTTCTTCCAAGGTTTTGATCATGGAGATATATACGCCCAGCATAATAACATTTGAGGCATTATGAATGCTCAGAGGTGCAAAATCTCTGGCCTTGGAGACCAGAAGCTCATACTTGGCAGTTGACCATTTGAGGCTTTTGCGGGATTTCTTCTGAATCAGTGAAATCAGCTTGTTCCTGTCAGCCTTAAGAATATGGGCAGGAGTAGGATACTCCTCCAGGACAGCCATAGCAGCCTTTGAAAATATATTGGAGAAGACATCCTTGAAGTTAAGCATGAGTTGGTCAACAATACCGGTAAGCCTGTTTTTGTAGGCGGTAAGCTCATCACACAGTTTGTAGTACTGGCGACATAGGCTCCTTAGGCACTCAATATCCTCATTGGGGATGTTGGTTGACTTAAGTTCCTGAAATCTATAGAGTAGGGCAATTTTCCGGGCATCCACTTTATCATTTTTCACTTTTCTGATTCCAATATTTTTGATAGAATCAGTTTGGATGGGGTTTGTTACCGAAACCTCAAATCCAGCTTTACAAAGTGAATGGAAAAGGATTTTGTGATAGTGCCCTGTGGATTCCATGACTATGAAAGGCCTTGAAGCAAAATCTTTTTCCGTTTTATTAAGCAATTCAACGGCTCTTTCAACGTCGGTATTGGAATCATGGTGAATCTTCATGCGGGCAACCACTTCATTGGTAGGAGAAAGAATCGCCATTTCACTGAAGAACTTACCCACATCAATTCCTGCAATGGGTCTGAAATTCATTAAAATGCCTCCTTTTTAAGATTAATGGACTTAAAAGCCTCCATTCCTTCCTATGTAAGCAAACAACCTTGCATGTGACACGAGGAACCAGCCAAAGAGCTGGCCTCAACCAGCCAAATCATGTAGACTTACCGGAATGGATAAATACTCTTTCTTACGGGTAATCGGCCCGCTAAGGTCCGTCCCAGGAGGTGAAACACTCACCTTCCAAGTCCGGAAGATATTATACATGATTGTCAAGGTTCAGGCCAACAGTTGCTGGCAAAATGGCTAAGATGTGAAGCCGGATGATGTGCTTGATGTTTAGAAAAGAATGAAGTTTGAAGTGTTATGTTAACAATGAATTTTAATGGGTCGAACAGTGGCTTCGGTCACTGATTTAATACAATATTAATTGTACAAGGAAGTATAGAAGGAAATTTAGGGAGAAATTTAAAACGATAACAGTAGATAACGGGACAGAGTTTTTGGACTATAGAGGGATAGAGAAATCAA
>NZ_FQZP01000094.1 GCF_900142095.1 Thermoclostridium caenicola | reverse complement strand
CTTTTTCTTCCGGTGTAAAATTTCTTCTCTTTTCCATAGTTCCATTCTAACTTATTTTGGCCGTTTTGTCTGTCTTAATTTCTGGTATCATTATACAATGCCATCCAGGCATCATAATCCGAGGTACAATTGTTGGAATGCACCATGGCCACCAGTTTGCCGTCGGGGGTAGTCACCAGGTCCAGTTCAGGATAAACCGCAGACAGTTCCTTTTCCAGAACCACCATGGCAAAAACCGATGTTCCGGCCGATACATTACCGGTGCGAACCGCCACGCTGTTGGTGGCTGTCATACCGGTACCGGCGTCACCTTCAGGCGGACAGAACGGAATACCGGGTTTCAGTTGCCCGGTAACATCCAGAAGCCTTGCTCCTTCTTCGGTAAGCGTTCCGGCGTTCTGACCTGCCACCAGAACCTTGGGCAGGATGTTTTCCAGGCGCCATGGATAGTTCTTCGGCTTCACCAGCTCATTGAACTGCTCGATCATTTTGGCGTTAAAATCGCTCTTTTGGATATCGATGGGGAACATGCCCGACGCGTCGTCGATGCCCAATACCCTCTGGCCCGTCAGCTTCCAGTGGACATAGCCGGCCAATGTGGTGATAAAGTCAATTTCGGGTATATGATCCTCCCCGTTCAGGATGGCCTGATAGAGGTGAGCTATGCTCCATCTTTGAGGAATGGGATAGTTGAAATACTTCGTCAGAAACTCGGACGCCTGTCCGGTAATGGTATTGCGCCAGGTACGGAAATTGGTCAGAAGCTTTCCGGACTTGTCAAAGGGCAGATAGCCGTGCATCATGGCGCTGATACCAATAGCCCCGGCAGTTTGGAGCTTGACACCGTATTTTGCCTCCACGTCCTTTACCATGTTGCCATAGCTGTCCTGCAAGCCCTTCCAGACATCCTCCAGATCATACGTCCAGATATTGTTGACGTATTTGTTTTCCCAGTTATGATTTCCGGAGGCAATGGGTTCATTGTTGGAATTGACAAGAACGGTCTTGATGCGGGTTGAACCCAGTTCGATGCCAATCGCAGTCCTGCCATTAATGATGTCATTTCTGATATCGCTCAGATTCATAAAATTACCCCCAAATACTGGACTGATATTTACCTATCCGGTTCCCGAAGGCAGGAAACACGGCAGAGTCCTATTTCTGGCCATAATAGGCGTTTGCCCCGTGCTTGCGCAGGAAATGCTTGTCCAAAAGCGCCTGATCCATCGGACCGATTCCGGGAGACAACATGATGGTCTTGAAGGCCATGGTTGCCACCTCTTCAAGGATAACGGCATGCTCGACGGCATCCATGGGATCCTTTCCCCAGGAAAAAGGTCCATGCTGGTTCACCAGGACAGCAGGTATATCCAATGGATTCTTACCCATGAATGTCTCCACTATCACATTGCCGGTTTCTTCCTCGTAAGCGCCGCGGATCTCTTCCTCGGTGAGTTTCCTGGTGCAGGGCACTTCCCCATAGAAGGTATCGCCATGGGTGGTACCCAGGGCCGGAATGCCTCTGCCCGCCTGAGCAAAGCTGGTTGCCCAGTTGGAATGGGTATGGACGACACCGCCTACACCCTCAAAATGCCTGTAAAGAACAAGATGCGTGGGAGTATCGGAAGAAGGTTTCAGGTTGCCCTCAACAACCTTTCCATCCAGGTCGACCACAACCATGTGCTCGGCCTTCATCTCATCATAGGCCACGCCGCTGGGTTTGATAACCACCAAGCCTTTGCTTCTGTCTATGCCGCTTACATTTCCCCATGTCAGCTTTACCAGGCCATATTCCACCAGAGCAAGATTTGCCCTGTACACTATTTCCTTCAATTCCTCCAACATAGTATGTCCCTCCTTGCTGCATATATTATTTCCGCTTTCATCAATCTGCCGGCATCCATGAGCCGAAGCTTTACGGCAAGCCCGATCCATTTTTTTCGTCTCTTGGGCAATCATAGAGCCACTTTGCCTTTCGCAGGTCTGATAAAAGCTTAACACAGTCTTAGCTTACCATATTTTATTGATACTTGTACATACGCGATATGCCCGCATGTCTTTATCGTATGATAATTTCACCCTTAAGATTATCGCGTGAATATTTCACCCCCCACATATATTTGATAGTCTTAAAGGATGGTATACACAA
>NZ_FQZP01000093.1 GCF_900142095.1 Thermoclostridium caenicola | reverse complement strand
GTACCTTCCGTCCTTCACCAGCATGGCTATGGTCTTAGGATCTTTCAAATCATTCTTTGTCGGACTGTTATCGTCCAGTTCCTTCGTACATTTCACATGGTATGGATTAACTATCGCTAATTTATGCCCCCTTCCTTTGAGATGGTCTGCAAGTGTGAACCAGTAGTGCCCGGTTGGCTCAAAACCTACTATCGCTTCAGTTTTCTCTGTACGCTTCATAATCTCATTCATCCACTTATCCAGGCTTGCATAGCCTTCTGCATCGTTGCTGAAGCGCAGTAGCCTTCCCAGTTCAACCCCCCTTATGTCGATCGCTTTGGCATAATGGGTCTCTTTCCCTACATCTATGCCTACGATCATTGTGTCAATTTTCATTTGCATGATCTTATCATTCTGTGTTACTCTCATATTAACGGTCTCCTTTGTAATTTAGATTTTGATGCCGTCCGCACTTACGAGCTTTGGCACGTTTCTATTTTACAGGGAGGCCTTTTCTTTGTTCAAAGTCCATTTCGTTTTATTACAGGAATACTCGCAATGACAACAAAGGTACGGCTTGCGGGCGTAATGAGATTGCCGCGCTGCGCTGACGCTCCGCTCACAATCACACTTAGAGCGGCCGGATGAGCAAAACCCGTTCAGCCGAAAGAATTTGCCAAAGAAATCCTGATTCTGCTATAATCAACTGTATTGATGCCTTTTTAACCTTACAGGAAACAAGGTGATTGAAGTGAAATACATCGTACTGCTGGGCGACGGCATGGCCGACTGGCCTTTGGACGAATTAGGCGGCAAGACACCCTTGCAGGTAGCCCACAAACCCAATATGGACACCCTGGCGAAGCGCTCGCTGATGGGCATGGTGAAAACCGTTCCTGACGGGATGCCTGCCGGAAGCGACGTGGCCAACCTTTCCGTATTCGGTTTCAACCCCAGGGAGGTATACACCGGCCGTTCACCACTGGAGGCCGTCAGCATGGGTATCAGGCTTTCGGATGACGATATCGCCCTGCGCTGTAACCTGGTGACCCTGTCCGATACGGCAGCATATCAGGATGCCACCATGTTGGATTACAGCGCCGGTGAAATCACAACCGAAGAGGCTTCGGAACTGATTCAGGCCATTGCGCAGGCACTGAACCGTGAAGGACTTTCCTTTTATCCGGGTGTCAGCTACCGGCACTGCCTGGTCTGGAACAAGGGCCCGCTGGATTTGGAACTGACACCGCCCCATGACATCTCCGGAAAACCAATCCGGGAGTATCTCCCAAAAGGCAAAGGCAGCGAGGTCCTGCTGGATCTCATGGTCAAAAGCCGGGACATCCTCAAGAACCATCCCGTCAATATCAGGCGGATGAAAAAGGGGCTGAACCCGGCAACCTCCATCTGGCTGTGGGGCCAGGGCAAAAGGCCGGCGATTCCCCTCTTTATTGAAAAATACGGACTTTGCGGCGCTGTCATATCTGCAGTGGATCTCATCCGCGGCATCGGAAAGGCATCCGGCATGCATACTGTTGAGGTTCCCGGCGCCACGGGCAATATCCATACCAATTTCAAAGGGAAGGCCATGGCAGCCCTGGACGAACTGAAATCAGGCAGGGATCTGGTTTACATCCATGTAGAAGCCCCCGACGAGTGCGGGCACCAGGGACTTGTTCAGGAAAAGATCCGTTCCATCGAACTGATTGACCGTGAGGTTCTCGGAACATTGCTCGATGGCCTTGAAGGCAGCGGGGATTACAGCATCCTGATCCTTCCCGACCATCCCACCCCGATTGCCATCAGGACCCATTGTTCCGATCCCGTTCCCTTCATGATTTACAGAAGCGGAAACCCTGTGGTGGATGAAAACGCCGTATACACTGAAGCATACGCTTCCGGTAAAGATCTTCTGATTGAGAAGGGATACACCCTGATGGACATGTTTCTTGGGAATCGATAAAGCAGAACAGAACAAAAATGGTTCTACGTCAATTGTTGGGGTGGAACTAGTAAAATGAAGTAGCTTATGCTTTGTTGGCAGATGATCAATTTTGGTCATCTGCCAATTTTGAATATAAGAGCTAAGCCATAACATGAAGTATCCTGTTTCTGAACCTTGTGAAATTTCTTATCCCATAGGCATTTCGTTTGATCACTTTAATCTTGTTGTTGACACCTTCCGTGAAACCATT
>NZ_FQZP01000092.1 GCF_900142095.1 Thermoclostridium caenicola | reverse complement strand
CGTCAACAGCTTTCGCGGCATAAACGCTTAGGCTATTGTCTCATTAGCTACCGTTTGATGACCGAGGTAATTTACACACTAATTTGGACTTGACTCAAAAAGAACGGCAATGCCTTCAGCATAGCGTATAGTGAATTTTTCGGTGGATATGTCTCATTGGGATATCATATTATCAGCGATATTTACAAGCCGGATATTGAGCTGACCATTTATGCAGAGCCTCAGATGAACTATCACGCAGAGAGGTATGCCCCAGGGAAACAAAAAAATCCTTCATATTATGAGTGGAAACTTAGAGCACTAAGAGATCCTGATTTTTTAACAAAACAAGGGTGGGAACCCGGGATGAACCACCGTGATTTCGTATGGACACAAGAAAAATACGAAAAAGTCTTTAAACATCTTTGCCAGATTGTTTATGGCCCATCGCAAGGCACAGCGTTTTATGATTTTGCTTTCCCGTTGTATCAAAAAGTTTTTTATGCAGGTGGATGGATAGAAGATAGTTACTTTGGTATCGTACCAGATACCGGAATAGAATTGGCATATTATTATTCTGATTTAAATCAAGTGAAAATCATTAATTATTGGACAACCAGGCCGGTGGTAAGAAAATGATAAGAAAAATACAGGTTCTGCTTATTGCAATCATTATGATTGCATCAAACAGTATTTTGTGTTCTGGTCATGGACCATTTCGTCCAGAATCAGCAAATGGTAATTATAAAATAAATATCGAAACATCAATGAAATATAGAACTGAAGTATTTCATTTTCCCTTTGGACGCGAAGATTTACCAGATAAAGGCTTTTATAAAACTGAAGAAGGTTTTGTAGAGAACGAAAAAGGGGAGAAAGGCGAATATGCCCACATTGGATACAATTATGATGAATTTGCAATCACAAATGACCGCTACTTTAGGCAACATGATAGACGTGGCAATGTGTTTGATCAGAACTATGCCAATGTAGTCTGGCAGGATATATTACCTGAAGCACCTAATTCTTGGTATGATATAAGAAAAAATCCCGCCCTTCTCAACTACATGCTTACCACCAACTTCTACGATGAGGACCATATAACAGTAGGACAAACCGATACTGGCTTAAATTTGCTTAAGCTGTTCAAGATTCCGGAAGGCAGTACCGATTATTCGGAGATCTTCCGGAAGGCCTGGGTCTTAACCATGCCCGATACAGGCAGTGCCCATATTCGGTTAAGATACAACGACACCAACTGGAACACGATAAGGATTCCTGCCATTCCCACAATTAAGTGCATCATGACCGCTGAGGCCGACAAGAAAGCCATAGAAACAGGTAAGACGGAAAGCGTGACCGTCAAAATAGATACCAGCCATAGCTACTGGGTGATGGCCGACCAGGAAAGGAAGGACATTTCGGTGCGCAGGTATTGGGCCGGAACAAGTCCCGACAAGGTTGAGAGCGAGGTTGTCACCACTCAGGATAATGTCTGCTATATTACCCTACATAATGTTTCCCCCAATACCATGATCTACGTCTGGAGCAGTGTGACCAGTCATGAGATAGAAACCCTCGGTTTCAACGGGACCGATGAAGCTGTGGAAACCCTCTTTGTTGGCGAAATCTCTTCCTCGGGTGCAATGGTTTCCGGTAACAGGGGAAGGGACGAGCAATTTACCAGTCCGGAGACCCAGGTCATCATCAAGGCCGACCCAAGGGGCAACGAGCGCTTTGATGTATCCCAGGGCATTCCTTCCGGGGAGCCTCTTTATGTCAACATTCTCGCCAGCGAATACCTGTACCGTCTGGGTGTTCGGCTGGTAACAGGTTCGGTTACTGATACCGTGACGGTCTACCATCCGGATCAGGGAGGTAACATCGTCACGTCCCAGGAAAGTTTCACAAGGTCATACAGCTACTATGAGATCACATCCCTTGAGGTCTATGCTATTAAGAGCGCGACGCTGGTAAACGGCGCTCTGCCCGGCGGGAAAATCACCTTAACGCCATCCGCCGCATATAAAAGACCGGATGTAGAATTTGTGGATATTGCGGACCATGTCTCAACGGGCAGTTCTTCTTATGCCACAACCAATGACACAACACCGGAAGGGATACGGGCGGCTGCCGCCAGCAGCCTTCCGACCTTGACCGTGAAAAATGACATCCTTAAGATCAACGGGAAGGTGATCATGAGCGAGCACGGGTTTTATCCGGAAAGGCTGGAGCCGGAACTGACCAGTCCCAATGCCCTGTTCCAGAGTGGGCTGAAGATACCGCCCGAAATGTTGAACCAGACCTATGCCACCACCGGTACCATTACCTATGAACGTGTCTATTCCATCAACCCCAGGGGTGCGCAGGAGATGACTTTCCCGCTTGAGGGCAATCCGGTGTCTGTCCATACCCCGGTCTATATCGATATATCCATATCCGATGAGGATGCATACAACCAAAAGCCGAATCCCAATGAGGAAATCAGCGGCCTGGTCCTGGCAAGACCCTTTACGGTTTCCCTGTC
>NZ_FQZP01000091.1 GCF_900142095.1 Thermoclostridium caenicola | reverse complement strand
AGTTGGCCTACTTTTTCAACTTTTTCAACTTGTTTTACTGTGATTGTATCAACTACACAACCGATATACTATGTGAGGGTTTCTTTGACGCTTACGCTAGGTGATGACTACCAAGCGGGTTATGAATTTGCGAAAAATTCTTGACGGTACCTTAGTGGCTATCCTATTCCTCCATCCTTGACATTAATGTGACGCACTCAACATGGGTTGAGTTGATGGAATTGACGTCTGTGGGCCATTTTTTATAGCATCTGTTCGTGGGAACATGTCAATCGGTTTTTCGGTCATTTTTGAAAAAACTACGTTCAAGGAAACATATCAAATGATAAACATGCCTATCAGCTCTGCTGAAACTATCCAAGCTTGTTGCTCCATATAGGTTAATGATGCAATTAGACTTCAGGAAGCCTCAGACTTCTGCGACTTCCTCCGTTATCATTAAGATGAACCAACAAATATCACATGTTTGATTGTCTATTTCTAAGTCTTTCATAAGCACTATTCAATGCTTCAACCAATAAAAAAACATTAGTAATAGGATCACCTTGAAGTTCACCCATTTTTGCCTTCTGTTCCCATAGCTGTCTAGCTGTTCGAATGGCATCGTCTTGGCGTTCTTCCAAGAGCGCATACATTCCCCTTGTTCCATGTGTATAGTCGATACCTAAATATTCACTTATTTTCTTGTCATATTCGCATTTATTGATGGCTCCTCTTACCATTTGAAAATGTAGCAAATACCAAAGTTCAAAACACTGGACAGAATAAATCGCATTAAACTTTTTTGACCTAGCTGCTTGTATCGCACGATTAAGCCCGTCAGGATCACCATCACAATCAAAAACACACCATACTTCATTAGGTGAGATTGTCCCATACTCCTCATTCAAATCTTTCCATACTTCGTATGCCTTTTTGACCACTGCTTCATGTTGTCCTGCATCTGGCAAAATATATACAGCAGCGTGGCTATAACCTGTACCTAATTTGTTGTAATAAGGAAATCCCTTAAAATAATCAGGCTCCGTAACTTTTCCTTCACAAACTATAATAAAAAATGGACTAGGGCGAATATATTTTTTCTTTCTTTTGTAGCTGTTTGAATCGCGTTTATTCCCCACAGTACAACCCCCTATCCATTTATATGCTTATGTTAAAGTCTACAAGATATGGGATGGCACCAAAGCGACCGGCTAAATAATTATTCAAATAGTTGAAATTACTTCTAATATCCAAATCAATGTCATATAAACTGTACATGTTGCTTACGCCATATTTGTTCTTCTCTATAAAATATATCTGGTCTCTCCGTAATAGTTTAGGGTTCATTAAAAGTGTATTATGGGTAGTGAAAATTAATTGCGCATTATGCGGGTTAGTTTTAGAATTATTAAAAAGCCTAATTATTCTCTCACATAATAAAGGATGTAAGGAACTTTCGATTTCATCAATAAGAAGAAATCCTCCTACCTTTAGCACAAAAAAGATTGGATAGATCAAAGCATACAATTTAGCAGTTCCTCTCGATTCCGCATCCAATGGAAATTTCTCTTCACCAACAATATTATATTGTTCATCATATTTTGAATGATGCATGTATGTTTCCAACTCATTAGATTCGATACTTGCACCCTTTTGCTGCATAAACTCAACAAATTGGCTAAATAGATCATCTTCATCGGTCTTCTTTTTAAGTACAGAAATATCTGTGATACAAATATCTGCATCTTTTAAGAAAGATAAAACCTCTTCTTTGGTAAGTATCCCTTTTCCAGAATTCTTTAAAATCTCCTCTTCTATCATACTTTTAAAAAACACTTCCGGTAAATTGCTTGGGCGAATATAGAATTTTAAATAATTAATTATTTCCTTTGCCCAAACAAATTCTTTAATCGAATCTTGGGCTAAAGTAAATAAGAATGGCCTTATTGCATCAGGTTTTATATAGTCCAATGCCTTTCTATCTTCAAAATATGTTCCTGTACGGACGATTTCATTCCTTTTTCTTTCAAAATAGCATGCCTCTTGCCTCTTAGGAACAAAGTACAACCATTCTGAATAAATTCCCTTACTGTCTATCTCAATACCATAGCGATGGCGTTTACCATTTAAGAAAAACGATATTTCATAAGATATAGGCTTATTTTTACTTTCTGTATCAAGTTTGAAATACGGTAAATTTGATAGCATTTTATTAATATCAACATATGCTGAAAATAGATCATTAAAAAAGCTAAATGATTCAATTAAATTTGATTTCCCACTAGCATTGGAACCAAAAATTGCAGCGCTTTTCAAGAGAGTCATATTTTCATATTGAAACAAATTGGTATCTGATAGCTCACGGTTGTTATCGGCTACCATTGAAAGAATAATCTCATTTTTAAATGACTTAAAGTTTTTGACCTTATATTCAATTATCATAAATTTCATCTCCTTGTTTATTAAATAGTAACATTTTCTTATATCATTTGCAATAATTTTGCGAAATTTCTTCATAAATCACACCACCATTATAAAATTTCTTATATCATATTATTCACATTTAATAGGAAAATATAACACGTAAAAGATATTACCCAAGTCAAGTCCAAATTAGTGTGTAAATTACCTCGGTCATCAAACGGTAGCTAATGAGACAATAGCCTAAGCGTTTATGCCGCGAAAGCTGTTGACG
>NZ_FQZP01000090.1 GCF_900142095.1 Thermoclostridium caenicola | reverse complement strand
GACAGGGAAACCGTAAAGGGTCTTGCCAGGACCAGGCCGCTGATTTCCTCATTGGGATTCGGCTTTTGGTTGTATGCATCCTCATCGGATATGGATATATCGATATAGACCGGGGTATGGACGGACACCGGATTGCCCTCAAGCGGGAAAGTCATCTCCTGTGCACCCCTGGGGTTAACGGAATAGACGCGCTCGTAGGTAATGGTGCCGGTGGTGGCGTAGGTCTGGTTCAATACCTCGGGCGGTATCCTAAGCCCGCTCTGGAACAGGGCGTCGGAGTTTGTCAGCTCCGGCTTCAGCCTTTCCGAATAAAACCCGTGCTCGCTCATGATCACCTTGCCGTTGATCTTAAGGATGTCATTTTTCACGGTCAAGGTCGGCAGGCTGCTTGCGGCAGCCGCCCGTATTCCTTCCGGTGTTGTGTCATATGTTGTGGCATAGGAAGAACTGCCTGTTGACACATGGTCTGCAATATCCACGAACTCCACATTTGGCCGTTTATATGCGGCGGATGGCGTAAAGGTGATTTTCCCGCCGGGTAAGGCTTCGTTAACTATTGTTGCACTCTTAATGGCATAGACCTCAAGGGATGTGATCTCGTAATAGCTGTATGACCTTGTGAAGCTCTCTTGGGATTCAACAATGTTGCCTTCCTCGTCCGGATGGTAAACCGTGACGGTATCAGTAACCGAACCCGTTACCTGGCGAACACCCAGACGGTACAGGTATTCGCTGGCGAGAATGTTGACATAAAGAGGCTCCCCGGAAGGAATGCCCTGGGATACATCAAAGCGCTCGTTGCCCCTTGGGTCGGCCTTGATGATGACCTGGGTCTCCGGACTGGTAAACTGTTCGTCCCTTCCCCTGTTACCGGAAACCATTGCACCCGAGGAAGAGATTTCGCCAACAAAGAGGGTTGCCACAGCTTCATCGGTTCCGTTGAAACCGAGGGTTTCTATCTCATGACTGGTCACGCTGCTCCAGACGTAGATCATGGTATTGGGGGAAACGTTATGTAGGGTAATATAGCAGACATTATCCTGAGTGGTGACAACCTCGCTCTCAACCTTGTCGGGACTTGTTCCGGCCCAATACCTACGCACCGAAATGTTCTTGCTTTCCTGGTCGGCCATCACCCAGTAGCTGTGGCTGGTATCTATTTTGACGGTCACGCTTTCCGTCTTACCTGTTTCTATGGCTTTCTTGTCGGCCTCAGCGGTCATGATGCACTTAATTGTAGGTATGGCCGGAATCCTTATCGTGTTCCAGTTGGTGTCGTTGTATCTTAACCGGATGTGGGCGCTGCCCGTATCGGGCGTGGTTAAAACCCAGGCCTTCCGAAAGATTTCCGAATAATCAGTGCTGCCTTCCGGAATCTTGAACAGCTTAAGCAAGTTAAGGCCAGTATCGGTTTTTCCTGCAGTGACATGGTCCTCGTCATAGAAGTTGGTGGTAAGCATGTAGTTGAGAAGGATGGGATTCTGACTAATTTCTCTCCATGACTCCCATGCATTTGGGATTTCTTGCCACTCTACATTATTATAGTTCTGAGTAAAAACATTGCCTCGCTTGTCATATCCTTGAAAATATCGGTCATTTGTGATTGGATAATCTTTATAATTGTATCCCAGATAGGCATATTCGCCCCTAATCCCTTTTTCATTTGTCATCCAACCATTTTCTTTATCCTCTAGAAATCCTTTATCAGGGAGATCAGCCCTACCAAAGGGATCACCAAATACTTCGGTTTTATACCGTAATGAAATATTAATGTTGAGGTGCCGTCCACTTTCCGAATATGGCCTAAATGGATAAGTAGCAGCATGGGATACAATTTGCATAGTAAAAAATACAATAGTTGTTATTATTAATTTTAACTTCCTCCTCATTTTCTAACCTCCGGCTTGGTGGTCCAGAATTGTTTCTCCATAGCCTCGGGAACTTTAAAGTAATATGCAACTTCAATATTGGCATTTGGCACCTGTCCAATGAATTTGTCATCTTTCAAAAAATCTGTATAGTAAGCATGCAGTTGATGGTCAATAAGGAAATCATAAAATGCTTTCCCTTGTACAGAACCATACACAATTAAGCATAATTGCTGTAAAACCTCCGCATATTTATCCTGTATCCATGAGAATTTTGTTCTATCTTTACCAGGTTCCCAACCTTGCGCTAATAAGTAATTAACATCGTATAAAGCACTAAGTGTCCATACATAAAATGAGGGATTTTTTTGCTCTCCTGGCGCATATTCCGAAGTAACATAACTCATTTGAGGGTTAGAGAAAAACATAATGTCAATATTGGGATCATAAATTTTACTCTCGAGATGATAACTCAGATAAACTTCCCCACCAAAGAAGTTTGTATACCCGCAACTAAAGACATTTCCATTCTTGTACGCATAATAGGCAAGCGTTTTGGCACAGTCGTATATTATTTCATTAATTATAGGGTTTTTATCTTCTGGTAAAAGTGTAGGAGTATTTATGATAGCATTCTTCCAATATATCTTTCTGTTTTCGATCTTGGCAATGCTAGGATACTCCTTGTTATTTGCCTTGATATATGCTTCAAATTCCTCATCGCTCCAAACTTCTTCCGGAGGCGTATAAACCGTCCTCAGACCGGGTTCCAGCATCTTGTGAATAACCGCCGCTGCGGACGCCCGCGTCAGGTTGCCGTTGGGATTAAACTTTCCATCCGTTCCGCCCACTAGAATGCCAAGTTGATAGGCTTTGCAAACATAATCCCTAAGGTTTACCGGGATGCTGTCGTAATCCGCTATCCTCGACCTTATCTCGCTTTCATTGTAGGGAATATCCTTCTCACCGGTTATCATGGGAAGGGAGCGAATGATGATCCTGGCCATCTCAGCCCGTGTGAT
>NZ_FQZP01000089.1 GCF_900142095.1 Thermoclostridium caenicola | reverse complement strand
CTCCTTCCTCTAAATGGTTTGTTGTGTATAATCCCATTTTATCAAAGAAGGATGTCTCTTGTTTATTTTTTTCCTACAACAATTTTACACTATGCTGCAAGGATTTCATGGCATCCGGAAATCCTGTTGCCGGCAGGCGTGTATGAAACGGACAGGAATGTGGCAGTCTCTTCAATATGACGGCAGAAAGCATGGCTTTGGACGACGCTGTTGTGCACAAATTAAATAGTATACATGATGGGACTATGGTATAATGTTTTCCGGAATGGACGATGAGCAAATGAGCGAAAAAATGCGTCTTCAGAAATATCTCGCCAAATGCGGCATAGCATCCAGGCGCCATGCCGAGCAAATGATCCGTGACGGCAGGGTGCGGGTAAACGGGCATACCGTGACCGAGATGGGCGTTACGGTTTCGGAACATGACCTGGTGGAGTTTGACGGAAAGCCGGTGGTACCCGAAGAAAAACCGGTCTATATCATGCTGAACAAACCCAGGGGTTATGTCACGACGGTGTCGGATCCACAGGGCAGAAAAACCGTTATGGACCTGGTAGACGACGTTCCGGAACGCGTCTATCCGGTGGGAAGGCTTGATTATGACACAACAGGCCTGCTCATCCTGACCAATGACGGGGATTTTGCCTATCACAGCACCCATCCGGGGCATGAGGTGAACAAAACCTATCTCGCGGAGGTTGAAGGCATACCTTCCGAAAACGCCCTGAAAAAGCTGAGGGAGGGTATCCTGCTGGACGGCAGGCCCACATCCCCGGCAAAGGTTGAACTGGTGGAGCAAAAAAAGCACAGCGCCGTATTGCGGATAACCATCCATGAAGGCCGCAACAGGCAGGTCAAAAGAATGTGTGAAGCCGTTGGCCATCCGGTGAAGAAACTGAAGCGCATTGCCATCGGCAACCTCACGCTGGGCGATCTGAAACCGGGGCAATGGCGCTATTTGTCCGCTTCGGATATCAGAAAAATCAAGGGGGACAAAAATGGATAATCAACCACGTAAAGTCAGACTGATCAATGCCTATTTCAAGGAATCCATCAAGTTTTACGACTTAGACAGGCCCGTGGTAGCACGGGTGATATTCGTTCTCCTGCTGGGTGTTCTCTTTAGAGGCTATTTGCTGGCCAGGCCTTTTGTTTTAGACCTCTATACCCAGTATGAACAGCTGTTTATCCGGCTGCAGGAGAATATGAGCCTCGACAGCCTGAACAGCGTCCTCTTTGCTTCGGGCGCCTATGAAACCATAGCCCGTTCGTTCATGTATGTCGCTCTGATTTTTCTGGGCATCAGGGTGCTGACCTTTTTCATTTCCCTGTTCTACGGAAGCTGGTATTTCTTCGGGCTGACCAATCCGCAGATGTCCGGCGCTCAAAGAACGTCGGTTTTCTTTGCGCGGCTGCCCAAGATCATCCTTTTCAATCTCCTTTTTTATGCGGCCATCTATGTGGTGGTGGCGGTTATGGTCGTTGCGACTGTATATGTGCCCGGTCTGGCCGTTTTTACCGCGTTGCTCCCCATGGTCATCCTGATCGTAAGTACCCTGTATGTGTTTAAGGATCTGCTCATTATTGAATTCGACGTGGGACCTGTCCGGAATTTCAGGAAGTCTCTGGAGCTGACCCGAAACAGCAGAAAGTACGTGCTCTCCAACATGATGAGCCTCTATGCCCTGGGATGGCTGCTGAACCTGTTTTCCATGGATGTGGAAAACGCTGCTCTGGCTCTGTTTATTTCTGCGTTCCTTGAGAGCATGCTCAAGCTTATCACCCAGAGGCTGTCGGTGCTCATGTTTATTGATGCCGCATCCCTGGAGCGGAAGGACAGAGTGTCGAATCAGGATGAAACGCTTGTATAGGCTTTGCATAAATATTCATTCTTTATTGACATCATCTTTCACAAAGCATTATAATCAGATTTGTGATTAATTGGATGGGGGATATAGAGATGCTGAAGTATAACGAAATAGAAAGAATCGATCCAGAAGTTGCAAAAGCCATCTACGATGAAATCAATCGCCAGAACGGCAACATCGAACTGATTGCATCGGAAAATTTTGTCAGCAAGGCAGTACTGGAAGCATGCGGCACTCCCCTCACGAACAAGTATGCGGAAGGGTATCCCGGAAAGCGCTATTACGGCGGATGCGAGCATGTGGACGTGGTTGAAAACCTGGCCATCAGCAGGGCAAAGGAACTGTTCGGCGCAGAGCATGCCAATGTGCAGCCCCATTCCGGCGCCCAGGCCAACATGGCCGTGTTTTTCGCGGTCATGGAACCCGGCGATGTCTTCATGGGGATGAACCTGTCCCACGGCGGCCATCTGAGCCATGGCATGGCCATCAACATGTCCGGAAGGTATTACAAGCCCGTTGCCTATGGCGTCAGCGAGAAGGACGGCTGCATTGACTATGATGCCCTGCGGAAGACCGCCCGCGAATGCAGGCCCAAGCTCATCATCGCAGGTGCCAGCGCCTATTCCCGGATCATCGATTTCAAGGCCTTCAGGGAGATCTGTGACGAAGTAGGTGCCCTGCTTTTGGTGGATATGGCCCACATTGCAGGCCTTGTGGCAGCCGGTGTGCATCCCAGTCCTGTTCCCTATGCGGATTTTGTGACAACAACCACCCATAAGTCCCTGAGGGGTCCCAGGGGCGGTTTGATCCTGTGCAAGGCCAAATATGCCAAGGAAATCGACCGGGCCGTATTCCCGGGTATCCAGGGAGGCCCGCTGATGCATATCATTGCCGGCAAGGCTGTATGCCTCAAGGAAGCCATGTCCGATTCCTTCAAGGCTTACCAGCAGCAGATCGTCAAGAACGCAAAAGCGTTGGCAGCCGCTTTGATGGAGAAGGGCTTCAAGATCGTTTCCGGAGGTACCGACAACCATCTGATGCTGATTGACCTGACCAACAAGGGCATTACCGGAAAAGATGCCCAGAGCATGCTGGACGAGGTAAGGATAACCGTCAACAAGAACGGCATCCCGTTTGATACCCTGAGCCCGTTCATCACCAGCGGTATCCGTGTCGGCACACCCGCAGTCACCACAAGGGGCATGAAGGAAGAGCAGATGAAGGAGATCGCAGAGCTTCTGGATATGGCCCTCAGCGGCAATTATGAGGCCAACAAGGAAGCGATCATCAGGCGGGTGGATGATCTGACCCGCAGGTTCCCGCTCTATGACTGATATCGGGAGTAAACCCTATTTGGATAATGTGATATGGCAGGATAAGCCGTTCCGTTAAGGAACGGCTTTTTTGCCGGGTAAAGCAGGGCTGCCGTGACGTTCGCCTGCCATCAATGGCAGGGCATTTTTTGGTTCTACGTCAAATGTTGGGGTGGAACCAGTAAAATGAAGTAGCATATGGAATATGGGCAGATGATCAAGTATGGTCATCTGCCTTTTTTCTG
>NZ_FQZP01000088.1 GCF_900142095.1 Thermoclostridium caenicola | reverse complement strand
AATTCATCATAATTGTATCCAATGTGGGCATATTCGCCTTTTTCTCCTTTTTCGTTTTCTACAAAACCTTCTTCAGTTTTATAAAAGCCTTTATCGGGCAGATCTTCTCTGCCAAATGGATCACCAAAAACCTCAGTTTTATAAATCATTGAATTCTTAATATTAATCTGGTAATTTTTGTTAGTTGATAATAATCTATATGCTAACGAATGATTGTTAAACATGCACAGCATCAGATTTATTATTATTATCATCAATATTAATTTTTTAGTTCTCATTTCCTCACCACCGGTCTGCTGGTCCAAAAGTTTCTATTCATAGCTTCTGGTGGGTTACGGTAGTATGCAATTTCTATATTTGCCCCTGGGAGTACACCGAAGTATTTTTCACTGGCAAGTGTTTCTGAAGCAGCGTCATTAATTACCTTCTCAACTGCAAAATCAAAAAAGGCTATGCCTTGATTCGGTCCGTAAACGATTTGGCAAATATGGAGTAGAACCTTCTCATACTTTTCCTGAGTCCACTTGAATTTGGTCTTATCCATTCCCTTTCCTGGGAAAAAACCCTGATCAAGGATAAATTGATCATCCGCTAAAGAACGAATAGTCCATTCATAATATGACGGGTTTTTTTGCTCACCTGGAGCATACCTTTCAGCGATATAGTTCATCTGGGGTTCTGCATAAATAATCAGCTCAATATCCGGCTTATATTTATCGCTGACAAGATGATATCCCAATGAGACATATCCACCGAAAAATTCACTATACGCTATGCTGAAGGCATTGCCGTTCTTTTTGGCATAATACGCCATCGTCTTAGTACACTCATACAATATTTCATTTATATCTGGATTATTTTTGTCAGACAAAAGTGTAGGTGTAGTCGCAACTGCATTTCGAAGATATATTTTCCTGTTCTCAATTCTTGCAATGCAATAGAAGTCCTCGGCATTATCCCTGATGTATGCTTCAAATTCCTCATCGCTCCAAACTTCTTCCGGAGGCGTATAAACCGTCCTCAGACCGGGTTCCAGCATCTTGTGAATAACCGCCGCTGCGGACGCCCGCGTCAGGTTGCCGTTGGGATTAAACTTTCCATCCGTTCCGCCCACTAGAATGCCAAGTTGATAGGCTTTGCAAACATAATCCCTAAGGTTTACCGGGATGCTGTCGTAATCCGCTATCCTCGACCTTATCTCGTTTTCATTGTAGGAAATGTCTTTCTCTCCGGTTATCATGGGAAGGGAGCGAATGATGATCCTGGCCATCTCGGCCCTTGTGATGGGTCGTTTGTAATCGGTAAACTCTCCCGGCTGCACAAAGCCCAATTCCAACCCAATGGACACATAGACGTCCCCCCAGTATTTATCTGAAGGCACTACCACACCCTTGCCGGCAGCCGCTACGGCTATCTTGATAAACTGTTCCACCGTGAGGTTATCCAAGGGTCCGAAGTTTCCCGCGTATCCAACCATCAGTTCCCGCGGGTGGTTGGCGACATACTGGACGTGCTCGTAATACCAGGCCTCCCTGGGCACATCCTTGAAGCTCAATGCAGCGTGTGACCGGCTCATTCCCGAGGTTATAACCGCCAGAACCATAACAACTGTCAGCAGGATCGCGAGAGATTTTTTCATAATTAACCTCCTAATATTTGGTTGAGTTAATCTTATCATTCTATGTTATTAAATGTCAGTAATAGTAAAAATAAAATATGGCTGGATTTGTGAAAGTTGTTTTCCAGGCGCGTTTATAGAAATCAGTTTTACTTTCTTTAGTTCTCGTGTAAATGATAAAATCGTTGAAGCGGCCGAAGATGTGACTGAGATTGCTTCGTCGGCTCCGCCTTCTCGCAATGACACCCTTGGGACATATCATTGTGAGCGAGTAGAACAAGCGCAGAAGTCTCTTCACATCCGCAGGACCATGCTCTATATTAAGCGGTCGTCCAGATTCTGAACAAGAAATAATGCAAAAGTAGTAGTATAGAAACTATCAGCGCAATAATCACTGTTGATTTTGTAATCTTTTTCATCTTCTAACCACCGGCCTGGTGGTCCAAAACCATTTATCCATAGCCTCTGGAACTTTAAAGTAATATGCAACTTCGATATTTGCATTCGGTACCTTGCCGATATATTTATCATCCTTACTGAAATCTGTATAGTAAGCATGAAGCTGATGCTCAATCATGAAATCATAAAATGCTTTCCCCTGAGAGGGACCATAAACAATGTTGCTCAGATGGAGCAAGACCTTTGCATATTTGTCCTGTATCCATGAAAACTTCTTTCTGTCTTTATCCGGCTCCCATCCCTGTCCAAGTAAGTAATCGTCGTCATATAAAGCACTAAGTGTCCAAGAATATAAAGCAGGATTCTTTTGCTCCCCGGGCGCATATCTCTCGGCAACATAGTTCATTTGGGGTTCCGCAAAAAACTCTAATTTGATGCTGGGATGAGTCGTTTTATTGTCAACATAGTAATAAAGAATAGCCGAACCACCAAAAAAGTCACTATATCCGATACTGAAGACATTACCGTTCTTCTGGGCATAATATGCCATGGTCTTAGCACATTCATAAAGAAGTTCATGAATATCAGGATTATTTTTATCAGATAACAGTGTTGGTGTAGTCACAATTGCATTTCGAAGATATATTTTTCTATTTTCAATTTTGGCAATGCAATAGAAGTCATCTGCATTCTCCCTGATATACGCCTCAAACTCTTCATCGCTCCAAACTTCTTCGGGAGGCGTATAAATCGTCCTCAGGCCGGGTTCCAGCATCTTGTGGATGACCGCCGCAGCGGATGCACGTGTCAGGTTGCCATTGGGATTAAACTTTCCATCCGATCCGCCCACAAGGATGCCGAGTTGATAAGCCTTACAAACATATTCCCGAAGGTTTACAGGGATGCTGTCGTAATCCGCTATTCGTGACCTTATCTCGCTTTCATTGTAGGGAATATCCTTCTCACCGGTTATCATGGGAAGGGAGCGAATGATGATCCTGGCCATCTCAGCCCGTGTGATGGGTCGTTTGTAATCGGTAAACTCTCCCGGTTGCACAAAACCCAGTTCCAACCCAATGGACACATAGACGTCCCCCCAGTATTTATCTGAAGGAACAACCACACCCTTGCCGGCAGCCGCTACGGCTATCTTGATAAACTGTTCCACCGTGAGGTTATCCAACGGTCCGAAGTTTCCCGCGTATCCCACCATCAGTTCCCGCGGGTGGTTGGCCACATACTGGACGTGCTCGTAATACCAGGCCTCCCTGGGCACATCCTTGAAGCTCAATGCAGCGTGTGACCGGCTCATTCCCGAGGTTATAACCGCCAGAACCATAACAACTGTCAGCAGGAACGCGAGACACTTTTTCATAACCCAACCTCCTAAAATTTGGTTGAGTTAATCTTATCATTCAATGTT
>NZ_FQZP01000087.1 GCF_900142095.1 Thermoclostridium caenicola | reverse complement strand
CTTGGCAGGAAAGGTACCTCTTCATAAAACCTTTTATTGCATGAAGGACATACATAGCGTCGTTTCCGCAGATGTATGAAAGTATAGCTTCCAAACGAAGATATATCCTTAATTTGTTGTTCTCTGTAATCGTGAATCTTGTCCGTAGTCCGACCACAGCGGGGACACTCATGGGCTTTTCGCTTCATTCTCATATAAATGTGGAACTGATTGTCCTTTCTTTCTGCGAAGGTAACGGTTACATCTTCAAATCCAATAAATTCTCGCGTATAATCTTTGTAGAGCATGGTTGATTCTCCTTTAAAATTGATGGTGTGAGTAACTACATTTTACTAGAGATTTCACTCCATGCTCTCTTTATTTGCAAAAAATGTTGGAGTTCCGAAGTTTCTGTCCCTCGGCACCCCAACATTTATTATAGAACCGAATTTTTCTCAAATTTGGAAATAGCAAAGCCTGCCGGACTGATGTCGGCAGGCTTTATGCATAAGCAATACTTCTAACTATGGAGTCCTTTACAGGTTCAGCGGCAGGTTCTCAAGCCTTGATTTATCGATGCGCTCTCCGTCCAGGGCGATATAGATACCCTGGCCGTTGTGGTCTTCCTTAAGGCGTATGGTGTTGACCTCCACAAAGGCATCCATCTTAAGCTTTCTCACCTGCTCAAGGGTCGAGGCATAGAGTTCGCGCGATCCCTTGGCCGCGCAAGCATCGCAGGTACAGAAGGTGATCTGGCGTGTCACAAACACGGAGTTGGCCTTCCTGCGGACTTTGCCCCTTCCCACATCCCCATTGACGGGGTGATAATGGGTATGCAGCAGTTTATGGGCCAAGGGGGAGTTGGGTTCCCCGTAGAAGTCCTCATACAACCTCAATATATCCGGATTTTCCTGCGACTTGCGGTAGGTGGAGATCTTGTCTATGTTGATCAGCACTTGCTGGCGCTGTTCCAGGGTGCCCACCTTTTCGGGAACGGGATGGCCGGCACCGCAGATGCAGCCGCCGGGACAAGCCATAACCTCAATCAAGTCATAGCCCACATCCACTCCCTGCAGAATCTTCTCGATAATGGGCTCCGCATTGCGCAGACCGCTGACTACCGCTACGCGCACCGTTGTACCGTTGGCCTGGATGGTCGCTTCCTTCAGGCCTTCAAAGCCGCGGACTTCCTCGAAGTCAAGGTGATCGGTGATAACTTTGCCCGTGAGCTTTTCAACGGCCATACGCATTGCAGCTTCAGCCACACCGCCGGAAGCACCGAACAGGATACCGGCACCGCTAACCTGCCTGTAAGGCTCGTCGAATTCCTGGGGCTCGATGGTGGAGGTATCAATGCGCTTGAGCTCCGCCATGCGCATCATCTCCAGCGAAGTCAGAACCGCGTCCACATCACGGATACCGTCGGGCGCAAACTCGGGGCGGGCAGCCTCATATTTCTTGGCGATACAGGGCACGATGGAGACCACATACAGGTCTTCCTTATTGATGCCCGCCAGCTTGGCGTAATGGTTCTTCACAGTGGCACCCATCATCTGCTGAGGCGATTTGCAGGTGGACAGGTGCGGAATGAGCTCGGGATAACGCCGCTCAACAAAGTTAACCCAGCCGGGGCAGCAGGAGGTGAACTGGGGCATAACCCCTTTGTTCGCCACACGGTTCAGGAATTCGGTGGTTTCCTCCACAATGGTCAGGTCGGCGGCAAAGGAGAAGTCGAAGACCTTATCAAAGCCCAGCTTCTTCAAAAGGCCCGCCATGAATCCGGATGCCTTGTCATAGGGAATGCCGTAATGGGAGGAAACAACGCTGCGCACGGCGGGCGCAACAAAGGCAACCACGGTCTTTGTGGGATCGTTGATAGCCCTGAAGACCTTGCCTTTTTCACTCCTGGCCTCCAACGCACCGCAGGGGCAGGCATTGACGCATTGTCCGCAGCTGACGCAGTCGGTTTCCCTGAGGGGCAGACCGCTCTTGGTTCCCACCAGCTGGCGGCCGTGCTTCATGTAGAAGGTCAGAACGTCGGGACCTTCAACCTCGGCACAGGCGGCAATACAACGGCCGCAGGAGATACACTTATTGTGATCCCTGATGATAAAGGGATGGTCTTCCACAATGGGTATATAGGGTCTTTCATGGATGGGCTTCTCAAACACGATATCGTGTTCTGAAGCCTCTCTCCTCAGGTCACAGTTATAGCGCTGGGTACATCCGCATCTTAAGCAACGGCGGGCTTCCTCGCGGGCGGCTTCCTCGGAGAGACCCAGTTCAACTTCCTTGAAGTTGCCTTCCCTCTCCTTAAGGCTGATGGCAGGCATCTTGGCACGCTCCAGCTTGGGGAAGTGCTCAAATTCCCACTTGGGCAGGTCTTCCAGGGAACCCCTGCTACAGCTGTAATCGATATGGCTCTCCTGGACATAGCCCCGCATGAGGTAGCTGTCTATGGCTTCGGCGGCACGGCGACCGGCAGCCACGGCCTGGATGACGGTTGCAGGACCTGTGACGCAGTCACCACCGGCGAAAATATTAGGTTCAGATGTCTGGCTGGTTTTACCGTTGATCTCAATGTCGCCCCACTTATTCAGCTTAACGGGCAGGTCATTGTAGAGGAACTGGGTATTGGTACTCTGGCCGATGGCGCCGATGATGGTATCGGCTTCAATTTCAAAATTGCTGCCCTCAATGGGAACAGGACGACGACGGCCGGAACGGTCGGGCTCACCCAGCTGCATCCTGATGCATTGCAATTTCTTCTTGCCATTTTCCATCACGATGCTGGTGGGAGCCATCAGGAAGAGCATTTCCACCCCTTCATGAAGGGCTTCTTCCACTTCATAGGGCTCGGCAGGCATTTCGTCGCGGGTTCTGCGGTAAATCAGCTTGACTGTCTTGGCGCCCTTTCTCAAAGCGGTACGGGCACAGTCGATGGCCGTATTGCCGCCGCCAATGACCACAACCGTGTCGCCTATCTGGATATCGGCCTGCTTGGTCACCTGTTCAAGGAACTGGATACCCAGCCATACGCCGGGGAGATTCTCGCCTTCTATATGCATAGGCGTAGCACGCCATGAACCAATGGCCAGGTATACGGCGTCAAAGTCCCTTGCAAGGTCCTCAAGGCGAATGTGGGTCCCCAGGGTTTTCTTGGTCATGATCTTGACGCCCAGCTTTTTAATGATGTCAATCTCCTTGTCCAGCGTAGCCTTGGGCAGGCGGTATTCGGGGATACCGTAACGCATCATACCCCCGGGATAGTGCTGGCGTTCAAATACTGTTACATCATGGCCATTGATGGCGCTGTAGTAAGCACAGGAAAGGCCTGAAGGACCGGCGCCCACAATGGCGATCTTCTTTCCGGTGGGATCTATAATGCCCCCCATTGTCAAGACAATTTTTCAGCTTTTCTAAGTTAGATTCTCCTTTCTTTAAATTTCCATATTTTACATTTATTTACTATGTC
>NZ_FQZP01000086.1 GCF_900142095.1 Thermoclostridium caenicola | reverse complement strand
AGTTGGCCTACTTTTTCAACTTTTTCAACTTGTTTTACTGTGATTGTATCAACTACACAACCGATATACTATGTGAGGGTTTCTTTGACGCTTACTAATATGCAAGGGATTACTTAAAATTATTTCACCCTGGAACGAGAAAATAATTACTAAAGTGAGAAGCAAACCTACGATTGTTACATTATCAAATTTCTTGAGAAAAATGTTCTCGAAATACTCTATACTCTTATGTTTAATGATGTTCCTTCTAGTAAGGTACCCTCCTGCCAATGGAATAACAACAAACAGGATTGTTGATAATATCAGCGTGTCATAAGGAACGGTCACATTACTTACCCCTAATAGGAATGCAACAATTGGTGTAAATGCAAACAATATTATCAGGTCATTCACTGCTACCTGCACTAATGTATAAGCAGGGTCGCCTTTTGTCAGATAACTCCATACGAATACCATAGCGGTACATGGTGCGGCTCCTAATAATACTGCACCTGCAAGATAGTCTGTCGCTAAATCCGGACCAATCCACCTACTGAACACTACTTTCAAGAAAAACGCTGCAATAAGATACATTGTAAAAGGCTTGATAAGCCAGTTTGTTACACAAGTAACTATTAGTCCCTTCGGTTTTTTTGTTGCCCTGACAATGCTTGAAAAATCAATTTTCAGCATCATTGGGTAAATCATTAGCCATATGAGAATAGCAACAGGAATTGATACATTTGCATATTCAAATTTGCTTAAAGTTTCAGGGATTACAGGAATTAATCGTCCTATGGCAACTCCTACTATAATACATGCTGCTACCCACAGTGTAAGGTACTTTTCAAAAAAACCTAATCCTTTATTTTCTTGCATTGTTTCTTTGTCACTCAAGTTTTATGCCCCCTATCAATTTAAATTATCTTGTTCTTACTATATGATTATATTCAGTTATAATCATATAGTGACTAATTTAAAGTTTTTACAGAAAAATAACTAAAATCAGTTTTCTATTATTAATAATTTTCATTAATTGTTATTGCACTGCTCTCGAAGATACTTAAGAACCTGACTTTTATCTTCCCGTAGTTGCTCACATGTAAAGTTACTGTTTTTATATTTTTTAAGTGTCTCTATATCTCTTAACAATTGTGTATTTTCAGCCATCTTGTTTTTAATAAATTCATACAGTAGGTTATTTTCTTCAATAAACTTGTTATCTACTCTGTAATAGACCCATTGAGATTTCTTTTCACTGGTTATAATACCTGAAGTTTTTAATTTATTTAGATGTCTTGAAGCATTAGACTGCGTCATATCCAGCACTGTTTCTATCTCGCACACACAGAGTTCCTGTCTTATTAGCAAATTGAGTATTCTAATTCTGTTTTCATCTCCCAACGCTTTAAAGATTTCTATTAAATCCAATTTATCACCACCATATGATTATATTCAATTATACTCATATATATAATAGTATTGATTTATTTCTCTGTCAACAATAAATAGTTGAGTCCGTATAATTGTGTAAAAATATGAGTCTCTTAAAAAATAAAAGAGCCATATGAAAAACCCTCGGTTAGAATGAAGTTTGCAGACACCATTCTAGGGGAGGAGTTTTGTTATGGCTCAATACCAGATTAGCGTAGATTCCAAACTTTTGCAGCAGTTATTTTTAGGTAATTCTCAGGATGCCGGGGTGGCTGCGTTGTTAGAATCCGTATTGAACCAAGTGTTACAGGCTCAAGCTAGCGAACAACTGGCTGCAGAGCCCTATGAGCGGACGGAAGATCGGCAAGGGTATCGAAATGGTACCTACCCTCACCAACTCACAACACGTGTAGGAACCATCACTCTTCGAGTTCCTCGTATCCGTAATGGTAAATTCTCTACGGAGTTGTTTGCTCGATACCAACGGAGCGAACAAGCTCTTGTCTTGGCGCTGATGGAGATGGTCGTGAATGGGATTTCGACCCGCAAAGTGACCCAGATTACGGAGGAACTATGCGGTACGGAGTTTTCCAAGTCTACCGTATCCGATCTCTGCAAGCGATTGGATCCGATCGTAAACGCTTGGAACAATCGCAGTCTTCGTGATTCCCGGTACCCGTTTGTCATTGTCGATGCCCTGGTACTGAAGGTTCGTGAAGAAGGGCGTGTCCGTGCTCGTGGCGTGATGTTGGCTTATGGAGTAAATGCAGACGGCTACCGTGAAATCCTTGGACTCAAGCTTGGAGACAGCGAGTCGGAAGCAAGCTGGAGTGAATTCTTCTCTTGGCTCAAGATTCGCGATCTGCGTGGTGTGGATCTCATCGTTTCCGATCACCATGGCGGCTTGGTGCGGGCTATCCGAACTCACTTTCAAGGCGTGACTTGGCAGCGTTGCCAAACCCACTTTATGCGCAATATCCTGGATGCTACACCCAAGACGTTACAGGAAGAATTGTACCCGCGTGTACGTGCAATCTTGGATGCACCAGACATGGATACTGCCCGTATGTTGCTTCAGCAGGTTTTAGAGGCTTATGAGGCTAAAGCACCTAAAGCGATGTCGATTCTGGAAGCCGGTTTTGAGGATGCTACAGCAGTTCTTATGTTTCCTGAAAGATACCGAAAACGTCTGCGAACCACCAATGGGATGGAGCGCTTGAACGAGGAGATCCGCCGCCGTGAGCGAGTTATTCGCATCTTCCCAAACCGTGAGTCCGTCGTACGTCTGATTGGTGCTTTACTCATGGAAATTGATGAGAAATGGACGAGTGGAAAGAAGTATCTTGAAATGACCGAATATCTGGAATGGCAGCAAACTCAAGTACAAGAAAGGAAAACCGCTAAAGTAACACATATTCGCTAAGCTTCTTCTGGCCGAGGGAATTTACACACAAATTGGGACTTGATCCAATAAATACATTATCTTATAAATCAAAAAATATGTTTTTTATATTTATCACATAATTCAAGAATACGTTCCCATAACATACCCCAAACCTCCCCTACGATGTGAAAATCTAATTTTGGGAATAACTTTATTATTTTAGAACCAACTTTATTATCATAGAGTCAACTTTATTATTTCTAAAACATTTTCCTTATTCCTTTTCCGTTATAGTCTCAAGTAGTGGTGTAAATTTCGTGGAGGCTAATTGACAAAAGTAACCACGATATGATTTCTACTTTATTAGGGAAACAAAACAAAACAAATAAAGTAGAGGAGGTCATACCGTGGCTACTAATAATAGAATGGCAGATAGTGTCTTGTCAAGTGGTGTAAAATGATTTCTACTTTATCATTTTTTCACCTCATTTATGTAATAAAGCTACTGGTGTCAATGTAAATTCATTTATCGATGTAATCTTTGACTATAAATTGCAATATTAAATGCCGTGAAAAAATTGGTAAATCCATTGCTTACTGGAATAAATTCTATACATCATACCGCCATTTCTATGGCTGACCTATAACCAAACATTCTTCTTGGATATTCATT
>NZ_FQZP01000085.1 GCF_900142095.1 Thermoclostridium caenicola | reverse complement strand
CTCCTTTGCTAATGTTTTTCTTTGGTTATTAAACATTTTACAATGGATTACCATGAGTTTTCTATATATTACGGCATTTTATTTTACAACTTCCCTGATTTCCTTGGCAATAGCCACATTAGCCCTGGCCAGATCAAGACGGGTCTGACCCGGCTTTCTGTTCATCCCGGCTGTCACAATAATAACGTCACAGCTTGCGATATCGGAGTAATCGCCTGCATAAACTGCCATCTGGCCCAGGAAGCACAGGCCATGGTTGATGTCCAGAGCCTCTCCAACAGCCTTTTCAGCATTCACGTCAATCAAAACAATCTCACTGGCACTCTGCTCAAGAGCCATCGCAAAGGCGATTGATGCTCCTACGTTTCCTGCACCGATGATTGCAACTTTAGTCTTTCCGGTTTGGTGCATGTTTGTGTTCCCCCTTATCTCTATCTAATTGTTAAAATAATAACTTGCTTATCGTATCACATTTTGGTAGACAAGTTTAGACAAAAACCTCACAATAAGATAACCGAAAACACAGCATATTTTGTACAAAAAGAAGAACATAACGACAGGGATTTTCATGAAGTTAATGCCGTAACGATTGGGTAAAAAATCTTGTAACCTTTTCACGCTCTGAAGTATGTTGTAGATGAAAGGCAGAGGAGTGTGAACGAAAGATGCACAGACCGTCAAACCCGGACGATCGCTTCATGCAGATCTATCAGAAATTCCGGAACACCGTATTCGGGATCGCATTCAACTATACCAAAAGCAATGCGGACGCATGCGATATCGTACAGGAAGTTTTTATCCGTTTCCTTTCAGGCAAAAGCACCTTTAATGATGACGAACACATCAAGGCATGGCTTATCCAGGTCACCATCAATGAATGCAAGAGGCATCTGATGTCATCCTGGATAAAGCATACCGTTTCCCTTGTTGACCAGACCATCCCGATTGAGGATAAACTGGAAGACCCGAATCTTTTCCATGCCGTGATGGCATTGCCCCTGAAATATCGCACGCCCATCCATCTCCACTATTATGAGGGGTATTCGGTTTCCGAGATAGCCTCGCTCCTCGGCGCCAGGGAGGGCACTGTCAAGGTCAGGCTGTCGCGGGCAAGAAAAATGTTGAATCTCGCTGACGCCGGGATCGTTCAGGAGCTTGACCTTGTGCATGAAAATGATGCGTTCGCCTTAAAGCTGATAGCATTCACCGGTGATACGGAAATCCAGAAGGCCCTCTTTGAACTGAAACTTAAAAAGAACCTGGTGTCTTTCGATGAAATCCGGCTCGTGGAAAAATCCCTTCCGGCTGAATATATCGAACCCCATGGCTGGGACAGCGTCCGCCAGTGGGAGATTGCAGGATCAAAACTGAACGCTGATGAAGGCGGCGATGCGTACTATTTCAATTACACGTTTCCGCCTTACTGGATGCAAAACACCACCGGGGATATGGTGATTCGCATTCTGGGCCTCCGTTTGTACCATCACGGAAAACTGGCCGCCAGCATGGATTGCGATTTTGGGTACCGATTCACGCCGGAACGCTCAATCCTGCCCGAACCGGTGAAAATAGCGGTTAACCGGATGCTCGAAAAGGATATCTATGATGAAATGAGCTTTACCGATGACTATGAAAACATGCATCTCCACAGGGGTGAAGTTTCCGCTCTGAAAACGAAACGCTTGCTGTTGATAACCGATATTGCCTTCACCAGGTACAAGGCAAGAGTCCATGCAACGATACCGGAAGAAGCCATCAGCGAAAGCGAAGCCACAAAAATCATGCACCAGTTCATCCAACCCAGGTTCCTTACGCATCATTACTGGGATGGGCTCGACAACCCTGCAGCGTTCGAACTGGCAATCGTCGAAAATGCGGAACGCCTCCGCCTGTTTGCCGACGGCGTTGAGCTACCCATAGATGAGGCATCCCTGGACATCGTCCCCGAAAGGGGTCCCAGCAGCGAGCATCCATATTACAGCTTCCATGTTGAATATGAAGGATTCGACTATGAGAAGGCTCAAACCGTCGAGATACGTTTTGGTGATGAAGTTATCGCGCTGAAATAGAATCCGTTTGCTGAAATCGGCTATAACAGCAAACTCGTTCTTCTCAAGAATCTCCCGCTTACCGGCATTGCGCTGCCAAGCGGGAGATTCTCTTGGACGCTTTCCCGGAAATCATGTTTCTGCCATTATCATTTATCCAAAATCATCTTGCAGAAAGCCAATATCTCCGCTTTCCTGGATTCCACATCTTCCCGGCTCGCTATTGAACACAACCCCAGCCTGCCGCAGCATGCGATCTCCAGATGCCCGTAAAAATGCTCAATACTTTCAATAATCCTGACGCATTCCCGCATGCCGGGTCCCGTTCGCAAGGCTATAACATATCCTTTTTTACCTCTGCTGATGGCAGCATGGGGTTCATGGGTGTTGCACCAGGGCGTGCACCTGTCGATGAATGCCTTAAACTGGCCAGGGATATCTCCCCAATATGACGGTACGACCGAAACAATCACGTCAGCCCACTCAAATTCATTTATAATAAGGTCTACATCATCCTGCTGGATACAACGGGCAGTCTGATGGCAACTCTTGCACCCCCTGCAAAAACCGAATTCATAATCATCGATGCAGATGCCCCTGTTATTGTATCTGCCGGACAGCTGTTCCGAAACGATCCTTGCTATTTCCGCCGTCGCACCTGTCCGTACAGGACTGCAATTAATCACAAGCGTATTCATTGCATATCTCCTCATCTCAGAATCCCTGACAGTCAATCCCTGTGATATACCGCAACGTTCATACGAAAGGCCGATTTCTCCATGACACGGACAAACCTCGGTTTTCGGCGCTCACAACAGTCAGCCGTTTTTTAGTGCTATTTTTATCTATTTTCAGAAATGTGTCAATGGTTTTGTGAGCGATGATTGATAAGTAGCCATTTGAGAAACCCATCATTCCAGTCCGGACAGGGTATTTTGCAAGAGGCTCCCCGCTGCCCACGTTTCCGCCGGCAACGGAGAGCCTTGTATTGCTTGCTGGTCAGCCAAGATCAGCATCAAACCGACTCATGGTATTTGTATTTCTTGAGGATTCTTCCGAAAATCAGGCATATCGCCGCTCCCAATATGCCGAGAATGAATATCATCAGGCCTGCCCCTGAGCCCTTCCCCTCGCCAAACAAGGCGACCATGAGACTATCAGGGGACATACGTTCCATGAATGGTTCACAGACCACATCAACCATCCAGCCACCAAAGAAGAATCCGATGGGTATTGTGAAAAACTGCAGCGTATTTCTGCAGGAATAGACCCTTCCCTGCATCTCGACCGGTATGGTCGAGCGCACGATAACGTCCAGGCTCGTACTCATCAACGGAACGGGCACATAACCCAATATCTGTGCGATACACCATGTGACAGGGGTATTGGTCAAAGACATCAGGAAGTTATCTGTTGTCAGAGAAAACAGCATGGTGGCTACGATGAGACGTATCCGATCCTTAGGTGGCGGCAGAACGGACGCTATCAAACTTCCGACAAGCATCGCAATGCCCGCCGTGGAAGTGACAATGCCCAGGACAGCCTCCCCGCCATTTTGCCTTGGCAGGACAAACGCCGGAAGCACCGCATCAAAAGCGGATGCAACCAGGTTGACCCCGGCCAGGAACAGGATCAGCATCAGCACCATTCTGTTCCGGTTCAGGAATTTCAGGCCTGTTTTCGCGGATTCGAGCAGCGTCTCCCGCTTTTCCTCGCCTGATTGGTTCACCGGTGGTATCCGCACAAATATCAGCAACGCAAAAAACGCGACGATAAAAGTACACAAATCCACCATGATCACAACATCCACACCACCCAAGGCATAGAGGGACGTAGCGAGCAACGGGTGCAGAATGGTGTATAATGATACCAGAAATTAAGACAGACAAAACGGCCAAAATAAGTTAGTATGGAACTATGGAAAAGAGAAGAAATTTTACACCGGAAGAAAAAG
>NZ_FQZP01000084.1 GCF_900142095.1 Thermoclostridium caenicola | reverse complement strand
TCTTCATTCTTAATTATCATTTCCGTCACCCAATAATATTTTACTATATTAATGCAAAAAAGCCCAGTTCTCACTGGACTTTTTCGACAGTCTGAGGCCGCCTGAAAAGGCGGCCTTTGTTTTTTATCCGGTATGCTTCATGGACAGCGCGATTCGTTTGCGCTTCAAATCCACCTCAAGGACACGGACCCTGACGATATCTCCCACCGAGACCACTTCCATGGGGTGCCGGACGAACCGGTCGCTCAGCTCGGAAATATGGACCAGGCCGTCCTGGTGGACGCCAATATCCACGAAGGCGCCGAAATCCACCACATTCCGCACCGTACCGCTGAGCACCATGCCCGGTTTCAGATCCTCCATCTTCAAGATATCCTCCGACAGGAGCGGGGGCGGCAGCTCATCCCTGGGATCCCGGCCCGGCTTCATCAGTTCCCTGATGATATCGGTCAGGGTCGGTACACCAACCCCTGTCTGTTCCGCAACCTGCTCAAGCCCCATCCGGGATATCTTATCCCGGAGATCCCCCAGTCGCCTTTCGGCCACATCCTCCAGGGTATACCCGGTTAACTTGAGCAGCTTTTCGCAGCTCTCGTAGGATTCGGGGTGGACCGAGGTATTGTCCAGGATGTTCTCGCCGCCGGGTATCCTCAAAAAGCCGGCACATTGCTCAAAAACCTTGGGCCCCAGTTTTTTGACCTTCAGAAGGTCCTTCCGGCTTTTGAAGCTGCCGTTTTCCTCACGCCATGCGACGATGTTCTGGGCGATGGCGGCGTTTATTCCAGAGATATAGGACAGGAGGGCAGCCGATGCGGTGTTGAGATCCACGCCCACGCTGTTGACGCAGTCCTCCACAACCCCCGCGAGGGCCTCACCAAGCCTCTTCTGGTTCATATCATGCTGATACTGGCCTACGCCGATGGCCTTGGGATCGATCTTCACCAGTTCGGCCAGGGGATCCTGAAGCCGCCTGGCGATGGAGATGGCGCTTCTTACCGACACATCATAGTCCGGGAACTCCTCGGCTCCCAGTTTTGAGGCCGAATAGACCGACGCCCCCGCCTCGCTGACCACCATGTATTTGACACCCCGGTCCATTTCCCGGATAACCCCGGCCGTAAAGATCTCGGTCTCCCGCGAGGCGGTTCCGTTCCCGATGGCGATCACGTCTATGCCATACTTTTCAACGAGCGCCTTAACCACCTTTCCGGCCTCCTCGATCCGGTTCTGGGGCGGCGTGGGATAAATGACACCCGTATGGAGCACCTTGCCCGTTTCATCCACCACGGCCAGCTTGACGCCCGTCCGGTAGGCCGGGTCCATGCCCAGCACCACCTTACCCTTCACCGGCGGCTGGAGCAGCAGATTCCTCAGGTTTTCCCTGAACACCTTGATGGCCTGCTCGGATGCCGCCTCCGTCAGGCTTGATCGGATTTCATTCTCAATGGAGGGTTTGATGAGGCGCGAATAGGCATCCTCCACCGCCTTTTCCACAAAGGTTTTAAAGATGGATTCTTCCTTCAGCACCGTCCGGCTTTTGAGCCAGTCCAATATCCTTTCTTCAGGAGCCTCCAGCTTCACCGAAAGGTACTCCTCCCGCTCGCCCCTGTTGATGGCGAGGACGCGGTGGGGCGCTATTCTGGACACGGGCTCCCTGAAATCATAATACATCTGGTAGGGCGAATCCTCTTCCTTTTTGGCCGACGTGACCAGGACCCCTTCCCGGAAGGTCATCTCCCGGATCTTCTTCCTGTATTCCGCGTTATCCGAGATCATCTCGGCGATGATGTCCAATGCGCCCGCGATGGCCTCCTCGGCGCTGCTCACGCCCTTATCCGGGTCAATATAGGGCGCTGCCGCCTCCGCGGCATCACCGGTTTTCCAGCTTTGGGCATAGATGATGGCCGCCAGCGGTTCGAGCCCCTTCTCATGGGCAATGGATGCCCGGGTCCGCCTTTTGGGCTTATAGGGCCTGTAAATGTCTTCTATTTCCTGGAGGGTTTCGGCCCTGTCCAGGGCTTCATTGACCTCCGCGGTCAGCTTGTCCTGCTCCGCGATGAGACGCCGGACTTCTTCCCGGCGCTGTTCCAGATTCCTCAGGTACGTCAGGCGGTCAAACAATTCCCGCAGCACCTGGTCGTCCAGACCGCCGGTCACTTCCTTCCGGTATCGGGCTATGAACGGGATGGTATTGCCGTCATCGATAAGCTTTACCGTGTTCTCCACCTGGGATTTTTTAAGATTCAGCTCGCCGGCCAGCTTTGACAGAATATCAGCCATTACGGAACTCCTTTCGCCCTGTTGAAAAATCTCTTTAACATTCTAAACCGGTGCGGCGGGATTGTAAACAAATTTTCCCCCCTTTACAAAGAACATATGTTCGTTTATAATGAAACTGCGCTTCGCCCGTGGTTGCGGAAGGCATCCCGGCGAAGCAGTCTTCTTTTCCGGATGTGAGCGACAGGAAGCCGAATATTGAGGGATCAGGATGAAGGTATTGATGAAAAGTGTGGATATGATTTGTCTCAGCAGTCGCGAGGGCGAGATCCGGCCCCTGAAATTCCGCATCCAGGAAAGCAACGGCGAGTTCCGGATCGTCAAGATCGATCGCGTCATTTCAAAAAAAGAGGAGAAGACTGCCGGAAACCGGATGCTGGTCTTTACCGTGCAGAGCGTGATGGATGGCGTCGAGCGCATCTATGAGATGAAGTATGAAATCCAGACCACGCGCTGGTATCTTTATAAATTATAAGGTTCAAATACTGAAAGGCGTTTTCAGTTGACGGCCGCAGTCCTGCGCCTTTCAAAGCAGGACAGCAGCACCTTGTCCAGTTCCAGCACATCCCGCATTTCAAAGAATCCGCTCTTGCCCCTTAAAAAGCGTATACCGCGCAGGGCCCCGGCAGCAAATGCCTTCCGGTTGAAGGATTCGTGGGAAATGCATATCTTGTCGTTATCTCCGACGATCATCAGTTCGTGCCGGCCTACAATGCCGCCCGCCCGGGTCGCATGAATGGGAATGCCGCGGATAAGGGGCACACCCGAGGCTTCAAGCCCGTCTTCCACTTCTAGAGGATGCCGCTGTCGTTTTTGGCGGCAAGGAGCTGGAGCCGCACCACATCATGATCGCTGAAGCCGGTTGTCCCGATCACCAGGCCAATCCGCCTTTCCGAGATCAGCCTGACATACTTCATGGTCGCCCTGGCGTTGGAAAAATCCACAATGACATCCGGGGCATGCTCCTGCAGGACCTCTTCCAGCTGGCCGGCCCCATACACTTTGGCCCCGGTTTCGGGGATCCCCAGGATTTCTCCCACATCCTTTCCGCGCTTGCTGCTGAAATCGGAACATATGGCTGCCACCAGCCGCATATCCGGCTGCTCAAGTACGGTACGGGCAATCTCCGCACCCGTCCTGCCCAAACCCATCAGGCAGATTTTCGTGATTCCTTCGCTCCCCAACATGGCAAACCATCCTCTCTTTTCAGACCTGGGAGAACAACCGACCCGTCCGGGGTGCAAAGTTCAGCCCCGCCTGCAACCCCTGCAAGACTCATGGTATGAGCCACTCTCCGCTTCCTGCTCCCGAGATAAACGTTTACTTTTAATGTCCGGATTCCCGATCGGACAGCATGAGTGCGCATCAGACCGACAGACAAGCAAAAGGACACTTCCGGGCCCGGTGGTGACGGGAAAGGCCATGTTTATTCCCGCACTGGTCATTATATGCGGGAAATCTGTCCGATATGACACCGGACAACCTGCAGAAATGGGTGGTTTGCCACAAAGAGGCAGACCATTCGCATAAAAAAAGGTTCTATAATAAATGTTGGGGTGCCGAGGGACAGAACACTTCGGAACTCCAACATTTTTTTTGCAAACAAAGAGAGCATGGAGTGAATTCTCTAGTAAAATGAAGTTACCCAATCCAACATTTTAAAGGAGAATCAACCATGCTCTACAAAGATTATACGCGAGAATTTATTGGATTTGAAGATGTAATCGTTACCTTCGCAGAAAGAAAGGACAATCAGTTCCACATTCATATGAAAATGAAGCGAAAAGCCCATAAGTGTCCCCGCTGTGGTCGGATTACGGAAAAGATTCACGATTACAGAGAACAACGAATTAAGGATATATCTTCATTTGGAAGCTATACTTTCATACATCTGAGGAAACGACGCTATGTATGTCCTTCATGCAATAAAAGGTTTTATGAAGAGGTACCTTTCCTGCCAAG
>NZ_FQZP01000083.1 GCF_900142095.1 Thermoclostridium caenicola | reverse complement strand
GTGTAAAAAAGCAGATGATCTATGATGATCATCTGCCAACAATACATATGCTACTTCATTTTACTTGGTTCAACCCCAACATTTGACGTAGAGCCTGAGTTTCTCAATATCACTGTTGCTGATCGGATTTTTCCGCAATTTTAGTGTTTGAAGTTTGGTAAGGCTGCTGAGTGGGCTGATGTCATCAATATCATTATAGCTGATATCCAATCGTTCCAAGTTTGTCAGCCCTTTTAGAGCACTGATATCCCTAATCTGATTACCCCTCAGAATCAGGTTTTCCAGGTTGGTCAGGCCTTTTAAAGCGCTGATATCATCAATTTGGTTATGACTTAAGTCAAGCTTCTTAAGATTCTTCAAATTCTTGAGAGCGCTGATATCATGAATCTGGTTGTCGTCCATCTCCAGAGTTTCAAGGCTGGTCAGCCCGGCTAAAACACTGGCATCCGTGATCTGGTTCTGACTAATATCTAACTCTTTCAGGCTCTTTAATCCCATTAAGGCACTGATATCATCAATTTTATTGTTTCGCACATCCAGCCTTTCAAGTTTGGTTAATCCTTTGAGAACACTGATATCGGTAATTTGATTGCTGGCCAGGGTCAGACTGTCCAGATTTTTCAATTCCGCCAGCGCGCTGATATCGCTGATATTGTTGCTGAGCAGGCTCAGTGAAGTAAGGTTTGTCAGTGTTTTCAACGAACTGATATTACTGATTTGTGTATCATACAAATGCAGTATTTCTAAGGTTTTCAGTTCACTCAAAGGGCTGATATCGCCAATCGGGTTGGAATCCAGGGATAGCCATTCAATGCTTTTGAGTTCCTTCAGCGGGCTGACATCACGGATCTGATTATCGTCCAGTTGTAATACCAAAAGCTTCTCAAGACCATTTACAGCACCGAGCTGGCTGATTTGGTTTATGCGAAGATCTAACCTTTGAAGGTTTGTCAGCGTATTTAATGCGCTGAAATCGCTGATTTTATTATCATAAAGAACTAGCGTTTCAAGGTTTTTCAGTCCGGCCAAAGGGCTGATATCACTCAGCAACATCATGCAGATAAGTATGATTAGGCCTTTCGCATGTTTTTTGTTCATTTTCATATCTCAACCTCTCTTTCATTGTTATCTGCTTATTACCGGAAAAAAGATTCGTTTAAGGCATGATGCTTCCGGTGGATCTCTTGAAACTTTCTTTGTTGTTACTCGTTGGTCACTGGTAAAAGAATATATTCAATTTGGAGATAAAGTCAATATCATCCATATATAGAATTGATGCAGCTGACAAATACCAGCGAAAAAGAAGGTTAGATTTCCGTATACTCAAATGGGCTGAACCTTAAAAGTTCAGCCCATTCAGGATTGTTGTGCTGTATTATTGGAATACCACCATGCGGCAATTTTAAAAATAATCATGGATCCAAAATTTCAGTAATATATTTCCGTGTTGGGTAAAGCTTTTTTGAGTTCTTTGATGTCACGCTCGCTGAGGGGATTGTTATGTAAACTCAAGTATTTCAGGCCGGTTAATTCTTTCAGCGGACTGATATCGCTGATCAGGTTATGTGACAGGTCCAAATCTTCAAGGACGGTCAGTCCGGCCAAAGCGCTGATATCGCTGATTTTATTATGGCTTAAATACAGTAATTCAAGGTTGGATAATTCTTTTATAGCGCTGATATCACTGATTTTATTCATGCTTAGAACCAGGACTTCAAGGCTATTTAAACCTTTTAAAATGTTGATATCGCTGATAAGGTTATTCCCCAGATCCAGATGTTCAAGGCTGGAAAGATGTTCCAGTACGCTTATATCGCTGATCTTGTTGGAGGCCAAACTCAAAAACTCCAGCCTGGAGAGATTCTTCAATTCACTTATATCCTCTATTACATTAGAATATAAATTCAGGTACTTGATATTTTTCAAAGCTTTCAGGGCACTGATGTCGCTGACTAAACTGTTGTTTAAGTATAAATTTTCAAGTTCAGCCAGTCCGCTTAAGGGGCCAATATCACTGAGTTTACTTCCATCCAAATAAAAAGCTCTCAGACTTGTAAGGTCTTCCAGGGGGGTGATATCGCTAATTTGAGTATCGTATAAAAATAAAGTGTTCAGTTTATGCATACCCTTAAGCGGGCTAATGTCGCTTATGGGCTTATAGCCGATGCATAGGCTCTCCAGTTCGGTGAAGAATACCAAATCCTGAAAGTTTTTATTTCTCCGATATTCCGGTATTCCTGATCATTTATCTTGATCATGTCGTCTTTATTGACCCCATCGGCTGCGAGTGTTTCTCCGGTAATTTCTATTATGGTTATATGTGACAAATCTGAACGCAATACCTGGTTCCGGCCGAAATATTTGCGAACGGCCTTTTCAAAAGCCTGGTCTTTGAATTGAACAGCATTTGATGAAATTTCCGGCTTAGCCTTTTTCGTATGAACTTTTTGCTCCACGCCGACGGTGATCCTGGAACAGGAGGCCAGGGCTGTGCCCAACGCCATGATACAAACCAAAACGGCCGCAGTTCTGATTGAGCGCTTTCTTTTAAAACTGATCTTTGCCATAACGCTTGCCTCGCTACATCCATATTTTGCATCTCTGCATATATGTGCTTATCATAATATAAGGCATCCCGGATTTCAATAAGATGTGATAAGGAAACGCTTAAGGTTAAGCGAGCCATTACCTCTGTTTAACCCTTGGATTACCGCATACTCAAAAAAGGCTGAACACTTATGGTTCAGCCCTTTCGGGATTGCACAGGCGCTGTGTATCTCATTGAACATTGCCATGTGCCAGTATTTATCAGCCAGTGTGAAAAGATGTATCAGTATTCTATTTCTATGTCAGGCAGCGCCTCTTTCAATTCCCTGATTTGCTGCTCACCGACAGGGTTATTGGTCAAGTCCAAATATTTAAGATTGGTCAATCCTTTCAGCGGACTTAAGTCCCTGATCTGGTTCCCATCCAGGGCCAGGGCCTGAAGATTGGTCAATCCAGCCAATGGGCCGATATCGCTGATTTGGTTGTTGCTTAGATTAAGAACTCCCAGTTTGTGCAGATCCTTCAGTGCGCTGATATCGCTGATTTGATTATCCGTCAGGAATAAATATTCAAGGTTTGCCAGATCCTTTAGTGAGCTGATATTGCGGATTTGGTTGCCCGACAGGTATAGTACCTTGAGATTCGCAAGACCTTTCAGCGGACTGATATCACTGATTTGGTTCGCATCCAGATACAACTGCTCAAGCATAGTCAGTTTTTTCAGCGGACTGATATCGCTGATTTGGTTGTCACCTAATTTTAAAAGCCATAGCTTTTCCAATCCGCTTAATGGACTGATATCAGTGATTTGATTGGACCATAGCTCAAGGATTGAAAGCTCGGTCAGGTTTCTCAGCGGGCTGATATCGCTGATCCGATTCTGTGACAAAAACAAAACCTCAAGGTTTTTCAGTTTCTCCAATGTACCGATATCGCTGATGTTGCTGTTTGACAAACTTAAGCCGAACAAGTTGTGCAAATCCTTTAGAAAACTGATATCGTCTATGTGTTTATCGCTGACTAATAAACTTTCAAGATCCGGAAGAAGTCGCAAATCATCGAGGCTTTGGATTTCTCCAAAACCTGTATACTCCTGTGAATTGATTCCAATTACATCACCATTGACAGAGTCATCCATCCTGCCTGCTGTTCCCTGTATCATGATATCGGTTATTTCCTCTAAATCGGTGCTTAATATTGCTCCTTCCGTTTTACCTATAAAATCGCGGATAACGTTTTCAATAGCGGCATCTTTGAACTGTACGATGTTTGGTGCTGTCGGCAGGTCTTCGTTGTTGTCCTGCTCCGCTTCGTCGTCGGAGGACGTGGGATTTTCCAAAAGTTCGCCTGAATCTTCGCTTACCGGTGTTGAAGAGGGATTTGTCTTGACAGCGATTCTTGAGCAGGATGCTGACAGAAAGCCGAACACAATAATACAAGCCGCTACGATGATATTCCTGATGTGTTCCTTTTTCATTTCATTCAGCCTCTCTTTCCAAGAAAGTTGCCTCAGCAGTCGATGATTCAAAATAGTTTTGTCAAGGTTTTTGTGTTGCTGGTTGGGTTGATATAAATTGCAATATTAAATGCCGTGAAAAAATTGGTAAATCCATTGCTTACTGGAATAAATTCTATACATCATACCGCCATTTCTATGGCTGACCTATAACCAAACATTCTTCTTGGATATTCATT
>NZ_FQZP01000082.1 GCF_900142095.1 Thermoclostridium caenicola | reverse complement strand
AGGCCCTGGATGTCATGACTGATTCACAGGTAACTGCTGGCTAGGTGATGACTACCAAGCGGGTTATGAATTTGCGAAAAATTCTTGACGGTACCTACCTCCTTCAATCCCCCTTTTTACTCTGCAACTAACAGCAGATATACCATTTCATACAAAAGATTCTAGCATGTAAATATAAGTATAAACAATACCTATATTGTAATGCAATTTAATGATTAATTGTAACCGTTATTCAAGGTATTTTAATAAATTTCAATGATATAGTTAATTTGTGTAATCATATACAAGAATCAATTTCCTAATCCAAAACAACAATCCTGTTTTCAGCCCTTGTCCTTTTGACATCGATGATCCTCTGGTTTTCCGAGCCCCTGAACCTCAGAAGAAGGTTTCGCTTATCCATTTCAAACCGGCCGTCCACCAGGATATCGCTTTCCTCGAGCAGGTCATGCCATCCCCGGTGTTTCACGGCGTTTTCCACAAGGTACTCATAGGTGTATCCGGTATAGGTCATGATATCCAGGTTCAGCTTTTTCGCCTCGCGGGCGAGGACAGCAAAAGCCTCGGCCTGTTCAAAAGGCTCTCCTCCGCTGAATGTAATGCCATCCAGCAGAGGATTCCTTTTGGCCTGTTCGATAATGGCATCCACCGTCACCAGCGTGCCGCCGTCAAAGGAGTGGGTTTCAGGGTTGTGGCAGCCAGGGCATTTATGCCTGCATCCCTGGGCGAAAACCACCATCCGTATCCCTGGCCCGTCCACGATGGATTCCCTGATAATGCCTGCGATTCTGATGTACGTTTCCACTTTTGATTTGTCACCCCATCCTGCAGAAGGACATATGCTTGACCCTGTCACGTTCCTCGGCCCTCTTGGCATCGTTGAACCGGTCAAGGGTGCCCACCAGGTATCCCGTGATGCGCCTGATCCTTTCGAACCGGATGTCCCCTTCTTCCCGGCCGCAGGAAGGGCAGGTGTTGCCGATAATGCCGGTAAACCCGCATACAGGATCCCTGTCCACCGGGTGGTTGATGGAACCGTAGCCGATACCGGCTTCCTTCATGGCCCGGATGATCTTTTCAAAAGCCTGGAGGTTTTGCGTGGGATCGCCGTCCACTTCCACATAGGTGATATGCCCCGCATTGGTCAGCTCATGGTAGGGCGCTTCAATCCTGATCTTGTCAAAAGCGCTGATTCCATAGTACACCGGAACGTGGAAGCTGTTGGTGTAATACGCCCTGTCGGTGACGCCTTCAATGTTGCCGAACAGTTCCCTGTCCATCCTGACAAACCGGCCGGCCAAACCCTCTGCCGGGGTTGCCAGGAGGGTGAAATTCATTTGGTATTTCCTGCTGGCCTCATCCATGCGTTTTCTCATATGGCCGACAATCTTCAGGCCGAGTGCCTGCGCTTCCTCCGATTCGGCATGGTGTTTGCCGATCAGGGCCTTCAGGCATTCTGCCAGTCCGATAAATCCTGCGGTGAGGGTACCGTGTTTCAGGACCTCCCTTAATTCATCCTCCCAGCCAAGCTTGTCGGAATCGATCCATATCCCCTGCCCCATCAGGAACGGGAAGTTTTTCACCTTCTTCCGGGCTTGAATCTCAAACCGCTCCAGGAGCTGATCAATGACCAGATCGATCTTCTGATCCAGTTCATTAAAGAACTGACCGACATCCCCGTTGCTCCTCAGCGCAATCCTCGGCAGGTTTATAGTGGTGAAGCTCAGATTTCCCCGTCCGGTAACGATTTCCCTGGACGGATCATGCACATTGCCAATCACCCTTGTTCTGCAGCCCATATAGGCGATCTCGGTTTCAGGCTGACCTGGCCTGTAATACTTCAGGTTAAAGGGGGCATCCAGGAACGCAAAGTTCGGAAACAACCTTTTGGCGCTTACCCGGCAGGCGAGCTTGAACAAATCATAGTTGGGGTCCCCGGGATTGTAGTTGATGCCTTCCTTGACCTTGAAGATCTGCACCGGGAATATGGGGGTTTCCCCATAGCCGAGGCCCGCTTCAGTGGCCAGCAGGAGATTTTTGATAACCATCCTGCCCTCCGGAGAGGCATCCGTGCCATAGTTGATGGAACTGAAAGGCACCTGGGCGCCGGCCCGGCTGTGCATGGTGTTCAGATTATGGATGAAAGCCTCCATGGCCTGGTATGTACACCTGTCGGTTTCCGCCTGCGCCTTTTCCATGGCAAAGGCCTGCGCCTTACGGATTAGATCGGCATCAGGTAGGAGGTCCAAAAGGAGCCTATGCTCCAGTTCAAAATAGCTTTCATCGGGGACCAGGGCCGGATGCAGGCCCTCTTCGTCTTCCAGTTCACGGGCGATGGCGTTCACCCGTTCGGTGGCATCCTTAAGGCCGGACAGCAATTCCAGCGCCTTGGCCAGGTTCTGCCTGTAAAGCCTGGAATAGGTCTTTGCAACCCCCTGCGCCATGCCGTAATCAAAATTGGGGATGCTTTGCCCGCCATGCTGATCGTTCTGGTTCGACTGAATCGCGATGCAGGCCAGGGCAGAATAGCTCAGGATATCGTTGGGTTCCCTCAGATGCCCGTGCCCCGTACTGAAGCCATCCCTGAAGAGCTTCGCGATATCGATCTGGCAGCAGGTGGTGGTCAGGGTGAGGAAGTCCAGATCATGGATATGGATGTCCCCGTTTTTATGGGCTTCGGCGTGTTCGGGCTTCAAAATGAACATTTCGCCGAACTGCTTGGCCCCTTCGGAACCATATTTGAGCATGGTTCCCATGGCGGTGTCGCCGTCGATGTTGGCATTCTCCCGCTTCAAATCGTTGTCCTTGGATTCCTTGAAGGTCAACTCCTCATATATCTTCATCAAACGGGTGTTCATTTCCCTGACACGCGTCCGTTCAGCCCGGTAGAGGATGTATTTCTTGGCGGTCCGGGAAAGCCCTTCTTCAATCAGGACCCTTTCGACGATGTCCTGGATATCCTCCACACCCGGAACCTGTATATCCGGATTTCTATGAAGCTGCTCCACGACTTTCTCCGCCAGGACCATGGCCTTGTCATAGTCTTCCTCCCCCGCAGCCCTGGTGGCCTTGAAAATGGCATTGGTTATCTTCTCAATGTTGAAGGGTACCTCTCTTCCGTCCCTTTTCCTGATTTTTGTAATCATTTGTTACGCCCCCACTTTCGAAAATGAGTTCTTTAAGGGTTATGACAAATAATACCTCTCGACAAACGTCAAGAGGTATCGTGAATACCCGTCCAATACCCAACCCGGGCAGTCATGCACATATCCAACACCCCTCTATCGCTCGTAGAGTTCACGGTGCTTCGTTACAGGCAGGTCTTCTGACTCTGGCTCATCGGCACGCCACACCTTCCCGGAAGCTATCCAGTGGCTCGCTGTGGCATGTCTCACCATCACAGCGGCGGGACCGTGCAGGAATTTCACCTGCTTCCCTTTTAAACTGTCAAGGACAGTACCTGCAACAACAATATTTAGTTTAGGTTATTTTACCATATACAATATATTGGTTTCAACAGTTTTTAACGTTCATGACCAATGGCGGACAGCTTACAACGGCTTTCCACATTCCTAATCCGTCTTATGCCAACAAAAAAGCTCCCCGGCCACCCTGCCGCCGGATGCCGAAACAGGCGGCAGAGCGCCGGAAAGCTCATCCCACGTCATACCATCCCGGACCGCAAATATCGGGTACCGTTTTTCAGAACTTAATCACCCGCGGCGCCTTGGTGAATGAATAGAAGGTGGCTGTCGCATCCTCGAAGTAGAGCACCTCCGTGTTATCATCCTCCGGAGAATACATGAATTTAAGTTCCGGATAATTGTCAAGCATGTGCTTTTTGGCTTCCACCCGGTCATCCCTGACAAGCCTTCCGGATACCCTGAGCCATTTTCCATCCATAAAGGCGCAAAGCTCCACCTTGGGATTGGCCTGGATCTGCCTGGACACATCCTTGACCTTGCCCGTCTGGATATAGAGTTTACCCTCGAAAATATCCACTGTTCCAAACGGCCTGACACGGGGCTGGTCGCCTTCTACCGTAGCCAGATAGTACGTTCCGCACTTTTTCAGAAACTCGTAAACTTCCTGCATATGGATCTTCCTCCTGTTGATTCATCCTGTCTTCCCTTGTACTTCTTTCCGGACAGACCGGAAATCAGAACCGCCGGCTCAGCCGGCGGTTTGTTCTGCCCCTATAAGGGGCTGTTACCAGCAACATCTCAAGATGTACTGAATGAGTTTGCCAATC
>NZ_FQZP01000081.1 GCF_900142095.1 Thermoclostridium caenicola | reverse complement strand
TACACTTAGTCGTTTCCATTTGTAGGTTTTTTCTTTTTTTAAACTTACCAGAAGCCTTTCAGGCCTCATTTCTTTCATACTAAGTTAACAGAGCCAAAGCCTATATAACTTGACTATTATCGTTGCGGCTTGCGCCCTTGTAAGTGGCTCATCGGGTCTAAACAGGCCATCCGAACCTCCTACTATCAAACCGAGTTCTTTAGCTGCAGCAATATAGTCATAAGCCCAGTGAGAATCATCGACATCTTTAAAAGGCGATTGGTCCAGATAATCAATGAATGGACACAAACACCAGTTGGTCCATCTGTTGCTGCCTTCCCCTGTCAACGGAGTTTTCACAACTCCATACTTAGTGCCCTTGGCTTCTATTACCTGGCCATTGCCAACATATACACCGATATGTCCGTTTCTCCATACCAAAACACCAGGTTTTTCAGGTATCTCAGACAATGGTCCTTTCACGGTTGCCTTGAGATACATTGTATTAGCGCTGACGTCAGTTTTGGGATCATATATGACCTCGCCTTTATCGTTAGTCCACAGATACGCCTTAATAAGCCCGACGCAATCTACCGTGCGTTTACCCAGCCAATTACTCCGTATAAAGCTAAGGTATGGACTTATATTGTCAGGATACTGTTTTAACTTCTGTTGCAATATTGTTTCCGTCAGCACTTGGCCGAAAGTACCGTAAACGTAGCCCCATCTCTCATTTACAGCTTTTTCAGCAAAAGCTACCAGGTCAATGTTCGTTTTCATATTATCCCCTCCGTTCATCAAGCAACCGAAATGCAGTTTTTATGTCCCTTTCGACTATTGCCATGCGTTCCACAAGATTGTTATGCTTGTCTACCTTTTTTTCGAGCTGTTCGATACGATAGATGGTTTTACCACCTGTGATAAGCCCAGTTATTATTGAACTAAGAACGGCTGCACCCCCGGAGATAATCGCAACTAAAACTGCATCGCTCATACGCATTCCTTCTTTCCAATTGATATAGTAGAAAGTCCCGGATTCGGCACTTCCCTTATCGTGGAAGGCCTACTACCGGGACATTAATTAAAAAAGCGGAAAACCACCTTCACTGTGCTTCGTAATCCTCTCCGGTTATTTCCTTGTATTGCTCCTTGGTGATAACACCTTTTTTCACGGCCATTTTGACCATTTCTTTTGACCACAATCCTCTTTCATAGTTACGTTTCACGATATCAAACATGAACCATCCCCTCCTTACTCGGCATCCGGCAGCATCATCATGTTCTGGAACTCAAGCGCCGCTGCGATCCTTTCTTCAGCGCTCGGCTCTACGGGTACCGGTGTGTTGGCGATATCCTCAAGAATCTGAATAGCCTGTTCATCCGATATAGACGGGTCAATGTTATGTAGGCTTCTCAATGCGTCAAGCGACATCACCGCTTGCACAACCGGGCCGTTAAGCTCCAACACATGGGGAAACATATCTACTGCCGGAAATTGGCTCCTGATTTTATCAGGTGTTGCGATCTCACCGCTAGGGAACATATAAGTCTTCGAGCCGTCAAAGATTTCATACTTAATCATGCTAACATCCTCCTTTAATTAATAAAATTATTGGATTTCAGTTTTATCCAGCCAGTTGCCGGTAAACCAACTTCAAGTAGCATATCATTTGCTGCTGTGCCATACATGCTATTTAGCTCATAAGTAGAACCTTTCGGGACAGGAATTATCATTTTACCTAGTGTGTATGCGTTTAAGTCATACAGAACAGTACCATCCCCGCCTAAAAACAGAGCATAACCGTTAAAACTTGCTGATGCTGGTGCGTCAACAGCTCGGCTAAGATCCGTTAATACCACCCTGGTAAGATTCAAGTCATAAGCATCAACAACAGCCCTGGGGGTAGAACCGCTTATCTCACCACCAGCAAAAACCGCAAACAGGCCGCCCATCGATGCACCGCTGACATCTGTTCTCGCTAAAGATAAACCGGTGGGGGTGCTGCGTGTAAGAGAAGCATTATATGCGTCAACCGTGTTGTGGTTGCCTCCGGATGAAGATCCGCCTGCAAAAATGGCATAGTTTCTGTTGGACGCTGCTCCCATCCCATTTCTTTTTACGCTGAGAACGGTTGGAGTGCTTCTGACAAGGGACGAATTATACGCCTGAACAAAGTCGCTGTTTATACCCCCTGCGAAAAGAGCATAATCCCCGACCTTAGCAGCACCCCCGAAAGTAACAGCTTGGCTCAACGCCGTAGGCGTACTGCGCACAAGCGATGCATTATAAGCATCAACAGTCGCCTGCACGTTACTAGCACTGCCCCCTGCAAAGAGGCAGTAATCGCCAACCTGAGCAGCCCCCATACTCTCTCTACCTACACTTAATTCCGTTGGCGTTAAGGCAATAAGCGCAGCGTTAAAGGCAAAGACTTTAGCACGACCGCTAGACCCACCAGCGAATAAAGCGTAGAAGTTATTCTGGCATCCAGCCATACGCGAAGCAGGCGCAGGAGAAACATAAAAGTCAGCAATCACTAACCTAGACGGTGTATTGTTCCCGAACCTTGCCAAGTCGAAAGTTAACTTAGCTTCACTAGTTCCTCTCCTTGAAATAAACGCCTCTCCCATAGGTTATCTCACCACCTTTACCTGAACGGGTATACTCACTGTCGGCTTATCTGTTGCATAGAAGGTTATTTTGTTTGCCTCCGTCACAGCTCGATAGATCTTGCTCCAAGCCTCGAGCCTGGAAGTATCCGTAGCGTATGTACCGCTCATCACAACGTCAATAATCGGAGTATCGCTTGCTTGGATGCCGTTTACCGTAACGGTCTTTGAAAATGGTGCAGATGAGCCGGACCAATTGGTGTCGAGGGTAACGGTAAGTATAGCATGGTATACATGACCTAATGCGCTTATAGATGCGGCTTGTGCAGCGTGAGTATCCACCTTTGATTGAGCGCCGGCAGGGGTTTCTGCGCCGATTTGCTCTGCTGTAACGCCGTGTGGATTGTTTCTGTCAGTTTTGTGGCTTTCAATCAGGTTTAGCAGATTACCGGCCACATTCTCATCCAGAATGTCCTGAAGGTGTTCGAACCAAGCATAGAAATACTGTTCATACTGACTTTTCTTTTCTTGCAGCCACGCAAGGTACTGATTGAAAAGTGTCGTGGTGTCCACCTGCTCTACCGTGCCGTGGACAATCCCGCAAAGTTCAGTGTTCAGCCGCAGGTCTGTGATGTTGGCCTGGGTGATGGATACGGCACCAGCTGCCACATAGATGTCGGCCAGAGCTAGTTCGTAGGCATCAGCATCCCTCTGCAAAGCGGGAGCAACTGGCTGACTTCCAAACTGTCCTTTCTTAATTTCCAGTCTGATTTCCCGATCAATCGTGTCATACCGGACCACCACCCGGTCAATCCGGTGCAGCACTCCGTCGGCCGGGTCGAGTTGCAGAATGTAGTCATCATCATTGATCAGGATGTACCCATTTATCCAAGCTTTTCCCGGCCGAACGATGACTGTCATATCCGGGATGGTTTGAGCTACCACTTGCAAATTCGTCGAAGGGTTCGGGAACACCCCATTGCCAAGAGGCTTGACTCAAGAAGAATTAGCAAAACATATTAATTCTACCAAGCAAACTATATATAAATATGAGAATAATATTATAACTAATATTCCCTCAGATAAAATTGAAAAAATAGCGGAAGTACTACAGACCACCCCGGCTTATTTGATGGGTTGGGATGAAATTGAAAAAGATTATAAACATTCAACTGAACTTAGTGATATCTATTACAATGGCTTAAAAAATTGGACCGAAGACAAGATGTTAAAAAAGCACGAAACAGCAATTTTACGCCAGCATATAGCTAACTTGCTTTTAAGATATAAAATTTTGATTGAAAAATTTGTATATGCCCAGATAGAATGGCGAAAATCAAAGGACGATTTTATGAAACTGTATAAACAAAGAAAAGAGCCATTATCTGATATCGAAATTAAAGAATTATTCTTAAAGCAGGAGTTAGAAAAGCAAATTGAGGATATGGTCTTGTGGCTTCGCAATTTCCCAGGCTGGTTTATAATGCCCCCACTTGTCAAGACAATTTTTTAGCTTTTCTAAGTTAGGTTCTCCTTTCTTTATTTTTGTATAATTATAACATTTATGCATTCTGTTGGAGGATGTCAAGAGCGAGCGTAAGCGAGTTCATCTTGGCCCTTGACATCCAATGCGCATACATCCTTTTGCTTTCCGGTCTGTTATGACAGACCGGCTGCCTTCCGGC
>NZ_FQZP01000080.1 GCF_900142095.1 Thermoclostridium caenicola | reverse complement strand
GGTATTTTGTGTGCTAACTTAATTCTACCAAACGGTTACGTCCATGTCATTTTTATTGGACTTCTATGAATTTGCGAAAAATATTATACTTTATCAACGTAAATCACCCACGACACTATACGAGTGGCAGTGTTGAGTGTATTGATGCAATCCGGTCATGTATGACGGACGATGCATTCTCAGGATACCTGAGGGGCAACTGCATGAAATACCTGTGGAGGTACAAACAAAAAGGTGGAGTAGAGGATCTGCAAAAATGTGAGTTTTACTTAAACACATTAATAAAGACAGAGAAGGAGCATTCCTGTAAAGAAAATAAATGAACTTTGAAAAACAAGACACCTCGCAATAAGATAGAGATGTGCTGATTCAGACAAGAAAGGCACAAAACTAAAATATTGGAGGCGTCATATATGAAGCGTACACAAAATGAAAAGATTTTGCAAATCAAATTTGAGACATTGGTAGTAGGAATTGACATTGGAAAGGACACACACTATGCGAGAGCCTTTGATTGCAGGGGAATCGAGCTGTCAAAGCTCCTTAGATTCAGCAACACAAATCAGGGCTATAAAGCCCTTGAGGACTGGATGCAGGAAATAATGAAGGAGAAAGGAAAAACCGAGGCAATAGTAGGTTTTGAGCCTACAGGGCACTACTGGTTTACGCTTGGTGATCACTTGCAGAGAAAAGGCCATAGATTAGCAATAGTTAATCCGTTTCATGTGAAGTGTACGAGAGAGCTTGATGATAACAGTCAGACTAAGAATGACAAAAAGGATCCTAAGACTATAGCGATGTTGGTCAAAGACGGTAGATTCAGGGATGTCTACATACCGGAGGATGTATACCAGGAACTTCGTGAAGCGGTCAGCGAAAGGGAACGTCTGGTTGAACAGATGATAAGCCTGAGCAATCAGGTCATACGATGGTTGGACATAAGATTTCCTGAGTTTAATCAAGTATTCAAGAATTGGCGTGGCGAGGCAGCATGGCTTACACTTAGGCACTTCCCAACTCCTGCGAAAGTAGCTGCTACAGGTGCTTCAAGCATAGTAAGTACATGGCGAAAGAAAATGAAGAAGCCGAGCCTTAAGAAGGCTGAAAAGCTTGTTAACTTAGCTATTAGATCAATAGGAAGAACGGCTGGAAATGAGGCAGCGGAAGCAGCTTTGCAGAACCTGTTGACACAGTATGAAATGGTGATGCGGCAAAAACAAGACATAGAGCAACTGATGCAGGAACTGCTCATAAAGGTTCCAAGCGCATCGAAACTTGTAGATATCAAAGGAATGGGAATGGTAGCAGCGGCGGTCATTGTCAGCGAAATCGGAGATATCAGCCGATTTAACGATCCCAGGCAGATACAGAAGATGGCTGGACTGAGCTTGCGTGAGAATAGTTCAGGCAAGCACAAAGGTAAAACGAGAATAAGTAAACGAGGGCGAAGGCGCTTAAGAGAAGGGCTTTTCAGAGCTATGATAACGATGTTGGCAACAAACTCAGAGTTTCGTCAATTGCATCAAAGAAATCTTAGCAGGGAACAGAACCCTCTTAACAAAATGGAATCCATAGTAGCCCTTTGCGGCAAGCTTATTCGAGTTATTTTTGCGATACTGACAAAAGGCAATGACTACGATGCGGATAGGATGCTAAATGATATGAAAAGGTCGATGAAGGCTGCATAATAGCCGGAGATTAGCAGTTAGTAATTAGCCACATGTAGCCACACGCAATCACTCTGAAGACCGCAACAGAGAAAGATGCATTCAAGCTATAGAATTAAGTTTTAGCAGTATTTGCACCTTGAAATGTAGAGCAGCGGCAGTCAAGTTGAATTTTACCTTTAGGGCAAAGACCCAGTTTAGGAGCATGATTGACGTTCCACCTTTAGGATAAGCAGGACGAAGGAATTAGGCACAATTGATGCCGGAAGACATGGGAGGTTTGCTACCTGGAGTTGATGTGGAATCCCGACGGCCGAGATAGAAAAACACATGCGGTTTATTTTCTCTGCCTGAAACCACAGAGCTACCAGATTTATGCAACATCTAGGGGGAAAGCTTAAGCAAATCGAAGTGAAATTCTGCGAAAAACGAAGATAAGTGAAGAAAACGAGAGTATATTAAGGGAGGTTGCAATATTATAATATTGGAAATATTAATCCTGATGATATAAAAATAATTCCATAAAAGAGAGGAGCAAATTAATGGATAAAGAAGAAAAAATACTTTATTTATCTGCAAAACCTTCAAGTGAAATTTTTGGTCTCTTCCAAGAAGCAGAACGTCTTGATGCGGATGGTTTAGCTAGAGCTGAAATTTTCGAGAGAGCTGAACGATATTTTATTGAGAATTTTAAAAAAATTGATTTTCAAAACCTCTCAAAGAGGATAAAAACAAATTATGATGGTGAGCTTCCTTCATCATTTAAGGTAAGAATTAATAATCTCGAAATGGACGAACAAGTAAATGATTTAATTCGCGATGTCTATAAAATTAATCGGGTAATGACTCCTTTCAAGTTGAAGCTTGTCCTAAAAGCCTATATAGAACACTTAAAAGGTGTGGAATGTAAAAAGGAGTTTTCTAGTGAATTAAACAATGTTGATTCTTTGAAAGTGAAAGCTATTTCGCTCATTATTGATATTGATGATGTTAATAATTTATTATTAATTATAGATAAATTGGAAAAGTTGAGAAACAGACAAGACAATGAAGAATTCTAAATGGAAGGGTGGTGGAAATAGTGACTGATCATGACACACTTTACGCAAAGGCACAAATCAATCTAATCAATATAGGAAAGTTCCGTCTTTCAGATTTAATTGATAATCCTCCGGCAGTTTTGGGGCGTAAGTTTAGAAACGATGTTGTTATTTTTAAAAAGTACCCCAATGTACGAAGAATGGGAGTAGATGCCCAGTCTGTTATTTACGAAAAATTCTAATAAGATGATTAGCTTTTGAACCCAATGATTATCTGTGTTTGGGGGACTATTGTTAATGAAAAAAACAAGAAAACGCATACTTCTCTTTTTAGTCATCGTTCTGTTGCTCATTATTTGTACAATAACTTTATATTATGTTTCAAAATCCAGGAACATTCAATTTTTTGGCGAGATTATTACCTCAATACCAAACGGAGACAAAAAAATCGCACTGACCTTCGACGACGGTCCGACGGAAAACACTTCAGCAATCCTGGATAAGCTGGACGAGATGGAGGTCAAAGCCACATTTTTTGTCTGCGGGGCTGAAATCAACGCCAGGCCGCAGGATGCTAAGGCGATAGTTGAGGCAGGGCATGAGCTTGGCAACCATTCCTACTCTCATAAGCGGATGATTCTAAAACCCTACGCCTTTTGTAAAGAGGAAGTTGAACGGACAAATGAATTGATATGGGCGAGCGGCTATGTCGGAGAAATATTTTTCAGGCCGCCTTATGGCAAAAAAACTTTTTGTTCTCCCATACTATTTAAATCAGATTGGGATGACCACAATCATGTGGAGCATAGAGCCGAAAACTGTTTTAGGAGCTGATGCTTCGCCTGAGGATATTGCCCAATATGTCATCGACAATGTGGAAGGCGGGTCGATCATTCTGCTTCACGCGATGTACAATACAGAGAATGTCCTCGCTGCTCTAGATATTTTAATCCCGGAACTGCAAAGGCAGGGGTATACATTCTGTACGATTTTTGACCTGTATGATGAATATCGTTGATGCTTGATATTAAAAATCGTATGAAAAATTCAATTGGAGGTCTTACTATGGTTTATTTGTGCGGAGATATTCATGGAACATTGGATATTCAAAAATTAATTGATTTTTTTGAAACCGAAAATCCCGATACGATTGAAGATAGGTTTCTAATAATCTTGGGAGATACAGCTATTTGTTGGGATGACGGGCAGCATGATAGAAAAGTAAGAGATATACTGTCTGCGCTGCCGGTGTCAGCAGTGCTGTTTATTGATGGTAATCATGAGAATTTTGATTTGCTTGAAGAATATCCGTTAGTAAAATGGAACGGCGGTTTAGTTCATGAGATAGACTCAGGTATATTCCATTTAATACGAGGCCAGGTTTATGAAATTGACGGGAAGACATTTTTCACATTTGGAGGGGCATGCAGCACTGATAAGGATAGAAGACGAAGAGGTATAAATTGGTGGCCTGAAGAAAGACCGTGCGAAGAAGAGTATGAAAGGGGCTTGGAAGCATTAGAAGCTAATTCATTTTCAGTAGATTATATTTTAACTCATACCGCACCCAGAGAAGTTGTTTATGAATTAGGCGGAGATGATTGCCAAGATGAAAATGAGTTGCGTAATTATTTACAGAAAATAGCTGATTGGACCGATTTTATTGCTTGGTATTTTGGACATTTTCATGTTGACGAGTCAATTGATGATATATTTTTTTGCGTGATGGATGAAATAATAAAGTTACCGTAAACATCCATTGCGGGATAGGATATATCTAAGCTGTTGAGATTCAATTTCATTAGATAAATTTTTGATTCCATTTGTTAAGCATTTTTAGCTGAGATAGGATGGGTGTACATCCTATGCAAGCCTATCCCTTTAAGTAAAAAACAATGCCTCATTTATACATAGTGTAAAATTGTTGTAGGAAAAAAATAAACAAGAGACATCCTTCTTTGATAAAATGGGATTATACACAACAAACCATTTAGAGGAAGGAGT
>NZ_FQZP01000079.1 GCF_900142095.1 Thermoclostridium caenicola | reverse complement strand
CGTCAACAGCTTTCGCGGCATAAACGCTTAGGCTATTGTCTCATTAGCTACCGTTTGATGACCGAGGTAATTTACACACTAATTTGGACTTGACTCTCCTTTGCTAATGTTTTTCTTTGGTTATTAAACATTTTACAATGGATTACCATGAGTTTTCTATATATTACGGCATTTTATTTTACAACTTCCCGCCTGACTTCTCCCCGGACGCTTTTTTCTGTTCCAGCAGCATTTCCACATCGGACTCGGGGAGCGGCCTGCTCACAAGGAAGCCCTGAACCCGGTCACACTTTCGCCGCATCAGGTAATCCATCTGCTCCTGGAACTCCACGCCTTCTGCCACGGTGGTCAGCCCCAGTTTGCGCCCGATGGTCATGATGGCGCTCACCAGAAGTCCGCTCTCCCTGGCCTGCCCGATATGATCGATAAAGGACTTGTCGATCTTGATCGTATTGATGGGCAGATGCATGAGGTAGTTCAGGGAGGAATAGCCCGTCCCGAAATCATCCAGGGCGATTTTGACACCGGCTTCCCTCAAAAGGAGAATATTCTCCTGCGCCGCGGCCACCGATTCCAGCATGATCGACTCGGTGATCTCCAACTCCAGGAAGCAGCTGGGAATGCGATATTCCTGCAAAAGATCCAGCACCAGCCCGGTAAAGTCCTTCTGCATGAGCTGGATGATGGATATGTTGACGCTCATGATCAGCTGGTCATGGCCCCGTTCCCTGAGTTTTTTCAGAAAGGCCAGAGCGGATCGCAGCACAAACTCCCCTATGGGGATGATAAGCCCGGTTTCCTCCGCAACCGGGATGAACCGGGAGGGCGGGACCCTTCCCAGGTACCTGTTTTCCCAGCGGAGCAGCGCCTCAAGGGCCACGATTCTTTTGCTCCGGGTATCAAACTGGGGCTGGTAATGGACGATGAATTCATCGCCTTCAAGGGCACCCTTCAGGCAGTTGATCAGGTTGAGGCGCTCCACCACGGCATCATTGAGTTCCCTGTGGTAGAACATGTATTTGCATTTCTTGTCCTTGGCCTTGTACATCGCCATCTCGGCGTTCTTGAACAAACCGTCAAAGCTTTGCGCATCCTGCGGAAAGCGGGTAATGCCAATGCTCGTGGAAAGGCTGATATTTGCATCATTGATGCCAATAAACCCGTCCACCTTTTCCTCAATCTCCTGGGCGAGATGGGCCAGGCTGTGTTCAGAGTCAAAGTCCCAGATGAGAATGGCGAATTCATCCCCTCCCAGGCGGGCAAGAAACATGTTTTCCCCGATGATCTGCCTGAGCCTTTCGGCCACTTCAATCAGGATCCTGTCTCCGGTCAGGTGGCCATAGGTTTCATTGACCAGCTTGAAGTCATCCAGATCGATGAGCAGCAGGGCCATGCTCATGTGCCTGTTCTCCAGTTCCCGTGTGAACCTCTCGGCCAGGCTGATCTTGTTGGGCAGACCGGTCAGCAGATCCGTATAGGCCAGTTTATTTATCTTTTCTTCGGTTTCCTTCTTTGCCGTAATATCGGTGTAGGCCCAGGCCACCCTTATCAGGTTGCCGTCCTGATCCCACAGGCTCTTTCCAACGGCGCGGATCCATTTGAGCCCTTTCTTGTTATACCGGAATTCGCATTCCATATAGGACGTTTTTTGCTCAAAATGCTTTTCCATCATGCGGTGGAGTTCTTCCGCTTCCTCCGGTGGAACATAACTGCGCCAGGTATTCAGATCAACAGTCGGATCACCCTTGTCAAAGCCGAAAATCTCGTACCACTTGTCGGAATAGCGCGCCTTTTTCTCCACAGCATCCCAGTCCAGGATACCGATCTGCGCGGCATCAATAACCAGTTCATACCTGGCTTCCGATTCCTGGAGCTTAAGCTTCTGCCGTGTCAATTCATCCAGCTGCGCCTTGAGCGCATCTTCCGAGGCCACAAGCTTTTCATAGACAGACCGCAGTTCCGCATGGCTTTCTTTCAGTTGGATTTCCTTTTGGGCCCTGTCAGTGATATCCACTGCGATCAGTTCATAGCTTTCCCTGCCTATTTCAGGTCCTGCAGGCTCAACGGAGCAGTAGAGATGTCTGTATCCCTCACCCGCTTTGAGCCTCAGCTCAAAATGCGGGTTCAGTTCCGTTGCCGCCCGCCTGTCCATCCTTTTATTCAGCTTTTCCGCATCCTTAAGGGAGAGAAGACTGATAAAGCTGTCGGGCCTTTCGGTGCCGATATCCTGAAACAGCCGCTGTGCATGCTTATTGAAATCCAGGATCGTTCCCGACCGATCCAGCGTAATGGTGATGATATTTGCCGCATCAACGGCACTTTTCAGGGTATTCTGGCTTTTTCTGATCCTATTTTTAAGGTAAAAAAGATAACCGCCCACCAGGATGAGAAGAAAGGTGGTCAGGAGAATAGTCCCCGTTACAGCAGGAACCAGCCGGCTTTCCACATCATTCAGAATATCCCCTGCGATACCCGCAGCCTCCGGATTCTGTCCGCCGCATACTCCGTCCAGGTAGCGCTCAACGGCCTTTATCAGGGAATCTACAATAATTCGGCAAACAAAAAAGACTATCACACCTGCTGCGATAATGAGTGCGGCAAAACCTTTTAAACTGCGCGAAAACCTTGAAAAAAACACTGTTTAGTCCTCCATCGCTGTTTCTAAGGGGTAAACCGGCCGTTGAACACCGAATGCTGGTATGAAGCAAAGATGAAATAATAGTTACCCAGTTTCCGGCAGTTAAAACAGGCCTGCCGACAATTTTTTCGGAAGGCCTGCCATAAATTGCGCATGATACGCATATATACTTCTATTGGTTTATCGGTTAATCCTGAGGTTTTTCGTCATCCGGGCTCCCCGGTACAATGCCCGCGGCTTTTGCATGCTTTTTTCTTTTTCTTCTTTTCACGATCAGGATGACAACCAGGGCCAGAACGAGGATCAGTAACAACAGGATCCAGTTGTACACCAGCCAGACCAGGAAGTTTTCCAGTTCATCCACAAAGGATTCGATGGCTGTCCGGAAGGCATGACCCAACCGATCGCCCAGGGTTCTGGCAACGGGTGCAGCAGGGGTTATCTCCACCACTTCCTCCAGTTCAACGGTTATCCTGCTGTATTGCACCAGTCGGTCATAGTTCTTCAGTTTGTTTTCGATGCTTTCAATCTCATAGCGGACATCAGAGATCCTGGACTCGAGCGTGATGACGTCCTCCAGCTTTTCTGCCCGGGAGAGGATGTCCAGCAGGGTTTCTTCCTGCATTTTCAGGTTCCTGAGCCTTGTCTCGTAATCGATATACTGATCGGTGATATCGGTTCCGCTGGTGCTGCTTTGGGTCACAACACCCACGGATCCCATGTTTTCCATGATGGCTTCGAATTGTTGGGAGGGAACCCGGAACACGATGGTGGCATGCCTGAGAGCATTCGCGCTGTAGCTGCTTCCCCGCACATTCTTCTCCTCGATAAATCCGCCTGATTGGGCGATCATCTCGTCAATGGCGGCCATGGATTGTTCGAAATCCCTGGTCTCTAAAAAGGCGCGGCCCTCCTTGATGATTTTCCGGTCCGTGGGCAAAGCCCCGTCCGCAATCTCTTCGGTGAAGGTTACTTTTACCTCATCCTGGCCATAGCCGATGCCCCCGTAGCTTGCGGCATTCTTGGAAACGGCTGACGGTGCCTGCACGCTCCGGGCCTGAGGTTCGGCCTTCACAAAATAGGATCCGGTGCTCCCCGCATAAACAGGAGCGGCATTCTGATCGGAGGCATAATTGTCTTCGTCCGGGACTCGGCCAAAAGCGGTAAATAGGAGAAACAGCACAAGGACAATGCCCAGGGCGGCCATGAACCCTTTCCCGTATGATTTGGCCGGAAAATGCTTCATATCAACACATCCTTCCGTTGTGTGGTTGCTCTGCCCAATTGGACGAAAAGGATTGGGTACGGGTTCATTGGGTTTTCCGGCTTCATGTCCGTCCAGGGTTTATCCTTTTTCGGGATGCTCCGCACCTTTCGGATAAGCCTTTTACAAAATGGCCCGTTCCGGCAGAAAAGGCCGCTCCTCTTCATAGCGGCTAAAAAATACGGCAAACCGGTTCCCCCCGTTAAGGGGAAAACCGGCCTGCCGCCTGCTTCCTCTATAGAAATCTGCTGCATCCTTGCTCCTCACGGAGCAGGCTTTTGGCAATCCCATGAATCCATTTACCGGCCGCCTTCATATATGGTCTCTTCCCATCTGCAAGGTTTCAGCCGGTTTGTCTTTGGTGTCTTCAAATTCTGCATTTTCCTTCCGGAATACTCGGCCGGCTTGTTTTCCTCTGCAGAATCTTCGGAATCATCCTCGCACGACGGCGGTTCATCCGAAGGGTTTTGGCTTTTGTACCTTGAATTCTCGTCCCTAGAGGTTCACCCGGTAATAACCGTGCCAGCCCGGGAATATCTGCAAAAGCGCAGCCCTCAACTTTGCCTTGCAGATTCACCTTTTTCTGGCACTTCGCCCTGTCCATCTTTCTGTGTTTATTTTAATATGCCGGGAAAATCGTATCATCCGCCGCATGAACTGAAATAATCGGGTCTTTGGTCCTATGAATCGAGGAAAAGCCGGCGTTCTCGACAATTTTCGATGAACGCCTCCCGTGAGATTTGAAAAACCTCGGCGAACCGTCACGATCAGGCGCATGTCGTGCTCATAAAAATGAACCCCTGAAAGCTTACCACTTTCAGGGGTCTTTGGCGCGCCCAGCAGGGGTCGAACCCACAACCTTCTGGTCCGTAGCCAGACGCTCTATCCAGTTGAGCTATGGGCGCATATGACCGTTTCGCAAACGACGTGCATAGAATATCATAATACAATCTCGGATAAAAATCAACGGCCAGCTATAATTTCTGTTGTTGTTCTGTGATATTGTCAGGGTGTAACTGATCCGAGAAAATGTCAGTATGAGCAAGGAGCAGATCACCTTGACAAAGAACGAACTGAAA
>NZ_FQZP01000078.1 GCF_900142095.1 Thermoclostridium caenicola | reverse complement strand
GAAAAACTTAATTCCACTATACTTTTTATATGCTTTTGCAAAACTAAATTCCGCTCTTTGCCTTCAAGGGGTGGAATTTACTTTTTCAAATGAGGATCCTCATTTTTCAAAAAAAGCAAACCAAAAATTCTTGCCATCCGGCGGAATAATATGATAGAATGTTGTTTGCTGTTGATTGGAACAACACATTGATGGATAAAGAAAGATTTCAACATGCTGTGAGGAGGTGTAAACATGGCAAAGTGCGAAATATGCAATAAGGGACAGCATTTTGGTATAAGGCTCAGCCATTCACACAGAAGGACAAACAGGGTCTGGAAGCCCAATATCAGAAAAGTCAGGCTTGAAGTAAACGGTGTAAAGAAGAGCATGTACGTTTGCGCAAAATGCCTCCGTTCCAGCAAAGTGGGTAAAACCGCTTAATCTGAATCAAGGCATGAAAGAAAAACTCGGGGTTGATTCCCGGGTTTTTTGCTTATACGGCCGATATGCCGTAAAAAATGTGGCTGGTAGGCCACATTCCTTGTCTTATGCATCCCTGTTCTGCCTTATAAGTGGCTGACAGCTGTATGATGTACGGTTCAGACAAGCTGATTCAGCGAATCTTGAAAATGCGCCTGAGTATTCCTCCCAGGAATCCGGGCATCTTAAGGACGACAATCTTCATCTCCATGACCTCCATGCCAGCTCCTGTCCTTACAGTATATTCATGTTCTCGAAAAAGTGTTAATCGATCTTATGCCAAATTAGCAAAAACAAGCTTTTGGGACAAGTTTTTTTCCGGCCCGGTCATTGGTTTCAGTCAATCTGCAAACCAACCCTCCGCAATATTCATCAGATTATCGACAAAAGCATCCCCCTGGTTATCGGAGATCATCACCGGTACACCCAATGCCTTTTCCAGGTCCGATCGGTTCAGATCATCCAGCAGCACCTCGGTTCCGGCACGGAACATGCACCTGGAAAGCAGGAGGGCATCACCCAGTTCCCTGTCTTTCAGCGTTCTCAGCAGATCCTGCCCGGTAAGCAAGCCGGTCACCGACACCTGGCCGCCGAAGAACCGGTTTTCCACGGGAAAAACGGTCAGCCGGATGCCCGGGATCTTTTCTTCCACGCGCCGCACCAGTTCCTCCATGATGGGATAAAACAAGGTTCCCGTAGCAATACTGACCTGCCTGGAGGAAGTCTCCCCTCTTCCGGCCTCCAGACCCGAAAGGGCTTCGAGGGTCTCATGGACGAAGGAGGCCACCATGCCCACGCCGTTTTCAATCTGCGGAAAGTCCTCATAGTCCTCATAGGGCGGCAAGGGCCTTCCGGTCATCAGATAGAATTCATCGGCCAGGTAAACGACCCGGCTGCCATGCTTCTCCATGAGAGCCCGTTGCCAGGATTCCACCTGATCCACCACCTGGGCTGCCGATTTCCTGTTGAAAGGCTCCAGGGGGTACAGACCTTCCCTGTACCGCGTCAGGCCGACCGGCACCACCGAGATGCTGTGCATCCAAGGATACAGGTCGGTCAGATCCCGAAGGGTCCTGTCCAGTTCCTTCCCGTCATTGAGCCCCGGGCACAGGACGATCTGGCTGTTCACCGTAATCCCCGCGTCGGTAAACCGCTTGATTTTTTGCAGCACGTCCCCGGCAAAACGGTTGTTCAGCATTTTCACCCTGAGGGACGGATTGGTGGTATGGACCGACACATTGATGGGAGACATCCTGTAGCGGATGATCCGGTCGATCTCCTCTTCCTTCAGGTTGGTCATGGTGATATAGTTGCCGAACAAAAAGGACAGGCGGGCATCATCGTCCTTGTAATAGAGGGTTTCACGCATGCCGGGAGGCAGCTGATCGATAAAGCAGAAAACGCACTTGTTGCTGCAGCTCTTCTCCTCATCCATCAGGGGATTGTCAAACTCCAGCCCCAGGTCTTCCTCCTCGGCCTTCTCTATCTCAGCAGACCATCTCTCGCCGTTCTGTTTCTCGATCTCAAGGGTCAGGAATTCATCGGCCGTATGAAACCTGTAGTCAAAGACATCGCATATCGCATTGCCGTTGATAGATACCAGGTAGTCTCCGGTCTCGATTCCCAACTCTTCGGCGATACTGCCTGCCTGTACGCCCGATATTCTGATCTTGTCGGTATTCATGCTATATCACCATGCTTTCGAAAAGACTTTCTCCTGCCTGTGCCTGCACGCCATCCGCCCGATACGGGCAGATACCGAGTGGCATAGCGGAGGCAAAAGCCGAAAAAAACAATAGCAGCTTGTGAAAGCTGCTACTTCGTTCTGTGGATTCTGGCTTGATGACGGAGATTATGACTTCACCGTTTCAACCTGTACGACTTCCTTGCCGTCGTAGAAACCGCATTCCTTGCAAACCACATGGGGAAGCTTCAGGCTATGGCATTTGGGGCATGCCACCAGGTTCGGCGCGGCAAGCTTATAATGCGTTCTTCTCTTATGCTTCCTTTGCTTGGAAATTTTACTCTTTGGGACTGCCATCTATTACACCTCCGTTCAGGCCGATAGTTTCATTCCTTTTGTCCGGGAATTAGTTATTGATTAGTGTCTCATAATTTTATTGGTTAAAAAAACCTTTTAACGATTCCAACCTGGGATCAATTGCCTGATCCCCGCCACAATCACATGGAAGACCGGTCAGTTTCTTTCCGCATGAAGGACACAATCCCTTACAATCCTCGCTGCACAGTTGCTGCATGGGAAGACTCAAAAGGATGGCATCCGCTACCATTCGGTCGAGTATGATTACATGCCCCGAATACGTAAACCTGTCTTCTTCATCCGTCCCCGCATCCTGCCTCTCTTCGCCCGACTCAACGATGTTCTCGCGGATCGGAACGGTGATATGGCGTTCAATGGTTTCCCCGCAACGGTCGCAAACCGTTTTGAAATCGATTTGCGCCTCACCTTCGACCTCGATCATGGCATTGAAGCTCGTGGCCTTGCCCTTAACCGTTACAGGGCTTGTAAAGGTCACGGTGCCAATGCTGTCAAGGTCTTCAAGCCGCTCGGTCATCTCAAAACCAATGGATGCACCGATATTTTTAATAATGGACGTAATGTCAAGTTCCATAAACCCCCTCCTTGGAAAGGACAAAAACTGCTTCCCGGAAGGTCAACATGAAATATTATACTCATAGAATCAGGCTTTGTCAACAAAACCTTTCCACCGGGTTTTATGGATCTTTTCCGCCCGTTTATGCCATCATCTCCTGCCTCAGTTTCCATCCCCGGCAGCCGTCATTGGCTGTCATCAGCCAACAGGCTTTTGAGCCAACCGGCAAACACTTCCCTGCTTTCAGCAAAATCACGCACATCCTTTCCATATCGGGTGTTGGCCCATTCCCGCGTGAATTGCATGGCATATGGCCCTTTTCCGTCATCCAGTCTGAAGATGATATTTTCTACGTTTCCAATCAAGGCAAACATGATGACCGCATTGTCGCTGAAAGGTTGCTGGTCAGCGCCATGAATGTAGTAATTTCTTGTTTTTGAATCGGTTCTCACATTAACCGTAATACCATAGGGTTCATTGTCCGTAAACAGCTCAAACGAATCATAAACGGCGTTTTCGGGTAGCGGCAACAGGTAAATGATGTTACCCACCTTGGCGTTGTCGCCCACATAGGGGGTTTTGTATTCCAGAAGCCTTGAGGCAAGGCGATCACCGTCCGTCCTGACGTTCACGGGATCGGTAAACAGCCCTGCGGCCAGGACGACAGCCGCAATGATTGCTGCGATGATTACCCAAAAAGCCGGTTTTTTATAATTCAACACATTCTTGATTCTTTCCTTTACATTGACCTCGCCAAAAGCAATGGCGCCTCCGCCAAGAACATGCTCTCCGGCCGCGAAGGACAACAGCAATTCCGCATAGGGCTTTTTGATATCTTCATGGGTCTTAAGAACCTTTTCGTCACAGGACAGTTCCATATCGTTGCACATGAGCCAGAAGGCCAGCCATACGAGGGGATTGAACCAATGCACGGACACCAGGATATATGCCGCAGCCTTCACAATATGATCCTTCCTGCGGATATGGGCCTTTTCATGGAGCATGATATAGCTTCTTTGGGTGGTATCCAGGCCCGCCGGAAGATAAATCCTCGGTTTTGCCAGGCCCAATACAAACGGTGTCCGCAAATTGGGATCCTCATAGACATTCTCCCCAATCTGCCGCGCATTTTTCAGTTTTCCCTGCAGAATGAAAACCGAGATAACGCCATAAAGGAGCAGCGCAATGACGCCCGTAAGCCAGACATATGCAAGGACTTGAAGGATGGTTAGCGGAACCTCGCCCACCCCGGTAAATGCTGCGGGGAAATTTGCAGGATCCGGCCCGTTTGCCTGAAAACCCTGCTGATAGCTTGGACGATGGGTAACTGAAACCAGCCTGATCTCCTGCGGCATGATGCTGAACAGGCTTTCAACCGAGAACGGCACGGCAAGGCGAAAGGCGACCACCGCCCACAAGGCATAGGAGATGACCTTCGGCGCCTTTTTGAGCAATGGCCTGATAAGAAGAAGGATCAGGATGACATAGCCTGCCTTAAGGCTCATCTCGAAAACAGTAAGGAACAGTTCACCCATCGTTATCCCTCCTGGTGCTCGTCGATCAGTCTTTTCAGCTCTTCGGCCTGCTTTTTGCTTATTTTTCTTCCGCTGACAAAAGCCGCAAGGAATTTGGGCAGGGAGCCGCCGAAGGTATCCTCCACAAAATGGATGCTTTGTTGCGCATAATATGCATCCCTTGTCATGAGGGAGGTCACCACGGCATTCTTGTTCTGGAAGATGCCCTTTTCACACAGCTTTTTCAGCACCGTATAGGTCGTTGACTTTTTCCAGTTCATTTCCTTTTCGCAAAGCCTGACCAGATCGCCGGAATTTATGGGTTCATGCTGCCAGATCAGTTCCGCGAACTTCTCTTCAGCCTCTGCAAGTTTATACACCTTCATACCATAACCTCCTGAGTCTATTCATTATAGACCTGCTACCCATAAGTCTATTACTAATAGACTAACTTGTCAATAGCACGCAAAAAAATGGGTTCTATAATAAATGTTGGGGTGCCGAGGGACAGAAACTTCGGAACTCCAACATTTTTTGCAAATAAAGAGAGCATGGAGTGAAATCTCTAGTA
>NZ_FQZP01000077.1:3282-5192 GCF_900142095.1 Thermoclostridium caenicola | reverse complement strand
ATGGGAACAGGTGTTTCCTCTCCGTTATAGCCACCAGATATCTTTCGGGTGCTTTCTAGCACCCTCAAAACTGTATAACGAGCTTACTCCGCTTTTCGTTGAGTTTTCTTCCACCTTCAAAGAACTGTTTTTGGTCAAGCCCTCGACCTATTAGTACCGGTCAGCTCAACGTGTTACCACGCTTACACCCCCGGCCTATCTACCATGTAGTCTACATGGGGTCTTACCCTTTTCAGGTGGGATATCTCATCTTAGGGCGAGCTTCACGCTTAGATGCTTTCAGCGTTTATCTCATCCGCACTTGGCTACCCAGCTGTGCCACTGGTGTGACAACTGGTGCACCAGAGGTGCGTCCATCCCGGTCCTCTCGTACTAAGGACAGCTCCCTTCAAATATCCTGCGCCCACGACAGATAGGGACCGAACTGTCTCACGACGTTCTGAACCCAGCTCGCGTACCACTTTAATCGGCGAACAGCCGAACCCTTGGAACCTGCTACAGCTCCAGGATGTGATGAGCCGACATCGAGGTGCCAAACCTCCCCGTCGATGTGGACTCTTGGGGGAGATCAGCCTGTTATCCCCAGGGTAGCTTTTATCCGTTAAGCGACGGCAATTCCACTCTCATACCGCCGGATCACTAAGCCCTACTTTCGTACCTGCTCGACTTGTCTGTCTCGCAGTCAGGCCTCCTTATGCCTTTACACTCAACGCACGATTTCCAACCGTGCTGAGGAGACCTTTGGGCGCCTCCGTTACCTTTTGGGAGGCGACCGCCCCAGTCAAACTGCCCACCTGACATTGTCCCAAACCCGGATTACGGGCTCTGGTTAGTGTTCCAGCACTCCAAGAGAGGTATCCCAACGGCGGCTCCACGAGAACTGGCGTCCTCGCTTCTCAGCCTCCCTCCTATCCTGTACATGAAATACCGAAACACAGTATCAGGCTACAGTAAAGCTCCATGGGGTCTTTCCGTCTAGTCGCGGGTAACTCGCATCTTCACGAGTACTACAATTTCACCGGATGGGTTGTCGAGACAGTGCCCAAGTCATTACGCCATTCGTGCGGGTCGGAACTTACCCGACAAGGAATTTCGCTACCTTAGGACCGTTATAGTTACGGCCGCCGTTTACTGGGGCTTAAGTTCACTGCTTCGCTTGCGCTAACAGATCCCCGTAACCTTCCAGCACCGGGCAGGCGTCAGCCCCTATACGTCATCTTTCGATTTAGCAGAGACCTGTGTTTTTGGTAAACAGTTGCTTGGGCCATTTCTCTGCGGCCTCTCGTTAAAGAGGCATCCCTTCTCGCGAACTTACGGGATCAATTTGCCGAGTTCCTTAACAACCCTTCTTCCGCTCGCCTTAGGATTCTCTCCTCGTCTACCTGTGTCGGTTTGCGGTACGGGCACCTCTGCTCTCGATAGCGGCTTTTCTCGTCAGTGCGGATTCAGTCACTTCGGTACTCTATTTTCCCTCCCCATCACGCCTTCGGAACATCCTGCGTACTTCACTACAGGACTACCTACCTCGCTTGGACCAGCTATCCCAGCAGCTGGCACGACCTATCCCCCTGCGTCCCCGCGTCTCTCAAACGAGCATCGGTGGTACTGGAATTTCAACCAGTTGTCCATCGCCTACGCCTTTCGGCCTCGGCTTAGGCCCCGACTTACCCTGGGCGGACGAACCTTCCCCAGGAAACCTTAGACTTTCGGCGGTAAAGATTCTCACTTTACTCTCGCTACTCATTCCGGCATTCTCACTAGCATACAGTCCACACGTCCTCACGGTCGTGCTTCAGCCCGTATGCTAAGCTCCTCTACCACGTGAGTGGATTTTATTCATGCCACATTGACTTCCCATCGCGTGATGGTTTAACCTTAACGAAATTTAGTGCCGAACGCGCTTCGCTCGT
>NZ_FQZP01000077.1:1856-3219 GCF_900142095.1 Thermoclostridium caenicola | reverse complement strand
GAGAAATTTAGTGCCGAACGCGCTTCGCTCGCTCGTCACAAAATTCTTGCTTTCCATCAATGCAACATCAATAAAATCCACTCACATCCGCGACTTCGGTGCATGGTTTGAGCCCCGTTGAATTTTCGGCGCAGGCTCACTCGACTAGTGAGCTATTACGCACTCTTTGAATGAATGGCTGCTTCTAAGCCAACATCCTAGTTGTCTTAGCAAGCCCACATCCTTTCCCACTTAACCATGACTTGGGGACCTTAGTCGACGGTCTGGGCTGTTTCCCTTTTGACTATGAAACTTATCTCCCATAGTCTGACTCCCAGGCATCATCTATGCGGCATTCAGAGTTTGATAGGGTTCGGTAACCTGGTAAGGCCCCTAGCCCATTCAGTGCTTTACCTCCGCTAGACTAACCTGAGGCTAGCCCTAAAGCTATTTCGAGGAGAACCAGCTATCTCCGGGTTCGATTGGAATTTCTCCCCTATCCACAGCTCATCCCCTACCTTTTCAACGGGAGTGGGTTCGGCCCTCCATTGGACTTTACTCCAACTTCAGCCTGTCCATGGATAGGTCACCCGGTTTCGGGTCTATTGCATGTGACTCATTCGCCCTGTTCAGACTCGGTTTCCCTGCGGCTCCGTGCCTCTAAGCACTTAACCTCGCCACATACAATAACTCGCCGGACCGTTCTACAAAAAGTACGCCGTCAGGCTTTAACGCCCTCCGACTGCTTGTAAGCACAAGGTTTCAGGTTCTCTTTCACTCCCCTCCCGGGGTTCTTTTCACCTTTCCCTCACGGTACTGCTCCACTATCGGTCACCAGGTAGTATTTAGGCTTGGAAGGTGGTCCTCCCTGCTTCCCACAAGATTTCACGTGTCTCGTGGTACTCTGGATCCCGGCCTGTCTCTCCATCTTTCGCGTACGGGACTTTTACCCTCTGTGGACTCGGTTTTCCAACCGCTCATTCCGCTAGACTTCGAGAATCATTATGCCGGTCCGCAACCCCAAAGAACCGAAGTCCTTTGGTTTGGCCTCCTCCGCGTTCGCTCACCACTACTTGCGGAATCTCTGTTGATTTCTTTTCCTGTGGGTACTTAGATGTTTCAGTTCCCCACGTCTCCCCTCGCACAGCTATGGATTCACTGTACGATACCTGAGTATTTACCTCAGGTGGGTTCCCCCATTCGGACATCTGCGGGTCGTAGGCTGTTTGCGCCTCACCGCAGCTTTTCGCAGCTTACCACGTCCTTCATCGGCTCCTGGTGCCAAGGCATTCACCCTGCGCTCTTATTAGCTTGACCTCGTAAAGTGAGTTCTCTGTCCCGGAAGAATTCTCAACTTTCCGGTGTGCCATGCAGCTTCCGCTCA
>NZ_FQZP01000076.1 GCF_900142095.1 Thermoclostridium caenicola | reverse complement strand
ACTCATCAAAAAACACGAAAAATATAGATTTCTCTTGCTTTGCAAAAACTGTGGAATTTACTTTTGCAAACCGGAATTTACTTTTTCAATTGACCGACAACCCCTTCCAGCTACTGGCCCCTTTTTATTATGTACGCATTTCTTGCGACATAATCCACCCCGGAAACCACTGTGAGCACAACGGCTATGCCCATGCAAATATGACCCACCGGGAGCCACGGAAGGATGAGGGATACAGGAAAATCACGGATGAGAATGGCCACAATGGCGATGATCTGGAAGGTGGTCTTGATTTTTCCCAGCTTGCCGGCAGCGATGACAACGCCCTGGCCGGCTGCCACAATGCGCAACCCGGTTACGATGAATTCGCGGGCGATGATGATGACGACCGCCCATACCGACAGGTTGTCGGTCTTGACCAGAGCCACCAGCGCCGCGGTCACCAGGAGTTTATCGGCTATGGGATCAAGGAACTTCCCCATCTCCGATACGATATTACGCTTTCTGGCGATCATGCCGTCCAGCAAGTCCGTGATGGATGCCAGGACGAATATGGCTGCAGCGGCATATCTGCCCCATTGGTCAATCCCCAGAAACTGCCCGAACCATCCCGGAACGAGAAAGAACAGGAATACAGGTGTAGCCAGTATTCTGGAAAGCGTCAGTTTATTCGGAAGATTCATTCCCTATTACCTCTCCGATTAAGTCGTACTCTTCGCTGCAAAGCATCTTAACCCTGACAACATCACCTGTCTCAAGAGGGTATGGTGAAGTCACATAAACCACCGGGTCAATTTCAGGCGCTTCCATGCACGTCCGGCCCAGATAGAAAATACCATCCTCTGCCACGCCTTCAATAATTGTATCATATATTTTGCCAATGCGTGAACTATTATGTTGCGCCACGTTCTGCTGCTGGGCTTCCATAAGTGCTTTTCTCCTGGCCACCTTGACCCGTGCAGGAATTTGGCCCTTCATTTTGTAGGCCGGCGTGCCCTCCTCCCGGGAGTAGGCAAAAACACCCAGGTGCTGGAAATACCCCTTCTTCACGAAGTCCAGCAGTTTCAGATGATCCGCTTCGGTCTCACCAGGAAAACCCGTAATGAGGGATGTCCTCAGGGCAATGCCGGGGATTTCGGACTTCAGCCGTTTCAGAAGCGTTTCGATGTACTGGCCGGTACCCCTTCTTCCCATGGCCTTGAGGATGCTGTCCGAGATATGCTGGATGGGGATATCCATATACTTGACCAGCTTGTCATTGGTTTTCATCTCTTCAATCAGGGCATCGTCTATCAGTTCGGGATAGCAGTACAACAGGCGTATCCACCGGATACCGCCTATTCCGCTTAAGGCTCGAATCAGCTCCACCAATTTCTTTTCCCCGTACAGATCCTGGCCGTAGAGGGTGACATCCTGCGCGATGAGGATGATTTCCTTTTTCCCCTGGCCGGCAAGAAATTCAGCCTCCCTGATGAGGCTTTCCATCGGCCTGCTCCGGTATGGCCCCCTGAGCTTCGGGATGATGCAGTAGGTACAGTGGTTGCTGCATCCTTCAGCGATCTTGAGATAGGCGTAGGGTTTATTATCGCTTAACATCCTGGGATTTTCCAGGTAGTCGACGGTATTGGGAATATCGCACCATACAGCGCTTTCCAGGCGTTCCCCGTCAAGGAAGGCCTTTGTGCGGCTTGCTACCTGGGGGATGCTGCCGGTGCCGAACACCAAATCCACCTCGGGGATCTCCCTGATGATCTCTTCCCGGTATCTTTCCGCCAGGCAACCGGTAACCACCAGCGCCTTGAGGCATCCTTCCTCCTTATGCCTGGCCGCCTCAAGAATGGTAACGATCGCTTCTTCCTTGGCATCCCCGACGAAAGCGCATGTATTGATAACGATGGCATCGGCCTGGGCCAAATCATTGACGGGCTCAAAGCCGTTTTCCTTAAACGACCCGAGCATGATTTCACTGTCCACCAGGTTTTTGGGGCATCCCAGGGATATGAATCCGACTTTGTAGCTCAATGTGTTTCCTCCAGTTGTGTTTGAATTTCCACAGCCCACTGTACCATAGGCGCATCAGGCAGTCAAGGAAAACGCGATTTTGCCGTTGCCGGCAAAATCGCGTTTATATCCTTCCTCTTTTCTTTTTATTGCTTTAATTTCGGACAATGTACCGCACAGCGGCATGCCTTGACCGTCAATACGAGCGAAACGCAGTGGGGCATGGCATCATACCGCACCTGCGAGCATTACCCGTGATGTCATTGCGAGGAGCGGAGCGACGAAGCAATCTCTTCAGTCGGGCGGAGTTCGGCCAGGCGCCCGATAATCTGTTGACAGCTGGCATCCATGGCCTTGAAATCCATATAGGGTATATAGAATTGTTCCAGCGCATCATGATTCTCCTTGGCCCGCCTGATGCTGGCCAGCGCCGTTGCCATAAGTCCGTCAAAGGCTTGGCGATTCTCCTCAAGTTCACCTCGGTATTGTTCCAGCAGTTTCCGATCCATCAGCTCCATCATGTCAATGATCCTGGCAGATGGCACCTCGGCGTGATGATAGGTATTGGACGTAGTGACAGCGGCATCCAGCCCGGGTATGATCAGATGTTCCAATTTGTGGGGGTTCAGGGCGCAGTAAAAACCTTCCACATCGAAGCCTTTGCTGAGGGCCGTGTCCCGCAGCCTTTCCAGCAGCAACTCCTCACCGGCGCCCATATCCCCTTTAATCACATACACGGTACTCACGTCGAGCAAGGTATTCAAGTAATTCACATAGCCTGACGGGGTAATGGCGCTGGCAAAAAGGGAACGTTCCCGGCCCTCCCCTTCTTCACCGTCTTTGCCTGCGAACAGTTCTTCCTCCAGGTCCGCAATCAAACGGCTGAGCTTTATCTTGTCCAAAGCCTTATTAAAAAGGGAAGCGCTGTCCTGATAAACCTCAAAAGCAGCATGCAGGTAATGGTAAGCCCTGGCGAACAATCGGCTGATTTCGCGGCTGATCGACAGTATCTCCTTCCTGTGTTTCTTGATTTCCTCTTCATTCCAGAAAGCCCCGAAGTTCAGGATTTCGTCCACAGCTCCGGGATATTTCGGATCGATGATATGGGGAGCCGTGCCATCCACCAGGAATGTTTTCAGATCCCGCACCACAACGCCGTCCAGGGAATCGCTGTCGGATGAGCAGTGCATGAACTCCACATCGAAACCCCTGTCCATCATGGCATGTGCCACTTTTTTCATGAAGGTGGATTTGCCGACGCCGGGACCGCCTTTGATAACATAGATCTTCTCTGCTTCCTCCTGGGGGAGGATATGGTGATAGTAACTGAAAAATCCCAAACAGGTATTCCCGCCTGCAAACATGTGTCTAGCTCTGGCCATTATATCCCTCCAATTCATATCGCACCTTTACAAGTGTATGCACAGACGAAAGCGAGAGACCTCCCGCAGGTGGTTAGTGTTTATAGGTTGGAGGCTAGAAATCAGGCTTGTTATATGGCTTCGAACAATCAGCAATCCTGCATCCGGCTTCCAACTTTTTTCGATAGTCATTGCGAGCAAAACGAGCGCGGCAATCTCAATTTATTCCGGAAGCCCGTAAAGCCGGTGCTGCACTGCACGGCTTTTAACAACAGCAGCTGTTCGAATGGGGGGGGCGGCTGAACTCGCTGCGCTCAAACAGCAGCCGCCCTTTTCCCATTCTCACAGGCTGTTTTGGCGCCTTATCGCAATGCGACCTTAACCTTTACGGGCTCCTTTAGCACGTCAGCCACTCATAGTGTACATACGATTGCTATTTATTATGAGCAACGTAAAACGGGATGTGGAAATCATGCAATACTTCACAGGCTGCTTTGGAAGTACCAGAGATTGCTTCGTCGGCTTTGCTTCCTCACAATGACAAGAAAAAGCTATCAAAAAAGCTCATGAGTCAAGCTCATGAGCATTATACCAATAGGTTGTCCCATTTTGAGGTTTTTAAACTTACAGCAGTTGGATCCCCATTTTCTCACAGGCCTGTACCATTTCCTCAGGCCAGACCGACGCATGGACCTCACCGATATGGGCCTTGCCCAGGAAGAACATGCATATCCTGGACTGCCCGATGCCGCCGCCCACCGTCTGGGGAAGCTTTCCTTCCAGGACGTCCCTGTGGTAAGGAAGGTTCCTGCGGTCTTCACAGCCGGCAAGCTTAAGCTGCCTGTCCAGGGATTCGGCGTCCACCCTTATACCCATGGAAGACATTTCCACCGCTTTGTTAAGGACGGGATACCAGAACAGGATATCCCCGTTGAGTTCCCAGTCGTCATAGTCGGGAGCCCGTCCGTCATGCTTTTTCCCCGATTTTAGCTTACCGCCGATCTGCATGATAAACACGGCCTTTCTTTCCTCGGTGATCCTGTCCTCCCGTTCCTTCGGTGTAAGGTCAGGATAACGATCCTCCAGTTCCTGCGTGGTGATGAAGGATATCTCATCCGGCAACTGCTTTTTAAGGACGGGAAACCTCTCCACCACCTTGTCCTCCACCTTTTTGAACACCGAGAAGATATCGCGGACAACCGCCTTAAGGGTGTCGATATTGCGCTCTTCAGGCCCGATAACCTTTTCCCAGTCCCATTGGTCCACATAGATGGAATGCAGGTTATCCATTTCCTCGTCCCTTCTGATGGCGTTCATATCGGTATATATCCCCTCGCCTCGGGTGAAGCCGTATCTTTTCAGGGCAGCCCGCTTCCATTTGGCCAGGGAATGCACGATCTCCACCGTGCATCCGTCCATATGCTTCACATCAAAGGATACCGGCCTCTCAACACCGTTGAGATTGTCGTTCAGGCCGGTCTGGGAACAAACGAACAGTGGAGCGGAGACACGGGTCAGATTCAATACCTCAGCCAGCGTATTTTCAAAAAGGTCCTTGATATATTTAATCGCAATCTCGGTTTCCCGTATACCCATAATCGGCTTGTAATCCGTCAACGGAAATAAGCCTGCTTGCATTGGTATTGCCTCCTTATAGCAGTGCGTTTCTTGCTACTTTACCACACTATTTCTCTTTCAGTCAACAAGTATTTTAGCTTTGCTGATTCGTATAAATTGCAATATTAAATGCCGTGAAAAAATTGGTAAATCCATTGCTTACTGGAATAAATTCTATACATCATACCGCCATTTCTATGGCTGACCTATAACCAAACATTCTTCTTGGATATTCATT
>NZ_FQZP01000075.1 GCF_900142095.1 Thermoclostridium caenicola | reverse complement strand
GCCCTTTATTTTATCGATTTTGGGCTATATTTTTGATATTTCAAAGAAAACAGGCATTCTCACCCACGTGAAAATGCCTGTTTTTCGACAATCTGTATCCCTCGAACGAGGGATATTTTTTTTATGCGTTTTTTATTTTCCACAGTTAAAGTTGTTTACCCTTAAATTAGAAGAGCCTAAAAAAAATAACCCCGGCCTAAGCCGGGGTAAATTATTATGTGGGTGGATTTATGCATTTTTACTGTCACTCTTTGCTCTTGCGATATCAGTTGCCGTTTCACCAAAGATATAGCCAAGTGCAAGGGTGATAAGTTTCCAATACAAGTCATTATCAATATTCCAGTCGAGACCTTCAGAGAGAATAATAAAAATAGCCGTCGCAACGGCTACCCAGAATTTACGGCTTGTCAGCTTTTGCTTGAGGTTACTCATCCCTTTCCATCTCCTTTTTCAACTTCTTTTTTCTTTATTCCAGCCAAGGCCCAAAGCTCCACAGTGGTGAAACTAAACCATGCACCTATAAGAGTTGATGGTTCCGTTTGAATACGATAAAAAATAAAAAGCACTGCTAATGTAAAAGCAGTGTTAAGTAGAATTACTAATGATACGATTACCTTTGAAAATTTCATTTTTTCTCAGCCAACCTTTTTAATACAACCGCTAATTCTTGCCTGGTAAGATTGTCTTTTGGTCTTGTACCATCCAATAGACCTTGCTGCTTTGCCCATTCCCACGCTTCCTTTGCCCAGTCGGAAGGCTGATTTTTATCCTGTGTCATGTTATCACCTCCGAAAAGTTCCTTTTGAACAGCTTCCTTAAACTGTTCCCAACTTGTCCACTTGCCGTTATCATAGAAAATCCGAGGGCATATTTTACCACTCCAGTCATAGTGTCTGCGAAGCTTGTCCACTCCCCAACCGCGCTCTTTCAGCAGCTTTGCAACCAATTGAGCTGCATTTTGCAGAGTCTTTTGCCTGTCTCCACTTTCACAAATCTCAATGCCAATACTGGAGTTGTTCCCTGCTTTGGTGCCAGCATGAAGCGCCTTTTGTATCATCTGTGAATATAGCTACTTAAGTGGAGATTCACCTGCATAATCGATTTAACCAAGAGAAATATGAGAACTACTACAAGTCCGGGGATTGGAAAGAAATCACCAAGATATTCCCCCGAATTCTTATCGTGGCACATAACAAACCCAAATTGCTTAATCCGACGTAATTGACCCACCGTTCCGATTGAAAATGACCCACTGGTCCAATTCAAAGTGACCCACCGTTCCGATTCAATTTGACCCATGGATATGATCCAAAGTGACCCACCCATGGCAAGGGATGATTTTAGATTATCAAATTGGCTGTTAATGTCAATAAAAAATACAAATAAAGCTGGAAAGAGGCTGACCATCAGCCTCTTGCGGGAATTTGATACAAATATTATGCTCTTTGAAAATTGAATCCTCTCATTGACTCTTTGGATTCCAGTTTAATCTGATATGAACCGTGGACAAGCCTATCCAGGACTGCATCTCCGACAATAGGGTCAGTGAATAGGCCGTGCCAGTCATCTATGGATAATTGGCTTAAGATGACTGTAGAATTAACCTGAGTACGATCTTCGATTACCTCCAGGAGATCTCGGCCCTCCGCATGGTCAAAAACATTCAAACCCCAATCATCCAATATCAGGAGTTTGATATTCTTTAACTCTCGCATAAGGCGGTTGTATGAACCATCACCTTTAGCAATGGCTATGTCGGTAAGAAGTCTTGGAACTCTTTTAAAGAGAACTTTAAAACCATTTCTGCAAGCAGTATTACCAAGGGCGCAGCCCAGAAAGGTTTTACCTGATCCTGTTGCTCCGGTTATCAATACATTAAGATTGTCACGAATCCATGCGCATGATGATAATTGCATAATGGTCTGCTTGTTTACCGACCTTTCAGGGGTAAAGACGAACTCTTCAATAGCACAGTTGTACTTCATTCCAGCCTTACGTACAAGATTAGCCAGGCGTTTGTTCTGCCGGGCTGTCCATTCACTGTCTACCAGTAAGCCAAAACGCTCATCAAAAGATAGGCTCTGTATTTCGGGATTTTTTAACTGACGGCTGTATTCCTTGGCCATGGTACATACTTTAATCCAATTGAGTTTTTCGATGGTTTGCTGTTCATTCATGCTTTTTGTCCTCCTTGTGCATAATATTTAGCGCCTCTGATAGTGGAGTGAATGGGGATAATATTGTTTTTGGGAGGAGGAACAGGGCTTTCTACCTTGTCCATACCGTTCTTAAGTATATTGTTCACCGTGGTGTATGATGGAGACCTTAATGCAAGAGCTTTACGGCAGGCGTTCTCTAAACGGAAGGCTGTATACCTGTCAGCCAGCCTCAGAAGTCCAAAACAGGATTTGTAGGCTTGTTGTTCAATCTTCTTTGATGAAAGAACCTGTTGAACAAGTTCACGGGTGTTATCGCCGATTTTGCAAGCCCAGGCAAGAAAACGGTTCCCATCCCACTGAATATATTCCTTGTGATTTGGCGGCATATGCTCAGGATTAGTAGAGAACTGACCGGCTTTACCACGAAGACGGGGATGAGAACAGATCCTTACATGGTTTGAGTATACCTCGATAGTATAAGTACTGATTTTTACGTCCACCTTCTTTTGAATGTAGGTATATGGCACACTGTAATACATATGGTCAATTTCGATATGGTAGTTAAACGAGACTGTTGATACCTTCCATACTGCCATTTCATAGTCTTTTGATGTCAGTGGTTTCAATGCGGGACGGTCAAGTTCAAGAAAAACGCTTTCTCTGCTGCCATCCTTTTTCTGATAAGGTTTCTGTGAAAAGCTACGTAATTTTTCCCGAATAGCAAGATTCAGTTGATGAAAGCTGAAAAACTTGTCATTACGTAGTGCAGCAACAACCCATGTACTGACATCTCCGACAGCACCTTCAACAAGAGCCTTATCTTTTGGCTTTCTGGTACGGGCAGGAACAATAGCGCAACCATAGTGTTCTGATAATTCCAGGTATGTCTTGTTTAATTCAGGATCATAATTGCAAGCTTTTTTCACGCCTGTTTTCAGATTGTCCGGTACTAATAGATGCGGTACACCCCCGTAATACCTGAAAGCATTGATATGAGCAATAATCCAACTTTCAAGGGATTGAGAGGGGAATGCCTCTACATAGGGATAACCACTTGTACCAATGGTTGAGACAAAAAGATGAGCAGGAATAATTTCACCCGTTTCAGGGTCAATTACCTGCATTTTTGTGCCTGCCCAATCGACAAACATCTCATAACCGGGCTTGTGTTCAAGATGCATTACAGCTTTTGTTCTGGCAGCCCAGTTCCTGTAACGGTTGCAGAATTGAGAATAGCCCAGGCCATCAGGTTGCTGAGCCTTGTATTCCGTCCATAAAAGCCGTAAATTAACGTGCGGACGTTTCAGTTCTTCGTGGATGTACTGATAATCCGGTTCAGGCTTTCGACTTGCAGGCTCAGAATTTGATGGATAGAATATCTTCATTAACGAAGCATCATCCATATCGATGGGAAGTGGCCATGAAATGCCTTGAAGTTCAGCAGTCCTCAGAATTTCACGCACTGTGTTACGTGAGCATTTACAGCTTTGTGCTGTCGCTCTGATGCCGATTCCAAGACTTTGTAGTCTAAGAATCTCTCGGATTTTTAACATGTGAATCGACCTCATTTCTTTCCTCCTTGTCCAATGTTATTGAAACCATTGTAACAGGAGCAGATTTCCCCGAGGCCGAGGGTGGGTCAATCTGAATCGGAACGGTGGGTCATTTTCAATCGGATTGATGGGTCAATCTGAATCGGAGGGGTGGGTCATTTTGAATCGGACGCCTGGGTCAAATTGCATCGGAATAATCACCAAATTAAAGCCTTCACCATTAAACTACAGAATTATACCTATTTAGAAACCATACTATTTTATTTAGTAAATAAACCATACCATCAACTCTTTAGCATTAGTATATCCGGAATATCACGAATTATGTAAGAAGTTGCGAAAGCAATTCGATTGTTATATAATCCCAATTAGCATTAATTAAAGGAGGTTACCCCTAATGAAAGCAAAAAAGCCTATCTTTAAGAAATGGTGGTTCTGGGTAATTGTTGCGGTAGTTGTTATTTGTGTTGCTGCAAATTCCGGTGATGATACATCAAGCACAACTGCCGACATAAAACCTACACAAGAATCAACAACTTCTCCTACACCCAAAGTTATTTCCGAATCTACTCCTGAAGCTACGCCAGAACCAACACCTGATAAAATGCCCACTGTTGGTGACACAGTAACCGTTAGAAATGTTGATATTACCTTGAACGATCTGACCATAAGTACAGGAAAAGATTTTTTTACCCCGGATGACGGAAAAGTATTCTTAATCGCAGATGTAACTCTGAGTAATAACGGGAAAAAAGAATTGTCAATTAGCTCTATGCTAGCAGTAAAGGCATATGTAGATGATTACGCAATAAATACCGACTTATCTGCAATAGCTTCTGCCGACAAATCAAGTCTTGACGGAAGTATTGCGCCGGGGAAAAAATTGAATGGCATTTTAGGTTATCAAGTTCCGGCAGATTGGAAGGTGCTTGAGATTAACATTCAACCAGATGTATTGAGTAACGATAAAGCCACCTTTATTATTGAGAATAAATAAGAGCCAATTAAGGCTCTTTTTCTTACATTTTATATAGAGACCATTGTATTGTATCTGGGAAAAATCTTAGTTCGTATCTCTTTTCTATACCATCGATAATAGATAAGCAAACAAACCGTAGTAGATATTTACCTAAAGCCCTTTCTTTTACGGTGTCAATTACACGGTCTATTTTTATAGTTTTGATTGCATCTTCGTCTTGAATTTTAAATTTTAACGGTTTGATAGTCCCATCCGCATAATGACAAGATATCATGTCTACTGGCCTATTTAAGACTTTCATTATGACCACCCAAAATATTATATCCAAATACTATTATATTTAGAACATACGTTCGTGTAAATGGAAATAAAAAAAATAACCCCCGGCGTTAACCGGGGGTGTTTTCATTCTTCTCGTTCTTTTTGGCTTGAGTGCCAAAATAAAAGGCTACAATCATCATGAAGATGGTAACAAACTCACTCGGTTGTATATTGCCGGCTACTGACAGATAAGCAAACACGGCCGTTACAACAAGGGTAACAATGCTCTTAATGTCAATCAATTTTGCAATTCTTTCTTTCATACTTTCCCTCCTTTCAAAAGCCTATGGTCTGTTAACTTAATAATAAAAATGAGACCTGAAACGCCTCTGGTATAATGGAATCGCCAAAAACACATTACCTCCCAGAAAGGAGCGTTCAA
>NZ_FQZP01000074.1 GCF_900142095.1 Thermoclostridium caenicola | reverse complement strand
CATCCTCCTCGGTTTGGTATTTGTTTAGCAACTATATTTTACCGAGGTATGAGCTTTGGCTCAACTCCTTTTTACACCATTATATAGACTTAATCCATGCCACAAGATGGAAGAGCAGATCATGTCATGATGTATGTTGGAAATGGCAAATGCATAGATATTGGAAATAAAGGAGGAGTCCGAATTATACCTATTAATTTTCACTGGACAAGCCCCGAAGGTGTCAATGCATATGGTACGGAAATGGTAGTTACAGTAAGAAGATTTATTCAAGATGATGGTACATTGTTCATTATACCCGATGAATGGAAATCAAAGAGGTGAAATCCGTGAATAAAAGAAAAATTGCTTTTTTATGTTGGGGGATTTTAATTATTTCCGGATGTATGGTACGAATCGATCCAGATAGCAGAACTACAGGGATTTTGCCTGCGACAGCAAGTCCGACTGCGCCAAGCCCGGAAACAACGCCATTGATTATGCCTGATATATCGTCAACCACAACGGACTTTTCCTCAGAACCCCCTGCTGAAGAACCTGTGATAGTTGATAATTTGCAGGAAGAGCCTAAACTTTATACATATGAGGAAATAGCAAAAATGCTTCCTCCGGACAGAAAACTTCAGTTGATAGAGCAAGAGAAAGAACGTTTTGAAAAGGCATTGGAAACGCTAAACAACGAATATTCATTCTATAATCTAATAATGGCCAAATGGAATGAGAATATTGCATATTCTTACTATGTATCCGATGTATCTCCTGGATATAAAATATTTTTCAAAGATAAATATCCTATTGCAATTAACTATTTGGAGCAAGAAACATCTACATATCCCATATTTTTTGGGCACAGCAGCAAGGATTTTGTAACTTTTTTCTGCATATCGCAACCGCTTGGTGAAGTTTCTCAAGAATGTCAAGAGGCCTTATCAAGGATTCGAGGACTGGAAAATGAATTGGAGTTTTTGAAGGGCCTGGCTTCCTTGACAGAGAAACATGGTTATTTTGCGCTTGATATTTATGTCGAAGATGGCCTCCAAGCGAACAGGATTTTGCCCTATAGTGGAATCAAATTATATTGGAAGGGCGATGGGATGCGTGTTGATGATCGTGAACGTATAAATAGCATACATGAGCCAATAGATGATCCAGAACTGGATGCTTATCTAAAAAAATACGGGAGGGAGATAAATTATATAAAAGAGTTAAAAGACAGGGAATGGAACCTGATTTTGTTTCCTAAGCAAACTGAACCGCCTTTATTGTTTTACCTATATCTTGATTCCTATGGCCCTCAGGGAATACTGTTTGGCAGATAGAAAAATATTCTCATTAAATAAACAGACTAATATCATCAAAGGAAATTCACACGTTAATGCATCAGGCTCAATAGGGCGGGAAATGTTCAAACGTATAGATGGTTTGCTTCTGACGGAAAAGGAAAAGAGCCTGAAAGAAATTTGACATTTCGTGTCATTAATCTCTATTGACGCATCTGATGTATAAGAATGTTTACAATTTTATTTAGGTGAACCTGTTTAGATGAAATTTGGAGAGAAAACATACTAACAAGCAACAGTAGGTAATAACGTTTATATTAGTGGTGCCAACCTCACAACAGGCCATGGGAAGACTATATATGCAAAAATTTAAAATCTATTTAGATTATCATTGATTCCCGTTTGGATTTATAATGAAAATGGAGAACTGATAGATAATGATTTACCCAAAGAATTATCAACTGATGAGGATATAGACAATGCATTCGTAGAAATTCATATATATGATGGTCTTTTCCTGAATAACTCCACGGAGTTTCGATATATCGGGTTCAAGAGTGAATCTGACAAACAAAGATTCTTGAAAAAGTTAGATGAAAGCCAAGACTGGTGATACATATATCATTGAAAAGGAAACTGATATTTAAAATAATAAAAAGGACGGCGTTATGCCGTCCGGAGAATTGCTATTCCACGATAAACAACCGCTGTTTTTCAATGGGTGTCAGTGCCCTTCCCTTGAGCTGCCTTTCCGCTTCATCCAGAAGACCTTGTGTATCATAGAGAGGGAGGACGAACAATTTCTCAAAGAAGTCCACGTACAGGCGTCCGGATTTCGGCTTGATTGCTTTAAGGCTACGTACGTGGCCTATCGGTTTATGGGTTTCGGCATGCCAGATATAGGATTCGGTCAAACCAACGATGATATAGATATTCCTGTCCTGGATGAACTGAATGTCTTTTACGTTTTCAATCTTTTTGTCCAGCATGCCCACAAGCTTTCCGTCCGCCGCATTATAACGCCCGATGGTGTGGTCGGAGAATGAAATAAAGAGCGTTGTGCCCGAAGGATCAAAGAAAACGGCTTCCGGCTTTGGTCCGGTAAATTCGATAGTCAGCTTTTCCTCCAGGCTGCCGGTATCATACAGCTTGACGCTTTGCTTTTCGCTGATGCAGGCCAGCATGCTGTTGTCACGGCTGAGGCGGAGTCCGGTGAGATCGCCTGTTTCCACTTCCTTGACAATGGTCTGACCGGCTATATCAAGGAGGGCCAGCCCCCTGGAGGTATTCAGGATCATTTTGCTGTTGTCACTGAAGAACAAGGCTTCCCATACAAATTGCTTAGGCAGTGTTGCCACAGCTTCAAAATCTGCGGTTTTCACGATCCGGTCTTCCTGCTTGCCGGAAAGGAAGCATAACGACCCGTCCGGGCTCAGCACGGTGCTGTATACGCTCTGGATGTTTTCTTCACGGATAAGCTCCAGGGTGGCGGAATCGTAAAGGAGGAGCCGTTCATCATTCGTAAGGATTATGAACTTGTTTCCGTTATCCACCGGATGGATCTTGCTGATCCTGGTGCCCAAATGGGAGGTGGCAACGGGTTCCGCCTTTTCCAGATCCCACAGGATTATCTCGCCGTAATCTGAGCAGGATACCACGTACCTGTCGTCTTCCGGCACAATGACATCCTTGATAAAATCGGAATGGCCTTCGAGCAAAAGGGCGTTATCATTATTGAAGAACCGCATGAAAACGACATCCTTTTCACTCCTGAAAGCAACCAGGCCGGGTACGAAATCCAGATCATAGATGAACATGCCCATGGCCCGATGTTCCATGTCATATTCTTTTCCGTCGATGGTCCAGAACCTGAGGTTACCATCCCGGGTTGCTGAGATGATCAGATCGCTGACGATGTAATAGTCTGAGATGATGACGCCATGGTTGCAGATATGCCTTGACCCGTCAGGAATATTGAGAATAACCAGTTCATCATCACCTTCATAAACCAGTTTGCTGCTGTCTGCCGGGGCGAAGGAAGGGTTGCCCATTACATCACTGGTGCTGGTGCTGTAGAGGAGATTCCCGGAAGCGTCAAAAACGTTCAGGATGTAATAGTTGGATGCATCCGGATTAAAGGACATGACAGCCACTTTTCCATCCGGGGCGACGTCAAGACCAATGACATAATCATGCCCTGCCGGATATATCCGCTCAATTTCCTTCCGGTCCAGGTCAACCTTAACTGCTCTACCGTCGTCAATGGTAAAGAAGATGTACCGGCCGCTTTCATCAAAGGTGATATGGGAGCCGTATACACGGCTGCTCCCAGGGAGCAGGCTGTTTAAGGGTATATCCATGATCGGCTGCCCTGTGGCAGTGTCCAGGACGATAAGATCGCTGTAAACAAGGGCCGCTTTGCTGTTATCGGCACTTATCGCCAGGTCCGATAAAGACCTGATTTTATAGGACCATTTCTCCTGCATGGATTCAACGTCGAGACAGTGGACACCGCCGCTGGCCTGGAAGATTAGCGTTCTGTCATCAATAAAATGGAGCGGAACAATTATGGTTTTATGGATGGTATAATCATTCAGCAGCATGCCGTTTTCCGCATTCCAGATATGTATGACATCATCTGTGACCGTGGCGGCTTTCCTGCCGTCGGGACTTAAGGCAAATCCACGTACCGGTTCATCATGCCGGAGCATGAGCTCTGCCTGCAGTTCTGAACCATAGGTCACTTTATAGACGCCAAGCGCCTGGGAAAGGGCATACTCCGCTTCCTCCACATAGGGACGTTCCGGATTGGCAAGATTTTTGGGAAGCGCTTCCCGGGCAACCAGTACGGCACCCAGCCGGTCACCCTGGGCAAGGTAGGTTTGTGCAATATCCGACAGGTAGAGGGATTGTCCTATCAACGTCTTCTGGACCTGTATTTCCAAAAGCCTTGCATGCTCTTCCACTTCACGCGACTTCTGCTCCACCTGCTCCGATTTTTCCTTGATCACCTCGGCCTGCTGCTTAATCAGTGCAGCCTGATAGGTGCTGTAAGAGCCGAAGAGCAAGAAGAAGGCGGATAAGGCAAAGGACAGGGTGAGGATGCGCTTGATCCTGCGCTCCCTGTGCCGCTGCTTCAGATCGTCGAACCGGCAGTTGAGGATGGGGGCCAGAAGGCGAAGCACCTCGGTCTTCAGCTTCTTCTTCATCCCCTTAAGGTCTTCCGCACGGATATCGGCTGCCAGGGGCTCGATTTCCTCCACCACTTCGGCCACCGTTCCGTCTTCCTGAACCACCTGTTTCTTCACAAACCGGAGCTGCTCCGGGAAAGACTCTGCCGGTTCCCCTTCGATGAGCAGCGGCAGGATCCGGTCATGCCCGTGCAGCGCCGCAAAGGTTTCAATCTCCTTGCAAACCCACTGGGAAGCAGGTGTCCTGGGAGAGCAAATAACAATCAGGTGCTCCGAGTTTTCCAGGGCTTCCTGAATGCTTTGAGCCAGATTGGATGAAGTGGGGAGTTCTTCGCGGTCCCTGAACACGCGGCCCACCTTTTTCTGGCTGCCCATTTTCACAACAGCCTTGGGCACCCGGTAGGTTTCCAGCATCCTGTGAAGCTTTTCCGCTATGGTTTTATCCGGCTCGGTGTGCCTGTAACTGATAAATGCGTCGTATTTATAGGTTTGCAAGTCACATACCCCCTGTATTGGCTTAATTATACATTACAGAAAAGCGGTCTGGCCGTCAATCGGTTTGATTCCGGCGGGTTGCAGGCCGGTTCCTCATTTTCTGCGGATGTTCGCGCCAAAATAAGTGTGGTATATATATTATGAGGAATATGATCTGAACGGACAGGTGATACGATTGCTGTATGATGCCATTATCATTGGACGCGGCCCCGCCGGGATATCCTGCGCCATTTATACCACAAGGGCTAACCTGAAAACCCTTGTCATAGGAAAAAATGACAGTGTCCTGCTCAAGGCGGGGAAGGTGGAGAACTATTACGGTTTTGAAGAACCCGTCAGCGGCAGGCAGCTCCTGGAGGCCGGCGAAAAGCAGGCCTTGCGCCTTGGGGCGCAGATTGTTGCCGATGAGGTGGTGGGCCTCGAAAAGCTCGATCATTTCACGGTGAAGTGTGTCAACGGCGAGTACCGGGGAAAAACCGTGCTGCTGGCTCCCGGGGCCCCGGTTGCCAAAGCGCCTGTTCCGGGGATTGAGGCCTATGAAGGAATGGGGGTCAGCTATTGCACCACCTGTGACGGTTTCTTCTACCGGAACAGAAAGGTGGGCGTACTGGGCTATACGGATTATGCGGTGCATGAGGCCATGGAACTCCTCGCCTTCACCAGGGATGTCACGATTTTTACCAACGGCAGGGATCTCAGCATCTCCCCGGCTTTCAGGGAACAGATGGATGCTTTCAGGATCAATACCGGGAAGATCAAAGGCCTGTACGGCGAGGGCGGCCTGGAGGGCATCCTTTTTGAGGATGGCACACAAGAAGCGTTGGATGGCTTGTTTGTGGCCTATGGTAGCGCTTCGGGGGTCAATTTTGCCATGAAAATGGGAATTCTGATGAACGGAAAGTCCATCGCTTTCAATGAAAGGATGGAAACCAATATCAGCGGGCTGTTCACGGCTGGGGACTGTACGGGCGTATTCAAGCAGATCGCGGTTGCCGTAGGCCAGGGAGCCCTGGCGGCCAGGGGCATGATCGAATATGTCAGGAAGCTGGGGAAACCAGCGGAATAAAACAAAAACAGCGTTCCTGCTGAACGCTGCCTGCTTAGGGAATCTATATAAATTTGGGAATTGTATGCCGCTCCATAAAGGAGCGAAAAGGGGGCCGAAAATCCATTTGCTGCTGCGTTTTATGCTGCGATTTCAGGGGATCTCACTTGTTTCATCAATCAGTCAATCGAAACTGCGTCATTTGCTTCAACAGTTTTTATTATAATCAAATCGTCCGTGGAATATAATGATGAAATGCAACAAAATTTCATGGCTATCCCGTGCGCCCGTCGTGCAAAATAGAGGAATAATATTCAACAAAAAACCGCTACATCTCGATGTAGTTTTTGTAATCCAACCGGTTCTTTTCACAAAACGCCATTAAAGAGAATATCATCTTCTTGCCCCCTCCTACGCCGGTTTTCAGGAACCTGTACAGATGGGCGGGATCCACTCCCAGTTCCCTTCCAAACCGGTTGTAGTTGCCATTGCAATAATTCTTCATCAGTTCCATCATCTTGTCTCTGCTCAATCTGGGCTTCATAGACCTCATACTCCTCGAAGGTTTATTGCATGGGGTGGTTTGTCCAACCACCAGCTTAAGATATAATATCCTTAATTTTGCCATTTGTAAAGAGTGTATCCTGAACAGTGTCTTTATCGTATGATAATTTCACCCTTAAGATTATCGCGTGAATATTTCACCCCCCACATATATTTGATAGTCTTAAAGGATGGTATACACAA
>NZ_FQZP01000073.1 GCF_900142095.1 Thermoclostridium caenicola | reverse complement strand
TTTTGGGTTTGTCAATTTAATTCTAACCAGAGGGGTGAGGGTGGCTCAACCCTTTTTTAAAACTCCCTTTTTACACAATTATATGGACTTAACTCATTATTGCAAGTGTTGAATAATAAACTTTTATATGCTTAAATATCATTAAGGTAATATTGTATTAATAATCTTTAGTTATATATGCTAGAAGGAATTGACAAGTGAAGCTATTTGACATATTACCTCCCAATCTTTTTTCCGTACTTGTTTCAAAGAACAAGGCATTGTATGCTGAAGCCTTGTTTGTTCTGCGCAAGGCATTCAAGCAGCATATGACCATAAGCAAGAGTGATCTTGTGGCAATGCTCATTGCAAACCTTGATGAAGCATTATTAAGTCTTGATTTGGAAGCGGAAAAAATGGAATTTGAAGAAGCGGAAGAAGAAGTAAAAGGTGGGCAAGGAGCCTCTGCCACTGCACATCTTATTCTCAGGAGACTCATGGCTACAAAATGGATTGAAGTTGAGTACCAGATGGATTCATTTGAGGAGATTATTACTTTACCCGATTATACAATAAAACTCCTGGACCTGTTATATTCATTTACTGACAATGCAGTACACGAATACAATTCATACGTTTATTCCACCTATTCCGCACTGCGCACAGCCGACGCGGAAAGGGACGATTTCATGTACAACGCTCTGCTGACAGCCCATGAAAATACCCTGAAGCTTGTGGATGAACTGAAAACGCTGCATAATAATATAAGAAGATATCATCAGGCCCTCAATGATTACTTAACCGTAAATGATATCCTTAAAGGCCATTTCGATGAGTACAAGGAACTTATCATGGATCGCATATATCATCCACTGAAAACCATGGACTCCGTTCCCCGGTACAAGGTTCCGTTAATGAAAATCCTGTCCGACTGGCTTTCGGATTTCGGAATAAGGCAAAAAATGGCTGAGCAGGCCGTCCAGCGCGGCAAGTATAATACCGTGGATGATGCAATGGATGATATCATACGAAGAATAAATCAAATAAGCGATATTTATGAAAGCCTGGACGAAATGCTTGCTGAAATCGACAGGAAGAGGACAGCTTACACCCGGGCATCGATGGAGAAAATGCGGTATTTTCTCACTACCGACAGGAGTATAAAAGGCAAGCTTGTGGGTATACTCTCTGCAGCTGCTTCAAATCAGGAAAGGTGGGCGGAAATACTGGCTGACAATGTAAGCCTGTTTAAGCAGGGATATATAGATGAAAAATCACTGTATGTAAAACCAAACAGGATGGGACGAAAAGAAGGAAGACCTCTTTCCCTTGAGATGACAGACGGGAATATCGTTAACAAAGCCTTTGAGGATTTTATTAAAAAAGCAAGAAAACAGTATAGTCATCAGAAAATAATGGCATTTATGAATGAGCTTATGAAGGGCAAAGATGTTCTGAACAGTTCTGAAATCAGAATTACCAACGATGATGAATTTGTTATGCTTGTCTTGGCGACTTTGAAAAAAGACGAAAAAGGTGTTTTCTACCGGGTGGAATTTGGAGACGGGTATGACCGTTGCGACGGATATACCATACCTCATATGAGGTTTATAAGGAGAGAAAAAGCTAATGTGGACTGAAGCCTATGATAAACTGACAAACTCCGAAAAGGAAGAATTCAAACGTCTTGCGAACATGCTGCTTACGAAGACGTTCATAATAAGGGACTATTATGACAGCAGGGAAGAAATGATGAAAATAAGCCCTGAGTACAGGTTCATCGAGAGAAATTTTGAACTGTTCTCCGAGTATTTTTCCTTTTCCGGCTGGGATTTGCGCAAGGACAACCAGTATGGTGTAATCTCAATCGAAAACGTATATGAATACAACAGGCTTAAGCTGGACAAGTTCACCACTTTCATCCTGTATACAGTCAGACTGATATACGAGGAAGAACGGGAGCATATTTCTTTAAGAAATGAGGTTATAACCACCACAGGACAAATAATTCACAAAATGATCAATCTGAACCTTATAAAAAAGAAGCCTTCGGATCGCGACATTTCAGATTCTTTAAGGCTTTTGTCAAACCACAACCTGCTCCAGAAAATATCGGGTTCATGGGAAAATGCAGATACCAAAATCCTGATCCTGCCTTCTGTGCTTTTTGTGGTATCCAATGAGAGAATAAGCAGGATTTATGAGCTCGTTGAAAGCGGCGAATATACACAGGATGAGGACAGCCAGGAAAATGAAACTTCATCCGAAATTATTAGAGGGGAAGGCGAAGAGACATGAAGCTGCTCAAAAAGCTTCTGTTAATACATTGGCATCTGTTCAATTATGAACTCGTGGAATTCGATAAAATCAACTTCCTTACCGGGAAGAATGCGGCAGGCAAAACAACGATGATTGATGCAATACAGGTCGTTATGCTTGGAGATGCAAACGGAAGGAGTTTTTTCAATAAGGCCGCCAATGAAAAATCCGCCAGGAGCCTGAAAGGATATTTACGAGGCGAGCTTGGAGACGACGGAGACGCCGGTTTCAGATACCTGAGAGAGGGACGTTTTACCAGCTATATCGCATGCGAATTTTATGACGATGTAAGAAAATCCAGCTTTACGCTGGGCATTGTATTTGAATGCTATGAGGACGGCTCCGATGAACACCGGTTTTTCGTGCTGGATTCCGAACTGCCTGAAAATCATTTTATCGTCAATAATGTTCCTATGACATACATGGGATTAAGAACGTACGTAAATAAGCATTACAAAAAGGGAAAATATGAGTTTCCCGATTCAGACAGAGGGTACCAGGAAATCCTGAAAGGAAAGCTCGGCGGTCTGAAAAACAAGTACTTCGACCTCTTCAAAAAAGCCGTTTCATTCACTCCCATCACTGACATTGAGACATTTATAACCGATTATGTATGCGATGTGAAAAATCCGGTGGATATATCACTGATGCAGGAAAATATAAGACAGTACAAACGCATGGAGCTTGAGGCCGATCTCCTTGAAAAACGGGTATCAGCGCTTCAGAATATTGCCGATATGTACAGATCTTACTTGGAAGAAAAACAAAGGCTGCAAATACAGAGCTACCTGATAGACAGGGCAAGGCTACAGATTATACTCGAGGAGAAAAAAGCTCTTAATGAAGAGCTGGACAGGCTGGAAAAGGAAATAGCTGACTATTCCCAAAAGCAGGCGGATATCGTCGTGAAGCTTGTGAATGAAAGGAAAAAAAGAGACGAACTCATCGCTGCAAAACAAAGGTCCGACATTTATACGAAAATGGAGCGGCTGGAGTCACAGAAAGAAGAACTTTCTCAAATGATAAAAAAGCTGAACGACGAGGCTGACGCGATCGTTCAGAAGCTTCGTAAATATGCCCTTGAATGGAAGGAGTCCGCAAAAGGCTGTTCAGAGCTTCAAAGCCTTCACGAAAGCGAAATAAAGGATTCGTTTATCAATGAAATACAGGATGTGAAAAAATACGCAGCGTTGGCACAGGCTCATGCCTTAAGCCTGCTGGACATTGACCGAGAAAGACTTGACACGCTGACAGCAGAAAAATTCAACGGTATAATCGAAGATTTGACCGGGTTCAAAAACTCATCCGTAATGCTGATGTATTCCGCAAACAGGAAAAAAACCGAAATTGGGCTGGAACTGAAAAGGCTGGAAGGAACCCTTGCCGATCTGGAAAAAGGGATAAAATCATATGACCCTAAACTTATCGAACTGCGGGATGAGATCAGGAAAGAACTTGCCGGGAAGTACCGAAAAGATATCCCGGTGCATATCCTGGCCGATCTTCTCGACATACGGGATATGCGCTGGCGAAATGCGGTGGAGGCATATCTGCACACCCAGAAATATTATTTGCTTGTGGAACCTCAATACTTTATTGATGCCTTAAAGGTATATGACAGGCTGAAATTCAGCAAGGGTTTTTATGACTGGGGTCTTATTGATACAGGCAAGCTCGAGAGAATCAGACCCCAGGCACAGAAAGGAAGCCTTGCAGAGGAAGTCATTACGGAGAACGTCTATGCCAGGATGTTTATTGATTATGTTATGGGAAGAGTAATCAAATGCGACAAAGTTGAGGAATTGCGAAACCATGAGAGGGCCATAACCGACTCCTGCATGCTGTACCAGGGCTATGTTGCAAGGCAACTCAACCCCGATAGGTGGAAGTATCCGTTTATAGGAAGAAGAGCGCTGGAAGAACAGAAAGACACCGTAAAAAGGGCTATAGAAAAACAAAAGAAGGAACTTCAGTATTGCAAAAACCTGGTTGACATTCTGTCAAAAGCATCGGGCATAACTGTTATTAACCCCAACGAGTATGAGCAGTACCTTAAGGTAATCCAAGAAACCAGGAAACTGCCAGCTCTGAAAAACAAGCTGAATGAAATCATTGATGAATTGGGAAAACTTGACCTTACCTGGCTTTTCACCCTTGATCAAAAAATCAGGGAATGCGAAGACAGGATAACCAGGTTTGAAGAAGAAGAAAAGCATTGCATAAGCTCCATTGCCGCTGCAGAAAATGCAAGAAATACAATCATCCGGGAAAAACTGCCTTATACCGGGGAACAAGAAGTAGAAGCAAGAGCCATTCTGTCCGGATACGATACAGCCTGGGTTAACGAAAAAGGAGAGCCCAGGTTTTTGCGGGAACTGGAGAACAGGAAATCAGCAAATGAGATAATCCGGAATTTCAGTTCACAGGTTGAAAGAACCAGGAACCAGACCGCCAAGAAGAGGGATGACTTGGAAAAGGCCAGGTCTGACTATAACAGGGAATATAAGATGTCATATGATATCAAGCAGGAAGATAATTCATCCTATGACAGGGAACTGGATGAACTGAAAAACATCAGGCTTCCTGAGTACAGGAACCAGATCAGGGATGCCAAAGAAAAAGCATTCCAACAGTTTGAAGATGATTTTCTTGCGAAGCTTAAAGCCAATATAGATACCTTAAAATCTCAAATCAATGAACTTAACAATGCCCTTAAGGAAAGCAGATGGGGTAACGAACGTTACAGGTTTACTTGTTCGCCCAAGCCTGAGTATAAAAAGTACTATGACATGATTACCGACGAGATGTTGATGGAAGGCTATAATATAGCCTCTCAGGCTTTCAGGGACAAGCATCGCGATGCCATAGACGAACTTTTCAGGCAGATAACCGATGTTGATTCAGAACTCAGCGCGGATGCACGGGCAGAACTTGAGAAAAACATAAAGAGGTTTACCGACTACAGAACATACCTCAGTTTTGACCTGATTGTCACTGATGAAGATGAAAACACCCAGAGGCTTTCCAGAACGCTCAGGAAGAAATCAGGCGGAGAAACACAGACGCCTTTCTATATTTCTGTGCTTGCATCTTTTGCCCAAATGTATAAAATTAATGATCCGGCTTACAACCGCGTGAGGCTTATCGTGTTCGATGAAGCCTTCAGCAAGATGGACAGCGAGAGAATACGGGAAAGCGTCCGGCTCTTGAGAAATTTCGGCTTTCAGTGCATCCTCTCGGCTCCTCCTGAAAAGATAGGCGACATTGCTCCTTTGGTTGACAGGACTCTTTGCGTTATCAGGGAAAAGAATATATCGATAATTAAGGCATTCGAACCCAAGAAGATTATGGAGGAAAGCTTGGATGGAGTATAAAAAACTTGTGTTGGACAGGCTTCTTGATCGTTATGAAAAGAGTAAGTCCTTCAATAATGAGAATTCCAGGAGAAGGATAATGCTTAAAATGACGAGAGGTGATATGCCCGAGTATGACATAGAAAAGCCTTTAGTGAGGGAGACATTTAACAGTGTAATTAAAGACCTGGCTGATAATGGCCTGGTCGGTTTTGAATGGGCAAGATATGAAGAAGGAAATATTATTGAAAAGGTATGGCTGAATGTCTCAAGGGTTGAAGACTGCTATGCCGAAATAGGCAGAAAGGCCAAACGGGCTGTTCTTGATTCATTGCTTGAGAGGATTACGGATCTTAAAGGAAAAACTGAGGATAGTTGGATACTGTCATTTTTGGCAGATGCAGAAAAGGCTATAAAGGAAAAGTCATCAACAGCAGGTTTACTTCCCGTCGATGAAGAACAAGCAATGGCTGTTTTAAAAGCACTGGATTATCTCAGAACGCTTGATGGCGGTCAATGCCTTGAAAGGGTGTTCAGTCTCCGGTGTTTCAATGATTCAAAGTATTTTGAAAAGAAAGTCAAAAAAAGGCTTGCAGGAATAATAAGAAGATATTACCTGAACCATGACCTTCCTGAAGAAATATCGGATGATGATATACTGGCCCAGGTCGGGATACTCCAGTCGCCAGAACAGGTTGATTTCAAGGGCGGAATTGTATGTAAACTAGGTGGAAAAGAAATAGATTTTTCACCGTTTATATACGGTGTTTCACTAAACGCCGATACAGTAAGGAATTTAACCATTACCGGAATGGGTAGTGTCCGTAAAATCCTTTTTATCGAAAACAAGGCAAATTATATACATATGCTTAATGAAAATAGTGACGAGACATTGATGATTGTATTTCATAGTGGTTTTTACAGCCCGGTAAAAGGAGTATTTTTTAAGAAACTTTACGAGGCGGCTCATCCATACGGAATTGAATTCTTCCATTGGGGCGATATTGATCTGGGCGGTTTTATGATTTTCCGAAGACTTAAATCAAGCATTATCCCGTCTTTAAAACCTTATTTAATGGACAGGGAAGCATTTGAGAGGAGGATCAAATACGGAAAAAAATTTGATTCAAAGTATGCTGAAAAACTAAAAATGTTACTGGAAAATGAAAATTACAGCGAATTCAAAGAAGTTATAAGGCTAATGCTTGAAAAAAACATGAAGCTTGAACAGGAAGCTTTTCTTATTTGACACGTGTATATGATGCTTTCACACCTTCCTGCACAGTGATTAAAAAAATTTTAGGACTCAAAAGCTTACCTTGTTCAATTTTTTAAATTAAATTCTAACATAGGTAAAATATTACATCAAAATATATGCAAATCTGCAGACCGTGGTTCTGAACGTCAATATATTCCCGTTCTGAGTTATTTTCTGCTCTCCAGTAGCAAGCCACATGGCTTTTGAAGAAGATTTGGGAATCAAACTGGTATCTTTAATAAAATCCTCAATATAATAAATTGTTATAGTCTTAAATAGTGGTGTAAATTTCGTGGAGGCTAATTGACAAAAGTAACCACGATATGATTTCTACTTTATTAGGGAAACAAAACAAAACAAATAAAGTAGAG
>NZ_FQZP01000072.1 GCF_900142095.1 Thermoclostridium caenicola | reverse complement strand
TCTTCATTCTTAATTATCATTTCCGTCACCCAATAATATTTTACTATATTAATGCAAAAAAGCCCAGTTCTCACTGGACTTTTTCGACAGTCTGAAAGCCCGGACTGCGATCCGGGCTTTTTGGTTTTTGTCTTTCACTCCGTTTGTCAGAATTTTCTTCCGCCGCCGCCATGGGAACGCCCGCTGCTGCTTCTGTGCGTGCTGCTTCCTCCGCTCCCGCTGCCGGAGCTGCTGCTGATACTGCGCTTGGTAACGGCGGTTCTTATGTAGATGTCACGATTGTCCCTCAACCGGAAAGAATCCCCCACCAGGTAGGTGGCTGGGGTTGTGGTTTTCATGGTCTTGTTCTGGGCAGCCATACCGAGCACCGCAAGTCCGGCCACGATGAATGAAATGAAGAGAAGCCCCGGGATATGATAAGCCGCTTTCTGAAAACCGTGCGACGCGTAATATTCCGCTTTTTTCAGGAAGATTCTTGCGGCCGTATAAAACTGATCGTTACTTAAGGGAAGCTCCATCTCGTCGAGTATATCATCAATGGCCGCATCGGTGAAAGCCGTTATCCCTCTTCCGGTGGTGGAGATCCAGACCTCCCTGATATCCATGTTGATGAGAAGCAGGACGCCGTCGTAATTGGGTCCGTACCCAAACCCGTTGTAGTCGAAAAAGTCATCCGCATAGGCCATGGAGGATTTGCCCAAGGTGTCCTCGGTGGTGACCAACACAACGTCCATCTTCTTTTCCGAAGCTATTTTTTGGGCCCATTTCCTGAGTTCCCGCTCTTCTTCCTCGGTAAAAAGATCCGCATCATCATACACCTTCAGCGAAGTATCAATATCGGCGTAAGCCTGTCGGACTTCCCCGGACAGGGAGTACGACACACGGTCCATCATGGCATTGGCGGCCTCATAGTAATTGCCGTCGAAATAGGGATCCAGTATGGCGTCCAGAACATCGTCCACATCCAAAATCTGGATGGCCTTTCCCCGATAGGTGATCCAGGGCATCCCGCTTTCCATATCCATTAAAAACAGGATGCCATCGGCATTCTTTCCGTAGCCGAATCCGTTTTGGTCATAGAAATCGTCCGCATAATCGATATAGGTTTTGCCACCGGTATCTTCGGTGGTGACCACAACCACATCAAACCGGTGCATTTGGGCTATCTCCCGCGCCCGTTCCATGAGGGCGTTTTCTTCATCCCCGGTTAACAGATCCGCGTAGTCATACACCTTCAGTTCGGTGTCCAGACCAAATGCAGGGAGTGTCCCCAAAAGCAAGGACAGTACGAGCAGGGTTACCACAAACAGCTTTCTCACAGGTAATACACCCCCGAAGCGATGAAAAGGATGGTAAATACCGCGGCCGCGATGCCGCAGAACCATGCAATCGCTCTTTTTATGCTGATGGGAAGCTTTCCCACCACTTTGCCCGTCTGCCCGTTCATGGCAAACAGGTATTTTTTATCCCCATGCTTGTACATCAGCATCCATACCGGCAAAAGGGTGTAATGGGCCTTCCTGCTTTTGATGCGCACTTCCTGATGGGTAACCTGGACCGCATCATAGCCTTTCGCAGTCGTCATCAGCTGCGCGACGGCGTCGTTGGCTACTTTTTCCTTGACGCGCGGCCATACGCCTTCCTTGTCCACGTCGTACTTTTCGGCCAGGTAGCCGGAGAGGTAGGACATGTCAAAATGCACCATCTGGCTATAGTCATAGGGCTCCAGAAGGTCCATGGTCTTATCTTCCATTTTTGACGACCCGTCGGCGGGAATGCCCGCAAAGCTCATGTCCCCATCCCTGTATAGTTCGTAATACTTGGTTTCGGTGTGCTCATAATTTCCCGAGCGCCAGCGCCTGATCTTCTGCGCATTGGCACGCAGGGTTGCCGAAACCGAGCAGTCATACAGCCAGAAGGGCACATACATCCCCGTAATCTTCTCCAACTGCGGCTTGGATTTGAAATCGGGCGGAACGAGGGGCTTTCTTTTGCACCAGTTCAGGAAAGCCTTCTGCGCCGCCTCTTTGCTGATTTTGAACGGAATGACCTGTGATGGACGGTATTCGCCCGACAACCGTGCTGGAATAATGGTGGGATTATGGCAGAATACGCAGAAGGTTGCGGCTGTTGTGGCATCGGTCACGATTTCCGCACCGCAGTCCGGGCATCTGTAGGCCCGCGCGTTCCGGTTGAACTCCTCGTCCACTTGCTCATGGACATATTCCTCTGCGCTTACCTGCTCCGGCTCTTCGGGCTTCTCCAGGTCAGGATTCGTTTCCTTCTGTGAGGCAAGGTACGCCTCAAGTGTCTGTTTATCAAAGGTTCCCAGGCAGAACTTGCATTCCCATCTCTGCCTGTCTGCATCAAAGGTGAGAGATGCCCCGCAATGGGGGCATTTGTACACCACTACCGACATGAAACCACACACCTCTCGGTACCATTCTCAAGGGTCCATGCTTCAGATCATGTCCTGTTCGTTGAACGGATCGCCGCATTCCGGGCAGAACTTCGGCGGATTAGCGGGATCAGCCGGCTGCCAGCCGCATTTATCGCACTTGAAGGTCTTTGCCTGGGTTTCCGGCTTCTTGCTGCCGCACTGGGGACAGAACTTTCCGGTGTTCACCGAACCGCAGGAGCATTTCCATGAGCCGTCGGCCGCCTTGGGCTTACCGCAATTGATGCAGAACTTGCCGCTGTTGCTTGTGCCGCAGGAGCATACCCAGGTTTCCCCACCTGCAGGCTGAGCCTGCTGGGATTGTTGGGCCTGCTGCTGCATTTGCTGCTGCATCTGGAACTGGTTTGTCTGCGATGCGGCACTCATGAATGCCCCGCCGGTCTGCATGGCCATGCCCAGCCCCAGGAAACCTGTCATGGCGCCGGCATTATTGGAAGCCGCAGCCTTAATGCTGTCCGCAATGGTGGTTTGGACATAAGTTTCCCTGAGCTCCGGTTTGGCCATCATGCCGACCTGGTTGTACCTATCGATCAGCTTTCTGGAGTTTTCATCATAGGAAATGCTGTTTATTCCGACCGATTCAATAAGCATGCCCCGCTTTTCGGTCCATGTGTCGTCCAGGACGTCGGCCATGTATTTGGCCAGCTCCATACCCTTGGATGTCACATGGGAAATCCTGATGCCGTCCGCGGACATCTTGTTGATGGATGCCTGAAGGGCCGTGAGGAATTCCGAGAGGTATAGCTTATGTATATCGGTGATTTCAACCCTGTCCCTGTTCTTGGGGATGGCTTCCGCGTAGAACTTCAGAGGATCCACAATGCGGATGGAGAAATATCCGTGGCAACGCAGGAACAATTCGGCGTTGTAGAAGGTATCAAAATAGTTGACAGCGTTGACGGTACCAAAGGGGATGTTCTTGATCTCCTGCAGATTGATGAAGATGACCTTCTGGGCATAAGGCGTCGTTCCTCCGAATTTTATCCTGCCGAAGGTTTCCTTGAGCGCCTCGCCGAACTGCCCGTTGAAAAGGGAGGGAGAGGTCTTGTTATCCACCTTGTAGTACCCCGGCTCGGCGGTGTAGTCTATCACCTTGCCCCCATCGGTCAGTATCATGAACTGGTTGGGATAGACGTGGATGATGGAACCGTCGGTCACAATATTGTCGGTTCCCTTGAGGTTACGGTTGCGCTTATCGGTCCGGACCTTCACACCGGTGGTCATGACGGTTGTATCGCTCATATCTCCCGCCTCAAAGACTTCCAGCCACTGGTCGGCAAGACCGCCCCGCACTGCTTCAAATGCCGCTCTGATAATTCCCATAATCCCATCTCCTTCCCATGGTTTCGGATGCTCGCATCAAAACGAATGACCGGCTGCCTGAACCGGCCGATCATGTCATTGCAAACGATTTACAAATACTGTTACCATTCTACTTCATACCTTTAAGGAAAGTCAATGCCATGTTACTTTGCCCATTATCGGCAAACCGTTCCAGGACGCCATTTGGTCCCATTCAGGGCCTCTGTTTTCTTCAGGCAGCAAAAAAGGCTCTGTTCAAGCAGAGCCTTCCATGATTCATCCTGTTATATGGCCATGCCTGCCCGCAGGGCTTCCATCTCCTGGGGTATCAGGTGATGCTTGCTTTGGGGCAGCACACCGTACAGGGCTTTTTCAAAGCTTTCCGGCGTGATGATGCCGGTCTCCTTTATCAGCTTTCCCATCAGGTAAATGTTTGAGAAAGCCTTGTTGCCTGCATCGGTGGCCATCAGGGTAGCCGGCAGGCCGAAATACCGGATGTCGGTCCTCGTCGGTTCGCGCTTTACCAGTGAACTGTCGGCTATCAGGACCCCGTCCTTTTTCAGATAGCGCTCAAACTTCTCCATGGACGGGTTGTTCATGACAATCAGCGCGGAACATCTGTTGAGCACCGGTGAAGCAATGGGGTCTTCCGAGACCACCACCATGCAGTTGGCCGTTCCGCCGCGCATCTCAGGGCCATAGGACGGGAAGAAGGAGACTTCCCTTCCATCCAGCATCCCTGCATAGGCTATCAGTCTTCCGGCAGACAGGATACCCTGGCCGCCGAAACCTGCGATGATCACTTCATGAAGAAACATGGGTTACACCTCCAGATCCTTTCCCGCATACACACCAAGCGGATAGTATTCCAGCATTTCGTTCTTGATACGGTCAAGGGCTTCCAGAGGCGTCATACCCCAGTTGGTGGGACAGGTGGAGAGCATCTCGACCAGCGAGAATCCCTTTCCTGCTATCTGTACCTTAAAGGCTTTCTTTACGGCCTCTTTTGCCTTTTTGATATGCTTGATGTCGTGGAGCGAAACCCGTTCGATATAGGCCGGGCCGGAAAGCGTGGCAAGCATTTCGCAGACCCTGATGGGAAATCCGTGTTCCTTGGGATCCCGTCCATAAGGCGTGGTGGTGGTCACCTGGCTGAGCAGGGTCGTAGGCGCCATTTGCCCGGAAGTCATGCCATAGATGGTATTGTTGATGAAGATGACGGTGATGTTCTCGCCCCTGGCCGCGGCATGGACGATTTCCGCCGTTCCTATGGCAGCCAGGTCGCCATCACCCTGGTATGTAAACACAATATTATCGGGCAGGCTCCTCTTCACGCCCGTAGCCACCGCCGGGGCTCGTCCGTGGGGAGCCTGGATCATGTCGCAGTTGAAATAGAAATAGTTGTTGTAGGAACATCCCACCGAGGAGATCCCCACAGTCTTTCCTTCAATGCCCAGTTCGTCCAGAGCCTCGGCAACCAGCCTGTGAGCAATGCCGTGGGTGCATCCGGGGCAATAGTGCATGGGTATATCGACCAATGCATGCGGCCTGTCAAAAACAACAGCCATTGCAATCTCTCCTTTCCAAAACCTTCACTTGGGGTCAGTTGGCCCTGATCTCCCTGATCTTGGCCATGATGTCGTCCACCTGAGGAATCATGCCGCCCATTCTTCCTGTAAAGTAAACGGGCTTTCTGCCACCTACCGCCAGCATGACATCCTCAAGCATCTGCCCCGAACTCATCTCTACGGTCAGGAATGCCCTGGGCTTGTCGATAACCTGTTCAAAGGCTTTCGTGGGGAACGGCCACAGGGTAATGGGACGCAAGAGCCCGACCTTGATGCCTTCCTCTTCGGCTACCTTGATAACATTCTTGGCGATGCGCGCCACAGAACCATAGGCAACGATAATGATCTCCGCATCCTCGCAGCGGTAAAGCTCATAGCGCTGTTCTTTCTCGGCAATAACCCTGTACTTCTCCTGCAGTCCCTTGTTCCACTGTTCCAGCACGGCAGGATCCAGATGGATGGAGGTGATGACGTTGTGTTCCCGCTTCATGCCGTGGCCGGTGGTGGCCCATGACTTGTCAGCCTGGACAATGGGCTCCTCGTCGCGGAAGTTGACCACTTCCATCATCTGGCCAAGAATACCGTCTCCGAGAATCATGGCCAGCATCCTGTATGTATCAGCCAAATTAAAAGCGTCAACGGTCAGTTCATACATCTCCTGAACGCTGGAAGGCGCCAGGACGATCATGCGGTAATCGCCATGGCCGCCGCCCTTGGTGGCCTGGAAATAGTCGCTCTGGGATGGCTGAATGCCGCCCAGCCCGGGTCCGCCGCGCATGATATTGACCACGACTGCCGGCAGTTGGGCACCGGAAGCATAAGAAATACCCTCCTGCTTCAGGCTTATCCCTGGGCTGGAGGATGAAGTCATAACGCGCTTGCCCGCCGATGCGGCACCATATACCATATTGATGGCCGCTACTTCGCTTTCGGCCTGGAGGAAAACGCCTCCCACCTTGGGCATCTTCTTGGCCATGTAATGGGCAATCTCTGTCTGAGGTGTGATGGGATAACCGAAATAATGGCGGCATCCCGCACGGATCGCGGCTTCCGCAATAACCTCATTGCCTTTCATCAGAAGTTTTTCTCCCATTCCCGGTTACCTCCTCACTTCTCAACCTTAATCACGCAATCGGGACAAATGGTGGCGCAGAACGCACAGCCAATGCATTTGTCCATCTCCACGACCTCTGCGGGGAAATAGCCATGGGCGTTGATCTTCTCTCTGTTTTCACGGATTATCTGCTTAGGACACACTTGAATGCACAGGCCGCAGCCCTTGCACCGGTCCTCCCTGAATGTTACTCTGGCCATATGTAACTCCTTCTTACCATAGGTCTTTAAATAACTTTTTATATTATAGCACTAATTGATGGAATTTCAAAAGGAAAGGAGCTGTTTTGCGCTTCAGGTTAATAAGAAAGGTGACTGCTCCTTTGGATTTTTTCCGGAATTTTTGCGTTCAACCGTTGATAGTAAAGGATGACTTCTCCCGCCGCCTCTGTCCCTGTCATCGCCAATTCGGCACGTTCCCTGGATATTTCAATTGTCATAAAATGTGCGATAATAATAATCTTCGCTGTTCTTGTTGAACACCTGAGAACATAGAGCTTCACCTGGAAAAGGTTCAATCAATATACTTGATAATGCCCTTCCCAAGCACTTTGCCTCCAAAGTTAAGCTTAAACTCATAATTATTCTTCAGCGTTCCTTTAATCTCTTCAAACTTATCGCCATAAGGCAACTGGATGATTACCTCATGCCATTCACCTTTAGGCAAAACGGGCTTATCGCTTAATACTCTTGATGCTATCAACACACCGTCCATGTTGAAGGAGGGCATCATTCCGGACCAGCCATCTCCCGGCATGGCGCCGCCATTTTCTTCAAACAGGTAAATATCTGCAATAAATTCCAGCAATTCCTTCACCTCATTCATGTTTTTTCTCTATACCCGTTCAAGGACTTCCTGGACGATCCGCATCAATACTGAATGTGCCTCCGCTGTTCAAGTTTCGTCGTAAATCCCTCCCTTATCAGTATATCTTATTTACAGAAAAAGGAAACATTCAAATTGCAATCCGCTGCAGGGCGGGGACATAATCAATAAACTAAAAAACTCTTGCTTAGTGTAAAATTGTTTTAGGTTAAAAAAACAAGAGACCCCTCTTTTTTGGTAAAATATTGATCAACGAAAAACAAACAAAATACCAAGGAGGA
>NZ_FQZP01000071.1 GCF_900142095.1 Thermoclostridium caenicola | reverse complement strand
GCCCTTTATTTTATCGATTTTGGGCTATATTTTTGATATTTCAAAGAAAACAGGCATTCTCACCCACGTGAAAATGCCTGTTTTTCGACAATCTGAGGAGTCATTTATCCTAAATGACTCCTATACTTTCGGTACTATTATATTAACCGTGGACAGGCCAAAATGCTTGGATTTGGATACGGCCGCCGCCCGTCGCGGGAATGGCGCCGGGGTTTACTGGGTAACCGGCGTCAGCTTGTCGGTCCGTATGACGGTTCCGTCGTCCCTTACAGCCGGTATGACCACGTTGTCGCTCTTTTCAAGGGTTACATTGAATTCGTAAACCTGATACTTGGCCAAAACGCCGCCCATCAGCCTGAGGGAACGCTCCATCCTGTCCGGATCGCCGATGGCCTTGATGGTATACGGCGGAACCAACTGACGGCCGTTGATCATGATATAATCACCGGCTTCACGCACTTCGCTGGTGGCCACAATCCGTTCGTCATTGACGCTGAGCGCCTGGACGTCGGAGGCTTTCAGTTCGTTGAGAAGTTCCTGGATATGGCTGGCTTTTACCTTGATCTGCCCGCCGCTTTCCACGGTGATGACCAGCCCGGTGCCCTTAACGGTTTCAAGGCCGGCCATGACCCGGGCCATCAAGACCGACTTCTTCAGATCCTCCACATATTTCATGTCCATGTTCTCATCGTTCTTCAGGGCGTCCACTTCCTGCCGGAGTTCCTCAATCCTTGCCCGGAGGTTTTCATTGTTGTTCCTTTCCATCAGGAGTTCTTCCACCAGTTGGCTTAAGTTCTTCTTCTCATACTGGGCCAGGACCAGGTTTTCATTGACACTGCTGTACTGCCAGGCAATGGCGATGCCCAGCAACAGGCAGACAAGGGTCAATGCCATGGTTTTGAACGCTTTCACTCCGACACCACCTCCAGATGGCTCAGCCATTCATCAACGGATTCATACAGGCGATATTTCTCGATAACCATGTCATACTCCTTCCTGATGTCGATCCTGATGCCGTAGATCCTCATGATGGCAACATTGGGGAGCTGATCAATGGCATCGTACAAAATATCCGGATCGCCGATGGCCTTGATGACATACGGAGGCGGATACCGGCTCTTGTTGAGGAAAATGGTCGGTCCGGCACAAACCAGCTTGGAAGTTCCCAAAATCCGTTCGCCGTTAATGGAGATGGCCTCTGCTCCATTGATGCGCAGCTCATTTAAAATGCCGGTAATGTCGGCATCATGGATGATGTAGTCCTCGATATCGCCGCTGCCGGCTGTCTGGGCATCCTGCATGGTGATCACGATGCCGTTGCCCCGGACATTGGTCAGCCCGGCCCGGAAATATTCATAATCCCGCTGGTTGATCAGCGCCATGATTTCAGGGTCCCGCTGCCGGCTTCCAATATTGTTGAGAAGCTGGCTCCATTCAGCCTCCAGATTGTTCAGTTCTTCCAGAAGCCTTCTGCCCTCGGCTTCTTCGGCTTCGAGGCTGGCCGCAAGCTCCTTGATGGACATCTGGCCTTCGTTGTTCTGAAGGATGCCCCTGAACTGGAGCGTGATCAACATGCCCAACAGGAGAAAAACTACAAACATCAATATTTTATGGGTCTTCACCATATGATTAGCCTGCTCCCTCAAACATCACAGGAATTCCACGATGGAAATCGATTTCGTCACCGCCAGATCGATAAACCGATCCCCCACCTTAACCACGGGTCTGGAAAAGTCCATCCGGTTCATGAAAACCACTTCACCCACTTCGCCGGTGCTCAGCCGGACCCTGGAACCGACGTAATAATGGGTGATATTGTGGAGAAATGCGTTGAGGACCAGTGGATCCAGCACGCCGAAGCTGTCCTGCTGCATGAGCTGGAAAACTGTAAAGGGCGTGTCCTTGTCCTTGTACACCCGGTTGGCCGTCATAGCGTCAAAGATGTCCGCAACAGCGACAATCCTGGCAATCTGGTTGATCCTGTCGCCGGTAAGCCCCATGGGGTAACCACTGCCATCCATTTTTTCATGGTGGGTCAGCACGGCCAGGGCTACCTGGTGATCAAAATTGCGGTCTTCCGTCACAATCATGTAGCCGTACTCCGAATGGCGTTTCATGAGCGCAAACTCGCTGTCGGTCAGTTTGCCCGGTTTATTGATGATTTCCGGCGGTATCTTGGCTTTGCCCACATCATGCAGGAGGCCTGCTTCAGCGCATTTCTTTACCATCGCCTCATCCAGGTTCATCCATCTTGCGATCATCATGGACAGCATGGACACATTCATGCAGTGGTAATAGGTATATTCGTCAATGGTTCTGATCTGCATGATGGCATCGATCATGTTCCTGTTTTCCGCCGGCCTGCTGATCATGGTGTTGACGATCTGATCGGTGGCATCCTTGTTCAGGCGCTTGCCGGTGGAGATGTCCGTCAGGGTTTTTTTCATAGCGTGGACATCCTGCTCATATTTTATATTAAAACTCTGCCCGTCATGGGTTATTGCCCAGTCCTGGTCAACGCCAGAAACGGAGATCATGCTTTCCTCAAAGACGGGGATAGACCGGATGCCTATGTTGCGCAGATGTTCGATGGCATGTTCATCCAGAACCGTGTTCTCATACAGAATAATCGCGCCGTAACGATTGGCTATGGCCTCAGCCGTACGCATGCCAGGCTTGCAGGAATCCACTGAAATAATAAACCTTTTCTTGTGCACGAGGAACCATCTCCCCCCTTGTAAGAAGTTCTCTTTTGTAATATATATCGGTATTTTTGCGTCAGGAAGTTCTGCCGCTTCCTACATGCCGCACATCCGTCTGAATTCGTCCTCGTCAATTATCCTGATACCGAGCTGCTGCGCTTTTTCCAGCTTGCTGCCCGCCTCGTCGCCGGCCAGCACAAAGTCGGTCTTCCTGGATACGCTGCCCGAAACCTTGCCCCCAAGGCTTTCAATGATCTCGGTGGCCTGGGCCCGTGTAAAGGATGGCAGGGTTCCTGTCAGCACAAAGGTCTTGCCCTTGAATATGCCGTCCTGGCTTTGGGCAGCGGTGGAAACCATCTGCACGCCGGCTTCCTTAAGCAGCGCCAGGGTATGCCTCGTCTGCTCCTGCCTTAAGAATCCGTGCAGGCTTTCCGCCATTTTTGCCCCAAACTCATCGATGGTCTGGATCTCTTCCACGGTTGCCTCAAGCAGCTTGTCCATGCTCCCGAAATGCCGGGCTGCCAGTTGAGCCGCACGGAGCCCGATGTGCCTGATGCCCAGGCCGAAGATCAACCGGCTCAGGTCATTGGTCTTGGATTGCTCGATGGACGCAAGCAGGTTGTCCACCGATTTTTCTCCCATGCGTTCCAGGGCAATCAATTCGTCCCGCCTGTCCCTGAGCTTGTAGAGATCCGGGATTCCCCGGATGAAGCCCTTATCCAGCAACATCTCTATGAGCGCAGGTCCCAGTCCCTCGATGTTCATGGCATCCCTGGATGCATAATGGATGATGCTTCTGAACAGGCGGGCCGGGCATTCAATACCCGTACAGCGCCTGATGGCCTCGTTTTCTTCCCTTAAGGCAGGCGCGCCGCATACCGGGCACCTGTCGGGCATGGCATAGGGTTTGCTGTCTTCAGGCCTGAGGCTTAAGTCCACCCCGACCACCTCGGGGATGATCTCGCCCGCTTTTCTGACCCATACGGTATCGCCTTCCCGGATATCCTTCTCCCGGATGAAATCCTCGTTGTGAAGCGTGGCGCGGGATACGGTGGTTCCGGCAAGCCTGACCGGCTCCAGCACCGCATTGGGCGTGAGGGCACCGGTTCTTCCCACCTGGATGATGATCTGCTTCAGCTTTGTCTTCTTCATCTCCGGGGGATACTTGTAGGCCACAGCCCATCTGGGCGCCTTGCTGGTGGATCCCAGGATCGTCCGCTGCTCCAGATCGTCAACCTTGACCACGGCGCCGTCTATCTCAAAGGGAAAACTGTCCCTGGCTTCACCAATGGCCTTAATCTCCTCTATGACCTCCTGGATATTGCGGCACACCTTATAGCCGGGGCTTATCTTGAATCCAAGCTGTTTTAAGAGTTCCAGGGATTCGGAATGGGTTTTCAGGGTTTTCCCGCTGATTCTTTGCACGTTGAAAATAAAGATATCCAGCTTTCTCTGGGCTGTTATGGCGGGATCCAGCTGCCTCAGGGAGCCTGCCGCAGCATTGCGGGGATTGGCAAACAGCTTCTGCCCAAGCTCCTCCTGGCGCTGGTTCAGTTCGAGAAAATCCTTGCGGGGCATGAACACCTCGCCGCGGACTTCAAGCAAGGGTATCTCAGGCTCCCCGGGCAAACGGTTGAGCCTTAAGGGTATGGCGCGAATGGTCTTCAGGTTCTGGGTCACATCCTCGCCAACCACACCGTCCCCCCGGGTTGAGCCGCGGACCAGCAGACCGTTTTCATATTCCAGGGAAACGGACAGGCCGTCGATCTTCTTCTCAACGACATACGCAACTTCTTCCCGTCCGAGCGTTTCCCGCACTCGCTTGTCAAAATCAAGGAGTTCGTTCAGATCAAACACATCGTTCAGGCTCTCCATTTTTACTTCATGGATCACCTTGGAAAAGGCGGTGTCGGCTTGTCCGCCAACCCTTTGTGTCGGGGAGTCAGGTGTGACCAGTTCCGGATGGGCCTGCTCCAGTTCAACCAGCTCCTGGTACAGCCTGTCATACTCGTAATCGCTGATTTCAGGATCATCTTCAACATAATAGCGATGATTGTGGTAATGGATCAGTTCCCTGAGCGCTTTGATGCGTTCTTCCACATTCATGCCGCTGCTATTCGGCATCAAGTTCCTTGAAGACATAAAGTTCCCCCTCGTATTCAAAGGCCTGCAGGGTCTCAAGGGCCTCCTTTATCCCTTCCGCAATGCCAATTGCCGTTTTGGTCCGGAATTCGGCAGATTTCAGACGGGCATGATCTTCCTGGTTGGTTATGTACGCCGTTTCCACCAGAACGGCAGGCATTTTGGTGTTTCTCAGCACGGACAGATCGTTTTTGATGGCCCCCCTGTATTGGATACCGTTATGTGCCTTTATGGCATTGGCCATGATTTCGGCAAACCGGTAGCTGTCAAAATCCTCAAACATCATCTGCTTGCCCTTGTTATAGTAGAATATCTCCATCCCTTTAACCTGCCTGGCACCCGGGTACTTCAGATCATATGCGTTCACATGGATGCTGACAAACAGGGTGGCCTTCTTATCATTGGCCAGCTGCGCACGCCGCAGGAGATCCTCCTTCTGGGTGTCGGCAAGGCGGGTATCGGTTTCACGGGTCATGATGACGGGGATACCGGCCTCGGTCAGGTAATCCCTGACCTTCAGGGCTATGTCAAGAGTGACTTCCTTTTCATAAAATCCGTCTTCATAAGGCGATATGGTGCCCGGATCATTGCCGCCGTGTCCGGCATCGAGCACGATGATGACCTTTTCCAGGGATTTGCCCTCGGGTATCTCAATGGGCGGCGGTGTAGGCTCGGGGGTCGGCGGCGGAACGAAGGGCGTCACCACAATCGAGGCAGCTTCCGAGTCACCGTTTTCCCTGACCTTCCCCAGGGCCACGACCACGGCCGTAACCACGAGCAAAAGAACCAGCAATACCGCTGTAAACCTTGCATGATTCTTCAGTCTGAACCTGGGCCGGGGATTGGGGAATATCAGACGGGCCACTTTCAGTATCACTCCTGCCTAACTGTGCTGTATTATCATCATACTATAATTTATACGTAAAATACAGAGCTTCTTGCCTGCCACATGCAGGCAGGAGGCATGCGTTGGAACGTTTTGGATGTTAACCCATTCGGGAAGTATGATTTGCAGTCGTACAGCACGGCGGCCGGGCATTAGGCTCCGGGGATTGCCGCGCTTCGCTTTGCTCCGCTCGCAATGACACCCAGGGCATGATACCATTGGGTTATGTCTTTTCTGTCATTGCGAGGAGCGCCAGCGACGAAGCAATCTCCGCCACTTCCGCGGCCGCTCCCGGGTTTTACGGGATTGCCAGGCTGCGCTCGTAATGACACTTATACAGGAAGGGAGCCCGTAAAGGTTAAAGCCCCACTGCAATAAGGCGCCAAAACAGTCTGCGAAAAAGGAACAGGGGCGGCTTGACTTGAACGTACCTAAATGTACCGGGTTCAGCCGCCCCTCATTCCAGTGTGTTGCGGCCCGCTGTTACTGGATGAAGCGGTCCACATCCTTGGTGTCAATATTCTTGTGCAGCGCCATGTTGATGCCGTTTGCCACCAGTTTGGAGAGATACTCCACGATTTCATCGGTGTCCTTGGGCGTGACCACCAGGTTCCCGGAGTAGGGCTCCAGAATATTGAGGATGGTCTCGTACTTCTCGTCGCGGTTGATGTTGGACAGCATGTTGTACAAAGCGCTGTCCGTCGGGCTCTGTTTCATCATGCCGTCTATCATGAGGTCAATGGTATCGCTGACGATGGTGGCGGCGTCCACCACGGTCGGAATACCGATGGCGATAACCGGTACGCCAAGCGTCTCCTGTGCAATGGCGATGCGCTTGTTGCCGATGCCTGAACCCGGCGCAATGCCGGTATTGGCCAATTGGATCGAGGCATTGACCCTGTTCATGTTCCTGGAGGCCAGGGCATCCACCGCAATAACCAGGGCAGGCTTGATCTGGTCCACCACACCCTTGATGATATGTCCCGTCTCAATGCCTGTCAGTCCCAGAACGCCGGGCGCTATGGCGCACACCGGCCTGGCCCCGTCATCCACCTCCTGCGGCAAATACTCGTGCAAATGGCGTGTGACCAGGATATGGGACGCAACCCTGGGTCCCAGCGAGTCGGCGGTCACATTCCAGTTGCCCAGGCCGACCACCAGCACCGTGTCATTGTCATTGAGCCGGATCAGGTTCTCCAGTTCCCTGGCCAGCATTTTGCAGGTTTTCTCATAGAGATCTCTGCTTCGATCGCGAATGCCCGGCATATCCATGGTGATATAGGTGCCCATGGGTTTTCCGGTATTCTGTTCTCCCAGGGGAGATACCACATGAACCCTGGTGATGCTGACTTGCTCATCCCCATCCTGCTCCACCCGTATGCCATCCTGCACGCCCTGCTGCTGTATCATCCTGGCACCGGTGCCCGGAGCGCGGGATTCGTCAGCCATGTCCGTGCGAATGCTTCTCATCTGTTTTACCATAGCAACACATACCTTTCCTTCATTGGGTTGATAATAAGAATGTTCCGGGTTTATTATGAACCGTTTCAAAATCTTTCATCCCTGTGGAAAACGTGCCGGTAAAACCGTTTCATCAGGCCCGCATTTCGCGGAAGACTGAAAAATTTGAAAAGAAAGCATGGCGCGTAGATAAAAGTGTTGCATTGGGACAGGGTTCATGTTAATATATTGAATGTTGACTCAAAGTGCAGGAGGTGAATAGGATGCCGAATATCAAGTCTGCGATGAAAAGGGTCAAGGTTTCCAGGGCCAAGAACCTGCAGAACAGGATGAAGAAGTCCGAGCTTAAAACGGCAATTCGTCGTTATCGCGAGGCACTTGCTGCCAAGTCGGATAACGCTGAAGTATTGCTCAAGATTGCCATCAAGAAGCTGGATCAGGCAGCAGCTAAGAAGCTGATTCACAAGAATGCCGCCTCCAGAAAGAAGTCACAACTCATGAAGGCTATGAAGGCCTCCGTGTAATTCAGCAATAACGGCAACTCCATATAAAAAAAATGAAACGTACTTTAAAGTACGTTTTTTATTTTATGTATGCGGAATTAAGAGGCGGCACAACCCATCAGTTCACATTCTGGTTCTACGTCAAATGTTGGGGTGGAACCAGTAAAATGAAGTAGCATATGGAATATGGGCAGATGATCAAGTATGGTCATCTGCCTTTTTTCTG
>NZ_FQZP01000070.1 GCF_900142095.1 Thermoclostridium caenicola | reverse complement strand
CTCCTTTGCTAATGTTTTTCTTTGGTTATTAAACATTTTACAATGGATTACCATGAGTTTTCTATATATTACGGCATTTTATTTTACAACTTCCCCAACAATTTTACACTATGTGCTTCATGAAACCATCCGCTATTGTAATGAAAACAATTCCCTTCATGTTGATCCGACTGGCGGCCTACCTGGTGTTCTTTATCGGGATGTGTATTTATGCATTCATCGTCATCAGCATTCTGGGTGCCATCCGGCCGGAAGGATTCTTTGCCGTTCTTCTGGTCTGCCTGTTTGGTGGCGGCGGCTGGTACATATACAGGTTGCTGCGCGAGTATATCGCCTACATGATTAAGGCGGCCCATGTGGCGGTCATCGGCGAACTGGCCGTCAACGGCAATGTGCCGGAGGGCTTTGGCATGTATCAGTACGGCGTATCAAAGGTGAAGAAGTACTTTGCGGCTTCCAACGCCCTCTTCCTTCTCGACAGAATGATGTCGGGAGCCGTCAGGCAGATACAAAGGGTTATGGGCGGAATCGGAGCGATCCTGGGCTTTATTCCGGGTATGAAGCAAATCGTCAAGCTTCTCAATAAGTTCGTCGATATCATTCTCAACTATGTTGACGAGTGCATCATGGCCTACATCTTCCTCCATGAGGGACAGAATGTATGGAAAAGCGCCTGCGACGGCATCGTTCTCTACTTCCAGAACTGGAAGGCCATTTTGAAGACGGGCGCCAAGATCCTTCTCTTCCTTGTCCTGTTCTATGTGGTATTCTACCTGCTCTTCCGCGGTGTCTTCCTCGGCCTGATCTCCAATGGTGATTTCGCCACGGTCATCATCGCCTACATCATGACCCTGCTCTTTATCACCGTATTGAAATGGGGCGTTCTGGATTCCATCATCATGATCAACATGCTGTGCGGTTACCTGAAGGTGGCCTATGGCGCTGAACCCAGCTATGATCTCTATGGCAAGCTGGAGGGCATGAGCAAGAAGTTCAAGGAAATGGTCGGAAAGTCCAGGGAGGCTGCTCCCGGAGCTGAGGTCCATACCGCCTGAAACAAGAAAAATATTCGCTTTATTGGCAGTGCAAATTCGGCTTGTACTGCCTTTTTTTATGCTTTTAATATAGGAATATATATTTTTCTTACTGAAAGAGATGGATTTTTTATGAGCATAGGTGTAAGATATTTTAACGAAGGAGAGTGACAATCATGGAAATAAAGATTGAACTAACCAAGCATCCCAAGGAAAAGCCATCGTCGGAGAACCTTGGATTCGGTCAGGTTTTTTCCGACCACATGTTCATGATGGATTATACCGAAGGCAAGGGGTGGCATGATCCGAGAATTGTTCCCTATGGTCCCATACTCTATGATCCCGCCCTCATGGTATACCATTATGGGCAGGCCATTTTCGAAGGCCTCAAGGCCTACAGGACCAGGGACAACCACATCGTGCTGTTCCGTCCGGATGAAAACATGAAACGTCTCAACCAGTCCTGCGAGAGGCTCTGCATACCGAAGGTCGATGAGGAATTCGCTCTTATGGCCATGAAAAAGCTGATCGAAGTTGACAAGGACTGGGTACCTGACGCGCCGGGCACATCGCTGTACATCAGGCCGTTCATTTACGCTACGGACCCCTACCTCGGCGTTCGTCCCTCCAATACTTATCATTTCCTGATCATCACCGGGCCCGTGGGTGCCTATTACAAGGAAGGCCTCAACCCGGTCAAGATATATGTGGAATCCAAGTATGTCCGCGCAGTTGCCGGAGGTATCGGAGCCGTAAAGACGGCAGGCAACTATGCGGCCAGCCTGAAGGCCCAGCAGGAAGCCAAGGATCTGGGATATACCCAGGTGCTTTGGCTGGACGGTGTCGAGAGGAAATATGTTGAAGAAGTAGGCACCATGAATGTCTTCTTCGTCATCGGCAACGAGGTCGTCACGCCTGAGCTCAACGGCAGCATTCTTCCCGGTATTACCAGGAAGTCCTGCATCGAGCTTTTGAAGCATTGGGGACTCAAGATATCGGAAAGAAAGATTTCCATCCAGGAAGTCTTCGAGGCCAACGAGAAAGGCCTCCTGAAGGAAGCCTTCGGTACAGGTACCGCTGCGGTCATTTCGCCCATCGGGGAACTCTATTGGAATGAGCAGCGCGTGATTCTCAACGGCGGAAAGATTGGCGAACTGTCGCACAGGCTCTATGATGAACTCACAGGCATCCAGTACTGTGAAAAACCCGATCCCTTCGGATGGGTGGTTCCGGTTGTCTGAAAGATTAAGCGCTTAAGGGGCGATTTTGCACATCGCCCCTTTTTCTTTCAATAATACCTTAAAATGCTATCGAAAAAAATGAAAAAACCCTCTTGAAAAGAAGTCATGATCATATTATAATAATCAACGTCGCAGAAAGATGTTGCGGATTGGTGTAATGGTAGCACGACTGACTCTGGATCAGTTTGTCAGGGTTCAAATCCTTGATCCGCAGCCAAATACCAAAACAGCCGGTTTCCAGAGAACCGGCCTTTTTTATTGCTTTTTTAGCTGATGACTTCGGGCTCAATGGCGATAATCCTCGGCATCCTACAGCCCATCCTGCCTGATCCGAAGCTGAGTCTGCATCCCGCTTCTGTGGGCATGGCATATGGCCACAGCCAGCGCATCGGCGGCGTCATCAGGCTTCGGTATGCTGTCAAGCCCCAGAAGGACCTTGACCATGTACTGTACCTGTTCCTTTTTGGCCCGTCCATATCCCACAACCGCCTGCTTGACCTGGAGCGGCGTATACTCATAGACGGGGATCCCGGCCTTTGCCGCGGTCAGCAGTGCCACGCCCCTGCCATGCCCCACCGCTATGGCTGTCTTGATATTGGTATTGAAGAACAGCTCCTCCACCGACATGGCGTCCGGTTTGTGCCGTTCCAGAAGTTCATGCAGCCTGTCGTTGATGATGCAGAGCCTTTGAGGAAGCTCGGTTTTGGCTTCTGTTTCAATGACGCCATAATCCAAAACCCTGAACCTGTTGTTCCTGTATTCAATCACCCCGTACCCGGTGATGGCAAAACCCGGGTCCACTCCGAAAATTATCATGCTCATGCTCCTTTAGTGTTCCTGTGGAATGTCATCATGTATTGAATTTTAGGCTTGCATAAATATACACAAATGCGTATAATTATAATTAGCTTCAGGGCGCAGCCCTGCGTGCTATAATAAAAACAGTTTCACGATACACCCGTTTCATTAATATTAACACAGATTGGAGAGATTTGCATGAGCAGCAAGGAAAAAGTTGTACTTGCCTATTCAGGAGGTTTGGATACATCCATCATCATCCCCTGGCTCAAGGAAAACTACGATTATGAAGTGATTGCCATGGCGGCCGACGTAGGCCAGGGCGAGGAACTGGAACCCTTGCGCGAGAAGGCAATTAAATCCGGTGCCTCAAAGATTTACATAGAGGATCTCACCGAGGAGTTCGTCACCGATTACATCTTCCCCACCCTGAAAGCAGGCGCCGTTTATGAGGGTAAGTACCTTCTGGGAACCTCCTTCGCGCGTCCCATCATTGCCAAGCGCCTGGTGGAGATCGCCAAAAAGGAAGGTGCGGTTGCCGTTGCCCACGGGGCTACCGGCAAGGGTAACGATCAGGTGCGATTTGAGCTTACCGTGAAGGCGCTCGCTCCGGAACTCAAGATCATTGCTCCCTGGAGAATATGGAATATCCGTTCCAGGGAAGATGCCATCGATTATGCCGCTGCCAGGAATATCCCCGTTCCCGTTACAAAGCAGTCCAATTACAGCCGTGACAGGAACATCTGGCACTTGAGCCATGAGGGTTCGGAGCTTGAAAACCCGGCCAACGAACCCATCTATGACAGGCTGCTGCAATTGTCCGTAACGCCCGAGAAGGCGCCTGACGAGCCCACCTATATCGAACTTGGCTTTGAACAGGGCATTCCCGTCAGCCTCAACGGAGAGAAACTGCCTCCTGTCAAGCTCCTTGAGGAACTCAACAAGATCGGCGGCCGGAACGGTATCGGCATCATCGACATTGTGGAGAATCGTCTTGTGGGCATGAAATCCCGCGGCGTCTATGAAACGCCCGGTGGCACTATCCTGTACGCTGCCCACAGGGAACTGGAAAGCATATGTCTGGATCGCGACACCATGCATTATAAGGAACTGGTTGCCCAGAGATTTGCCGAACTGGTCTACTATGGCCAGTGGTTTACACCCTTGCGTGAAGCCCTTTCCGCATTCGTGGATGTGACCCAGAAATATGTAACCGGTACAGTCCGGCTGAAGCTTTATAAGGGCAATATCATCCCGGCCGGCGTGGAATCCCCTTACTCGCTCTTCAGGGAGGATCTCTGCACCTTTGGTGAGGATGAGGTTTACAACCATAAGGATGCAGAAGGCTTTATCAATCTGTTCGGGCTTCCCCTGAAGGTACAGGCTACCATGAAGAAAGCCAACAACATCCAGGATTGAGCCAGTGTTGCCGGGGACAACCGCCAGAGAATTCCCCCCCTATCTTTGCCGGTTGTCCCTGGGCAACTTCATGGCTTGTTCCATGAAGCCATTGATACATTAGGAGGAAAATCATGAAGCTTTGGGCCGGAAGGTTTTCTAAAGAAACTGACGCCATGATGGATGACTTTAACGCATCCATCCGTTTTGACAGCAGAATGTATCGCCAGGATATCCTGGGAAGCGCTGCCCATGTAAGAATGCTCGGGGCGTGCGGGATCATACCTCCGGCTGATGCTGAGCTGATCAGAAAAACCCTGTTTGAGATCCTGGAGGACATCGAGCAGGGTAAAATTGAATTTGACCAGTCTGCAGAGGATATCCACATGAACATTGAAACCCTCCTGATCGAAAGGATCGGCCAGGTGGGCAAAAAACTGCATACCGGAAGAAGCCGCAATGATCAGGTTGCCCTGGATTTCCGCATGTATATCCGGGATGAGATTAAAAACATCAAGGCGTTGCTGGCCGATATGGAGCAAACGCTGATAAAGCTGTCCGAAAGCCATCTGGACACCATCATGCCCGGTTACACCCATCTTCAGCGGGCTCAGCCCATCACCCTTGCCCACCATCTGATGGCCTATTTCCAGATGTTCAGGCGGGATATCGAAAGACTTGACGATTGCTATAAGCGCGTCAACATCATGCCCCTGGGGTCCGGTGCCCTTGCGTCCACCACCTATCCCATCAACCGGATGATGGTGGCTGAGGAACTGGGATTTGACGGCATCACCGAGAACAGCCTGGACGGTGTCAGTGATAGGGATTTTGCCCTGGAGCTGGCTTCCTGCCTGTCCATCATCATGGTACACCTGAGCCGTTTCAGCGAGGAGATCATCCTTTGGAGTTCCAGTGAGTTCAGCTTCATCGAGCTGGATGATGCCTACAGCACCGGCTCCAGCATCATGCCGCAGAAAAAGAACCCGGATGCGGCAGAATTGGTGCGGGGTAAAAGCGGCAGGGTCTTCGGAAGCCTCATGGCGTTGCTCACCGTCATGAAGGGTCTTCCCCTCGCTTACAATAAGGACATGCAGGAAGATAAGGAATCCCTTTTCGATGCGATAGATAACGTAAAAAGCTGCCTGGGCATTTTCATCAAAATGCTGGATACCATGAAAATCAACAAGGCCAATATGCGTAACGCCGCCAAGGGTGGCTTTACCAACGCTACCGATCTGGCCGATTACCTGGTCCGGAAGGGCATCCCTTTCCGTGACTGCCACGAGATTGTGGGTAAAATGGTTGCCTATTGCATCGGAAAGAAAATAGGCCTTGAGGATATGACCATCGAGGAAATGCGGCAGTTTTCCGAATGTATCACAGAGGATGTCTATGAGAGCATCAGCCTGGAAGCCTGTGTCGGCGGCAGGAAGGTTCCCGGAGGACCTGCACCCGAAAGCGTGCTGGCTTCCATTGAAAGCGGAAAAGCATTTCTTGATGCGCTGAAACAGTGAAAAGCGATGTAGTCATAGTAGTCAAAAACGTTTCTCCCTTCATTCTATGCCCTATATAAAAACCCCGATTTTTATCATCGGGGTTTTTAATAGGGCTCTGCTTTTTTTTCCAGGGCTTTTCCGAAACTGTGCCACGAATTTCTGAGCTTGATTCGCATTTCTTCATCCAAGGTGCTTTCTATCACACTGTTGAGCTGCCTTCTCATGCGGTGGTATTCCTTGATATCGAATTCCTCTGCCTTCAGAAGTTCCTCCATTTCCTCCAGCCATCCCACCAGGTATTCAATTCCCATATATTCCTTTGATACCTTTCTTTTAAGGTGAGCTATAACCAGTTTGATAGCTTTCTTTTTTACCTCGTTGTCATCCATTCGTTTTTCCAGGTTTTTGGATTCCTTGAGCGACATGAAAAAACCTCCTTCAAAATGCATAGTAAGGAACTCTGGATATACAAGATGACAGAGTGAGAAGACGATCAGGAGAGAATACCATCCATATATCATATTGTATATCATTTATTAAATATAATCAATGTTTCCCAGTTCCCAGGGGATTGCGACTAATAAGTGATGAGCGTCTTGCCGTTGAGTTTGGAGGTATCCACCCGATCCTTCCTGCCTTCAGGGACCACTATGGTGCTGGGATCACCGTCGCTGACAAACATCCTGTCGGATGTCATTTTCGGAAGCCACCATGTCAGGTCCTGGAGGACGGGCTCCATTCCCTGGCTTCGAATCCTGGGAACATAGTCCGGGTTATAATCGGGGGAAATGGAAGGTTTTGACGGATTGGATCCTACTGCCATGATGCTCTGGTGCCTGTAATGAATATCTTCATAGGTCCCTTCCCTCAGGTAGGCCTTGAGCGCATCGGATTGCGGAAGGCTGCCATAGGGCAAAGCCAGGGAGTAAAACTCGAGATCGGGAAGGATCCCATAAGCCGCTTTCTGGTTTTTGCCCAGGCTGTTTATCACATCCTCCGCACTTTTTGCCTGCGTTTTGTAATTGATATGGCCCCAGGTATGGGTGCCCAGTTCGAACCCATGTTCAAGCAGGAATTCAAACCGATCTTTCAGAGTGCCGGCACCCTTGAAGGTGTTGTCGCCGATGTCCATATTGACATAGAATATCCCCTTCAGCCCGAAATCGGGGTGTTTTTCATTGAAGGCCATCAGGATGCCTACCGCCGATTTGGGATTCACCTTGAGGGTGCCGTTTTCCTCAATGAGGCTGAACTGTCCCGGCGTACCGTCGTCGAAGGTGAATACCATGGGCATGGTGCCTGCGGGTACGTCAATATTGCATTCAATGAAATCCTTCATGCTGATCAGCCGGAATCCGCGGTTATACAGGTCTTCAAGCAGGGCTTCAAACTCCCTGAACGTTGTGGTGTATTCCTTGTCCTTCCCGTCGTACTCTTCCAAAAACCTGTGGAACATGATAATGGGGATTTCCCCGGACTCATTGGGCTGATAATTCTCATAGTCGGTACGGACAAGATGGCCAGGCCTTTCCTCAACGGGCTCCGGTGTGGTCTCCTCCGTTGCCTCCGGGGTATCGGCAGGCGTTTCCGCAGGCAGCGTAGGATCCGGGGTCACAGAAGAAGTGGCCCCGGGTGTGGGCGTGGTATTGTCGGAAATATCCGGGTCCGGCCCGGTTTTTATAACGGCATACAGAATGCCTGCAACCAGCAGACAGGTTATCAGCACGACCAAAGTAGCTTTAACTCTTTTATCCATCGTTGCATTCCCTTCAAATCAAAATATTCGGTTTCTCTTCTGGCTTATCTCCGGTGAGCCGCAGACAGGGACTAAAACTCAATCCCTTGCCTGGCTTTGATTCCCTTTTGGAAGGGATGTTTGACAGGATCCATCCTGGTGATGTAGTCGGCCTGCTCCAGGAGACTCCGGGAGGCCGTTCTACCCGTCAGAACCCATTCGGCAGGGACTTGGCGCACCAGGTTGTAAACCTGGCCTTCGGGAATGAGTCCCAGATGCAGCACATCCAGTATTTCATCCAGCACGATCATGTCAAAGTTCTGATTATCAACCATCTTTACGATTTGATTCCAACCCTGCTCCAAATCGGCACGGGTTTCCTCACGCTGCTGCGGGTTTTGCTCCCATATAAAAGCCTTATGCCTCATGGCGGGACGGAACAGGGTAACCCGATCCTTAAGCATGCCAAGCGCCCGCAGTTCTCCGGATTGAGACGATTTAAGAAATTGGCAGAACAGAACAGACCAGTTCCATCCGGCAGCCCTGATGACCATACCCACAGCTGCAGTGGTCTTCCCTTTCCCCTCTCCGATATGAAGATGCAGAAAGTGCCGTCCGCTTTCCATATTCTGTCCTGCTTTTACCGCCTCCATGCATACATACAGGCCGGGTTGTTTCAATATAAAAACGACAAGAGACAAACATCCCCTGTCATTCTCATTATAACTTATCGCAGACCTAAATTCAATGTCATAATCAGGCTCGATAGTGTCAACGATTTGTAGGAATAAAAATCAGCCTCCTACACGATACAGTAAGCTTCCGTGTTGTAACCCCCTAAGTATCCAATAGATTCTGC
>NZ_FQZP01000069.1 GCF_900142095.1 Thermoclostridium caenicola | reverse complement strand
CAAGCAATCCAGAAGTACAGCTCAATATTATCAAGGTAAAAAATAAAGAAAAACAGAGATATTAAAAGAAAACGAGAGCTTATTAAGGGAGCACCACGCAAGCGGTACGTGGCAATCTCCGGGAGCCCGTAAAGCCCGGAATCGGCCCCGGAAGGGGACGAGATTGCTTCGTCACTGCGCTCCTCGCAATGACATAAGGGGTATTTGCAAGAGGAGTTGTTCCCGCATGTCATTGCGAGCGAGTGAAGCGAGCGTGGCAATCTCCATATCCCCGGGACACGCAAAGTGCTGCAGCGTGATTAAAAAGTCCATGCAAAGCAGGGGGGGACGCTTCGCATGGACTTATCGGGAAAAAAGACAGTAAGCCGAGGTTAATGTTTTGTGAGGATATTATACAGCACCTGCACCATCTCGGCACGGGTGATCAGGCTGTTCGGGTTATGGGCTCACGATTAAGCCCTTCATCCGACGTATGGGATTCGGTATCCGCTGCTTTTGCCACGCGTACCGTTGCGTTGTGGGTGGCAGGCAGATCCAAATCCTCCATTGTAGTGCCGAGGGGCACTGTTTGATGGGTCGTTTTGTCGGGCGGTAAGATGAATGCGACGATCTCACCGCCCTCCAATGAACTGTTTCCGAGAGCCGTCAGAGGCATTTGGCTGATGATAAATGCCATCACCAGAATGCGCCAGGATCCTTTCTGCCTTCCGCATCATTTCTCGACCTCCGAAAACTGCTTTCCAGTCTGTATTTATAGCTTATCAATTGCCAGTGCTTCTTTTGATGATGTGCCATAGGCTGATGAACAGGTGGATGATGCCACCGATCACGGCAACGTAATGGTCTTTCTGGACCTCAATATAGCCGATAACCCACTCAAAAGGCCTTATCAGGCTGCCCCTGGGAAGTATGGGAAGCACCTTTCCGTCTCCCACGCAAAGCATATCTGCGTCTTTCGAGGCACAAGACAGGCCGCCGATCTCCCCTATAATGATGAAGCTCTCGTCGGGGTACCGTAACTTCATTTCCCTGACAGTCGTATATGGAATTTTGATGCAACTGCGCACCTCTGTATAAAAACGGCGGGTGCCAGACTGTCTCTGTACCTGGTACAGCATACCAATCACCTTGCGTAAATTATAAAGCAAAACTTGCGGCTGAAAACATGGATGGCGAAATTGGGCGTTTTTTTGGCGAAATTGGTTGTTGAAATTTGAGGCACCTTCGGACATTGACTTTTCAGCCGTATACCGGCTGAATGGACGTGAACGGGAACTTGACTGCACATCAGGAACAACTGTCATGAAGAATAACCTATGGCGAGGCGTTTTTCATTGAAATGGAAAATAACATCACCTGAAAAATGGGAAACGAAAGGGTCTATCCAGCCCCGGCGTACAGCATAACGGCAGGCAGCGAAGAATTCCTTGCTTCACCGGACGAATTCAGGAAATTGCCAAAAGGCAACAGCAGAATTGTCAAAAGAATCGCCAGAGGGGAGAACAGCGTCCCGTCGAATGTTATCGCTGCCTGCTTTATGGTTGAATAAGTTGTTACAGTTTGGAAGCGATATAGGATTCCCGGCCGGCCAGGCACCAGACAGGAGCATTCTGGCCCACCCGCCTGATGGATCGGATTCTCAGGCTGCTGGTTGCGCCTGTACCCATGGCGCAGGCAAGGGCGGCCATGATGGCGGCAACCACTTCTTCATTCGCTGCCGCATCTCCAGCCGTACCGGCCCCAGGAGCAAATCTTGCCGCTGCGCTTTCGCTGTCGCGAACCTGAGCCTGGCTGGCAGCATTCTGTTGATAGCTTACATGCTTCTTCTTGAATAAAGCCATCTTGAACCTCCTGAAACACATGCAGGATATTTCATTATCCCGCCTTTACCGGGTCAAACCTTCCGTTGGATGCCGGACAGACAAAGACCGTCAGGTATGTGACCTGGTCATAATATTATGCTCCATAAACTTACCATAATTCCTGTCGGATTTCAATCCTGCCGTTGCAGGGCTATAACCAGACAGGACGGCCCTGTTTGAATATATTGCGATTTCCGTCGTATCTGTTATAATGGAAAGTGCAGAGAAATCTTGCTGAATCAGGGTATAGGAGGCTGGATGTGTTTATGATAACCAAGGATACCATTATTATGGATGTTCTGATGATGGACCGGAATACGGCCGGTATTTTCATGGAGCACGGGATGCACTGTATCGGTTGTCCCTCGGCGTCGGGCGAAAGCATTTCCGATGCATGCGCCGTTCATGGCATAGACGCCGATAAACTGGTGGAAGATCTGAACAAATATTTTGCAAACAAGTAAAGGTGATAAGCCGTCCGTAACCAGGACGGTTTTTATCTGTTGGGAAATACCGGTCTGATCCATTTGTGGCAGGTTCTTCCGGTTCGGCCGGGATTAGCCTTGGTGACACCTTCTCTTAATTCGTTGATAGGTTTGAGGTGATTTATGAAAATATCTGAAATAGCCGCAGTTTTAAACGCCGAAGTGTATACGGTCAACCATGATGAAAACGCGGACATCAAATCCGCCTGCAGCGCAGATCTGATGAGCGACGTAATGGCATTCTCAAAGGAAAATGCGCTTCTTCTGACTGGGCTTGTGAATCCACAGGTAATCCGTACAGCAGAGATGATGGACATGAAAGCCATCATATTTGTGCGGGGAAAGAAACCCCAGCAGGCTATGATCGAACTGGCTGAGGAAAAGAGGATCGCCCTGCTGGCTACCGATTTTCCGCTGTTTGAGGCCAGCGGAAGACTCTATCAACAGGGTATCCGAGGGCATGGTTATTAATCATGGGGCAGGTCATCATCCGGGATTTTGAAATACCAGCCAATGATTTTACCGTGGCCGGGGAGGCTTCCAGCACTGTCAGGAAGCTCCTTGTACAATTGGGGGTTGCGCCTGATAAGATCAAGAGAACCGCTATTGCCATGTATGAGGCTGAGATCAACGCAGTCATACACGGCCACGGCGGGAAAGCCCATGTCGAGATCAGCGGCGACAAGATCACCATTGTCATTTCCGATGAGGGCCCAGGTATAGAAGATCTGGATCTGGCCATGCAGGAGGGCTATTCAACGGCGCCGGACAGCATCCGCGAGATGGGTTTCGGAGCCGGTATGGGTTTGCCTAATATGAAAAAGCATGCGGATGAACTGGATATCAGGACCGAAAAAGGTAAGGGGACCGTTGTGACCATTACCGTGTATTTCTGATAGGTGTAGGATTGATATAAATGGAACAGAATTATTTTCATTCAGTAACCCTGGACAAGGACAAATGCCGGGGTTGTACCAATTGCATCAAGCATTGTCCCACGGAGGCCATCAGGGTCAGGGCCGGCAAGGCCGTGATCATCAAAGAGCGATGTATTGACTGTGGTGAATGCATACGTATCTGCCCCTATCATGCGAAGAAAGCGGTAACCGATACCATCGGCATCATCAGGAATTATGAGTATAAAATCGCATTGCCCGCCCCATCGCTGTACGGGCAATTCGGTCCAACCTATTCGAGAGAGCGAATACTGAAAGGTTTATTGGGTCTTGGATTTGACCATATCTTTGAAGTGGCCCGGGCTGCCGAGATTGTGACCATGGCCACACAGAAATATCTGAAAAATCCGGACATTAAAAAACCGATCATTTCTTCTGCCTGTCCGGCCGTGGTTCGTCTGATCCAGGTACGGTTTCCAAGCCTCATCGACAGGCTGCTCAGAATCAAATCACCCATGGAGGTAGCCGCGGCGCTGGCCAAAAGGGAGGCCTTGGCCAAAGGCATACCCGAAGGAAAAATCGGTACCTTCTTCATTTCTCCCTGCGCTGCCAAAGTGACCAGCGTTAAGGCGCCCTATGAAAACAACCGTTCCGATGTGGACGGTGTGCTGGCCATCAAGGATATCTATGTTCCCCTGCTGGAAAAAATGAAAAAGCAGAAGGCTGAAGGAGATGACGGTTTCAGCCTTTCCGGCTCCATTGGTATTACATGGGCGGGAACGGGCGGCGAAAGCTCCGCTTTGAACGGGGGCAGATATATTGCGGTTCATGGCATCCGAAACGTCAATGCCATCCTGGAGCAAACCGTCCAGGAAAGCCTGGAGGATATCGAGTTCATTGAGGCCCTTGCCTGTCCTGAAGGGTGCCTGGGCGGCCCGCTGGTGATGGAAAACCCCTTTGTGGCCAAGGTCAATCTCAGGAACGAGGCGCGACGGGCTCCCGTCCGCATGAGCGAGGAACCTCTGGGAGATGATGAGGAATACATATGGCAGTCCACCGTGGAATACCGCCCGATCATGAAACTGGACGATGATATGGCGAAGGCGCTTGAGAAGATGCAGCGAATGGATGAACTGACCGATATACTGCCCGGGCTTGACTGCGGCGCATGCGGCGCCCCAAGCTGCCGCGCCCTGGCCGAGGATATTGTAATGGGCAACGCCATACTCACCGATTGCATCATCAAGCTCAGGGAAAAGGTGGACGAACTGGAATCGGGATCAGAATAAGAAATGCGAGGTACGGGTACATATGACCATAAAGGAAATGATGGAAACGCTGGGTTTACGGTTGGCTGCCGGTCCGGAAGGCATGCTGGACAGGGAGATAACGGGAGTCTATTGCTGTGATCTCATCAGCCATGCCATGGCCAAGCTGGATTCCGGAAACGTATGGATAACCGTTCATACCAACCTTAACGTTGTGGCCGTCGCATCCCTCACCGATGCCGCCTGCGTGGTGGTGCCGGAGAATATCGAGATAGAAGAACAGTCCATCAACCGGGCCAATGAGAAACAGGTCCTGATGCTTTCTTCCGACAAAACGGCGGCGGAGCTTTCCTTTGAGATGATTTCACGCATACGAAAGGCCGAATGATGAAGTGTGCCATTGATCTCCATATTCATACCTGCCTGTCACCCTGCGCCGACGATGACATGACGCCAAACAACATCGTCAACATGTCCAGGATAAAGGGGCTGGACATCATCGCCATAACCGATCATAATGCCGCGGGCAATTGCGCGGCAGCCATGGAAGTGGCAGGTGACGACGATCTTTTGGTCGTTCCGGGGATGGAGCTTTGTACGGCTGAAGAATTCCATCTCCTGTGCTATTTTCCCGATACCGAAACCGCTCTGGCTTTCCAGAACGAAGTCTTTAAACATCTCCTGCCTGTCAAAAACCGTGAAGATGTCTTTGGAAGGCAGATCTACATGAACAGCCTGGACGAGGAAACCGGTACGGAGGACCGTTTCCTGGCCGGTGCCTGCATGATTCCTGCGACCGATGTCATCGCCATGGTGAGGGGCATGGGAGGCGCCGTATTGCCCGCTCATGTGGATCGGGAATCCTTCAGCATGCTCAATACCTTCGGGGCCATTCCTGAAGAATACGATTTCGCGTTCCTGGAATGCTCCAAGAACTGCAACCTGGAAAGCTTACTGCAAAGCAGGGAAGAACTTCGGCGTTACAGATTTATCAGAAGCTCGGATGCCCATTATCTCTGGGACATCCTGGAACGGGAAAGCTGGCTTGAGCTGGAGGAAAAAAGCGTGGCTTGCTTCCTGGATACGCTCAACAGCGGTCATTTCAATAAGTGATTCCATCAGGTTCTTCAGCCAATCTATGGCATGATGGGCCTTTTTGTGTTAAAATTCCGGAAAGATATGACTCGGAGGGAGCGGGATGAATCTGATCCATCGGGTTGGCGCTGTCAACCGGCTGAATGAAGAGACTTTCTTGATGACCATAGATTCGCCTGAAATCGCTGCGGCAGGAAGGCCGGGCCAGTTTGTGAACATCCGGTGCGGCGGACCGGATGCATACCTGAGGCGCCCTATCAGCATCTGCCGCATTGATCGGGAGCGGGGCACATTTGATATCGGCGTCCAGATCCGGGGCAAGGGAACCGAGGCTTTATCCCGCATGCGCCCAATGGAACCCATCGATATCATGGGGCCTTTGGGGAACGGGTTCAGCCTGAAGCCTGAAGACCGGAGGATAGCCGTGGTAGGAGGAGGCATCGGCGTGTTCCCGCTGCTGCAGTTGCTCATAGAACACCCGGCGTCTGAAAAGCTGGCCCTTCTCGGCTTCAGGAGCCGTGACCAGGTTGTTTTGGAGCAGGACTTTCAAATGGCTTGCGATGAACTGCTCATAGCCACCGACGATGGCAGCTATGGCACTGCGGGCTTTGTTACGTCGCTCCTGGAGAAGAAGCTTGGGGAAAAAACCTTTGACCGCGTCTTTATCTGTGGTCCCACGCCCATGATGAAGCGCGCGGCAGCAATCTTACTGGAAAGGAATGTCCCGTGCGAGGTATCCCTGGAGCAAAGAATGGGATGCGGGATCGGCGCCTGCCTGGTATGCGCCTGCAAAACCAGGGCCGGCGATGACTGGGATTACGCCCATGTCTGCAAGGACGGGCCGGTGTTCAGCGGAGAAGCCGTTATTTTTGATTAAGTTGATGACCGGGATGCGTTGGGTGTGTTCCGGCATTATCCGTGAACTTGAGGGAGTTTGAAACGCATGATGGAGAAAAAAACCGACATGTCAGTGAATATTGCCGGTTTGAAGCTAAAAAACCCGGTGATAGCCGCATCGGGCACCTTTGGTTTTGGCAGGGAGTACAGCGCATTATTTGATCTTTCCAGGCTCGGGGGCATTGCGGTAAAAGGGCTGACCCTGGAGCCGAGAAAAGGAAACCCGCCGCCCAGAATTGCCGAAACGCCGTCGGGCATCCTCAACAGCGTAGGTCTCCAGAATCCGGGGGTCCACGCTTTTATCCGGGATGAGATCCCTTTTTTGCGCCGGTATGATACCGCCATCATCGCCAATGCTTCCGGCAATACGGTGGAAGAATACGAGGAGATGGTGCGGATCCTTTCGGATGCCGATGTGGATGCCATCGAGCTGAACCTGTCCTGCCCCAATGTGAAGGAGGGCTGCATGGCCTTCGGAAGCACTGCGGCGGGCATCACCCAGGTGGTGTCCAGGGTTAAACCCTTCTGCAAAAAACCGCTCATCGTGAAACTGACGCCCAACGTCACCGATATCTGCGAACTGGCCTTAGCCGCCGAAGCTGCCGGCGCCGATGCAGTTTCCCTGATCAATACCCTTCTGGGGATGGCCATCGATGTCAAAACCAGGCGTCCCATCCTGGGCAATATCATGGGCGGGCTTTCCGGTCCGGCTGTAAAGCCTGTTGCCCTCAGAATGGTTTACCAGGTATCTAAAGTGGTGAAAATTCCTGTCATCGGCATGGGCGGCATATCCAATGGCACCGATGTGGTGGAGTTCCTTCTGGCCGGTGCATCGGCGGTCATGATAGGCACGGCGGGCTTTGTGAACCCGTACGCCTGGGTGGAAGCCATCAACGGCCTTGAGCAATACATGCTTGAAAACAACTGCCGCTCGGTTGCCGAGCTGACTGGCGGACTGATCGTGTAATCCGCGGAGCGGTATTTTCCATAGCAAAACAGTATGAACGAAAGGACAGGGATTCAGACAATGAACAGCCAGCTGATTTCCTATCTGTTTGAAACCAGGGCGATTCGGGTGTGTCCCAAGGACAGTCCCTTCTGGTATACATCCGGGAAAATTGGTCCCTACTATATCAACACCCATTTCCTTTTCGGAAGCGAGGAAGAAGCCAACAGGTTCCTGGAACGGATCGACAGCCTCAAGGAGGATAAAATGGCGTGCTCCGGGGCGCTCCACCAGATCGTCAGGGAGCAATACCAGAAAAGCCCGATTTACAAGGGAACCATTGATGCCCTGACGGCATATATCCGCGAATACCTGGACCCCGAAGCCATCGACTATATCTCGGGCGGGGAGCGGCGCGACTGGTTTTTCTCCCTCCTTGTTGCGGAGCACCTGGAAAAACCCCATATCACCCTTTTCAAGGACATGGACGCGGTGGTTTACGAAAACGGCTCATCCCGCGACGCAGCGGACCTGAAAGGTGCTACCGTGCTGCATGTGGCCGATCTCATCACCTCGGCGTCCAGCTATGAACGGGCCTGGGTACCGATTATCCATAAAATTGGCGCTCGCATGAAGCATAGCCTCGTGGTGGTGGACAGGCTCCAGGGAGGCGCGGAAGTCCTCGGAAGGCTCGGCGTGACATCCCATGCCCTGGTCAGCATTGACAGGGGTGTATTTGAGGAAGCATGCAGGAAACACTATATTGGCAGGGATCAGTTGCAAATGGTGCTCGATTACATGGAAGATCCGGATGGCTCCATGAGAAGCTTTTTGATGGAACATCCCGAATTTTTAACCCATGCGCTCAACAGCGGCGGGAAAACGGCAGAACGGGCAAAGCTTTTGATAGAGAATGATTTCTACAAACTGGGGATGGAACAGGGCAAATAAGAATTGACATGCGAAGTTCAGGGATTGAACGGAACGGGGATGCTCAGCGAGACGATGGCGCCTTTGGGATAGTTGGTCCGGATGCTGACGCCGTTACTGATGCGGTTGAGAATGGCCATGGCCCAGCCCCCGGGCTTTATATAATGATACCAGAAATTAAGACAGACAAAACGGCCAAAATAAGTTAGAATGGAACTATGGAAAAGAGAAGAAATTTTACACCGGAAGAAAAAG
>NZ_FQZP01000068.1 GCF_900142095.1 Thermoclostridium caenicola | reverse complement strand
GGCTAGTCTGCAAGAGGACGGCGGTTGTTTAATCAGCTATCATCCCTGACATTTTCATAGAACAGTTAACCTGACATTTTCACAGACGCTTGACAGCGTTTCACGGAATATCCTTCGCGGTTTAAGGCATTCCGTGTCAAATCAGGCCGATTCTCCCAAAGTTCATGGCCATGAGGCCCATATCCGGGAATCCTGCCCATTTCCGGGCACAGCCTGTCGGGTCGGGAAATGCACAGGGCAGGGTTCGCAGCATCCCTGCCCCGCATATCAAGACGTTTATTTTGCACTCGCCGTTTTTGCCTTCAGGCGGATGGTTCTCAGCCAATGCCACAGGTTGGCCGCAATAAATACGGAGGAATACGTTCCCGAGATGCACCCGATGATCAGGGAAAAGCTGAAGCCTTTCAGGGATGTGATATTGTTGGCCGCTGAAAAGATGTAGAGCACAGCGACACTGAGCAGGGTGGTCAATGTGGTATTGATGGTTCTGGACAGCGTTTGCCAGATGCTCACATTGACAATGGTTCCAATCTCGGATTTCTGCATGACTTTGGCGTTCTCACGGATCCTGTCATAGACGATAATGGTGTCATTGATGGAATAACCGATGATGGTCAGGATGGCCGCGATGAACACATCATTGAATGGAAGCCTGAAGGCCACATATACTCCCAGCATCACCGCGCAATCGTGGAGCAGGGCGATAACCGCGCAAACTGCCGCCGAAAAACCACTCATGATGCTGAAACGCCATGCCACATAGATCAGGATCAATACCGATGAAATCAGTACGGCCAGCAAGCCCTTGCCCAGGGTCTCCTTGCCGATGGACGGCTCGATGCTGACCACCTCGTTATTGGGGCTGTCCAGGATCACCGGGAAGCCTTCCTTGACCAAAGTATCCCTCACAAGCTGCTCCTCATCCGGAGTCAGAGGCGTCTGGCTGGCCACATCGATCCTGAGCATGATGGTCTTCTTTGCCGTTCCCTGGCTGCCGGACACGGTCTCCATCACACTGGTATTAACCTTTTTATTCAAGGCCGCCTCAAGCCTCACAGCGGCCAGGTTGGCATCCACCATCTGCTCGCATTCAATGGACATCCTGGTGCCGCCCCTGAAGGTGATATCCAGCACTGCTCCGTTGATGAGGTAGAGCACCAGAAATATCAGCAAAAGAACTCCGCTGATGGTGAAAAATATCTTTCTGTTTTTAACAAAATCAAATCTTGTCATGCCTCGGCTCCCCCTTCCCTGACACCGTAGAATTTTCTATTGCGGGCAAATCCAAAGGCTGACACAGACTTGAGCAGGGTTTTTGTGAAGAAAACGGCGGTGATGAAGCTGAGGAGCACGCCGAGTCCCAGGGTCACGCCAAAGCCCTTGACCGGTCCGGTCCCAAGTATATACAGGACGACAGCAACGATGATGGTGGTTACATTGGAGTCCATAATCGCTACAAAAGCACGCTTGAATCCGGCTTCTACCGAAGCCCGGATGGTCTTGCCCGAACGCAGTTCCTCCTTGATACGCTCAAAGATGATCACGTTGGCATCAACACCCATACCCATGGAGAGAATGATACCGCCGATACCGGGAAGGGTTATGGAAACACCCGTGTTGGCAAGGAACAGGATCTGAAGCGCTACCAGTGCAGAAAGCGCCAGTGAAGCCAGCACGCCGGGCAGCCTGTAGTAGACGATCATGTACAGGCAGATCAGCACAAAGGCGACAATACCGGCTTTAATAGCGATGTCCAGGGCTCCCTGGCCAAGTTGCGCGCTAATGGCATCCACGCTGACCGGTCTTAAGGCTACCGGCAGGGCGCCGAACCGGATCTTGTCGGCCAGGGCCTTGGCCTCTTCCAGCGTGAAACTGCCCTCGATATAGAATTTCGTTGTATTGATGCGGGAATTGACCCTGGGGCACGAGATGCATTTATCATCGATGAATATTCCGATATAATGGCCGACCAGGCGTCCGGTGGCCTCTGCAAACTTCTCTATGCCGGATTCCTTCAGTTCCAGATCCACGTTGTAATAACCGGTTTCTGGGTTCTGGGACTGGGAAGCGGTTTTCATGTCCTCTCCGTCCAGGATGATGTTGCCGGTTGCCGGGATCTGGTCAAGGGGCAGCATGGCATCGGCATCGCTGACTTCCCGGAACGTGAGCCGGCCGGTGCTTCCCAATTCATTCAGGGCCTTTCTCGGATCAAATTCGGTTTCATTCTGAGCCCAGGGAATATCTATGATGATGCGATTGTTGGTAGCATCCACGTTGATGCTCTTGTCGAAGATGCCCTGCGCATCGAGGCGGAGTTCCATGATGCTCCGCGCGCTGGCAAGGTCTTCTGCCACATTGCGCCCTTGTGTCCCCTCGGGATAATCGGGGACCATGATGGCGCTGATTCCGCCCCGGATATCAATACCGGTTCTAATCTCATTCGCTCCCTTGATGATCCTTGCGTTTTCGGGACCCAGCCCGAAAAAGGCCAGACAACAAAGGAGGGCGATGATGACCAACATGGCGAAAAACTTAAATGCCCTGTTGTCTTTCATTGGCGCTTCCTCCCACTGTTTATATGTTTTAGTCTTTCGCAAACCACTTAGGTAATTATAAATCTTATTATTCCAGAGCGTCAACTTAATATATATTACCGCCGGATTGCCCCCGGGCCGGTCGTTCACTCACCCTCGGCCGCGGCAAATTCCTGGGATTTTATCCAGAGCGCGCATTCGATTCGCTTTTTCTCAAGCTCACAGCCAACCTTGTAAGGCTTTTTGATGTCCTGGTTGAACTTCCAGGAGTTGGCCGCGCAGCCGCCGCTGCAGTAGAACTTGGCCCAGCAGGTCCTGCACTCGGGTTTCTCGTAGACATTGGCCTGATAAAACTCCTCCCGAACAGGGTTCCCGTTCAGACCTTCAAATACCGAACCCAGCCGGAATCGGGTCTGTCCCACGAACTGGTGACATGGGTAAAGATCCCCTTCAGGCGTCACGGCCAGATACTCGGTGCCGGAGCCACATCCCCTCAGCCGCTTGGCGATACAGGGGCCACCCTCCAGGTCCAGCATGAAATGAAAGAAATTAAACCACCTGCCGCTGCCCCGCCTTTCCACATAAGCCTTTGCCAGCCGCTCATACTCGGCGCAGGCACGCGGGATATCCTCTTCCCTGATGTCAAGGCCCGAATCGGCCGAGGCTACCACCGGCTCCACCGAGATCTGCTCGAAACCTTCATCGGCCAGATGCAGGACGTCTTCGCCAAAATCCAGGTTATGACGGGTAAATGTGCCCCGCACATAGTAGTTCTCATGCCCACGCTCCTCCACCATGGTTTTGGCAAGGGGCAGGATCCTGTCGTAACAGCCCGTGCCATCCACCCTTTTCCTCATGGCGTCGTTGATCTCTTTACGACCGTCAATGCTGAGAACCACATTATGCATGTGCTCGTTGATGAAATCGCGCTTTTCCTTGTCCAGGAGAAGGACGTTGGTGGTCAGCGTAAAGCGGAAGCGCTTGCCCGAATCCTTTTCCCTGGAACGGGCATAATGCACGATTTCCTTAACCACATCAAAATTCATGAGGGGTTCCCCGCCGAAGAAATCCACTTCAAGGTTTCTTCTGTTGCCCGAGTTCTCAATCAGGAAATCGATGGCCTTCTTCCCCACTTCCAGGCTCATCAGGGATCGTTCTCCCAAGTATTCGCCCGTGCCCGCAAAGCAATACTTGCACCTTAGGTTGCAGTCGTGGGCGATGTGCAGGCAAAGCGCCTTGACCACGGTTTTTTTGCTCCACTGGGGCAGGTAATCCTCGTAAGGATCAGCAGAAAAAAGTGATCCTTCGCCGATCAGCGTCTGAATCTCATCCATCGCCTCAAGGATCACCTGTTCGGGCAAGATCTCCTTTAGTTTTTCAAGTTTTTCATGAACGGGCTTTCCTTCCTGGCTGTAGCACTGAAGGACCTGGAAGCCCACGTCATCCAGGACATGAACGGCGCCGCTGTTGACATCCAGGGCCAGGTTGACGCCGTGCATGCTGAAAGCATGTATCATAGTTCACCATCTTTCCATTTATCGTTTCTAAAGTTCGCCTGAGTCCATCCTCTTCGCAGGACAGCCAGTCATAGCACAAAAAAAGCGTGCCCCTCCCGGGGAATCGCAAAACGCGGCTGCAATGCAAGAGAAGGGCCTCAAGCCCTTCCTTTTCAGCTTCTCTTTATTTCTTTTCGCATTTCTGGTTGGCAACCGTGCAGGATGTCTTGCAGGCTGACTGGCAGGATGTCTGGCATTCGCCGCAGCCGGCCTCCTTGATATCACGGTTCAGAGTTTTTCCGTTGATGGTCTTGATATGCTTCATTGCATTTCCTCCTCTTCCGGTTCAATTCCACATTATTATAGCATATGGCTTTTGATGTGCAAATAAAGATTTACACTTCATGGGCCCAAAAGGGAATGCTTCTTGCTAAAAAGGCTGCCGTTTAAGAGCGCCTAATCGATTCTGAACACCACATAACCGGATGCCGCCAGGATCTGCGGGATGTTACGTACCTGCATAAAATCAAGTTCTTCAAAGGAAGGCACCTGGTTGAAGCGCTTGGTCACTTCGGCAAGCTTTTCCCATGGCACCAGGCAGGCATGTCGTTTATTGGCCAGGTCCTTCGCTTTCTTTGCCCCTGCAGTCTCCGAAAGATCCCATGTGGTCCAGCCGCTGGCAAAATGAAACGCGTTCCAGCGCAGATGTTCCTGTTTGGCCAGGTTCTCCAGGCGCGTACCCTGAAGGTATTCTTCCAGCCTGACAGGTTCCCTGTCGCATTTTCCTGCCTCCGCCATATCCAGCCCCAGGAGCCTGAGCTTGGTTCGGATATTCATGGCGGCAGAACGGTTGGATTCCTTGGTAAACTCGTCCAACTCAAACCAGTTATCCGCCGGTTCCACATGATAGATCCCGTTGAACAGGGCGTTCATGGCCCGCGCCATTCTGTCCATGCTTTCATTGATGATAATGGACTCGGTAAAGATATCGCTGCTCCTTCCAAAAATACGGATGCCCGGGAGCAGGGCCAGCTCCTGGTAGTGGCTGAGCTCTGCCGATTCTGAAATCTGGACGGCAATGGTCACGGCTCTTTTCACCCCCTGCCGCCTGAGCAGCCTCTGGATCTCCAGGGCGGTTTCCATGCTGAGCCTGTCGTTCTCAAGGCATACAACGACGTAATTGATGGCATGGATGTTTTCAATGAGCAGATCATAAAAGGCGCTGCTGCCGGGATCAGCCTGTACGAACCGGATATCGTAGTTGCTTTTGATGGCGCTGTACCGGTTGTTGAAAACGCCTTCCCTGCTGCCCATGGCGCTGTCTGTGATAATGGCTTTGAAATGGCCTCCGTAAAACTGACCGTTGTAAAGGGCCTTTCTCAGGACTTCAACCCCCATCCGGCCAAATCCGGCCAGGAACAGGGTGAAATCCGAATGGACCATGGCCTCCCGGGTATCCAGTTCCAGGGTTTCATATATCGGACAGGTCTCCATGAGCTGCCTTGCCGCCAGATCCTCTATGCTGAAGATCTTGAAATCGACGGTGATCCCGCAGTCCTTCCTGACCTGATCCAGGATCTTTCCCGTGTTTTCTGAAGAAGAAAGGATGTACAGGATCAGATGGTTTACGGGTGTCCGGTCCTTTTTGGCATTCTGGAGCAGCCGGATGGCTGTTTCGAGATTGGCGTTTTCCTGTTCCGACAGCAGGAAGAAATGGATGGGTTTCTGATAACACCTGGCAGGCAGCTTAAGCTTTTCGAGGCTCTCCACTTCCCCGATGTTCCGGTCAATCAATATGCACTGGTTTTCGCGAATCTTTTTGACCAGGACTTCTTCCTGTTCGCTGCTCTGTTTCAGCCCTTCAATGACGATAATACGGCGATCCCTGCCATTCTCCCTCAGGCTCCGGATCAGGTGGTAGGCGTACTCGTTCAGACCGCAGAAGATATAGGTTTCCGAAGGCCGGGATAGCATCAGCTGGATACGGGATATGAAGTGCAATCCAAACAGGGAAAGCAGGGTGAGGACGGTGATCAGCAGCCCGCAGGCGTGAACCACGCTGAATAGCAGAGTGTAGATCGCATGGTTCTGGAGGATGGCATTGACATCCCCCCAATCATTCTCCATGATGAAAATCCTGCAGGTGGAAAACAGGGCCCGAAGGGCAATGGCCGTGGCATCCGGAGGGGCCTCCCCGGGTTCCGGCAGTTCCCCCAGAAGGACATAATCGGGCATATAGCCGAAAATGTACAAGACAAGACCGCTGAAAAAGGTGATGATGGCCAGGGGAATCTTGATCCTCTCGTAGACATCCCTGTACCGGGCAACGATCAGGCAGCCCAAAATGATGATACACAGGGAGATCAGTACCGATGTCATGGTTAAGGGGAACAGCATGTCATTTGTCCTCTCGTGTGTTATTTTTTCCAGTTAGGGCATATTATGATCCTGATTTTAGCATACTATCTTTCCCGAGTTAATACTTGCATCCATAAAAAAGAACAGGGACCCGTCATTTTTCGCCCTGTATGGTTATCCGAAAAGTGTCTGCTGTTTCTGAACCACCTTGCTCCGGGACAGTTGAATGATATCCGCCATCGTGCAGAGAAGGCCCTTCTTTTCACAGGCTTCCCGGAAAACCTCCCGGAGCCTCCTGGAATGCTCAGACCAGCAGCTGTACTTCATGCCGTAGCTGCACGCGTATTTTTCCCTCAAGCCGGGAAAGAGCCTGTCCAGGGCCCTGTAAAAATACTCTCTCTGACCGCTCCGGAGCGTGACGCCAAAAAACGGATATACATAAGCCGCCCCGCTGTCTGCCGCCCTTTCCACAATGGCCAGGATGTTCCTTTCGTCATCGGTGATGAATGGCAGGACCGGCATCAGAAGGATGCCTGCCACAAGGCCCTCGGCGGCCAGGCCTGCCACCGCCTGGAACCTTTGCGAGCTTGTCGGAGCGCCGGGCTCTATTTTGCGGGCCAAATCGTCGGAGCTAGCCGTAATGGTCATTGCAATGTTCACCGGATCGTGCTCCTGGATCGCCTTCAGCACATCCGCGTCCCTTGTAACCAGTGGGCTCTTGGTGACCAGATGGACGCCGAACCCATAACGATCCATGAGTTTCAGGGATCCCCGTGTCAGCCGTTTCTCTGCCTCAAAGGGATTATAGGGATCGCTCATGGCGCCCATTCCAATAATGCCCCTGGTTCTCCTGCGCCGCAACTCCTGCTCCAGGAGCGCAAGCACATCCTTCTTGACGGCGACCTCATCAAAGTTTTCAACCCGATAGCAGTCGCTGCGGGAATCGCAATAGATACACCCATGGCAGCATCCGCGGTAAATGTTCAGGGTGTACCTGGCATCAAACCAGGCTCCCGGATTCCTGTTAGCCGATAAAAGCGTTTTTGCAGGTATTTCCTTCATGGCTGCTTCTCCTCCGGCATGTCCTGATGCCATCAGCATAACATCCCAATCATGACAACAGCCTGTCAGATTGCTGCGGATGTGCACCACTGTTTTGGGTGGACTTCGCCCGCAGATTATCCTGCTGTCTGTTTTCGCGATGCCGGAAGTCTTTCCTGTAAAAGCACAGTTTTCTATGTACCTATTTCTTATATACCTGAATGAGACCCCGGATGATCAGGCCGATACCTGCCGCCAGGCAGGCAAACATCAGGATGGTGATATACAGGGTGGTCGGCCTGAATACAATGCGCAAACTCATCAGCACGCCTGCCAGAATTGTCACCAGACCTGTGGCGATCAGTATCCAGCCCCAGATCTTCCTCTTCATCGTAAACAACAGGATAACGCCGATGATGACAGGGAGCAGCAGCAATCCGAATGGTGGATTGAAACCGCCGAAAACCCCGCCGAAAAAGTATCCGGTACTGACGATGGTATTTTGGGAGATCAGAAACATCCCCAGGATGAATAAAGCAAGTCCGGAAAGTAGGCTTATCATTGACCATTCGCTCCATTCGTTGATAGTGGATGAATTTGCCGTCCGGCATGCCATAAAATATACCAAAACCCGGCAGGAAAGTCTACTGCCCGACTTCTTCCCTGCGTAAATCATCTTTATGAGTGCTTGAAATATAGTTTCTGTCGAGGGTGATCACGGATTCATACTGGGGGTTGTACCGCTGGATGGCCTGGCGGATGCGGTTGATGAGTTCCTCATTGTCCGCCTTGAATGAGGGCGGAACCGTTACCTCAAAGATCAGCTTGACATGCTGCTTGCCCAAAACAGCTCTGAAATCGTGCATGGACAGTTCCGGATCGATGTCCTTCACAATGCCATCCACAACAGCTTTCAGGCGGTCCAGCTGCTCGTCCCCGGTCACCACCGGATCCATATGGATGACCATCTGGATGTTCATTTCGGTGCTGAAATCCTTCTCAATGGCGTCGATAATATGATGGCTCTCCAGGATATCCCTTTCCGCCGGCACTTCCAGGTGCACCGTGGCAAAGCAGCGATCCGGCCCGTAATTGTGTATAACCAGGTCGTGAAACCCGATCACGCCATCATAGCTTTTCAGCTTCTCTTCGATTCTCCTGACCAATTCCTCATCCGGCGCTTCCCCCAAAAGCGGGCTCAGGGTCTTCCTGATCAGGCCGATGCCCGAGAACAGGATAAACAGGGCTACGGCCAGACCCATATAGCCATCGATCTGGATGCCGGTCAGCCCGGCAAACAATGCGGCACCCAGGACCGCTCCGGTAGCCAGCACATCGTTAAGGCAGTCGGCAGACGTGGCGCCCAGGGCAGTGGATTGAATGATACGGCCCATCTTCTTATAGAACAGGCCCAGCCATAACTTGGCCAGGATGGCCAGCGCAAGCACGGCAACGGTTACCGCGCTGAACAGGATGGGCTCCGGGTGAATGATTTTCTCCACGGAGGATCGTATCAGCTCAAAACTGAGAAGCAGGATGATGATGGAAATGATGAATCCTGTGATATATTCGATCCTGGCATGCCCATAGGGATGCTCCTTGTCGGCGGGTTTGGCCGACAGCTTGAAGCCCACCAGGGTAATCACCGATGAGCCGGCGTCGGACAGGTTATTGACGGCATCCGCCGTAATGGCGATGCTATGGGCAAGGGTTCCGATCAGCATCTTGGCGCCGAACAAAAGAACATTACAGAGTATCCCCACCAAAGAGGATACCCTGCCATACCTTCCCCTGACCACCGGATCGGTGGTATTCTCATGATCCTTAATGAACAATCGTATGATCCAGTTTGTCATGTTTGAAATTCCTCTAGGCGCTCCCGTTTATGGGAAGGCTCCCGCCAGTTCAAAAGCCTTTCTCAGTATTATATCATATTCCAGTCTCTCGCGCAGGGTGACGCCGATATCCTGGTCGTGTCAACTTGTTTTAGGTTTTATGTCACTGTCTGCCCCTCTTTTTGGGCAAGGATCATATGGCAAATCCATTATCCCGTATGGATCTAAG
>NZ_FQZP01000067.1 GCF_900142095.1 Thermoclostridium caenicola | reverse complement strand
TCCTCCTTGGTATTTTGTTTGTTTTTCGTTGATCAATATTTTACCAAAAAAGAGGGGTCTCTTGTTTTTTTAACCTAAAACAATTTTACACTAAGTCAATAAATCAATAAAGGGGATACGTAAACATGAATAACGGCTCTAACACCACTGTTAAGCTGACAGTAACTGCCCTGTTTATGGCAATGAATATCGCGCTAAGTTCTTTCGGGATACCGGTTCCGGGAGGACACCTGTATTTGAATGACATCGTGATTTGCCTGGCAGCAATCCTGTTGGATCCATTGCAGGCATTTGTGGTAGGCGGTATCGGAGCGTTTATCGGCGATTTTCTGTTCTACCCTGCACCGATGTTTGTTTCCCTTGTTACGCATGGTCTTCAGGCTGTTGTCATTTCATTGTTTGCGCACAGATTCCTGAAAAGCAACCCTCGTCTTGCATCGGGAATAGGCGTTGCCGTCGGCGCTGTCATCATGGTCGTTGGGTATTCGCTTGGCAGAGCCTTCATATACAGCACGCCGGAGTATGCTTTGCTGAAGTTGCCTTTCCAGATACTTCAGGCCGTGGTCGGTGCCGTCGTGGGCATGCTGCTTTGCTGGAAATTCGGGATTCATAAATTATATGCCAGGATGATTAATTACAAACATGCATGATCCATGGGGCTTAAGTTCAGATACATGTGATGGCTCCATAAAGTGTTGCGGGACAGCATCAATGGCAGATAACCAGGTTTGGTTATCTGCCTTCTTATCAAAAGGGTCTACCATTAAATCATGGACTTGACGAACTCAGAAAAAATAGCTTTGCTGTTGGAATCTGTCTTATGAGAATACTCCGGATGCCATTGTACAGCCCATAAAAATCTATGTCCGGGCATATAAACCGCTTCGATTAACCCGTCCTCAGATATTGCCATTTCTTTCAGCACAGGCGACAGTTGTTTTATGGCCTGATGGTGCAGGCTGTTAACCGGAAGTCTCGTAGTATTAAGCAAGCTGAACAGAGGGGTTTTTTCAATAATGCTTACCGTATGTACAGGAACGTCATAAGGGGCATTTTGACAATGCGTTATTTTTGTGGGGTACTGCAACGGGATATCCTGATACAGGCTGCCGCCCAATGCAGCATTAATGAGCTGTATACCTCTGCAAATGCCTAATATGGGCTTGTTATCATCTATGGCTATTTCAAGATAAACTTTTTCCATGACATCTCTTTTTAAACAGCTTTCAATCAGATCCCCTATCGGTTCCTCTCCATAAAGCCCGGTCGAAACATCATGCCCGCCGGTAAACAAAAAGCCGTCACACATATCTGCAAGCTGTGTGATTTCATCGATTTTATCGGTGAACGGCAAAATGACAGGCAATCCGCCGGCTTCCGTTATTCCGTCAAGATACCCCGGCAACATCCAAAGACTATCTTTTTCATCATCCCATAGGGGCATAACACCAATTACAGGTTTCATCGATTCATCACATCCTTTGGCTTTGTGATATCAGGGTTCTTTCATATGCCGGTTTGGCTCAATGTAAAAACTGGCAGATAACCAGGCTCGGTTATCTGCCAGTTTTATGTACGCCATGCTATTCTACTCAGCTCATTCCCGACATGTCGAACCGAGCTATCTAACAAGTACCTGTCAGATGACGCTGAACAGCAGATCACCGTATGTAGGTATCGGCCACAGGCTTGCATCCACCACGGTTTCAAGCTTGTCGGCAACGTCGCGCAGTTCGTTCATCTGCGGAATGATGACATCCTTATAGGCGCGGGCATGAGCCAGGGAATCTCCTTCATGCGCATCCACCTCTTCGAGCTTGGCACCGAGCTTGTCGATGGCGGCCTTCAGGCTGGATGTCAGCGATACGAGCTTATCCAGCTCGTCCTTGGCGAAAGAGGCATCCGCACCTGCCGCATTGAGGGATGCAACGGTGGATGCAACCTTTCCTGTATAAGCCATGCATGCCGGGAGGATTTGCCTGCTTGCCATTTCGATCATGGTCAGGGCTTCTATGCGGATTGTCTTGATATAGTTCTCCAGGCAGATTTCATAGCGGGAATGCACTTCTGCAGCGTTCAAAACGCCGTGCTTTTCAAGCACCTTGACGTTCTTCTCCGCAATCAATGCAGGAATGGCATCAACGGTTGTTTTCAGGTTGGGCAGGCCTCTTCTCTCGGCCTCGGCGACCCATTCCTCGGAATAGTTGTTGCCATTGAAGATAATGCGCTTGTGGTTCTTAATAATTTCCTTGACCACGGCATTCACTTCAGCCTGGAAGTCCTCTGCCTTTTCGAGACGATCAGCGATTTGACTCAGCGTTTCGGCTACAATGGTATTGATGATAAAGTTCGGGGTGGCAATGGATTGCGAGGAACCCACGGACCTGAACTCGAACTTATTGCCTGTAAAGGCGAAGGGAGAAGTTCTGTTTCTGTCGGTGGTATCCTTCGGAAGAACCGGAAGCGTGGATACACCGATCTCCAGGGTTCTGCTGGTTCCATTGTTCTTGACCACACCGGTCTCAATCTGCTCGATAACGCTGGTCAGCTCGTCGCCAAGGAAGATGGACATGATGGCCGGAGGCGCCTCGTTGGCTCCCAGTCTGTGGTCGTTACCGGCTGAGGCAACAGAGAAGCGTAAGAGATCCGCATACTCATCCACAGCCTTGATAACAGCCACCAGGAAAATGAGGAACTGGGCATTTTCCGATGGCGTTGTTCCGGGATCGAGCAGGTTCTTGCCATCGTCGGTTGAGATGGACCAGTTATTGTGCTTACCGGAACCATTGACACCTGCGAACGGCTTCTCATGCAAGAGGCATGCCAGTCCGTGCCTGTCGGCCACCTTTTTCATGATCTCCATGGTCAGCTGGTTATGGTCGGTGGCAATATTGGTGGTGGCAAATACCGGAGCCAGCTCATGCTGCGCAGGCGCAACCTCATTGTGCTTGGTTTTTGCGGAAACTCCAAGCTTCCAGAGCTCGGCATCCAGATCATGCATGAAGCGGGAGACCTTCTCCTTGATAATGCCAAAATAGTGATCCTCCAGCTCCTGTCCCTTGGGCGGCTTGGCGCCAAACAGGGTTCTGCCGGTATAAACCAGATCCTTACGCTTCAGGAAGTATTCCTTGTCCACAAGGAAGTACTCCTGCTCAGGACCCAGTGTCGTGACAACCCGCTTGGTGGTGGTATCGCCAAAGAGTTTCAGAATGCGAAGCGCTTGCTTAGAGAGGGCTTCCATTGAACGCAGAAGCGGGGTTTTCAGGTCCAGGGCCTCACCGGTATAGGAGCAGAAGGCGGTGGGAATGTACAGCGTTTTGTCCTTAACAAATGCAGGGGAAGTACAATCCCATGCGGTATAGCCCCTGGCTTCGAAGGTTGCGCGAAGACCACCGGAGGGGAAGGATGAAGCATCGGGCTCACCCTTGATGAGCTCCTTGCCTGAGAATTCCATAATGGCCTTGCCATCCCCGGTAGGCGACAGGAAGGAGTCATGCTTTTCAGCAGTAACGCCGGTCAGCGGCTGGAACCAGTGGGTAAAATGGGTTGCACCCATTTCAACCGCCCAATCCTTCATCACACAGGCCACGACTTCGGCTACATCCGGATCAAGCGGAAGGCCTTCCTTAATGGTTTTCTTCAGCTTCTTATAAATAGGTTTTGGCAGGCGCTCCTGCATGACCGTGTCACTGAACACGGCTGAACCAAACACACCGGAACCGATCTCTTGAATACATCTTTCCATGCTTTCCATGACCTATTCCCCTTTCACTATTAAAGCTTGTTCTGTCTCGCAAATTTGAGTATTTATTCCGGTTCGTCACCGGCTGCAAACAAAACAATGAAAAAAGGCGCTCCACCCACTTGGTGAAACGCCTTTGTTTCCGACAAAACACTATGCAACTGCTTAGGTCCGTTGACCCGAATCCTTCTCCGGATTCTTCATGTTATATATTTTACCAGACTCCTTCATGTTTTGCAAGATGCAAAATCAAAAATTTCATTTTGAAATTGAGCAATACCGGTGCCGTTTTGCTTTTCCCAGTTTATGACTTCTGCGCTTCTTGCGCGCTGAGCCAGAAACCGCTTTTATCGCCTTTATCCTGCTGTTTCCTGCTAAATGGATCGAGCAGGGCGTCTTTCAGTCCTGCAGCCCTCACAATCCTTTCTTGACGCCGCCATCTTGCATATCCTGCATTTTTACGGTCCGATCAGCTTTCGCAACAAGGCTTCCGCCTTGCGGATGTCCGCCTTACCGCCGGTCTTCTTCATGATGTAGCCGAACATCACATTGATGGCCTTGTCCTTGCCGTTTCTGACATCGTCTACCGCCCTGGGATTGGCTTCGATGGCTTCCCTGCAAAGGTTTTCAAGCACCTCGTCGGAGATGCCCACAAGATCCTCCGGCTTGATGAACTCCTCCACCGGTTTGCCGCTTTCCAGCATCTTCTGCAAGGTACTCTGGGCAACGCCGATGTTGATTTTCTTCTCGTCAGCCAGCTTGACGAGCGCGGCAAACTGGGCGGCGGAAATCCTGACGGCAAACAGCTCCTTTTCCTCCTCGGTGTCCATGTTGGAAAAGATGGTACCGACAATCAGGTTGGCCGCATTCTTTACGCTTGCACCCTCAGCCAGAGCACCTTCAAAGAATTCGGCCACCTTTCTGTACCTGGAGATCTGTTTGGCTGTGGCTTCGGGAAGCCCCAGGTCATTCACGTATCGCCTGAGTTTTGCAAAGGGCAGCTCGGGCAAGGACGCCCGGATTTCTTCCACCTTCGCCTCGTCAATGCAAAACCTCAGAATGTCGGGATCGGGGAAATAGCGGTAATCATCGGAGTTTTCCTTATCGCGCATCGGGGTGACGCTGTTGGTTGCCTCATCGTAGCGCATGGTCTGCTGGACAACGGTTCCCCCCGCATCCAGGATATCGGCCTGCCTTTCCGCCTCGGCTATGACGGCCTTTTGAATGAAGCTCAAAGAGTTAATGTTCTTGATTTCGGTTCTTACGCCGAAATTGGGATCGCCGGGCTTTCGCAGCGAGAGATTGACATCGCAGCGCATGGAGCCTTCCTGCATTTTGCAGTCCGATATGCCGATATAGCGCATGGTCAGCTGCAGCTTTTCGGCATACTCCCTTGCCTCTTCGGCTGAAGAAATATCGGGCTCAGAAACGATCTCAATCAGCGGAACGCCGCCGCGGTTATAGTCGATATAGGTATACCCGTTCTCATGGACGAGCTTTCCGGCATCCTCCTCGATATGGATGCGGGTGATACCGATGCGCTTGCCGCTGTCCAGTTCGATATACCCCTTTTCGCAGAGGGGCTCGTCATATTGCGAGATCTGGTAGGCCTTGGGCAAGTCGGGATAGACATAGTTCTTCCGGTCCATATGGGACTTGGTATTGATCTTGCAATTCAGCGCAAGTCCCGCCTTAATGGCATATTCCACCACTTTCTGGTTGAGGATGGGAAGGGTTCCCGGCTGACCGGTGCAAACAGGGCAGCAATGTGTGTTGGGCTCTCCCCCGAATTCGGTGGTGCAGCCGCAGAAAATCTTGGTTTTGGTCGCAAGCTCAATATGGGTTTCAATGCCGCAGACAATTTCATAATTCATATCCCGGCACCTCCTTCGTAAGCACCAATCACTTCTCCGGCGCTTTGTTCATAGAAATGAGCCACCTGAAGCACCGTTGCCTCGTCAAACTTCTTACCGATGATCTGCATGCCGATGGGAAGCCCCTTGGCATCTACTCCGCAGGGAACCGAGATGGCCGGAACGCCTGCGATGTTGACAGGCACGGTGCAGATGTCCGATAAATAGATCTCCACGGGGCTGGCCCCCTTATAGTTCAGCGGGAATGCAGTATTGGGGGCCGTAGGCGCAACGAGCACGTCACATGTTTCAAAGACGGCGTCGAATTCCCGGTTGATTTCTTCACGAATCAGGCAGGCTTTCTTGTAGTAGGCATCATAATAGCCGCTGGACAGCACATAGGTACCCAGCATGATGCGGCGCTTGACCTCGTCACCGAAGCCTTCGCTCCTGGTTTTAACAATCATTTCCTCAATGCTGGTATAGGAGGCTGTGCGGTAGCCATAGCGGATGCCGTCGTAACGTCCCAGGTTGGAAGAGGCTTCCGCGCAGGCGATGATGTAATAGACCGGAAGCGCCAGCTTCAGGGCCGGAAGCCGGATATGCTCGATTTTCGCCCCGTTCTTTTCAAGCAGGGCGATGGCTTCCTCAATCTTCGACTTGATCTCCGGATTGATTCCTTCAAAGAATTCCTCGGCCACACCGATGCGCAAGCCCTTTACATCCTGCTCCAGGCATTGGGTCAGTGATGGGCCATAATCATAATCCACGCTGGTCTGATCACGTTTGTCGCCGCCTCTGACGGCATCAAAAACGATGGCCGCATCCTTCACGCTGTTTGTCAGAGGCCCTATCTGGTCCAGGGAGCTTCCGTAAGCGATGAGCCCATAACGGGATACCGCGCCATAGGTAGGTTTAAGCCCAACCACACCGCAGAAGGAAGCCGGCTGGCGGATGGAGCCGCCCGTATCCGAACCCAGGCTGTATACCGCAAGGTTGGCGCAAACGGCCGCGGCCGAGCCGCCCGAAGAACCACCGGTCACATAATTCGTGTTCCTGGGATTCAGCGGCGCCCCATAACAACTGGTTTCCGAGGTGCTACCCATGGCGAATTCGTCCATGTTTGTCTTGCCCAGAAGCACCGCACCCTGCTTTTTCAGCTTCTCCCACACGGTCGCATCATAATATGGCTTAAAGCCCGTAAGGATCCTGGAGCAGCAGGTGGTGGGAAGCCCGTCGGTGCAGATATTGTCCTTCAGGGCCATGGGGATGCCGCAGAGGGGCGGCGCATCGCCCTCCTTAAGCATTTGGTCGGCCTGCTCCGCTGCCTTCAGGGCAATATCAAAGGTCAGATGCACATAGGCATTGAGGGTTGGATTCAGTTTTTCAATGGCATCGATATAGGCTTTGGTCAGCTCCACCGCTGAAATTTCGCGGTTACGCAGTTTTATGGCCAGTTCAGATATTCCCGCTCTCATTTTTTACTCCTTTCCACACTGAAAAATCCGTTATACCCTTCAACATTGGAAAGGATCTTTTCATTGGGCAGGGACGGCATTACTTCATCTGGGCGCAGGTCGTCAAAGGAGACCATTCTCGCACCCACGCTTCTAATCTGCTCGGTTCCGCCCTCGATGGATTGGTTGATGGTATCCGCAAAGGCAATTATCTCGTCAAACTCGGCTGTAAACCGCTCAAGCTCTTCATCCGAGAAGCTCAGTTTTGCAAGTTTCGCGAGCTTTTCTATCTCGGCTTTTGAAATCGCCATAATCCTCACTCCATTTCTGACAGCGACCGGCTGTCACATTTGGCCGGATGGTTTTTGACATGCTTAATTTCGGATTTTAATATGCGCCTCACGCAGCTGCTGTTCGGTTACCTCGCCTGGCGCGCCGCACAACAGATCCTGTGCGTTGCTGTTCATGGGGAAAGCCACAACCTCGCGGATGTTTTCCTCGTTCCTGAGCAGCATGATCATCCGCTCGATCCCCGGAGCCATGCCGGCATGGGGTGGCGGCCCGTACTGGAAAGCATTATAAAGCGCGCCGAACTTCTTTTTCAAGGTTTCCTCATCATAGCCCGCAATCTCGAAAGCCTTGACCATGATATCCAGGTCGTGGTTGCGGACCGCGCCCGAAGAAAGTTCAACGCCGTTGCAGACGATGTCATACTGGTAAGCCAGGATGTCCAGAGGATCCTTGGTAGTCAGGGCCTCCAGCCCACCCTGGGGCATGGAGAAGGGGTTATGGGTAAATTGGATTTTCCCGGTCTCCTCATCCATTTCATACATCGGAAAATCATTGACATAACAGAAGCGGTAAGCATTCTTCTCGCATATGTCGAGGCGCTTGCCCAGCTCATTGCGGATGAGCCCCGCGTACTTGTTGGCAAGCTTCTCCTTGTCGGCAATGAAGAATATGGTATCGCCGGGTATAAGGCCGGCAATCCGGGCCAGCTCCCCTTTTATTTCTGCGGGGATGTATTTGTCGATGGGGCCTTTATAAGTCATATCCTCCTGGATCTCAAGGTAACCTAGCCCACCCATGCCGATGGACAGCGCATATTCCAGCAGTTTTTCATGGAAGCCCTTGGACATGTCGGCATGCACCTTGATGGCCCGGACCGTCTTGTTATGGAAGGGCTTGAACGAGCATTTCTGAAAGAAATCGGTCACATCGATGATGCGCAGGGGATTTCTAAGGTCCGGCTTATCGGTGCCGAATTCCAGCATGGCCTGCTTGTAGCTGAAAACGGGGAACGGTGCCTCGGTGATGGCATACCCTTCGGGGGCGAACTTTTTGAAGGTTGCCGTCAGCACCTCCTCGCCCACGCGGAAAACATCTTCCTGGGTGGCAAAGCTCATTTCAAAGTCGAGCTGATAGAACTCTCCGGGAGAGCGATCGGCCCGCGCATCCTCGTCACGGAAGCAGGGGGCGATCTGAAAATACTTGTCAAAGCCCGAGACCATCAGCAGCTGCTTATAAATCTGGGGCGCCTGGGGCAGCGCATAAAACTTCCCTTTATGTTTTCTTGACGGAACGATATAATCCCGTGCTCCCTCGGGTGAGGAGGCCGAAAGAATCGGCGTCTGGATCTCGACAAAGCCCATCTCGGTCATCTTCTGCCTTAGGAAGCTGATGACCTGGGACCTGAAGAGGATATTGTCCTTTACCTTGCGGTTTCTTAAATCAAGGTAACGGTACTTTAGGCGCACGTCCTCCCGAATCTCCCTGGAAGTGACGACTTCAAAGGGCAGATCCCTGTACACCCGGCCCAAAACCGTCACTTTTTGCGCCACAAGCTCAATGGTGCCGGTGGGTATCTTGGGATTGTAGGTTTCTTCATCCCGTTTTTCAATCACACCTTCAATGGATAAGCATTCTTCCTTTCTGACGCCTTTTGGAAGCTCGATGTTTCTGAAGACCACCTGCATGACACCATACATGTCCCTCAGGTCAATAAAGGACACGCCGCCGTGGTCCCGGATGTTTTCCACCCATCCCGCAATTTTAAGGACGCTGCCGATATCTTCTTCGGTGATTTGGTTCATGGTCCTGGTACGATAAACCTCTGCCATAAATTCTCCCTCCTCATCTTTTATCAAACTCACGGTATCGGGAGAGCGCCCATATAATTAAAAAAGCTGCTCGCCCGACATGAAAATATCAGGGCGAACAGCACTATCATTCGTCCGCGGTACCACCTGAATTACTGCACTCCATTGTACAGTCACTTCTTAGTGTTTGCCGCTTTAACGTTCGGCCTACGTCGCACCTACTTGCCACATGCCATGCACTGTGGCTTTCAGATTGAAGCTGGTGAAGTGTTCTTCACATGAATTCACTTTACGGGTTCTCACCATTCCCCGCTCTCTGTAAACGATAATTCATGCTACTCCTCTTCGTCATCGCTTCTCCATTTATTATATTTGCCGTATATTCTAATATATATCAGCTTGTCCTGTCAATAGGATTCCCCTTGTAGACGGTGTCAACTTGTTGTACCTCATTTGAAAAAGTAAATTCCACCCCTTGAAGGCAAAGAGCGGAATTTAGTTTTGCAAAAGCATATAAAAAGTATAGTGGAATTAAGTTTTTC
>NZ_FQZP01000066.1 GCF_900142095.1 Thermoclostridium caenicola | reverse complement strand
AATGGTTTCACGGAAGGTGTCAACAACAAGATTAAAGTGATCAAACGAAATGCCTATGGGATAAGAAATTTCACAAGGTTCAGAAACAGGATACTTCATGTTATGGCTTAGCTCTTATATTCAAAATTGGCAGATGACCAAAATTGATCATCTGCCAACAAAGCATAAGCTTCTTCATTTTACTAGTTCCACCCCAACAATTGACGTAGAACCTTAATCGATCGCGGTTGCCAGATCTTCCTTCAGGCGGGCGCGCTTACCCACTCTTTCACGCAGGTAGTAGAGCTTGGCCCTTCTGGCCTTACCCCTGCGGATGATTTCGAAGGAGTCAACCTTCGGGGAATGAACAGGGAATACCCTCTCAACACCGATACCATAGGAAACCCTTCTGACGGTGACAGTCTTCCTGATGCCGCTGCCACGCATGGCAATGATGGTGCCTTCAAAGGACTGAATCCTTTCCCTGTTTCCTTCCTTTACCTTTACATTGACCTTAACAAAGTCACCAATCTTCAAATTGGGAAGATCTTTCTTCATGCCTTCCTGTTCCAGCGCACGAATAATATTATCCATTCTGTTTTCCTCCATTTCCTAGAGTGTTCATACCGGTATATTTTCTGCAATTCTTCGCCGGAAGCGGACCACTCTGTATTCACGCCGTAATATTATAACACGGTATTCCCGGATCTGTAAAGAAGATGATAAAATATTCGCAGAACAGCGAAAAATCTCGTCGAACAAACGCTTTCCGCTATGGGACTTTCGACGGAAATGCGACTTGAATAAAAAAAGGTTTGAACATCATTATACAATACATTATAATGCTATTAATATACAGCGGTCCATGCCGTAAAACCGTTCGACAGGTGAGACATGATGCAGGGTGCAAGTATACACCTGTTATGCATATATTTTATCAATCAATGCGGTCAGACAGAACAAGGGAGCAACTATCGCAGTCAGAAAGGAGATTTGTTATGGCAGGAAAACTGAAGGTTGGTATTGTCGGCGGAACAGGAATGGTCGGGCAACGATTTGTCACGCTCCTTGAGAACCATCCCTGGTTTGAGGTAACCACCATTGCAGCCAGCAGAAACTCCGCAGGAAAGACTTATGAGGAAGCGGTCGCGAACAGGTGGAAGCTTTCTTCCGGGATACCGGAAAAGGTTAAACAGATTGTCGTCAAGGATGCCTCCAATATTGAAGAGGTAGCCGGCGAGGTTGACTTCATCTTTTGCGCCGTCGATATGAAAAAGGAAGAGATCCGGGCCCTGGAGGAAGCCTATGCCAAAACCGAAACTCCGGTTGTATCAAATAACTCCGCTCACCGCTGGACTCCGGATGTTCCCATGGTGATTCCCGAGATCAACCCCGGTCATATCCGGGTGATTGAGGCCCAGAGAAAACGGCTGGGAACCAAGAACGGCTTCATTGCCGTTAAACCCAACTGCTCCATTCAGAGCTATGTTCCTGCTCTCCATCCCCTGAAAGCATTCGGACCGACCAAGGTCCTGGCTTGCACCTACCAGGCTATCTCGGGCGCCGGAAAGTCCTTCGCCGACTGGCCTGAAATGGTGGACAACGTGATCCCGTTCATCGGCGGCGAGGAAGAAAAAAGCGAGCAGGAACCGCTCAGAATCTGGGGCGAGATCAGGGACGGCGCTATTGTGAAGACCGATGCTCCCCTCATCACAACCCAGTGCATCCGTGTGCCGGTAACAGACGGACATATGGCAGCGGTTTATGTCAGCTTTGAAAAGAAACCCTCCAGGGAGGAGATCATCCAGTTGTGGCGCTCCTTCAAGGGTCGTCCCCAGGAACTTGAGCTTCCCAGCGCACCCAATCCCTTCCTCACCTATTTTGAGGAGGACAACAGGCCCCAGACCAGGCTTGACCGGGATCTGGGCAACGGCATGGGCGTCGCTATCGGAAGGCTCCGCGAGGATACCCTGTTCGATTATAAGTTCGTCAGCCTTTCACACAACACCGTCAGGGGCGCTGCCGGCGGCGCTGTGCTCATTGCAGAGCTGCTCAAGGCGGAAGGATATATCCAGGCAAAATAATGTAAGACAAAAGCTTCAGGGCGGAATTCCATTCCGCCCTGTTTGATTATACTTCATCTGTTTTGAAAAGGTTCATGTAGATAGCCAGGGACACAACCCCAAAAATCTGGAAGGAAACCAATGCAGCTATCACCCCAAACCTGTCGGCCACACCTCCAATCACCACCGCCAGCAACGCATAGACCAGGCTGCCCGCAAAGGATTTGATGGAACCCATTGAAGCTCTGTGCCTGTCTGTAAAAAGCTTCTGGGACATATCGCTCCGGGCAACGCCCGTTACACCGTAAAACAGCGCGTTGGTGGTCAGAAGGACGGGGGAAAATACGTTCCTCATCAGGAACGCCGCCACATTGGATATGATGCTGTAGAGCTTGCCAACCAGGATAACCCCCTTGTATCCCTTCCGGTCAATCCATCTTTCACTGATCCAGAAGCTGAAGGCTGCCAACACATCACCGAGCGTCCCCGCAAGGCCAATGGCCCAGACGGGCCATACCATCTTAAGAAAAGACGCCCTGAACTGGTAAGCCGCTTCACCCGCACCATCCGAAAGGCTGTCGGCTATGAATATTCTGAGAAGTTTGCTGTTGCGGCATACTTCCCACAGGGACTCACGCAAGTGATGCCAGGGTGATTTTCTGTCCCTGTCAGTTGTTTCCGGCTCATCAAGGAACAAGGCTGCCGCAAGCCCCAAAGCCCTGGGAATGATGGAGAGCCTGAACAGCATGGCATAAGTTCCGAAAATCAGCATGAGGCTCCCGATCAGGGCGGAAACCGATAAGGCGATATGGGCCATGGACAGGATTTTTCCCAAAAAGGCCTTGTACTCCTCTTCACGTCCGGCACTTTTCAGATGGCCATAGAGAAAAGCCTCATTATTGCCGCTGAACAAAGCCTGGGACAAACCCTCAAAAACAGCCGCAGCCATCAGCCAAAGGATGCCTTTCCCGACGGAATAAAGCATGATGGAAATCAAAGAAGCCGCTGCTCCCAGCACTATTGTCCTTCTTCTGCCCACCAGATCCGACAAAATACCGGTGGGTAGCTCAAGAACGGCGCCTGAAAGCATGGCAACAGAGAAAACACCCATCCCCAGCATCATGGAACCGGAGATTTCGGTAAAATACAGAACTGCAACAGCAGCATAAAGCCTGAACTCGGAAAGAAAATGGATGAGCCCAAGCAGAAATGCGTTCTTTTTGATATTCATCTGCACTACTCCTTTTTTGATTTAATCCCTGAAGAGCAGTGCAATTGAACAGCATCTGACAGCGTATCAGACATCAGGCTCGGTGCAATCCGCTGTCAGACGGTTCAACTGCACCGAGCAGTTACCTCGGTTATACCGCATGATACGCTTCACCCGCTTTCTGAAATATTTATGCTTATTCTAGCATAAGCGGTCCTGGTTTTCCACGTTTCGCTGCCGTTTTATCGGGAAAGAACAATCCCCTGCGGTTTGCCTTTACATTTTGCACCGATTGCGTGAAAATGAAGAAAAGGCATGTGAGGAGGGAGAAAAATGAGAGCACTGTTTATCGGAGGAACCGGCACAATCAGCACGGCCGTGTCCAAGCTGGCAATAGAAAACGGTTGGGAGCTTTATCTTCTGAACAGGGGTAACCGGCCCGAAAGGGTGCCTGACGGCGCCAGGGTCATCCAATGCGATATCAGCCAGGAAAAAGAGGCAGCAAAACTGCTGGAAGACATGACCTTTGACGTGGTGGCCGATTTCATCGCCTTTGTACCTGAACAGATAGAGCGGGATATCCGTCTCTTTGCCGGAAAAACGGCGCAGTTTATCTTTATCAGTTCAGCATCCGCCTATCAAAAACCGCTTTCCCATTACCGGATCACGGAAAGCACCCCCCTTGCCAATCCCTACTGGGAATATTCCAGAAACAAGATAGCCTGCGAGGAACGCCTGATGCATGAATACCGCAATACAGGTTTCCCCATCACCATCGTCAGACCAAGTCACACCTATGACGAGCGTAGCGTCCCGCTGGCGGTCCATGGCCGGAAGGGAAGCTGGCAGGTCATCCATCGGATCATGCAGGGAAAACCGGTCATCATCCATGGCGACGGTTCTTCGCTCTGGACCCTTACCCACAGTTCGGATTTCGCCAAGGCCTTTGTAGGCATCATGGGCAATCCTGCGGCCATCGGCGAGGCCGTCCACATCACCTCCGACGAGTCCCTTTCCTGGGACGCCATCTATGACGCCATCGGCCGGGCTTTGGGCGTAACCGTAAAAAAGGTCCACGTGGCCTCGGATTTTCTGGCGGCTTGCAATCCGGATCTGAGAGGAAGCCTTCTGGGGGACAAAGCCCATAGCGTGGTTTTCGACAACAGCAAGATCAAGCGGCTGGTTCCCGGGTTCACCGCCACCATGCGATTCGACCAGGGGGTGCGGCTTAGCATTGATTATCTCTTGTCGCATCCGGAACTGCAGGTTGAAGACGTGGAATTCGACCGTTTTTGCGACAAGGTCATCGCCGCCCAAAGCGAGGCGTTCAAAATCTTCCAGTCATAATTTTTTGTACAAGCCGGGCCTGTCCATTCGGACAGGCCTTTTTGCTTGTCCTGCAGCGGCATACAGGGCAGCCGAAAGGCCCAGACAACCATTAGCAATCATGGCCTGCCTGCATAATATGAAGTAGGACAAACATTCCCGAACGAAAGGAGGCGACATGATGGACAAATACGAACTTGAGGAACTGAAAAAGATCCTTAAGGCTGAAATCAAGGCTGATCTGAAGGCTGATCTGGATCTCGTGTGGGATGACGAGGATCAGAACAACAAGCAGAGGCAGTTCAACAAGCAGATCAACTACAACGTGCTGACCCAAAAACAGTTCCAGGGTCAGGGTCAGAAAGCTGACGCCGACAGCGAAGCCGAAGCTGAAAGCGAGACAAAGGCTGATGCCGGCGTGAAGGTTGAAGCCAAGGACGACAAGAAGCAGCCGAAGCCTTTTTGACATGAAACCAAGCGGGGATTCCATCCCCACTTACAACCTATTATTGATGCGGCATAAAGAAAGGGATGGTGCTATGGAAACCCAGAAGGTGTCGCCTGACGGCAGAAGCAAGGAAGAGAAAACCATCAGGCTGGAAAAGGACAGCATCCAGTATAACGCCCAGGACATGGAGCAGCACCAGCGGCTTGATTTCAACCCAAGTCAGTCGAATACGCAGAACCTGAACATCTTCATAAAAAATAACCATGATCTGTCCGGTAAAATTATCGGGGTCACCTGCCTGGAAGGCTCAACCGAACGGGTTGCCAATGCGGAAATCCTCCTGTATTTCGGTACCGAATGCAAAACCCCGGTCCACAAGACCACTTCGGATGCCAACGGCAATTTCAGGATAGAGGAGCTTCCACCAGGCTATTACACCATATGCTCCAAGTATGATGGGAACTACTGGTATAAATCCTATTTTATCAAGGTCCTGCCAGGGCAAAAAGTCTTTGAATCCATTCGCCTGCGAAAAGCCGACTGAGCAGGCAGGACCTTGTTCACATATCCGGTTCTGTGAACATGCCGGAAAATCCGGTATTGCAAAAGGCTGCCTGCAACAGACAGCCTTTTCTGCATGGAAGAATACCTTATGCTTTTCAGCAGCGCCTGATGCCTTGAAGCTTGAGGCACGCTGCCGGATTACTGGATTATTTCAACCACTACCCGCTTGTTTTCGCGTATGGCTGAAGCCTTCATAACGGTACGAATGGCCTTGGCGATCCTTCCCTGCTTTCCGATAACCTTACCCATGTCATCTTCCGATACCTTAAGTTCCAGGATAACGGAATGCTCTCCCTCTACTTCGTTTACCGAAACAGCTTCGGGGTGATCAACCAATGACCTGGCTATATGTTCCAGCAATTCTTTCATGGACTGTACCTCCAAATGCTAAGGAATGACTTACTCTGTGATTCCAGCTATCTTAAGCAGCTTCTTGACGGTATCTGTAGGCTGAGCGCCGGTAGAAAGCCACTTCTTAGCCTTTTCCACGTCCACCTTGATTTCGGATGGGTTAGCCAGCGGATTATAGGTACCGATTTGCTCGATGAACTTACCGTCGCGGGGAGACCTGGCGTCGGCGACTACAATTCTGTAAAAAGGCTTTTTCTTTGCGCCCATCCTCTTCAGTCTTATCTTTACCATGTTTTCACCACCTTTCGTCTGTCGTCAGGCAAGTTGTACAGTTAAAACAACTTGATAATTTATATTGAGCAGATCAGAAGGGTCTCCTGAAACCTCCAAGCCCCTTCATCCACCTGCTTCCTTTCTTGCCCTGCAGGGCCTTAATCATTTTCTGCACTTCCTCAAACTGTTTCAGCAGCCGGTTTACGTCGGTGACCGAAGTGCCGCTGCCCCTGGCAATGCGCTGACGCCTGCTGGCGTTCAGGATACTGGGATTGGCCCGCTCCTGCGGGGTCATGGACTGGATGATGGCCAGCGTTCTTGCCATCTGCTTATCGTCCATATCAATCCCTTTGAGAGCCTTGGCGTCCATACCGGGCAGCATGCTGAGCACCTGGCTTAACGGCCCCATTTTCTTCAGTTGCTGCATCTGCTCCAGGAAATCGTCCAGCGTAAACTGCTGGGAACGCATTTTCTTTTCCAGCTCAAGGGCCTTCTTCTCATCAAAGGCTTCCTGCGCCTTTTCTATGAGGCTCAGCACATCTCCCATCCCAAGGATACGGGAGGCCATGCGATCCGGATAAAAGGGCTCCAGATCATTGAGTTTTTCGCCCATACCCACAAACTTGATGGGCTTTCCGGTAACGGCCTTGGTGGACAGGGCCGCTCCGCCCCTGGTATCGCCGTCCAGCTTGGTCAGAATAATGCCGTCGATGCCCAGCTGGTCATTGAATGAACCGGCAACGTTGACGGCGTCCTGACCGGTCATGGCATCCACCACCAGAAGGATCTCATGGGGCTTAACGCTCTGCTTGATGCGTTTCAGCTCCTCCATCAGCTCGGCATCCACATGGAGACGTCCGGCCGTGTCGATGATGACCACGTCAAACTGCATGGATTTAGCGTGTTCCACCGCTTTTCTGGCGATATCCACGGGATCCTGGCCGGTGCCCATTTCAAACACAGGGATGTTCAGCTGACTGCCCACCACCTGGAGCTGTTTGACAGCCGCAGGCCGGTAGACGTCACAGGCCACCAGCAAAGGCTTCTTGCCATCCTTGCGCAGGAGGTTGGCCAGCTTGCCGCTGGTGGTGGTTTTACCTGAACCCTGAAGGCCCACCATCATGTAAACCGTGGGAGGCGCCGGAGAAAACGTGATCTTGGCAGGCGTTGAACCCATGAGCCTGATGAGTTCCTCATGGACAATCTTGACCACCTGCTGCCCCGGAGTCAGGCTTTCCAGGACTTCGCTCCCGACAGCCCGCTCGGAGATGGTGTTGATGAACTCCTTGACCACCTTGAAGTTGACATCGGCTTCAAGGAGCGCCAGCTTGACCTCGCGCATCATCTCCTTGACGTCCTTCTCAGTGATGCGCGCCTGGCCCTTTATCTTTTTCATCAGGTTCTGAAGCTTTTCGGATAATCCTTCAAATACCATGCAACAATCCCTCAAACATCCTGCTTATAATGAATCCATAACCTTTCCGAGGACCTTGACCGCTTCCTGGAAGGATTTGTTCTCCGCTGCCTGGGGAACCTCCCTTTCCACCCTGTTCAGGCAGGCCAGCGCTTTTCTCATGCTTTCTTCCTGTTCCCGGAAACGTTCCACCAGGCCCAGCCGCGCTTCATAGGCTTCCAAGGCCGCCCGTCCCTTGCGGATGCTGTCGTGCACGCCCTGCCTGCTGATGCCCAGCTCCTCGGCTATCTCCGCAAGGGAATAGTCATTGTTGTAATACAGGTCCAGGATTTCATACTGGCGGGCCGTGAGAAGCTGCCCGTAGAAATCCAGCAACATGGAAACCTCAAAAAACCGGGGTTCCTCAGCCACAGCGGCGTCAGCTTTTATATTATCCTTCATGGGTTTCACCCTGTCAAGCACTTTTGCTTTACACACGTGTACTTTATTATATGGCCGCAACGCAAAGTTGTCAAGTCCTGAGTTTGACAGGGGGAAATCTGAATTTGGTATTGCTTCCAGCAATTTAAACCATAATAAGTGGGTCGGTAATGCACGCCGCGGCGAGGTGCTTCATGAAAAACAGGTTTCTCGGTTCGGTTTATACGATTTTCTTCCTGCTGCTGGTAATTGGCATCGTCACCCAATACGCCGAAAAAGGGTTTTGGGTTATCTGGACATCGCTGGTACTTGGGGCATTTTATCTTTTACCGGCAATCCTGGAAAGAATCCTGCACATCATCATTCCGCCGCTCATTAAATACGCAATCCTGGCTTTTCTGTTCCTGAGCCTGTACATGGGCGGGATTCTTTCCTTCTATGACAGGTATGACGGATGGGACACTTTCATCCATCTCCTATCCGGTTTCATAACGCCTGCGCTTGCCCTGTCGCTGATCAACCTGCTCAACGGCGATCCCTGCACCATCAGAACACTGAAGCCCGGGTTTAGCTTCCTTTTCATGGTCCTTTTTGCCGCAGGCGTAAGCCTTTTATGGGAATATACCGAGTTTCTCAGCGACTCCCTCCTGGGAACCAACCATCTGAACGATACCCGCCTGGACAACGGCCTGGTGGATATCGGTCTCATGGATACCTTAAAGGATCTCATCTGCTCCCAGTTGGCATCCCTGCTGACCTCCTTCTGGCTTTACCGCACCATCCGAAAGGAGCAATGGCTCTGCCTGTCGAGAATACTGATTACAAAGGGCAGACATTGAGACCTGCTGAAATCATCACCGGGTTTACTTAAAGCCCGCCTTGTCTTATAATCATTTATTGAAGCACAACGTTGCCGAGGTGTCAGATGAGACTGAGAAGCATTCCCAACGCCAAAGAGATGCTGCCAACATTCAGGAATTATATACAGGATCCCCGTCTGTTCAAGGACAAATGGTCATCCTATTTCGGGAATTCCAACGAGATCCATCTGGAGATTGGTTCCGGCAAGGGGGAGTTTATCATCACTCTGGCCCGGAATAATCCCGGAATCAATTACATCGCCGTTGAGCGATGCCACACCATCGCGCTCAAGTTTTTAAGGAAGATACCTGAATCAGGCTTGCCCAATCTGGCCGTGACCAGCCTTGATGCGGACTATCTGGAAGAATACTTAAACGAGGGCGAGGTCAGCAGGCTTTACCTGAATTTCTCCGATCCCTGGCCTAAAAAGAAGCATGCCAAAAGGCGGCTGACTTCTCCCAGGTATCTGAGGATCTATGAGAGGCTTCTCAAGGATGGCGGCATCATCGAGTTCAAGACAGACAACCGCCCGTTTTTCGATTACTCGCTGGAGCAGTTTGGGGAATCGGCTTTCGAGATCATTGCCGTTACCTACGATCTGTATAACAGCGATATGCTGGAAGGGAATGTCCCCACCGAGTATGAAACGCGATTCCATAACATGGGCACACCCATCAACAAGCTCATCGCCCGGCTCGACAAGTCAAAAATCAAAAAGGATGAAGGTGTACAGGAATGAGATATACGTTTAAAAACAAAGGAACCTGTTCCGCACAGGTCACGTTCGACATTGAGGACGGCATCATCAGGAATGTGGAGTTTTTGGGCGGCTGCAACGGAAACCTCCAGGGCATATCCAGGCTGGCAGAAGGCCGTAGCGCCAAAGAGGTCGCCGCATTGATCAAAGGTATCCGCTGCGGTTTTAAAAAAACCTCCTGCCCGGATCAGCTATCTCTTGCCATCGAGAAGGCTTTATCCGAGGTCGCTTCCACTGATGAATCCTGAGATAGTTGGCGCCTGCGGCTGATGCAGGCCGGATAACCGCGACGGATAAACATAGTGTAAAATTGTTGTAGGAAAAAAATAAACAAGAGACATCCTTCTTTGATAAAATGGGATTATACACAACAAACCATTTAGAGGAAGGAGT
>NZ_FQZP01000065.1 GCF_900142095.1 Thermoclostridium caenicola | reverse complement strand
GAAAAACTTAATTCCACTATACTTTTTATATGCTTTTGCAAAACTAAATTCCGCTCTTTGCCTTCAAGGGGTGGAATTTACTTTTTCAAATGAGGATCATAGAATAAACACAGCTTTTTAAAATTGGGTATTGAGATTTGCTGAAATATGTTTTATAATAATCACTGTCGCTCGTCGGGGTGTAGCTCAGGTGGATGAGAGTGCTTGCTTGGGGTGCAAGAGGTCGCTGGTTCAAGTCCAGTCACTCCGACCAGGGAAAATCGCTAGAATAAACGGTTCTAGCGATTTTCTTTTTTCTTTGTTGATGGTAATTTGGCAGTAAATCTTTTTGCCTGTTTCTTCGTAATTGTTGTCAACGTTTTCCGAATTGAAAACAGACTCAGTTTGTATGCCTGCCGGCGCAAAAAAGCCGGTCCGTAAATCAACTGCCGGCCGGCTTTTTCAATTACTGTTATTCGTGCAGATGACCTGTCCTGTATCATTCTGGACGTCATCTTTCACGGCTCAATCACATGCATTTTCCATATTCCCATACCCGTCATCAGGCTCCGGGCCGTCATCAGCCGCGCAGGCTTCATATTGCCCGAAGGCTACCTCTTCCCCATCCAAATCGTCTTCTCTCCACTCCCTGGTATCCAAATGGGAACCTTCTCCCACCGGAAGGCTCTCAAGATGTTCAGGCTGGACCTTTAAATCATCAATATCATCTATATCCGGAACGACCCGCTCGCCGTTGAGGATTTGGATGATCTCATCCCTGGTCAGAAGCTTTTTATAGCCAAGGCTTTTCCACACACTCAGCATGGCCCGGTATTGGCCCATCATGACCTTGTAGCTGTCATGGTTGGGGATCCGTTTTCTCTGATGGAATTCCTTATACCTTTTCAGGCTGTACATGACAAATTCCGCGTAATTGAGTTCCCGCTCCTCTTCCTTGGCGTCAAATCCGGGGAACCTGACATCCTTTTTGCTGATGCCTTTTTTATCCCTCAGCTTTTTATAGGAATGCCACAGGCATCGGTACATTTCCAGGATATCGATGATCTCCTGGCACTGTTCCTGGCTCATCCCATCGTCGAGCCAGCTGATCATTTCGTCATAATGCAGGGAATACCCATTTTCGAGCATTTTGATGCGGACATTGTAACTTGAGGCTCCGTCCGGGTTCAGGATGGAGAGTATCCTGTACTGGTTTATCAGCATCAGCCTTTCCTTTTTGCTCAGCTCCATAGCAATACCTCCGCAACCAACCATATATTTCATTATACCATTTTTAAGCAACCGAAAATAATCTATTGCCTGGTTGTCAAATAAAACCATCCGGTTTTTTCCCCATTTTGCGCCGGATTGAATAATCTTCGTCGTTTTATAAAGACTAAATAGCGATTATTCCATAAAGAAAGGAGCATGCCATATGTCACAACAGATCAATGAATTGGAACTGCAAAATCTGCGGCATATGATCGGGGCTCATGATACCTGCATCAAAAAGCTGGAAACCTATGCGCAGCAATGCCAGGATCCCCAACTCAAACAGATGCTTCAGGCCGATGCCAACGACGCAAAGGCCAACAAACAGAAGCTCATGTCATTCTTGCAGTAAGGAGATGATGCTTTATGATGACTGAAAAGGATATGGTCAATGATTACCTGAGCTCCCTGAAAAGCAGCCTGACCGGTTATGCCAACGTCATATCGGAATGCAGCAACCCGGAATTGAGAAGGACATTCCAGCAAATGCGTGACGCTGACGAGCAGCGTCAGCAGAGACTGGCCCAGTACGCCATCCAGAAAGGCTATTACCAGCCTGCCGCACCGGCCCAGCCAAACCAGATACAGCAGGTATACTCCCAGCTGCAGGGCGGCCAGCAACAGCAGCAGGGTATGCAGAACAACCAGGGCATGCGGATGTGATGGCCCAAGGTTTATCGTTTACTTTCATACAGGAGGCAGGGTTTTCGCCCTGCCTCTTGTCATGCACCCCTGCCCAAAGCCATCCATCATCCGCAGCAGCCTGTCATGAACCTTACCCCTGCGTTTTCCCCGTCCCCTTCCCGGGTTTGATGAAGAACAGGGCCGCCAGTGCCGAAACAACAGCGGTACCGGCCAATACAACAAAAGCAAGGATCAGGTTCCACCCAAGCAAGAGGGAAATGGCCGGTGGGCCAAGGGCAACCCCCACAAGCCTTGCCCCGCTGAAAATGGAACTGATGGTGCCCCGTTGTTCCTTCCGGATCCCCTCCGTGATAAGGGAATCCAGGCAGGGCAGCGCGCATCCGATGCCGGTACTGGCCACCGAAAATATGGCCATGATAAGGACCAGGTTCTCCACAAAACCGACCCAGGCGACCGAAACAGCGGTCAGAAGGCTTCCGGCGAAGGCAACCCATTTCATGAGAATCTTATTGGAGCCGATTTTGATGCCTGTCACAAAGGACGCCACGCTCAGAAAAAGCAGAGGAATGGCCATGAGCAGGCCTTTCAGGATCCCGTCGAAATGGTACTTGTCTTCAAGGACCGAAGACAGGTAGAACAGATCGCCGAAATGGACAAACATGCAGATGAATCCCATCACAAAAACAGGGTACAGCCATCTTCCCTTTTCCCTGAAGATCTTCCCCAGCTCCCGCATAAAGTCCCGGAACCTCTGCTTTTGAACCTCGTCTCCCCCTTTTTTGACCCTGACCCAGATGATGATCAGGAAAACGGCGATTCCTGACAGCACGGGAATGGCAAGGAAAGGCGCAAACCAGGCCAAAAGCCCCAGGGCAGCGCCCAGAATCGGGCTCAGCACCTTTCCGATGGTGTTGGCGGTTTCAATGATGCCAAGCCCTTTGCTGACATCGGCTTCATCCCGGAACATGTCCCCCACGCAGGGGATGACCACGGGGAAAGCGCCACTGGCACCAATCCCCTGCAGGATTCTTCCCGCCAGTATCCAGCCATAGGGGTTCTGGAACCATAGGGCCGACAGACCGGACAGAAGGCCTCCGGCTCCGGTGATGATCAGGCTTGGCACCATGACCTTTTTGCGCCCGAACTTGTCGGAAAGGAATCCCGCCACGGGAATCAGCACAATCGATGCGATGGAGTAAACCGTAATGATCATGCTGGACTTAAGGTCATTGATCCTGAGGGACTTTTCAATCTGGGGCAGGACGGGAACCAGCATGGAATTTGCCAGGGTCATAACCAGCGGGATAAAAGCAAGGGCTGCCAGGTCTCGTTTTTTTTCCGGATTCCATATTCATCCTCCTCAAAATAGGCTCCTGTTTATTGTCCCTTTTTTTAAGGCATTCCATTACCGGCCCTGCCATTTTTTATTGATTTACAAGAACATATGTTCGGGTATAAAATAGAAAACGGGGTGACCGGTATGGAAAAAACCATCATGCATATTGATGTCAATTCAGCCTATTTAAGCTGGGAAGCGGCCTACCGCCTGCAACACGGGGAATCTCTGGACCTCCGGGAAATTCCCAGCGTGATCGGCGGCGATGAAGCAAGCAGGCATGGGATTGTGCTGGCCAAGTCCATCCCCGCCAAAAAATACGGCATCCAGACCGGCGAGACCCTTTTCTCCGCCCGGCAGAAATGCCCCGGTCTGGTGGTTGTCCCGGTGAACTACCCGCTCTACATGATGTGCCACCATGCTTTAATAAATCTTCTTAAGGAATTCTCCCCCCTGGTGCAGGTGTACAGCATCGATGAAGCCTTTCTGGATTATACGGGGATGGAGGCCGTCTGGGGCGATCCGGTGGAAGCGGCCCACAGGCTCAAGGACCGGATCAAGAACGAACTGGGCTTTACGGTCAATGTAGGAGTCTCCTACAACAAGCTGCTGGCCAAGATGGCCAGCGAACTGGAAAAGCCCGACAAGGTCCACACCATCCTGTCCAGGGAAGAAATGGTTCGCAAACTGTGGCCCCTGCCCGTCAGGGAACTGTTCATGGTGGGACGGGCAACGGCTCCCAGGCTGTACCGGCTCAACATCTTCACCATTGGCCAGCTGGCCCGGGCTGATCCGGAATTGCTCAGGCTTCACCTCAAAAGTTGGGGTCCCTTCATCCGCGATCTGGCCAACGGCATTGAGAACAGCCCGGTTTCCCCCGACGCCAGGCCGCCCATCAAGGGAATCGGCAACAGCACCACCATTCCCTTTGACGTGGATGATTTCGAGGATGCCCGGAAGGTGCTGCTTTCCCTCTGCGAAATGGTGGGCATGCGGCTGCGGCAGGCAGGGTTCTGCGCGCGCCTGGTATCGGTTTATTTAAGACAGGCCGATCTCACGGGCCAGTCCCACCAGAGGAAGTTTGCGGCTGCCACCGATCAGACCATGAAGATCTTTGAATATGCCCTTCAGCTCATGAAGGAGATATGGCCGGAAAGGCCCCTCAGGGGAATGGGTGTGCGGGTCGGCGAACTGGTCCCCAACGATCGCCTCCAACTGTCGTTCCTCGATCCCTACAACGGGAAGAAGAAGCGCCTCGATGAAACCCTGGACAGCCTGAGGATGCGTTTCGGCCCCAACGCGGTGATGCGGTCCTGCTTTGTTCAGTCCGGGCTGGCGCCTGTCACCGGCGGGGTGATTGAAAACTTCCAGATGATGTCGTCCATTCTCTGAGCCGGCCTTACCGGCAGCATACATGGGATTCCCGAGGCTGCGCAGCCGGCTGCGGTCGGCTGCAAGGATTTCCCGACATATTTCCCACGGTAAAGACGGGAAAGGCCAGGTCCCCTTTGGGGGAAACCTGGCCGTTTTGCGTTCAAAATAGCCCGTTTTTATTTATTCATACAGCCCGGCGGACAGATAGCGCTCTCCCGTGTCAGGCAGGATCACCACGATGTTCTTGCCCTTGTTTTCAGGTCTTTTCGCAATCTGCGCGGCGGCAAAGGCGGCGGCTCCGGATGAAATTCCCACCAGAAGCCCTTCGGTTTTTGCCAGCATTCTGGACGTTTCATAGGCCTCCTCATTCTTCACCTGGAACACCTCATCGAAGATGCCGGTGTTCAGCACCTTGGGCACGAATCCTGCCCCGATGCCCTGGATCTTGTGGGCTCCCCGCTTGCCCCCGGACAATACGGGTGAGTCGGCGGGCTCCACGGCAACAACCTTTACATCCTTGTTCCTGCTTTTCAGGATCTCCCCGACGCCTGTCAGGGTTCCGCCGGTTCCTACGCCGGCCACAAACACATCGACCTTTCCTTCGGTATCCCGCCATATCTCCTCGGCGGTGGTTTTTCGATGGATCTCCGGGTTTGCCGGATTTTCAAACTGCTGCGGAATAAAGGCATTGGGAATCTGGGCAGCCAGTTCCTGTGCCTTCCGGATGGCGCCGCTCATGCCTTCCTGGGCCGGGGTCAGCACCAGTTCCGCTCCCAGGGCCTTCATCAGGTTCCTTCTTTCTATGCTGAAGTTGTCAGGAAGGGTGATGATCAGGCGATACCCTTTGGCCGCGGCAACAAACGCCAGGGCAATCCCGGTATTACCGCTGGTGGGTTCTATGATGACCGTATCCTTGTTGATCAGGCCTTTTTCCTCGGCATCGCGGATCATGGCGTAGCCGATGCGATCCTTCACGCTCCCGGCGGGGTTGAAATACTCCAGCTTGGCGATAAGCCTTGCCTCCACCCCTTCAGCCCGGCTGAAGTTCACCAGCTCAAGCATGGGCGTGTTACCAATGAGTTCCGTCAGATTCTTCGCTATTCCTGCCATAATGTTTCACCTCATGCCAATTATACACCATTGATACCGGCTGCGCCCATCACCGGTTGAGTTCGAACCGCCTGATGATGCCTCCGCCCACGACCACATCACCGTCGTAGAAAACCACCGACTGTCCCGGCGAGACAAAGGGCTGCGGCTCCACGTACTCAACCATGACCTGGTCGTTCTCCAGGGGATGGAGAATGGCTTCCGCTTCCTTCTGGGAATAGCGGGTCTTTGCCCAAACCCTCAGGTTCCCTTCGGGCCTTTCGAGGGCGATATAATTGATCTGGTCGGCGTAAAAACGCTTCACCAGGGCTTTTTCCTTTGGGCCCAGAACGATTTCATTGCGCTCAACGTTCTTGTCGATCACGTAGAGCCGGGAATTGGCCGATATGCCAAGCCCCTTCCTCTGACCAATCGTATATTCAAAAATGCCCTTGCTCCTGCCCAAAACCTTTCCCGTTTCGTCCACGAAGACCCCGTCGGGGATCTCCTTCCTGGTGTAATCCCTGATGAAATCCGAATAATGGCCGCTGCGCACAAAGCAGATATCCTGGCTGTCAGGCTTGGAAGAGTTGACAAACCCCTTTTCCCGGGCAATCTCCCTCACCTGTTTCTTGGTATACTTCCCGAGGGGAAGCAGCAGCCTGGACAGTTGGTCCTGCCTGAGCATGTAAAGCACGTAGCTCTGATCCTTGGTATGATCCACACCCTTCTTCAAAAGGTATCTGCCCGTGCCTTCATCCTTCTCAACCCTGGCATAGTGCCCGGTGGCAATATAGTCCATTTCAAGCTGCAAGGCCTTGGCCAGCATGGCCTCAAACTTGATGTGCTGGTTGCACGCGATACAGGGATTGGGCGTTTCCCCATTCAGATAGGAATCCACGAAGTATTGGACCACCTTTTCTTCAAATAGGCTTTTCATATTGAGCACATAAAAGGGGATTCCCATCCTGAAGGCGGTGGCCCTTGCATCCTCCACGTCCTCCAGGGAACAGCAGGTCCGCGCGCTGACCTCCGCGTCGGCCGGTGCATCCCATAGCTTCAGGGTCGCACCGTAAACCTCATATCCCTCATCTTTCAAAATGGCGGCGGCGGTGCTGCTGTCAACCCCGCCGCTCATGCCAACCAGAACTTTTCCTTTCGACATTTACGTCTTCCTTTCAATGCATCACCCGGCTGCCTTCTCCAGCGCTTGCGCCAAATCCTCTATCAGATCGTCCGGATCCTCGATACCGATGGAGAGCCGGATCATGTCCGGAGTGACGCCTGCCGCCAGCTGATCCTCAGGCGACAGTTGGGCATGGGTCGTGCTGGCCGGATGGATGACCAGCGACTTGGCGTCCGCCACATTGGCAAGCAGCGAGAAAAGCTCCAGGCTTTCTATAAAACGTTTTCCTGCTTCTACGCCGCCCTTGATCCCAAAGGTAAAGATGGAACCGGCACCCTTGGGGAAGTATTTCTGAGCCAGGTCGTAATACTTGTTGCCGGGAAGGTTCGGATAGTTGACCCAGCTGACCTGCGGATGCTGGCTCAGAAATTCCACCACCTTTTTGGTGTTGGAAAGATGCCGCTCAACCCTGAGGGACAGGGTTTCAAGCCCCTGGAGCAGCAAGAAGGCGTTGAAGGGGCTTATGCAGGCTCCCGTATCTCTCAAAAGCTGTACCCTGGCTTTAATGATAAAAGCGGCCGGACCAAAAGCTTCCTTATACCTGAGGCCGTGATAGCTGGGATCCGGTTCGGTGAATCCGGGGAACTTCCCGCTTCCCGCCCAGTCAAATCGGCCCGAATCCACAATGACGCCGCCGATGGAGGTGCCATGCCCGCCAATGAACTTGGTGGCCGAATGGACCACAATGTCGGCGCCATATTCAAACGGCCTGATAAGATACGGTGTCCCAAAAGTATTGTCCACAATCAGCGGAATCTTATGCTCATGGGCAATGGCCGCAACCTTCTCAATATCGATAAGGTTGATGCCCGGATTTCCGATGGTCTCTATGTACAGCGCTTTCGTGCGGTCGGTGATGGCTTTCCTGAAGTTCTCGGGATCATCGGGGTCGACAAATACCGTTTTGATGCCGAGTTTCGGAAGCGTAACCGAGAACAGGTTGTAGGTGCCGCCATACAGCGTGCTTGCGGAAACCAGTTCATCCCCGCTTCCCATGATATTGAGGATGGCATAGGTGATGGCCGCAGACCCTGATGATGTGGCCAGGGCACCCACACCGCCTTCCAGAGCAGCCATGCGCTGTTCGAAAACATCGGTGGTAGGGTTCATGATGCGTGTGTATATGTTGCCAAACTCCTTCAGAGCAAAGAGGTTCGCCGCGTGCTCCGTACCGTTGAAAACATAGGATGTGGTCTGGTAGATGGGGACAGCTCTCGAACCGGTCGTTGGATCCGGTTGCTGGCCGGCGTGAACCTGAAGCGTGTCAAACCTGTAATTCTTCTTGCTCATATCGGTTCTCCTCCTTCATTCCTTGTCTAATCTCAGCTTATCCGTTCTCCCCCAAGGCGCCATATACGAATGAACCCCATCCTCCCGGAGGACAGGTTCAAAACAGACCGGAAGCAATGTTTTCCGGAATGGATATCCGGCATCCACCCCTTCCTGGTCGGTGTTTCCGCAAGGCTACCCCACGGAATTTAAACATATAATTCATATATGTTTTTATATAATTTACACCTCAGCCAGCACTTTGTCAACATCCATTTATAAGGCTGCCGTCCCTGTTTCGGAATAGCCGATCAGATCCTTCACAACCTCTCCGGCAATGATCAGGCCGACCACCGAGGGCACAAAGGAGATGCTTCCCGGGATCTGCCGCTTGCGGCTCTCTTCCTCGCTTTTCATGGGCTTAAGAGGCGGCTCGGTGGAATAAACCACCTTCAGGGAATCGATCCCCCTGTTCCTCAGTTCCCTGCGCATGACCTTGGCCAACGGATCCACCGATGTCTTGTAGATATCGGAAACCCTGAAACGGGTGGGATCCATTTTATTGCCGGCACCCATGGAACTGATGATGGGGATATTCCTCTTCCTGGCCTGAACTACCAGATCGATCTTGGCTGATACCGTATCTACCGCATCCACGATATAATCGTAGTCATCCTGGATCAAATCGTCGGAAGCGCCCGGCAAATAAAAAGCCTGGTGGATGGTGACCTCGGCCTGCGGGTTGATCTCAAGGATGCGCTCTTTCATCACTTCCACCTTGGGCCTTCCCAGGGTTTTTTGAGTGGCCAAAAGCTGGCGGTTGAGGTTGGTCAGACAGACCACATCGTTGTCCACCAGCACGAGTTTTCCAACACCCGCCCGGGTTAAAGCTTCAACCGCAAAAGATCCCACGCCTCCAACGCCGAAAACGGCCACTTTGCTGTGTTGGAGTTTTTCCAGGGCTTCCCTGCCAATCAAAAGTTCGGTGCGCGAAAATTCATGAAGCATTCACAAGACTCCTCAGTATATTTGCAGAAAGTATTATTTGAGTTCTCCCAGATTGTAGGGGGTCTCCTGGTAGACGTAATAGTTCAACCAGTTACAGAACAGCAGGTTGGCATGGCCCCTCCACTTCACGATGGGTTGCCTGTTGGGATCATCGTCGGGGAAATAGTTCTTTGGAATATGGATCTTCAATCCCTTTGCCACATCCCGATCATATTCCGATTTCAGTGTAAGCGGATCATACTCGGAATGCCCGGTAACGAATATCTGCCTGTCATCCCGGGACCTGATGATGTATAGGCCTGCTTCGTCAGATTCCGCCAGGATTTCCAGTTCCGGAACCTTTGCCACATCCTCCTTGCGCACCTCGGAATGCCTTGAGTGAGGAGCGTAGAACACATCGTCAAAGCCCCTCAAAAGCTTGACGTTTTTCACGCAGCACCGGTGCTCAAAGACCCCGAAGAGCTTTTCCTTCAGCGGATACTTGGGGATGTTGTAAAAATGGTAGAGCCCGGCCATGGCAGCCCAACAGATATACATGGTGCAATAGACGCGATGGCGGCTCCAGTCCATAACCGCTTTGAGCTCTTCCCAATAGTCCACTTCCTCGAAATCCATATGCTCCACAGGGGCTCCGGTGATGATCAGCCCGTCAAAGGCTTCGTCCTTGACCTCTTCAAATGTCTTGTAGAAAGTCCTCAAATGCTCCTCGGGCGTATTTTTGGAGGTATATGTCCCGGGATGCAGAAGAACGATGTCAACCTGGAGCGGTGAATTCCCCACCAGCCGAAGCAGCTGGGTTTCGGTCACGATCTTGGTTGGCATGATATTAAATATGGCAATTCTCAGCGGACGGATGTCCTGGTGAATCGCCCTTTCCTCGGTCATCACAAAGATATTCTCGTTGCTCAGGATCTCATATGCCGGCAGGTTATCTGGTATGTTGATAGGCACGACATTCACAACTCCTTATGGTTTCAGGTTTTCCCTGCAGATGGGCTGCGGTTAAATCTGATAATTTTACTGTGAATTAAGTTATGATTTAGATAAGATTATACCATGCTGTATTTCTTATTGCCAAGTGGCATTCACATATCCTGGATGTGGTCAGAGCGCTGTGCCGCCATGACCTTTACATACCAGACTCCAGCATCTTACCTCTTGCATCCGGCGTGAGCTGTTATTGCGCGCGCAGCGTCAGCGGAGCAAGGCAATCGCAATCAAGCTCAATATAAGCGTTTGGATGTCAGACGGTTATTATTGAAAGGGTATGAACTCCCTCTCCGCCTTGCGCCACTGGCGGTACAGGATGTAGAGACCGACAGCCCCTATGGCAGCGAGGCCAAGCATATCGGCATTGGGCGAAGGAATGAAGTCGTTGATGACCTGCGGCAGGCCGTTCCAAAGGCCGTGGAGGATCGAGACCGTCAGATAGGCAGAAATAACCCGACGATTGATATAGAACCTTCCGGATACGCTTTCATTCAGCAGCACTCCTGAAAAAATGGCCGTCCAGGTTCCATGGCCCACTGGTGCGGTAATCCCGCGCAACAGCGTGATCAGCACGGTATAGGACAGGCTGCCGCCGGTCTGCAGGAAAGCGGCAAAGGTGTAACCCGTGCTTTCAAAGGCGGCAAACCCCATCCCCGCTGCGGCGCCCAGTATGATGCCATCCTTGTAGGAGTTGTAGCGCCTGCGCCTTGCGATCATGACAACGCCGATGAGCTTGGCCAATTCCTCGATGAAGCCCACCAGGAAGGATGAACTGAAGGTCAGTTCGCTGATAAAGAACGGCTCAATCATCGCAGCGGTAATAGTACCAAGGAGGCCCCCATACAGGAAGCATAAGGCCGTAGCTGCCATGCTGACGCTGAATATGCCACGACGCTCATAGAAAAACAGGACAAAGGCTACCGGGACCAGGAAGTTCCCGATGAACACCAGCGTCGGGACAAGATGTGTGTTTCCCGTATATTGCAGGATCTTGAGCGTCGCGATATACAGGAGCGTGCCTGTTGCCAGAAGCCGCAGCCAGGCATCCTGCCTTTTTCTTCTGGGGGTGTAATTGAAAAAACCGTTACCGTCCACAGAAGCCTCCTTATCCGCATCCGCTATTTGGCCCGGTTTCCAGCCCATAGACCGGGTTTGCAAACATTGGCCGACATACGGGCTCTGATCATAGCATGGTCAGTTTGGCTGCTTTCATTCGATAAAACTGTTTTTCATGAAAATAAGGCTCTACGTCAAATGTTGGGGTTGAACCAAGTAAAATGAAGTAGCATATGTATTGTTGGCAGATGATCATCATAGATCATCTGCTTTTTTACAC
>NZ_FQZP01000064.1 GCF_900142095.1 Thermoclostridium caenicola | reverse complement strand
TTCTACAAGGTGATGGATTCCCAAAACAGTTATGAGGCAAAACAGCGCCTGGCCAGATGGAACATGTTATTCTATGGATACAATCTTCCAGAGTTTAATGACTGCTTCAAAGCTTTTACAAACTGGCAGAAAGAAATTTTGAACTCGTTTGATGTTCCATATACCAATGGTTTCACAGAAGGCATCAACAACAAGATTAAAGTGATCAAACGAAATGCCTATGGGATAAGAAATTTCACAAGGTTCAGAAACAGGATATTGCATGTTATGGCATAGAGCTGCCAAGAAAAAGGCAGATGACCAAAATTGATCATCTGCCAACAAAGCATAAGCTACTTCATTTTACTAGTTCCACCCCAACAATTGACGTAGAACCCTTTATCAATTCTCCGGGTAATTCTCACGGGCGGTGTAATGGGTGTGCAGGAGATGATGAGCCTTGTGTCCGCCCGGCTCGCCCAGGTACTCTTCATAGAATTTCTGTACCGCAGGATTGTGATGTGAGAGCCTGATCGTGCTGGCCGCATCCTCCTGGTAGATGGCCTTTGCCCTTTCGGTGCGGAGATCGATCTCGTTCCTGACGGAAGCGGGCTGGATGGGCTGACCGCCGCCTGTGACGCAGCCGCCGGGGCAAGCCATGATCTCGATGAAGTGATAGGTTTCTTCACCGCTGCGTACCTTCTCAAGGAGCTTCCTGGCATTGCCAAGGCCATGGGCCACAGCCGCCTTGATCCTGATGCCCGCAACTTCTACTTCGGCAGTCTTGATGCCGTCTTCTCCGCGTACGGCCTTTATGTCAATCTGATCGGGATCCTTGCCGGTCAGAAGATAGGGAACGCTTCTCAAAGCAGCTTCCATAACGCCGCCGGTAGCGCCGAAGATGACGCCCGCACCGGAGGCTTCGCCCATGGGATCGTCGAAGGACTCGTTCTTCAGGTTGAGGAAGTCGATGCCGGCTTCCCTGATCATCTCTGCCAATTCGCGGGTCGTGATAACCTCATCCACATCAGGATAACCGGTAGCTGCCAGTTCGGGACGCCTTGCCTCGAACTTCTTGGCTGTACAGGGCATCACTGATACCACAAAGATCTTGGAAGGATCGATACCCATCTTTTCGGCATAATAGGACTTCAGCATGGCGCCGAACATATTCTGGGGTGACTTGCATGTGGACAGATTGTCCAGCAGATCCGGGAAGTTATGCTCGCAGAACTTGATCCAACCCGGGCTGCAGGAGGTGATAAGCGGCAGCTTGCCACCGTTCTTGATCCGGTTCACCAGCTCGGTACCCTCTTCCATGATGGTCAGGTCGGCAGCTGTATCGGTATCAAAGACCTTGTCAAACTTCAGCTTCTTCAGGGCACTTACCATCTTTCCGGTAACCGGTGTTCCGATGGGAAGACCGAATTCCTCGCCCAGTGCAGCCCTGACAGCGGGCGCGGTCTGGGCAATCACGTACAGATCCTTATTGGCCAGCGCTTCCCAAACCCTTTCAACGGAGCTCTTCTCGCGAAGGGCACCCACCGGGCAGACGGTGATACACTGTCCGCAGTTGACGCAGGGCGTGTCCTTGAGGGACATATTGAACGGGGATGCCACGGTGGTCCTGTAGCCTCTATCTACGGCATCAATGACTGAAACGGTCTGGACATCCCGGCAAACGGACACACAGCGACGGCAAAGAACGCATTTGTTGTTATCCCTGACGATGGAAGGCGACAGGTCGTCCACAGGGTAGTCGGGCTCTTCACCTTCAAAGCGGATTTCCTGGATATTCAGGTCGCGGGCCAGCTTCTGGAGTTCACAGTTGCCGCTCCTGACACAGGAAAGGCATTTCTTTTCATGGTTGGAAAGAATCAGTTCCAGGGTGACTTTTCTGGATTCCCTGATTTCCGGGCTGTTGGTAACCACTTTCAGCCCTTCGGAAACAGGATACATACAGGCTGCCTGCAGGCTCCTGGCCCCAACATCGACGACACACATGCGGCATGCGCCGATCTCATTGATCCCTTTAAGGAAGCAAAGGGTCGGAATATGGATACCTGCAAGTTTCGCCGCCTCCAGGACGGTGGAACCAGCCGGGGCTTTGACTTCAATACCATCTATCGTTAAAGTTACGAACTCTGACATTTACGGCACTCTCCTTTCCTTATTGGGTAACGATGGCGGCAAACTTGCAGCTTTCCATGCAAACGCCGCACTTGATACACTTGGATGCGTCGATGGTATGAGGCTTCTTCACCTCGCCGCCGATGGCACCCACAGGACATTTCTTGGCGCAGAGCGTACAGCCGCGGCACTTATCGGCAAGGATCACATACTGAACGAGAGCCTTACATACGCCTGCCGGGCACTTCTTGTCCTTTACGTGGGCAATATACTCATCGCGGAAGTAACGGAGGGTGCTGAGAATAGGATTGGGCGCGGTCTGGCCCAGTCCGCACAGGGCTGATTTCTTAATGCTGTTGGCCAGCGTCTCAAGCTTTTCGATATCGGATTCCTCGCCCTTGCCCTGGGTGATCTTTTCCAGGATCTCAAGCATTCTCTTGGTTCCGATACGGCACGGCGGACACTTGCCGCAGGACTCGTCCACGGTGAATTCCAGGAAGAACTTGGCGATATCCACCATGCAGTTGTCCTCGTCCATGATGATGAGACCGCCGGACCCCATCATGGAACCCAGTTCGGTAAGGGAGTCATAATCAATGGGCGTATCGATATGGCTTGCCGGGATACAGCCGCCGGAAGGACCGCCGGTCTGGGCAGCCTTGAACTTCTTGCCGTTGGGGATACCGCCGCCGATGTCATAGATGACCTCGCGGAGGGTTGTACCCATGGGGATTTCAACAAGACCGGTGTTGTTGATCTTTCCGCCCACGGCAAATACCTTGGTACCCTTGCTCTTCTCGGTTCCGATGGAAGCAAACCATTCGGGCCCGTTGTTGATGATGACCGGGATATTGGCGTAGGTCTCAACGTTGTTGAGGAGGGTCGGCTTCTCAAACAGACCTTTCACAGCGGGGAAAGGCGGTCTTGTCCTCGGCTCGCCTCTCTTGCCTTCGATGGAGGTCATGAGAGCGGTTTCCTCACCGCAGACGAAGGCGCCGGCGCCAAGGCGGAGATCGATATCAAAGGAGAAATCGGTACCGAAGATGTTCTTGCCCAAAAGACCATATTCACGGGCCTGGTCTATGGCAATCCTGAGCCTTTGAACCGCAATGGGATACTCGGCGCGGACATAGATGTAACCCTGGTTGGCACCAATGGCATATCCGGCTATGGTCATGGCTTCCAGCACGGAGTGGGGGTCGCCTTCCAGGACAGACCTGTCCATGAACGCACCGGGGTCACCTTCGTCGGCGTTACAGCAGACATACTTCTGGTCAGCCTGAGACTGGGCGGCGAACTGCCATTTCAGGCCTGTGGGGAATCCTGCGCCGCCGCGTCCGCGGAGCCCGGACTTCTTGATGGTCTCTATAACCTCTTGAGGTGTCATCTCGGTAAGGACTTTGGCCAATGCCTTATATCCGTCCCTGGCAATGTATTCCTCAATGTTCTCGGGATTGATGACACCGCAGTTTCTGAGGGCAACCCTCATCTGCCTGTTGAAGAAGCCCACATTCTCCAGGGACTTGGCCACATCCTCGGCTTCCTTATCACCGAGCAGCAGGCGCTTGACGATACGTCCCTTTACCAGGTGCTCCTCAACGATCTCAGGAACATCCTCGACGGATACCTTGCAGTATGTAGCCCCTTCGGGATAAATCACCATGATGGGACCTTTTTCACAAAGACCAAAGCATCCTGTCTTGACGATCTTCACTTCTTTGTCAAGTCCATGCTCAACAAGCAGCTTTTGCAAAGATTCTGCTATTTCTATTGATTTTGAGGCGGTACAACCGGTACCGGCGCAAATCAGTACGTGCGATCTGTATATCATAAATCGAACCTCCCTGATCCTTAGTTTTACTTTTCAGCGGCACCGATTGTGAATTCCATAACCGGTTTTCCGTTCACGATGTGTTCCGCGACAATTCTTCTTGCCTTCTCGGCATCCAGCTTCACATAGGTCGTCTTTTCGCCGTTGGGCTCGATGACCTCGGCAATGGGTTCATAACGGCAAACGCCAATGCATCCTGTCATGGCCACATTGACGGTATGGATGTTCCGCTTGTTCAGTTCCTCAACGAATGCATTCATCACCTGTCTGGCACCGGCTGCGATACCGCAGGTAGCCATTCCGACAACAATCCTCGTTTTATTCTCATTGTTACGTATGGACATTTCTTTAAGAGCTCTTTCGCGAATGGCTTCCAGCTCCTTAATTGACTTCATCCAAAACACCTCCGAACACTGACATAAATCCTTCATTCAATGTATTTTGTATCCATTCCTTAACATATCTGTTTGTCACAGATACATCTTCAAGTGCTTTTTTGACTTCGGCCAGGCTGAACTCGAACCGGTCCCGCTCACTGGCAAATATGAATTCCCAGGTTATTTCAGGATGGGATTCCACCAGCATCACCAGGGTTTCTGCAACATTGCCGACGGGAATGCGATCCACGTGGTCCACCGGGAAGGTGGCGCATACTTCTGTTCCCTCGTTGACAACCGACCTGATGCTGAAAGTCCCGCCGGCCAGTTCGGCTGATTGCTTCAACAGGGGTATTCCGAGCCCGACATGGCGGGTTTCTCTGCTGGTGGTGAACGGATCGGTCACTTTCTGAAGAAATTCCGGCTCCATTCCTTTGCCGTTGTCGGAAACCACAATCTTCAGGATACCGGGCCGGCCTTCGACCGTGATGCTGACGGTAATATGGTCAGCATCTGCCCGAACAGAGTTCTGGGCTATATCCAGAATGTGCAACGATAAATCTTTCATGGTCCATCATTGGCGGTCATGGCGCACCATGCTGCCGGAAACGCTTAAACCGCCTCTTTTTCTTTTTCCCTGTAGGACTGGATAATGGCCGGAATATCGTCGGCTGTCAGCCTGCCATATACATCCTCATTGATCATGATAACCGGAGCAAGACCACAGGCACCCACACAACGGCAAGCCTCCAGCGAAAAGAGTCCGTCCTTGGTGCACTGTCCGCTCTTGATCTGCAGTATTTCGGAGAGCTTGTCAAGGATGAGGCCGGCACCCTTTACATAGCATGCCGTACCCAGGCATACGTTGATTCTGTACTTGCCTTTCGGCTCCAGATAGAACTGGGTGTAGAAAGTCACAACGCCATAGACCTCTGCCAGAGAGATGCCCAGACCTTCAGCGATCTTCTTCTGCACGCTCATCGGCAGATAGCCGTAAATCTCCTGTGCCTCATGAAGAACAGGAATCAAGGCGCCGCGGGTTCCCTTATACTTCGCGATGACCTCGTCTAGTTTCTGTTCCTTCGAGTCCTTGCAACAGCAAACGCCCATTTTTAATACCTCCTGATGATTATGCTCCTCCATATTGTGAACATATTAACGATCTTTGATTTCATTATAACAGTTCATCAATAAGGATATCAACAGGAAAGTATATAATGTATACAATACAGCATTTTTAACAAATTAATTTCATAATATAGTTATTAATTTGTTGATAATACAGAATAATTTGCAAAGAATATCCAATACTTTGTTCCTGTTTCTATGCAAACTGCAGAATCCTATCGATTAGGTGCGATTACGGCTTGCAAAAGCTGGAAAACGCCCGGCATGATAGTTCGGGCGCTTCCCTGCTTTCGTAAACGGATGTACCCCCCCTGCGTTGGAGCCTTTTCATTCCTCCAGCTCATTCAAATAGCTGACAAAGTTCTCATAGGACTTCCTTATGCCCTTGTCTTCCTTGTCCAGTTCCCTTTTGCCCAGCACCAGGCCGGTATACCTGCCATTCTTCATGGCATAGTAGCCATAGCCGTCGGGGGTGGGGATCAGCTCTACGACGGTAACCTCTCCGGCCTTGGAGGTATAGGTCAGTCTGACTTCGGCTTTCCCCTCGGGTTTGGCCTCCAGGTCCAGCCTGTCGCCCGAGATGGCGATGGCCCCCTGATAGTACCGCCTGAACAGGGTACGGGCTTCCTTGTCCTTTATGGCTTTACCGTTGAAGATATAGACATCGTCTTCTGCCAGTTCCTGGCTGATATCCATCTCCAGCACATCCCTCCTGCCGTCAATTTCTATGACGAGCCTGGACGTGTCAAAGATGGAAGGCACATAGATCATGAACAGTACCACATCCCTCAGGGGGGTATCAAGATAGTTGAGGCTGTCGGCGTTGACGGCATAAACCAGGTTTCTGCCTTCCATCATGGCATAATAGGCCGATCCGACCTTATTCCCCAGCCTAAGCACATAGGACTGGCCGTCCAGCGTATATTCAAGCACATAGCGTGGGTTGTCCAGGCCGTAAGCCGCCAGATTATCCGTCCGGTCGTCCACCACCCTGGAAGCCTTCAGCCCCGACAATCCGCGCAGAAAACGGTCCAGGTTCTGGAGGTTGGCGCTGATCTCCAGGGGCCGGGTAATCTGCCAGTCCACCGGGGCCTTTTTCAGATAGGCTGAGAAGACCAGCTCACCATCCCGGTGGAAGGTCAGTTCGGTCATATCTTCTTCGGTCAGGTCCTGCCGATGATAAAGCTGCCTGCTGATCAGGTCATGGGGACCCGGGGCCAGGTATTCGGCAAGATACCGTACCAGCGTATAGACCTCTTTCCCATCGCCCTTCCTGACATAGTAGTCGTCGCCTGAAGGGGTGCTGGTGCCCACCTCAATGGTCCGGGAGTTACCCGCCTTATCGGTAAAGGTGACCGTTACCGGCTTATCCAGGCCATAGGCGGAAAGATCCGAAGGCTCTGTATCTATCAGCCGCCTGGTGACGGCATTGACGCCCCCGTAAAGGATGTTGTTGACCGTCGTCTGGTCCACCTGGAAGGCATCGGTGACCCAAACCTTCTCGATGTACGTGGAAGGCACAACCTTGCCGTCCTCCTGTTCAACCTCGGTCTCAACCTCTCTTTCCTCCAGGTTGAGCACGACTTCCCGATCCGCATATTTCAGGACAATCTTCACGATATTGTCCCGCTCCAGATCGAGCATTTTTACAGCATCAGGATTCTCTCCGGCAGTGGGGGTGGAAGTGGCGGAAGCCTGGGGATCAACCGCATTTTCCTGCCCCTTCAGCAGGAAATAGGCTGCCACCAAGGCAACCAGGACGATTCCCAGAACGATGACATTGCGCCATTTTCTCATAGATTCTTCCTCCTGATCCAGACAAACAGGCCGGTGCCGATGATAACCAGCGGAATAACCGCCGTCAGCAGGAAAAATACCAGCACCCTGCTCTGCTGGGTCATGTTAAGAGGCGGCCGTTCCAGGGATTTTGCCGGAACCAGGACCTCGTCGGTCCGTTCCTGCATCCAGTTGAGGATGGATACGATATAGCGGCTTCCGTTATCGCCCAGTTCGGATATGTAATCATCGGTGATAAAGGTGCAGTTGCCCACAAGGGCGATCCGGCTATGGTTGTTCAAACCGATTTCCAGTTCGGACAGGGCACCCAGAAGGAACGGACCAAACCTCTGCGCACCAGTGTTCAGATCTACGCTGGTGGAATTGTCCGTGGTTCCGAACAGGGGCGAGATTTCCAGGTTCTGCTTGTTCTCGCTCAGCAAGCCGATGCTCCTGCTCATGGGCAGGTAAATGAACAGCTGATCCGGGTTCAGATGCTTTGTCACATCGGTCATGTAGACCATGGGCCTGATCATCCAGTTTTCCTTGAGGTAATTGGCCTGGCTGAACTCATTGACCAGGTCATAATTGAGCTGCAGGCTGTAACGGCTGAAGGCATCATTGAAGTTCGGCAGCTGCTGGATGGTGCTCTGCACGTCAAACAGGAAGACCGCATCGCCGCCCCTCTCCAGGAAAGCCAGGAGGTTCTCCAGTTCGCTTCCCAAAAGATCGCTGGTGGGGGACGGGAAGAAAAGCACATCCACTTCCCCGGGTACCGGCGAGGTGAGGGTCAGTGTCTCAACATTGTAGTTATTCAGCGTAAGGGTGGTCTTAAGCTGCGAAAGTTCGTCGCTTTTGTATTCCCCGTGGCCGCTGACAAAATAAACGGTAGCGGTTTTTTCCGCCGTTACGCTCCTGATGGCGCTGGTGAAGGCCTGCTCAACCTTGAGACCGGTCACCTGGGCGCCTCCGTAATAGTCATAGGATACTTCCATGAAATCCTGGTTGTTCAGCACCCTCATGTTCTTACCGGACCGTACGACGATATCCCCGGTGTTGATACCCTTCACCTGGTCCGGATCAAAGTTCTTGCTGATGAAGGTGGGATCCTTGTCCAGGTCTACATAGCGGGGACCGATGACTCTCCCGTTGCCATGGACCACGTACTGGTTCACAACCTCTTTCACCATAATGTTGGAATAGCTGCTCTCGGACGAGAGGATAAAGATTTCCACATCCCTGTCCAGGCTTTTGACCATATCGATGCTCTGCTGGCTGATGGAAAACATCTTGTTCCGCGTGATGTCAAACCTCAGCCGCTTTGAAATCCCTGAGAATCCCAGGATAACATTGACCATCACGATTACAGCAATAACAACAACGGTCATAACCACCGAGTAGGATCCGTACTTGAAGCTTCTTTTTCTGAAAAAGTCCATTTTCATAGCATCACCCCTGACTCCATCTTTTGCGTTCCAGGATCCTGACAGTCAGAAACACAAACACCACCGCAAAGCTCAGCATGAAGATGATGGACGTGATGTCGATAATGCCGGCGGAGAACTCGTAGTATTTTTCCATAAACGCGAGCCAGTTCAGCACCTTGCCGACTAAGCCACCCACATAGCTTCCGATGTAGCTGAAGGAAGTGAGGGTAAAGAGGGATACAAAGGTGATGATGGCGGCGACAATCTGGTTCTCGGTCAGGGACGATGCGAATACCCCCACTGAGATAAAGACCATTCCCAGGAGGATGAACCCAAGATAAGCGCTGAACAGGGTAGCCCCGTCAGGCTTCCCGTATATCAGGAGGACCAGCGGAAAAACCAGGGATACGGCCGTTAAGACCAAAAACACGGCTGTTGCGGCCAGGTACTTGCCCAGCACCACCTGGGACAGGCGGACCGGCGACGTCAGGAGCAGCACCTCCGTGCCTGATTTTTTGTCCTCGGAAAAGCTGCGCATGGTCAGAATGGGCACGATGAACAACAGCATAAAGCTCATGCTGCTGATGAAGTTGCTTGAAAAATTGGCCACACCCGCATTGAGGCTGTCCACGAAGAACAGGGACATGATACAGATGAACAGGCCGATAAGCACATAGGCGATGGGAGAGTTGAAATAGGACCTGAAATCTCTTCTGAGAATTGCCAGCATGGGTCAAACGGCCTCCTTTGCTTCTGTTGTGGTGAGCTGCAGGAATATCTCCTCAAGGGTCAGGTTCATGGACTTAAGCTCCAGGATGGGATACCCGGCTGCAGCCAGCTGGTTGAAGATGGGCCTTCTCACATCCCTGTCCTTGTCGGCTTCCACAATAAAGCTGGTCTCATCCTCTGCGGGTTTACCGCCCACCGAAACCTCCTTGACGCCGTCCACCCCCTGCAGGATCTCCCTGACCCGCTTTTCAGGCCCGGCCACCGTAATGGTAAACCTTGAGAAATCGCTGAGCTTTCTGGACAGATTCTCCGGGGTATCAACGGCAGCGATCCTGCCCTTGTTGATGATGATGACACGGTCGCAGACAGCGCTGACTTCGGGCAGAATATGCGTGCTCAGGATGATGGTGTGCTTTTTCCCCAACGCCTTGATCAGCTTGCGTATCTCGATGATCTGCTTGGGATCAAGACCGACGGTGGGCTCATCGAGAATCAGCACCTCGGGCGAGCCCACAAGGGCCTGGGCCAGCCCAACCCTCTGCCTGTATCCCTTGGAAAGATTCCTGATAAGCCTGTGGCTCACATGGGTGACCTTGACCAGTTCCATGATGTCCTTTTTCTGGCTTTTCCACTCCCTGCGCGGCACCTTCTTGAGTTCGGCGCAGAAATCCAGGAACTCGCTGACCGTCATGTCCGGATACAAAGGAGGCTGCTCCGGAAGGTATCCGATGTGCTTTTTCACCTCCACGGGATTTTCCAGCACATCGTATCCCGCAACCCGGACAGTTCCGGATGTAGATGAGATGAAACCGGTGATAATGTTCATGGTTGTGGATTTACCGGCACCATTCGGGCCAAGGAAACCGACGATCTCTCCCTTTTCCACCGTAAAGCTCACATCATCAAGCGCCCGAATCTTCCCATAGTCCTTGGTCAGGTTTTGAATCTCGATCATGCTGCCCCTCCTTTCCGGGATATTTTTTAAAAAATTGCGGGTAATGCCGTCCAGCCAGCAAATACCCGCAATTTCAGTTGTCAGATATACAAGTATATTACTTTAATTATGAAACATAATGATGAACAAATTGTGAACAATTTGTTAAATTATTACCCCATGTTGTTGTACCCCGAATCCACATAGATGACCTCGCCGGTCACGCCCGATGACAGGTCGCTCAACAGATAGACAGCCGTTTTCCCCAAATCCTCGAGCGTCACATTGCGCTTCAGGGGCGCACGCTCTTCCACGACTTTGAGAATATCGCTGAAATTCTTGACGCCTTTTGCCGAAAGGGTCTTGATGGGACCCGCCGAGAGCGAGTTGACGCGGATATTCTTTCCGCCGAGCTCATAGGCCGCATAGCGCACACTTGCCTCCAGGGCAGCTTTGGCAACGCCCATCACGTTGTAGCCGGGCGTGACCTTCACGGAACCCCGGTAAGTGAGGGTGATGATGCTGCCTCCCTCGGTCATGAGCGGTGCCGCATGACGGCAGACAGCCACCAGGGAATAGGCGCTGATATCCAGGGCGATTTTGAATCCTTCACGGCTTGTATTGAGGAAGGAGTCCTGCAGATCCTCGCTTCTTGCAAAGGCTATGGCATGAACCAGTCCGTGAAGCACCCCGAACTCGGATTTCACCCAGTCAAACAGTTTTTCGATGTCCTCATCGGACGTTACGTCGCAAGGAAAAGCGTGAAGCGTTCCCATACCCTCAGTCAGTTTTTCCAGTTCCGCCTTCTCCCTCTCGCCCAGATAGGTGTAAATGATATTGGCCCCTTCCTTATAGGCCGCCTGTGCAATTCCCCAGGCAATGCTCCATTTGTTTCTGACTCCCATGATCAGAATGTTTCTTCCTGCCAAGAGATCACCCATGTATTTATCTCCTTTCGTTCAATATTCTTGATGTTTACCGGGATTGGACTCCCGGCATGACAACGCTTGCCCATCAGAAAAATTATACAGACTAATTTTACCATAGTATACCCCCATTTCCTATTATCCGGCAACGATCCGACGGTGTCAACTTGTTGTAGGATTTTGCTAGACACCTTCTTTGGAGATTACTAAATAATGCTCATACTAGCCGCTATTGCTTTCAATTGCTTAA
>NZ_FQZP01000063.1 GCF_900142095.1 Thermoclostridium caenicola | reverse complement strand
CGTCAACAGCTTTCGCGGCATAAACGCTTAGGCTATTGTCTCATTAGCTACCGTTTGATGACCGAGGTAATTTACACACTAATTTGGACTTGACTCAGAATGTGCATATTTATTATGCAATATTACAAGTACTCATTGAACAATATATCATAATATGACGAACAATACAATAAATCTAAAGTCCTATTGACTTATATTTTGTTATAAAAAGTATATTTTTATAATATCCGGTCGAATTGGCCAGAGATATCATTTCACCATATCTTTCTACTCATATTGTATGGGCGATCAGAAATAATAAGGAATGAGGAGGTGAAATCAATGGCTCGCAACAGCCGTAGCAGAACTTCTTTTGAAAACATGAAGTATGAGATTGCCAACCAGTTGGGCATCAACCTCAAGCAGGGCTACAACGGCGACATCACCAGCCATGATGCCGGTCGAATCGGCGGTAACATCGTTAAGAAAGTGTTCCAGTCCTACACTGGAAACCAGTATCCTGTAGAAACCAACCAGGCTCAGCAGGGCAATATGAGCAAATAAACCGGTAACTGATAGAAAGTCGAGGGGGCGATTCAGCCCCCTTGTTTATGCGCGCAGGCATCAGTCGTCCTGTTGCTTGTCGCACTTTTTCCCTTCTTCCCCGGCTTCGTCCTTTTTTTCAGTCTCCTTCTTCGCGCACGCTTTCTTCTCCAGGGTTTTATTGATTTGATCTATGGCATTGGGTACAATTTCAAGGAGCCTGTCAAGCGGATTGTTGAAGGATGCGGGTATCATCCTGATCGTGTCATTGCGTCCTACCACCAGAAAGGCCACCGGGTTGATGCTGACACCTGCGCCGCTTCCGCCGGCGAATGGGAACTTGCTCTCCTGGTTTTTATTATCCCCCTTGCTGCAGTCGCCTCCGCCGGCAGCAAATCCAAAGGTCACCTTGGATACGGGGATGATGACCGTGCCGTCCACTGTCTGCACGGCATCGCCGACGATGGTATTGACATCAACCATTTCCCTGATGCTTTCCATGGCCGTCTTCATCAAGTCCTGTATTGGATGCGGTTCCATAGGCTGTGCCACCTTCCTTTCAGATATTTTCCAATATAAAGTCTTGCTATCAGATATATAATATGGATAATCCTGATCCGGATTATGCAACTGATGAGAAGATCAGGCTCCTTCTTCTGAAAATCGGGATAGAAATCGGCCAGGACCCTGCTCCGGTTGAGGTGGGGAATTACTGTGGACAGAACGGCGCAAATCGATCCGTAAATGAGGGCCGTACCGGCAGCGTCATGGGTGGCAATCACACCGCGGATTTCAAACCGGGCGGTGGCCATTCCCTTGATATGCACCAGCGATTCCGGGTTGAATATCCCGCGAATGATCCGATTCACGCGTTTCTTCTTTTTCTTTTCCTTCTTAACCCGTTTTTTGAACAGGAAATCAAAGCCTTCCTCACCCGAGTCCCAGCCAAACAGCGTGAGAATACCGGCAAGCCTGACGCGAAGCTTCAGGCTGAAGTTGCTTCCCTTGAAGGTTGCAGCAGCCATAAAGGACAGGGGAAGCAACCCGGCCGCAATGATGCCTAAAACAATAAAAGCCGCAAGAAGCATATCATCACCATGATATAGCTTCTCCGGCTTTTGCCATATTATCCCTGTCCGGACCCGAATCAGTCCACGGGCATTTTCTCCACCACTTCGGGAATCTCGTTCATTTCAAGGGGCGGCAGATCCTTCAGGGATGAAAAACCAAATACCCGAAGGAATTCCTCGGTTGTTTCATAGAGCTTGGGTCTTCCCGGCGCGTCGTCCCTTCCCGCTTCCCTGATGAGGTTTCGCTCCATGAGTTTCATGATCACGCTGTCGGAATTTACGCCGCGGATCTGTTCGATGTATGCCCTGGTGACCGGCTGGTTGTAGGCGATGATGGCCAGGGTCTCATAGGCAGCCGGTGTCAGGCCCTGCTTCTTCCTGGCGGGACCCAGCCTTGAAATGTAGGGATCCAGTTCGGGCTTGGTGCAGAGCTGCCAGGCCCCGTCCAGTTCCCGGAGCATGATGCCCCTGGACGCATGCTGGTATTTATACTGCATATTGGTCAGGATCCCCCTGGTGGTCTTTTTGTCCTGTTCAATGATTTCCGCCAGTTTTTCAAGGGGAACCGGATCCCCTGCCGCAAACAGGACCGCTTCAATGATCATCTCCGTGTCGTTTATGGTACTCAAGGTTCACCACTGCCCTCTCCGATATCATGGTTATCCTTTTTCTTTTCCGGCTTCCTGGGAGTGACATAGATTTCCCCGAATGCCACAGGCTGATCCACTTCCGCCCTTCCTATCTTGACAACCTCCAGAAGGGCCAGAAAACCGGTCGCAATCTCAATCCTGCTCCTGGTCAGCGGGGAAAAGATCCTGGAGAAGCAAAACCGCATCCCCTTGGCAAGCAATCCGAGGATCTCACGGATCTTGGTCCGCAGGGAGACCTTTTCATGATCCAGAATGCGCTGCATCTTCCTGCTCACATCGTTCATCCTCTCCCTTGAGCGGTTGAGGACATCCACCATGCATTGCCTGAGAATAAGAGGGGAAACCTCCAGTTCCTCTTCCTGCTGGATGACGGGTATGGCCTCGGGAAGCTTATAATGCGCCTTTTCCCAGTAAGACTCACGGTCCTTCAGGATTTGCGAGAACTCTTTATATTTCTTGTAGGTTACCAGCTTGAGAACCAGTTCCTCCCTGGGATCCAGCTCCTCCGCAGCAGCCTCTTCACGCCTGGGAAGAAGCATGCAGGATTTGATATGCAGGAGCGTGGCGGCCATCACCAGAAACTCGCTGGCGATTTCCAGATCCATCTCCTGCATGGCCGTAAGGTATGCCATGTACTGCTCGGTTATCTCAAAGATGGGTATGTCATAGATATCGATCTTGTTCTTCTCAATGAGATAAAACAGCAGATCGAAAGGCCCTTCAAAATTGTTCAGCCTGAGCGTGCAGGCGTCGGTCAGCGCGCTTTTCAACCCTCAATGTCCCCTTCCGAGCAGATTATGCTAGATCCAGTCGATCTGCATGGCCTTCCGGACATCGGACATGGTTTCGGATGCCTTTTCCCGGGCCTTGCTGCAGCCCTTGCTGATGATATCCCGGATATCATCCGGCCTTTTGAGCCATTCCTGTCTTCTTTCCCAGATGGGGGTCGTAAACCTGGTCACATTCTGCGCCAGCTTCTTTTTGCAGGCAACGCAGCCGATTTCACCTTTCCTGCACGCAGATTCTATCTCCGGCACTTCGTCGGCGGTGAACAGCTGATGATAGGCATATACCGAGCAAACCTCGGGATGGCCCGGATCGGTCTTGTGGATGCGGGCAGGATCGGTAATCATGGTCATGATTTTTTTCTGCACCACATCGGGGCTGTCCGCCAGGGCGATGGTGTTGTTGTAGCTTTTGCTCATCTTCCGCCCGTCCAGACCCGGCAGCACCTTTGCCTTGGTCAGCAGGGGCTGGGGTTCCGGGAAGACCTCGCATTTGTACAGGAAATTGAACCGCCTGGCTATCTCCCTGGTGATCTCCAGGTGGGGAAGCTGATCCTCTCCCACAGGCACGAAATCTGCCTTATACGCCAGGATATCCGCTGCCTGAAGGCAGGGATAACCCAGGAAGCCATAGGTCGCAATGTTCTTCTCCTTCAACTGATTGAGCTGGTCTTTATAGGTCGGACAACGATAGAGCCAGGACAACGGCACGTTCATGGAAAACAGCAGATGAAGCTCCGCGTGCTCCTTAATGGCGGATTGAACGAACAGCACACATTTATTGTGGTCAAGCCCCGCGCTCAGCCAGTCTACCAGCAGATTGGTAATATTGCTCTTATATTCGGACGTATCTTCGTAGCCGGTGGTCAGGGCATGCCAATCAGCCACGAAATAATAGCATTCGTATTCATCCTGGAGCCTGATCCAGTTTTCAAGCGCACCGAAATAATTGCCAAGATGCATGGCACCCGTAGGTCTCATGCCGCTTAATATGATGCCTTTTTTCTGCATGGATTGTACCAGCCCTTTCAACATAGCATTTATAATATCTTATCCTGCCCGATTGCTTATGGTTTCAAAGAAGCAGGGACGTTTCATAATATTATATATAAAAATGGTCCAAAAGCCAACTGCCCGCAGGGAAAACCACAGATTGCTTGGTCGATTCCGCTCCTCGCAATGACATCCTAAGAAGGCTCATGCATGGTCATTATGGGGAAGAACCCCCGCCCATTTTCCCGGATAGAAAACCTCAAAGCCTGAGAACAAGCGAAACCACCGTGAGCATGCTCTCATAGATGGGATCGGCCACCAAGCGGATAACCGAGCTCAAGGCATTGGGCACAAAGATGACCAGCGCCAGGAACGCAATGCCGATATACTGCTCATAACGGGCAAACCGGTAGTAGCTCTCCTCCGGAATGAAAGAGGAGATGAGCCGGGATCCGTCAAGGGGCGGTACAGGGATCATGTTGAAAACAGCAAGGCTGATATTGACCAGGACACAGAACCGGAAGAACACCTGGAGCCAGCTGATAACGGTTATCGCCGCTTCGCTTTCCACAGGAATCACGCCAATCACCGCAAGCTTAACCATCAGGCCCCATATCACCGTAAAGAGAAAGGCCAGCAGCAGGTTGGAAAAAGGCCCGGCCAGCGCAACAAGGATCATGCCCTTCCGCCTGTCCCTGAAGTATCCTGAGTTGACGGGAACGGGCCTGGCCCATCCCACATTGGCCACCAGCATCATCAGCGTCCCAAAGGGATCCAGGTGCCTGAAAGGGTTCAAAGTCAGGCGCCCGGCGTCTTTCGCCGTAGGATCTCCCAGCCTGTAGGCCACATAGGCATGGGCCCATTCATGGAAAGGAAGGGCGATCAGGAGTATGGGTATCACCATGATGATATCAATCAGTTTATCCATTGCCAGGTTCAAAGCAGTAACAACTCCTCATTTCATTGTAATCCTGCCAGGCGCAGCAGGGGAGGAATGAAAACCAGGGCTCCCAGGGCAACCGCCACAATCGCAGCAACCAGCACGGCACCCGCGGCGATATCCTTCACTGCCCTTGCTTTTGTGGAATACTCGGTGGTGATCATGTCCACGAGCTTTTCCACGGCAGTATTGATGAGTTCGGTTACCACCACGAGGCCGATGGCGATAAACAGCACGGCCCAGCTTACCGGGTCCAGGCGGCAAACAATCCCCAACAGGATGCAGAGTACGGCCGCCGCCACGTGGATCCGCATGTTCCGCTCGCGGGCAATCGCCTGACGCAGCCCCCTGAAGGCATTTCTGAAACTGTCCGACAGTTTATGGTTCCTCATGCATACCAGCCGCCTTCCCCGAAATGGCCGTTCACCTGGGCAGATTCAGCTCCTGCAGAACCCGCTCCTGCCGTTGGATCATATCCTTCTCCTCATCGGGCTGCTCATGATCATAGCCAAGCAGGTGGAGCATGCCATGGACAGCCAGAAAAGCGATTTCCCGCTCGAAGGAGTGGCCATAGGCATCGGCCTGTTCCTGCGCCTTTTCCACCGATATGATGATATCCCCCAGGGCAACCCTTTTGGTGTGGGGATCGATATCGCCCGGCTGAATGTCCAGCACCCCGCCGCTGAAATCAAGCAGGGGGAACGAAAGCACATCGGTTGGGGCCTGGATGTTCCTGTGCTCTTCGTTGATCTGCGCGATCCGGTCATTGTCCACCAGGGTAATCCACACATCATATGGATGGGTAAATCCATTCTGCCTGGCGCAGAGCCGGACGCCCTTCTTAATCAGGCTAATGATTTCTCTCGGCAGGCTGATTATTTTCTGTCGGTTGTACACTGTTACTGCCATTTGGGCTTGCCGCACCGTCCTTCTTGTTCTGTCTCGGGAGGTTGTATATGCTGTTATCCAGCTCCTTAAGATCGTTCTTCTTCTCGAATTCCGGGTATTCGGGCCTCTCATGGAAGATCCCGCTCAGAACCTTCATAAAGCTTTCTGCTATGGTGGTCAGATCTTTCAGTGTCAAATCGCAGCGATCCAGCTGACCGTCGTCCAGCTTGTCCTTGATGATTTTTCTGACCAGTCCCTCTATCTTGGCCTGGGTCTTGTTGGACATTGCCCGGACAGCCGCTTCCACCGAATCGGCCAGCATGACCACGGCCGCCTCCCGCGTGTCGGGCAGGGGTCCGTCATACCTGAAATCCGATTCCTGGAGGTCCTCGGCGTTACCGTTCTGGGTCGCCATATGGTAGAAATAGACCATCAGGGTTGTCCCATGGTGCTGGACGATCATATCCCGTATCACCTTGGGCAGCTTGTACTTCAGGGCCAGCTCCTCGCCGTCCTTGGTGTGGGATGTGATGATCCGGGAACTGATGCTGGGTGTCAGTCTGTCGTGAGGATTCTCGTCCATCTGGTTCTCTTTGAAGAACGTAGGCCGCCTGAGTTTCCCTATGTCATGGAAATAGGCGCCCACCCGTGCCAGCAGGGAATTGCCGCCAATTTCCCTGGTAGCCACTTCAGCCAGATTACCCACCATCAGGCTGTGGTGGTAGGTACCGGGGGCTTCCATCAGAAGCCTCTTCAGCAGCGGATGGTTGGGGTCAGCCAGTTCCAGCAGTTTCATGGGCGTCACCAGGTTGAAGGTGCTTTCCAGGAAGGGCAGGATGCCAATGGCAAGAATGATGGAGAAGATACCGTTCATAAAGGCCAATCCGCCCTCGTTGAGCAGGTTTTCCACGCCCTTCTTCTCAAGTATGCCTGTCAGCACGATGATCAACAGGTTGATCCCGCCCAGCATCAGGCCGCCCAGCGAGATCTTCCGCCTCTGGGTGGCGTTGACGGTCAGGAACGGAGCAATGGTACCGCTGATCAGGGACATGTAGATGTACTGGATATTGCCGTTCAGCATCAGCGCGAAGCTGAAGGTCAGAAGCAGGTTGACGGCAATGGCCGGCTGTATGCCCAGGAAGATGGAGGTAATGACAGGGGCTATCAGCGTGGGGATGATCAGGTGGGCATAGTCCGGTATAAACTCCTTGAACAGCAGCGCAAACAGCGTCGCAATGATGATGGCCACGCCCATCAGCATCATGGCGTTCTTGTCATAATAGATGTTCCTGTGAAAGCTTTTCAGGTAGAGCGCGATCAGGAATGATATGGAGAAGATGAGCATGAAAACGGCAAAATACAGCAGATAATCGGGTCTGCCCTCGCTGTCTATGTAATTGAGCTCCTTGAGAACCTGGAACTTGTCCTCGGTGACGATATCATCCTTGCTGATGATGCGTTCATCCTTGTAGATGATGACCGGATTCTCCTTGATATAGGTTTCAATGAGCGCATTCCTCTCTTCTTCGGTGGCCTTTTCGTCGATGCGGCTGTTGGGAACGATTACCTTGTCCAGCAGATCGGCGGCGATGAGATAAAGGCTCTCATCATCGAAAATCGCCTTGATTTGCGTCAGGGCAGCCTCCTTTTCGGCCGCCAGATTATCCTCCATGATCTGTTTCCGCTTGACGGCGGGCAGAATGGAGTTCAGAACCACCGTCTTAAGCCGCCCAACCAGCTCGCCTTCGTTGGCGAAGAGGGCGACAAGCTTGTCCGGCGGTATCTCTGTCAGAACAGCATAGTCATTGCCCGTATCATACTCCTGGATCAGGGCGTTCACATCCACATCCTTCCGAAAGCTTTCCATCACCCGGTTCATCAGGGTAAAAAGCCCGTCGAAATAGGCATAGGCTTCGCTGGTCATGTTGTCATTGGCACCATCAATGGGCACAATGACCGGCTTGAGCTCCGCCGCCTTCAGTTCCGCGTTTTGTCGTGTCTTCAGGGTATTCTCAATATCTCTGGGCGCGTTGATATCATACTGGCTGATACTGCCTACCGAAAGCTTGTACTTCTTGGGGGTCGCTTCATAGGCAACCATGGAGGCCAGCGCCAGGAAAGTGATCAGCATGGCGATCAGCCTCTGAAAGGATACATTTCCCAAAAAGACAAAGGACCTGTTTCGCGGCTTCTTGTTTTTCTTAACCACCCATACACCCCCCGATGTCTCTATTTGTCACGCTTGTTTCCGTGAGTCCTCTCATAGGCCTCATAGGCCCGGATAATTCTCTGGACCAGTTCATGGCGCACCACATCCTTTTCGGTGAGCCTGACAAAGGCAAGGCCTTCCACACCGGAAAGGATGCGCTGGGCTTCGATCAGGCCGGATTTCTTGTCTCCCGGCAGATCCACCTGGGTCACATCGCCGGTTATCACGGCCCGCGAACCGGCGCCGATCCTTGTCAGGAACATTTTCATCTGCTCCGGCGTGGTGTTCTGCGCCTCATCCAGGATGATGAACGAATCATCCAGGGTTCTGCCGCGCATATAGGCAAGGGGCGCAATTTCGATGGCGCCCTTTTCCAGGTTGCTCTGGAAGTTCTCGGGTCCCATAATGTGGTACAGGGCATCATAAAGCGGTCTCAGGTAGGGATCCACCTTGTTCTGGAGATCCCCGGGAAGAAAGCCGAGCCGCTCGCCGGCTTCCACGGCGGGACGGGTCAGAATGATTCTGCTCACCAGCTTTTCACGGAAAGACTTGACAGCCTGGGCCACGGCAAGGAAGGTTTTCCCTGTGCCTGCCGGCCCGATGCCGAATACGACGGGATACTTGCGCAGCGCCTCAATGTACCGTTTCTGCCCGAAGGTCTTGGACTTCACCGGCTTTCCCCGGTATGTGACACAGACCAGATCCATGGGCGACTCATCGCTGCTCCGCTCCTCGCTGCTCAAATCCAGCAGGTAGCGCACGTTCTGTTCCGAGACCGGGTCTCCCCCTTCGGAAATGGCAATCAGTTTTTTCAGGATGTCGTAAGCTGTATCTGCCTGGCTTTCAGATCCGGATATCCTGATCTCATTGTTGCGGTTGGTTATCTTTACATCCAGCCTGTCCTCCAGCAGCCTGACATTCCGGTCATATTCCCCGAACACATCGGCCGCTTCCCTGGGATCGTTCAGGATAATCACTTTTTCAACAACTGTTTCCAATCAATCTCCTCCCAATGGTTGCTGGCCGGCGATATCCTCCTCGCACTCCAGGATGAGTTCCAGGTAGGTTTCGCCGGTCTTGCTCCTGAGTATGTTCACCCTTTCATCCAGAACCCTGCAGTCCGGCGAAAGCTCCCTGTTCAGGGCAAGCCGGGCTTTTTCCAGCGCAAGGGCTTCGGCTTCCTCGGGACTTAGTCTGACTTTCTTTTCGGTCACCTCGTATTGCTTTTCCACCGTCAACCCTATAGGCAACTCAAGATTAAACGGGCCGTTCACCGTTTTGTCGTAGGACACGCTGTCATAGTCCTCAAATGCATTGCGGTTTCCAAACAGCCCGATCCTGAGGTTCAGTATCCTGATATAGGTATTCTCATGGGTCCTTCCCGTTCTAACGCGCTTGGTATATTCATAGTCAAGGGGCACGCGTACATCGTACCAGGTTCTGGCCATAATTCTTCCCAGGGCGTGCACATACTTGGTCCCGAATTCCGGGTTCTGGGCTTCCAGCTTGCCCGAAACCAGTAATTGCCCTTTTTTCACCGTGTCGCCTTCCTTGACCTTCAGGGCACCGGCCAGCACCTCAATCCCGGTTATCAGGCCATCCCTCTCGGCCACCAGGTTGCTGTACGCATTTTCATCCACAACCTCGGGCCTGGGCGTAATGTTCTGGACCGATATGGTCATCTTGACGCCCTGGATCTGCACCCCCGCCCAGGCAATATCCTCCACATGCATCAGGATATCGGCGGCAATCCTTTTGGGGTTGAGTCCCATTTTGAAGCTTCCCCGCCTGATGTCCTGCTCGTCCAGAACCTTCATGATCTTTTCCGCCACTTCGTTGCTGCAACCCTGAATTTCTATTTCCCATATCATGGAGGTAAAGAAGACAATCAGTGCGGCGAAGAAAATCAGCCCGACCTTGAAGCCCCTTCTTCTTCTGAACCGGCGCAGGATGAAGGGCAGTCCGCATTTTTTCAGGATATGGATGCGGCACCCCGACTTCCTGGCTGCCGGGCGCATCAGCATAAATCCTCTCAGACTGGCTTTCAGGATCACGGAGTCGCTGTCTTTCCTGACGATATCCCACAAAAGGATCTGCCTTCTGGTGCAGATATTGATGAACCTTTCGATGCCACCGCCTTTTGCAATAATAATAACATATCCTCTGATATAATTCCACAGATGAACCAGAAACATAAGCGCCTCCACACCTACTTCCTGCCGGCCTTGCAGACTTATGCATCATAGTCGATATTGGATATCTTTCCGCCAATAATGATGGCTTCGCTTGTGATTTCCTTTATGGTAATTCCGCTTCCCGTAATCCTGATGACGCCGTTGTTGGTGTTGATGCGCACCATGCCCTCGTCGAAATCCATGATTCCCTTGAAGTTTTCAATCAGGACTTCACCACGGCCAACCGCGGTCACCTTTGGCCTGTTCCCGAAAAGGTCAGGGGGCAGTTCAAATAGTTTCGCCAGCTTTTCGCCAATCCCGGATATCCCCCGGCCGGATTCCTTTTTCTTGCCAGGCTCCTTTTTGATCCGCTTCATGGGTTACCCCTCCGTGCCAAGTCTTCCAGATCAAAAACATCGCCAAACTCATAGCCCTGCCTTCGCGCTTCCTTGATGATGGCATCCAGCGCCTCCGCGTTATCGGAGGACACGGCATGCAGCAGCAGGATAGCTCCGTTGTGAAGGTTGCCGGTGACCTTTTTAAAGGCATATTCCCAGCCTCTTTGGTTCTTGGTATTCCAGTCATCATAGGCAAAGCTCCAGAACACGTTGACATACCCCAGCTCAGACGTTATCCGGAGCGTCCTTTCACTGTACTCTCCCTTGGGCGGCCTCAGAAAAACCATATTCTTGCCGAACTTCTCATAGAACCTCCTGTCCAGCCCCGTGGTCTCCCGCTCTATCTCTTCATCGCTTAAAGTCGGCAGGCTCTTGTGGCTGATGGTATGGTTGCCTACCGCATGACCTTCTTCCACCATCCGCCTGACCAGTTCTTCTTCCTTCTCAAGATAGGGGCCGGTAATAAAAAAAATAGCGTTAACCTGGTTCTCATACAGGACATCCAGAATCTTTCCGGTGTAGCCGTTTTCATATCCCTCATCGAAGGTAAGGTATATGATCTTTTCCTGGATGTCTCCCACATAGAGGCTGTTGTACCGGCTGAGCAATTCGGGGGTTCCCGGATCGGGCGTTGGCTGCCTGTTGGGTCCGTCCCGCACAATGCCCCACCGCCTGAGGCTGTTGTAGCCCGTTTTGGTTCCCGCGGCAGCATCCATGCCGCCGTCCATGCTGTCCTCCGGCAGAAGGCCGGTTATCTCTTCATCAAAATTGATCGCTTCCTCACTCCTGCCGGCCAGGATCATCATGCGTACCGTCAGGATGAACATGACAGCGATCACCACGATGGCGAACAGACGGCTGATATCCTTCATCATGACACCCCTCACTGTCATGGAATGGTGTAAAAAAGGAGTCATTTATCCTAAATGACTCCTCAGACTGTCGAAAAAGTCCAGTGAGAACTGGGCTTTTTTGCATTAATATAGTAAAATATTATTGGGTGACGGAAATGATAATTAAGAATGAAGA
>NZ_FQZP01000062.1 GCF_900142095.1 Thermoclostridium caenicola | reverse complement strand
AAGGATGGGTACATCATCGTCAATTTCAAGAACATATCCGTGATCAACGATGATGATTTTGATAACCCGTCGCTGAAGTATACCGGTAAAACGGGAGACGGCTGGCGTTTAGAAGGATACAACACCAATCAGAACGGTTGGGAGTTGGAGCCTGGAGATGTGATTGTCTATTATGCCGACAAGCGGGCGACGGATGATTATTTCGGTGCGGGAACGCACTAGTGAGATTGCCTGGTTCGCAAATAACCGTTCAGAATGGCGTTACAGGTTTTTTAGATTGCCACGCACCGCTTGTGTGATGCTCGCAATGACGTTACGGGTATGGCTTCGCAAGATGAGATTGCCACGCTCGTGCTCGCAATGACATAACCCAAGGATGTCATTGCGAGAAGGCGGAGCCGACGAAGCAATCTCATGGCTTCTGTGGCTACCGGTGAAGCTTAAAGGGATTACCACGATCCACTGCGTTCTGGGTTGCAATGACAGTTTGGTATGACTGTAGGTGAAAAGAGATTGCCTGATGGGTGAAAAACACCTATCATGCCGATAAAAGTAAAATTACTTGACATTGCTCCGATATACGGATAGAATAATTCAAAAATGAATACATGCATATGGGAGCCGGCGAACCGGCTGAGAGGGGATTGTTTGATCCCGACCATCGGAGACCTGATCTGGGTAATGCCAGCGTAGGGAATGCATAACTTGGATTTGCAGCCGCCTATGTTGGGCGGTTTTTCTTATGCAGGCCGCATGGTTATGGCATTCCGCCATGGCTCATGGGCGCATTTCAACAATCGGATCCGAAGGCCGTCTGAAACAGCCTCTTCTTAAGCCGGACCAAGCCGACCGACTGGTTGCTGATGCCTGGTTCCACGCATGAAAAAGGGATCCCTGAATTTTTTGGAGGAAAAGAAATATGCCGGTTGTCAATGTCAGTCTTCAGGTCCTGCCCAGTGTGCCCGAGGAGGATATTTATCCTGTTGTGGATAAGGTCATTGAGATGATTCAGCAAAGCGGTGTCAAATATGTTGTCGGTCCCATGGAAACCACCATGGAAGGCGAATTCGACACGCTGATGGAAATCGTCAGGAAGGCCCAGACCGTCTGCTGTGAGGCAGGAGCCAAAAGGGTCATATCCGTGGTTAAAATCGACTATCGGCCGGAAGGTGTCACCATTGAAGAGAAAATCGAAAAATATCGGAACAAAGCGTAACACAGGGATGGACTGGCTGCCTGTCGGTTTCTCATTGGCGATACTGGTCACCTGGTACGTTGTGGTCACTTGGCATGATGTACCGGAGTTCATCCTGCCATCCCCTGTCAAGGTGATTGAAGAACTCATCGGCTCATGGGATCTCCTCCTGGAGCACACCCTGGTGACGATCTCGGAAGCTTTTCTGGGACTTTTTATATCCATCGTTCTGGGAACAGCCATCGGCTTTGCCATGGGCTATTTCGAGACCTTCAGGCGGATGGTTTATCCTTTGTTTGTGATGACCCAAACCGTTCCCCTGTTCGTCCTGGCCCCCCTGTTCATCCTCTGGTTCGGCTTCGGTATCCTGCCAAAGATTGTGGTGGTCTTTATGGTGTGCTTTTTCCCCATAGCCGTAACCTTTGCCCAGGGACTTGTTCAATCCGACAGCGGAATGGATGATCTTCTGAGCGTGATGGGGGCAACCCGCTGGAAAATATTCCGGATTTCCCGGATACCACAGGCCCTTCCGCATCTTTTTTCAGGCTTAAAAATTGCCGCCACATACGGCATTGTGGGTGCCGTCCTCGCCGAATGGGTTGGTGCGCAGAAAGGTCTCGGCGTTTTCATGACACGTGCCATGAAAAGCTTTAGAACAGGCGTGCTCTTTGCCGATGTGCTCATCATTGTCCTGTTAAGCATGCTCCTCTATAAAGCGGTGGAGTGGGTTGAACGCATCGTTTGCCGGAATATCACTAACGGAGGGAAAATCACATGAAAAGAGTCAAACTGTACATACTTCTGTTCTGCTTATTGATAACCATGATCCTAGCAACGGGCTGCGGAAAAGCCCAAAAAGTCACCTTTGTGCTGGACTGGACCCCAAACACCAATCATACCGGCGTCTATGTGGCCGTGGAAAAGGGCTATTATGCCGAGGAAGGCCTGGATGTGACGATCATCCAACCGTCCGACATGGGTGCTGATGCCATGGTGGCCTCCGGGGCCGCCCAGTTCGGCGTCAGCTACCAGGAGAGCGTCACCTTTGCCCGGGCGGAAAATGTGCCGCTGGTTTCCATTGCCGCTGTTATCCAGCATAACTCTTCCGGCTTCGGAGCGCTAAAGGAGAAAAATATCAGGAGCCCAAAAGACTTTGAAGGAAAGAAATACGGCGGCTGGGGTTCCCCTGTCGAGGAGGCCACCATCAAATACCTGATGGAAAAGGCGGGAGCCGATCCGTCAAAGGTGGAGATCCTGTCCGTGGGTACGGCTGATTTCTTCCAGGCCAGCAGCAGCGGTCAGATCGATTTCGCCTGGATCTTTGAAGGCTGGGACGGCGTTGCAGCAAAACTGAAGGGCATAGAGATTGATTATATCGATCTGGGGAAGACCGATCCCGTGTTTGACTATTACACGCCTGTAATTGTAACCAGCGAGGATATGATCCAAAACAACGGCAAGATGGTTGAAGCGTTTATGCGTGCCACCATTAAAGGATATCTTTATGCCATAGAGCATCCGGAAGAAGCGGCGGAAATCTTTATAAAAGCTGTTCCCGAGGCGGATCCGGAGCTCATCAGGGAGAGTCAGAAATTCCTGGCGGACAGGTACCAGGACGATGCGCCTTACTGGGGAATTCAGAAAAAAGAGGTCTGGCAGCGATACAACGACTGGCTTTATGAGAATGGCTTCATCTCTGAGCCCATCGATGTGGAAAAGGCATTTACAAACAAGTTTGTGGAATAAGGCAGCAGGGATTGGACATGGAACAGATTGTGGCGGAAAACGTCAGCAAATACTATACTGTTCCGCCGGAGAAAGGCGGAAGGAACCATGAAAGGCTCCAGGTGCTCACCAACGTCAGCTTCAGGGTGGAGAGAAATGAATTTGTTTCCATCCTGGGACCCAGCGGCTGCGGCAAAAGCACGCTGCTCAGGATGCTGGCAGGCCTCGACAGGGACTATGAGGGGACTATCCGTATGGAAGATGTCGACCTGAAAAAGAATCGGGTTCCGGTTTGCTACATGCTCCAGAAGGATCATCTTTTGCCCTGGAGGACGCTCATGGAGAACGTGCTTCTGCCGGCCGAGATTGAAGGTGCGGACCTGAAAAAGGAAGCAGAGGCTGTCAGGCCCATGCTGAGGGAATTCGGACTGGAAGAATTCGAGAACTACAGGCCTCATGCCCTGTCGGGAGGCATGCGCCAGAGGGCGGCCCTTTTGAGGACCTACCGGATGCGGGGAGACATCATGCTCCTGGATGAGCCCTTCGGCGCCCTGGATGAGATCACACGGATGCAGATGCAGGACTGGCTCCTGGATGTTTGGGGAAAACACAGGAAAACCGTGGTGTTTGTCACCCACAATATCGAAGAGGCCATCCTGCTCTCGGACAGGGTCCTGGTGATGAGCCCAAGGCCCGGAACCATCGTTAAGGATATCCGGATAGACTTTCAGAGGCCGAGAAACCGGGACATGCTGCTGGGAAGCCAGTTCCTCGGCTATAAGAAAGATATCCTTGCTTCTCTGGGATAAATACCTGAATGTTGTATCCGCCGCAGGGTATCTGTTCCTGTTTGCTGTGGCCGCTATTACAAGACGCGCCGCTTTGATTTACAAAAACAAATGACGCGTATATAATAGGATTCAAGGTATATAATTGTAATACGTAAAAAAGGTGGTGAGACATATGTACTATGGAGAAAACAACTATGGACCCCGCACCTATGAGGAACAGTACGATGCCATAAAGGGCATGAATGCCTATATTACCAAGGTCTTTGGCTGGATGTTCCTGGGCCTTTTACTGACATCGCTGGTGGGATTGGCTATTGCCAGCAATCTGAGCCTTGTTTATACGATTGTGACGACTCCCATTCTGTTTTACGGGCTTATGATCGCCGAACTGGTCGTCGTTTTTGTTTTGTCGGCCCGTATTACCAAGTTTTCCTATGCTGCGGCCGTCGGCCTGTTCATGGGCTATGCGGCGCTGAACGGCGTTACCTTTTCGATCATTTTCCTGGCCTACACGGATGCATCCATCCTCTCGGCCTTTGGTACGACAGCCGTAACCTTTGGCATCATGTGTGCCTATGGATATTTTACCAGGAACGACCTGACCCGTTTCAGAAGCATCCTCTTCATGGGACTTATCGGTATCCTAGTGCTGTCCCTCGTGAATATCTTCCTGGCAAGCAGCTCCATTGGCTGGATCATTAGCCTTGTCAGCTTGTTCGTGTTCCTGGGCCTTACGGCCTATGATATGCAGAAGCTGAAGGCGTTTTACTTCAACACCGAGGGCAACCTGGCACTTAGGAACAACCTCGGTATTTATGGCGCATTGCAGTTATATCTTGATTTCATCAACCTCTTCCTGACCATATTGAGATTTATGGGAAAGAGGAGAAATTAAGCAGAAATCAAAACTCTGGATGAAGCGGGAGGCGAAAGGTTTACCTCCCGTTTTTCAATGCGGTGGGAAGCAAATGGCCGTAAGTCCTGCCGATATGGCACGGTGAGGCTGGAGGCCTGCTTTCTTTTATTTTCACCGGATTTTTGGTATGATAAGTTATGATTGTGATCCGGCAGGATCGGATGTTTGTTTTGACAGAAAACATCAGCGTTAAAATATGAGGCATGCCACCCTGTGTGGCGTTTTGGTGAGGAGAGATAGATCATTTTGGAGAACATCAAGGATAGCACAAGAAAGAAGGATGCCTGTGGCCAGGGGGGACTGGAACTGGCCAAAACCATGGAATCGGCTGACTGGATGGAACAGGTGCGGAACCTGAACGTGGAGCATACCCTGCGCACCGGAAAGGTGAGAACCTTCCGGCTGGATGTGTTCGGCTGCCAGATGAACGAGCGTGATGCGGAGACCATTGCCGGCATGCTGACCAATATGGGGTATGAGCAGGTTGCACCCGACGCACCGGCCGATATCATCGTTTTTGTTACCTGCTGTGTGCGGGAGAATGCTGAAGAGCGGGTCTACGGCCACATCGGAGGACTTACCCGGGAATGCGAGGAACGCGGGTCCATCATCGTGGCTTCCGGATGCATGATGCAGCAGCCCCATGTGCTGGAGAAGCTCAAAAAGTCATACCGGCATGTGAAGATTGTTTTTGGAACCCACAACATCCACGAGTTTCCCAGGTTGCTTTATCAGCACCTGACCAGCGGGAAGCGCGTCTTTGAGATTTGGGAAAAAGAAGGCCGTGTCATTGAGGACATGCCCATCAAGCGCAGCGAGCGGCATAAGGCCTTTGTCAACATCATCTATGGCTGCAACAATTTCTGCACCTATTGCATTGTGCCCTATGTGCGGGGCCGGGAAAGAAGCCGCAGAAAAGAGGATATCCTGGAAGAGATCCGGGCCCTGGCGGCGGATGGCTGCCGCGAGATCACGCTCCTTGGTCAGAACGTGAACTCCTATGGCAATGATTTGGGAGAGAAGGATCTGTTCGCCAGACTGCTTTATGATATCGAAACCATTGACGGGATCGATCGGGTGCGCTTTACCACATCCCATCCCAAGGATCTTTCCGACAGCCTGATCCGGGCCATGAAGGAATGCGAAAAAGTATGCGAACATCTCCACCTGCCGTTCCAGGCGGGCAGCAACCGGGTGCTCCAGCGGATGAACCGCAAATATACCCGGGAGCACTACCTGGCCCTGGTGGACAGGATCCGGGAGGCCGTCCCGGACATAGCCCTGACCACCGACATCATTGTGGGATTCCCCGGGGAGACCGAAGAAGACTTTGAACAGACGCTGGATCTGGTCAGAAAGGTACAGTTTGACGCGGCCTTCATGTTCATCTATTCGCCCCGTAAGGGAACGCCGGCGGAAAAATGGGAACAGACCGAATCCCAGGAGACCATTTCCAATCGATTCAAGCGGCTTGTGGAATTGCAGACCGAGATTGCCACCGGGCTTGCCAAACGGTATGAGGGCAGGACGGTGGAGGTGCTCGTGGACGGTCTCAGCAAGACCAATCCGGAAATGCTGTCGGGCCGCACCCGCACCAACAAACTGGTCAATTTTAGAGCCAATGGAAATTTGACAGGCCGGCTGGTGGACGTGGAGATCATCCGTGCCGGAGCCTTCTGGCTGGAAGGTAAGGAGGGCGCAGGGCGTGGCTAAGCTTACTCCCATGATGCAGCAATACCGGGCTATCAAGGAGCGCTACAAGGATTGCATCCTTTTTTTCAGGCTGGGCGACTTTTATGAGATGTTCTTTGAAGACGCCGAGCTGGCTTCACGGGAACTGGAGATAGCCCTTACCGCCAGGGACTGCGGCCTGGAGGAACGTGCGCCCATGTGCGGCGTTCCTTATCATTCGGCCCATACCTACCTGGCAAAACTGATCGCGAAGGGCTATAAGGTGGCCATCTGCGAACAGATGGAGGATCCTGCGATGGCGAAAGGCCTGGTCAAAAGGGATGTCACCCGGGTTGTGACGCCCGGAACGGTGATCGATCCCACCATGCTGGAGGACAAGAAGAACAATTTCCTCATGTGCATTTATTGCCGCCAGACCTATTTCGGCATTGCCGTGGTGGACATCACCACCGGGGAATTCTTTACCACGCAGATTACCTGGGGAAGCTCCATGCGCAAGCTCCTGGACGAGACTGCCCGGTTCAAACCCTCCGAGATTATCACGAATGCGGAACTGACCAAAAAGCCTGAATACAAGAGCTATTTCGAGGATTACCTGGGCATCCGGGCTTCCATCCTGCCGGACCAGGTCTTTGAACCGGCCTTTTGCGATGAGAAGATACTGAGCCTTTTCAAGGAGAACCCGCTGAAGGATCTGGAACTGGCCAAGTGCGCCACAGGTGCTCTCCTGGAATACATAGAAAGTACCCAGAAGACCGATCTGACCCATATTGAAGCCATTCAGCCCTACAAGATTGAACAGTATATGATCATCGACAGCGCTTCGCGGCGGAACCTGGAGATCACCGAGACCATGCGTGATGCCAGGAAGAAAGGTTCGCTTTTGTGGGTGCTGGATAAGACCTCCACCGCCATGGGCGGAAGGATGCTGCGACGCTGGCTGGAGCAGCCCCTGATGGATGTGGACGAGATCCAGATGCGGCTGGATGCGGTTGAAGAGCTGAAAAACGGCTTCATGGTCAGAAACGAACTGATGGATCTCTTAAGGGGTGTCTACGATATCGAAAGACTGGCCGGCAAGCTGGTATTCGGGACCATCAACGCAAGGGACCTGGTTTCCCTGAAGATCTCCCTGTCCAAGCTGCCCTATATCAGGGAAATGGTGGCCGGGCTCACATGCGGCCTCAACGCCGCCATGGCGGAAAGGCTGGATCCCCTTGAGGATATCGTGGAGCTGATTGAAAGAGCCATTGCCGATGATCCGCCGCTGTCGGTCAAGGAAGGCGGCATCATCAAGGAAGGATACCACGAAGAGGTGGACCGGCTTCGGAAGGCTACCACCGAGGGCAAGAACTGGATAGCCGAAATGGAAGCCCGGGAGCGGGAAAGAACGGGCATCAAGAGCCTGAAGATACGCTACAACGAGAATTTCGGATATTACATAGAAGTCACCAAGGCCAATATCGGGCAGGTGCCGGAGGATTATGTGCGCAAGCAAACCCTGGTCAATTGCGAGCGGTTTACCACGGAAGCCCTGGCCGAGCTAGAAAAAACCATCCTGGGTGCCGAGAAAAAGGTGGTCCAGCTGGAATACGAACTGTTCTGCCAACTGAGGGATGCCATTTCTTCCCATGTGAAGCGCCTCAAGGCTACCGCCCATTGCATCGCCGAACTGGATGCCCTTTGCTCCCTGGCGGAAGTGGCCGACCGCAACAATTATGTCAAGCCCCAGGTCTACCAGGGGGGCGTTATTGAGATCCAGGACGGACGCCATCCGGTGGTTGAAAAGATGCTTTCCGACAATTCCTTCGTTCCCAACGACACCTGGCTGGACATGGAGGACAACCGGATTGCCATCATCACCGGGCCCAACATGGCGGGAAAATCCACCTATATGCGTCAGGTGGCCCTGATCGTGCTGATGGCCCAGGCAGGAAGCTTTGTGCCCGCGTCTTATGCCCGCATCGGGCTGGTTGACCGCATTTTCACACGTGTCGGCGCTTCGGATGATCTGGCCTCCGGTCAAAGCACCTTCATGGTGGAGATGAGCGAGGTGGCCAACATCCTGTCCAACGCCACACCCAACAGCCTGCTCATCCTGGATGAGATCGGCCGCGGTACCAGTACCCACGACGGGCTCAGCATCGCCTGGGCGGTTATCGAGTATATCAACGACAGGGCGCGACTTGGGTCCAGGACCCTGTTCGCCACCCATTATCATGAGCTCACCGAATTGGAGGACAAGCTCCACGGCATCAAGAATTATTGCGTATCGGTACGGAAAAAGGGCGATGATATCATCTTTCTGAGAAAGATCTCCCGGGGCGGCGCAGACAGGAGCTACGGGGTGGAAGTGGCCAAGCTGGCGGGCATTCCGGATCCGGTTATCCAGCGGGCCAGGGTGATCCTGGAAGAACTGGACGAGGCCGATATCAATAAGAACCCGAAGCGGAAAAAGGAGAAGCCCGTCGAGGGACAGCTGGATCTTTTCGCTTCCAGTTCGCTCACAAAGGCCGAGCGCGATGTGCTGGACGAGATCCGGGCGCTGGATCCGTCGAATCTGACCCCGCTGGACGCGCTCAACAAGCTGTACAGCCTGCAGCAGAAGCTTAAGTAACAAAGATTGCCGCGCTCGTTCCACTCGCTGGCAATGACACGACCCAAGGATGTCATTGCGAGGAGCGCAGCGACGAAGCAATCTCAGTCACTTGCTGAGATGCAGTTAAGGCTAAAAATTGCTGCGCTCCAATCTGTTTCATCCGCAACGACTGCTGCCGTCCCTGTGCAATGGAGGTTTTTATGGGCAGAATCATTATTCTTGACGAAAAAACGGCCAACCAGATCGCTGCCGGCGAAGTGATTGAGCGGCCTGCCTCGGTGGTCAAGGAACTGGTGGAAAATGCCATCGATGCGGGGGCAACCGCCATCACCGTTGAAATCAAAAACGGCGGCATTTCCTATATCCGTGTGACCGACAACGGCTGCGGCATGGAGAGCGATGATGTGGAGATTGCCTTTGAGCGCCATGCCACCAGCAAGATCCGAAAGATTGAAGATCTGGACAATCTGTCCACCATGGGTTTCCGGGGAGAAGCCCTGGCCTCCATAGCGGCCGTATCCCATCTGGAGGTGCGCACCAAGACCGCAGAGGAGCAGACAGGCACCCTCGTCAAAGTTGAAGGCGGAAAGGTCCTTTCGGTTTCCCAGACGGGATGTCCCACGGGAACCACTTTCATCGTGCGGAACCTGTTTTTCAATACTCCTGCCCGTTATAAATTCCTCAAGAAGGACAGCACGGAAGCCGGGTACGTATCGGCCATGATGGTACGTCTTGCCCTGGCCCATCCGGAGATAGCCTTCAAGTTCATCAACAATAACCAGGTGCAGCATCACACGCCGGGAAACCACGATCTGCTCAGCGTGATCTACAGCCTTTTCGGAAACGAAACAGCCCGGTCCCTTCTGCCCCTGGATTACGAGGAAACGGGGATCCGGGTTTCGGGTTATGTAGGAAAACCCGAGATAGCCAGGGGAACGCGGAACAACCAGTTTTTCTTTATCAACGGGCGCACGATCAAAAACAAGGTTCTCACGGCAGCCCTGGAAGATGCCTGCAAAACCCTGATCATGCAGAACAAGTTCCCCTTCTGCGTGGTGAACCTGAAGATCTCGCCGGAGCTGTATGACGTGAACGTCCACCCGCAGAAGCTGGAGGTCAGATTCTCCAACGAGAATGCGGTCTATTCGGCTTTATACCATGGTGTGAAAAGCGCTTTCACGGCGGCTTCTCTCATCCGGGAAACGACGGAAACCGCCTATGCGCCATCCGGAAAAGCGGGGGACCAAACAGGCCATGAACAGGTGGAAATGGCTTCATGGAACAGGCCGGCTTCAAAGCTACCGCCGCCGCAGCGTATCCTGTTGCCATGGGAACTGAAGAAGCAGGCTGATGACGGGCATGCCGGTCCAAACGAAACTGAAAAACCCGCGCTGCCCATCATGGATGTACCCATACAGCAGTCGGAAGAACCTGAAACCGGGACGGAAAGAGCTGTCTCCGTAACGAGCAGCCTTGCTCATGGGAAAGCCTTTTCCGAGCCCGGGACAAGCCAGGATGAGCTTGTCACAGTAAAAAACGAACCGGAGCCGGATGCGTCCCATGAGATGCTTTCCGAGGAAGCCCGCGGGGCGGATGTTCTGCTGGAAGCTGAGATTGTGGGTCAGGTATTCGATACTTATATCATCCTCCAGCATGGGGACAGGATGTATCTCATCGATCAGCATGCCGCCCACGAGAGGATTCGCTATGAAACACTGAAAAAGCGGATTGCCGAGGGGCAGGCCTGCTCCCAGATGGTCCTGGAGCCCTATATCGTCAGGCTTTCGCCCGCTGAATATGATTTCCTGTTCTCCAGGATGGCTGATTTTGAAAGGGCGGGTTTCGAAATAGAGGCCTTCGGACCGCAGACCGTCATCATCCGGAGCGTACCCGACATCATGGGCGGCGGATTCAGCCTGGACGATTTCCATGAAATCCTGGACAGATGGATGGAAACTATGGGTGAAAAGTACGGGATCAGCGACGAGGCCATTTATATGATGGCCTGCAAGAGCGCCATCAAAGCCAACCGGAGAATGGAGAAAGAGGAGATCCGGGCTTTGCTGGAGCAGCTTTGCGCCATGGAGAATCCCTATACCTGCGTCCACGGGAGGCCGGTGGCGATCAGTATTTCCCGCAGGGAATTGGAGAAGCGCTTTAAACGGATAGTATAGGATGGGGAAAGCCCCTGGCGCTTGATGATTAACCTTGGATTTTACGACTGTGTGGAGGGCTTGGTTTGGAAAAGGTCATTGTTCTGGCAGGACCGACGGCAACAGGTAAAACCGATCTGGCCATTGAACTGGCGCTCATGGTGAACGGGGAGATCATATCCGCCGACTCAGCCCAGGTTTACCGGTACATGGACATCGGAACAGCAAAACCCACTCCTGAAGAACAGCGCGGTATTCCGCACCATATGATGGACATCGTTTATCCCGACGAAGCATTCAGCGTGGCCCAGTTCAAGGCACTGGCCGAAGCGGCCATCCGGGATATCCTGGCGCGGGGGAAGGTGCCCATCGTGGCCGGCGGGACAGGATTATACATCAGCTCCCTTGTATATAACATCCAGTTTTCGGAAACAATAAGTGACCAGGGATTCAGGGAGCGTATGAAGGCCCTGGCCGAGCAGTATGGTCCGGAGTATCTGCATAACAGGCTGAAGGCGATCGATCCCATCAGCGCCGAAAAGATCCATCCCAATAACGTTAAAAGGGTCATACGGGCTCTGGAGGTTTATGAAACAACTGGCCGGCCTATCTCGGAGCATCAGGCCCTGTCACGGACAAAACCGCCTGAGTTCGACTACCGGCTCTTTGGCCTGATTATGGACAGGCAGAGACTGTATGAACGCATCGAGCAGCGCACCGACATCATGATGAAGAAAGGGCTTGCGGACGAAGTGGCCAGGATTCTGGGCATGGGTTATTCCAGGGATCTGGTCTCGCTCCAGGCCATAGGCTACAAGGAAATCGCTGCGGCACTATACGGGGAATGCAGCATGGATGAGGCGGTTCAGCAGATCAAGCTGAATACCCGGCACCTGGCCAAAAGGCAGATCACCTGGTTCAACAGCATGGAAGGTCTCAAGTGGCTTGATACGCAGGTTCTCGACAGGCGGGCAATGTTAAAAATATTGGCCGATGCCTTGAATATCGGGCATTAGTTTAGTAAAATGATGGAAGATGTTTGAGTTGATCTCATATTATTTTGTGCGCGAGGAGGAGTTGCCGTGAACAAAAATATCAACCTTCAGGACGTATTCTTGAACCAGGTGAGGAAGGAGCATATCCCCGTTACGGTATACCTGACCAACGGTTTTCAGCTGAGAGGCATGGTGAAGGGGTTTGACAATTTCACGGTGGTGCTGGACAGTGAGGGCAAGCAGCAGCTTGTTTACAAGCATGCCATTTCCACCGTTTCACCCATGAAAGCCGTCAACATCATCTTCAACGAGAACAGAGAGTAAGCTGACCGGAGTTGATAGGACATCATGAAGAAAATCCTCATCCCCATGATCGAAGTGGGCGGCGGGCACAAAATGATTGCGCTTGCCGTAAAGGACGCGATTGATCAGTTATATCCCGGGCAATACCAGGTGGATGTGATCGATTTTGCGAGGGAGGCCGGTGCCATCAGGGACGACAAAGCCATGAAAGACCTCTGGGATTTTGCCCTGGCTCATCCCAAGCTGACAACCAACGTCAATCTGCTCATCGATAAACTCAATCACCTGACCCGATCCAATTTGGTGACCAAGGTGCTCTTCCAGAATTTTATACGGAAGGGCGCTCAGTATATATTGGCATATAAGCCTGATATCGTTTTTTCAACACATTTTTTTTGCACATCGGTGGCGCTTTTTGCCAGGGAAAAATACCATTTCCAGTACAAGGTCATCAGTTATATGGCCGATCCCTTCACCGGGCATAACATGTGGGTGAACCCGAACGTGGACACCATTGTTGCGGCCACGCAGGAAGCCGAGCAATACCTGATAAGCCAGGGGCAGCCCAGGGACAGGATCAAGGTCATGTCCTTCCCGCTCAACCTGAAGTTTTTTGCAAAGGTGAACAAAAGCAGGGAGGAAATTCTCAATGGGCTAGGCCTGGATCCGGCCAAAAAGACGGTTCTGGTTTCGGCAGGCGGCCAGGGTATAGGGGATACCGAAAAGTATGTCAGGCTCCTTTATGAGAAAGGGTATCCTTTGAATATCATAGCGGTTTGCGCAAAGAACGAAGCACTGTTCAAGGAACTGAGCAAACTGGCATGCAAGGGATCACCCACCGGAATAGCCGTCCTTGGGTTTGTGGACAACATGCATGAGCTCCTGGAGGCTTCCGATTTCGGTATTACGAAAGCAGGGCCTTCCACCATCTTTGAGCACCTGGTGAAAAAGGTGCCTCCCATCATAACCCATAATGCCGGACTTCAGGAGAAGGGAAACCTGGAGTTCTGCATCAGGAACAGGGTGGGCTGGTATGTGACAGGCGAAGAGGAATTCCTGGAGCTGGTTGACCGGATTATGAACACGCCTGTTCTCGAGGAATATCAGGCGAATATCCAAAGGAATGCGTTTGTCCAGTCCCTTCCCCAGGCGCCCTTCGAGCTGGCAAGGTTTGTGGTCAGCGAACTGGCCACCAGGAGGAAGATGCGCCGTTCCAGAAAGCCGGTTACTCTGAGGAAGCTGGTGCTGGGAACGCGGATCGGCATTCGGCACAGAATGCTTAAATACAGGAAAACACGGTTCAGGGTCAATAACCAGACATAAAAACCGGGCTCAGGCGAGCCCGGTTGATTTTTGGGACAGGCAAAACGTGAACCGCATTATGGGCCCTATACGTTGAACCTGAACAGGACCACATCCCCGTCTTTCATCACGTAATCCTTGCCTTCAGACCGGACGAGGCCCTGCTCCCTGGCGGCGGCATAGGAACCACAGCGGATCAAATCCTCATAGGCGACAACCTCTGCCCGGATAAAGCCGCGCTCAAAATCCGAATGGATCTTTCCGGCGGCCTGGGGAGCCTTTGTGCCCTTCACGATGGTCCAGGCCCGCACTTCCGACTCGCCGGCCGTCAAAAAGCTTATGAGGCCAAGCAGTTTGTAGCTTGCCTTGACCAGCTTGTCAAGGCCGGATTCACTGAGCCCGAGTTCCTGCAGAAAGAGCTTTTTCTCCTCGTCATCCAACTGGGCCATCTCTTCCTCGATTCGGGCGCAGATGACCACCACTTCGGCATTTTCGGCCTGGGCGATCTCCCTGATCATGCCCACATAGGGATTGGCGTCGATATCGGAAAGCGTGTCCTCGTCCACATTGGCACAGTAGAGCACGGGCTTGGACGTGAGCAGGAAGAGCTGCCGGACATATTCGGCCTCCTCCGGATCAAAGGTCATGGCCCGAACAGGGATGCCTTTTTCCAGATTCTCCTTGATCCTTTCCTGGAGAGCCAGTTCCTCCGCAAACTTCTTATCGCCGGATTTCATCTGCTTGCGCGTTTTCTCCATGCGTTTTTCCAGGGTTTCCAGGTCGGCGAAGATCAGCTCCATGTTGATGGTTTCAACATCCCTTTTCGGATCCACCGATCCGTCCACATGAACAATATTGCTGTCGTCAAAGGCCCGTACCACATGGACAATGGCGTCCACCTCCCGGATATGGGACAGGAACTTGTTGCCCAGGCCTTCGCCCCGGCTGGCCCCTTTAACAAGTCCGGCTATATCCACAAATTCAATGGTGGTGGGTGTGACCTTTTTCGGATTGTACATTTCGGCAAGTTTTCCCAGGCGTTCGTCAGGAACGCTGACAATGCCCACATTGGGATCTATGGTGCAGAAAGGATAGTTGGCGCTTTCCGCGCCGGCCTTTGTAATGGCGTTGAACAACGTGCTCTTTCCCACGTTGGGTAAACCCACTATACCAAGCTTCATGACTGTTACCTCCAGTATTACCAGGGTGGTCGTCCACCCGACTCGCAATATTATACCTTAAGTCAATCGAGTAAACAACTTTCGCCTGCAAGGAGACGGTGTCAACTTGTTGTAGGATTTTGCTAGACACCTTCTTTGGAGATTACTAAATAATGCTCATACTAGCCGCTATTGCTTTCAATTGCTTAA
>NZ_FQZP01000061.1 GCF_900142095.1 Thermoclostridium caenicola | reverse complement strand
GGCTAGTCTGCAAGAGGACGGCGGTTGTTTAATCAGCTATCATCCCTGACATTTTCATAGAACAGTTAACCTGACATTTTCACAGACGCTTGACAGCAAAAAGATCATCCAAGCTTTTTTGACATCTTCCCTTCCATTTTATGCAGAAAGCTGCACAGTGTTCTCCGACCGCACGGACAGGGCATTCAGGCCCTATTCGCCCACCAGCGGAACCCCCTGCTCCAGGATGGTCATGGGATTGATCCACACATCGTTGATCGTAAAGGAGAAGTGCAGATGCGGTCCCGTTGAGAAGCCGGTGGAACCCACGGTCCCGATAACATCGCCTTTTTTCACGACATCCCCGGTTTTGACATACAGATCTTTCATATGGTAATGCCACGATTTGAGACCATAACCGTGTTCGATGATGATGGTATTCCCGGTCTCTATCAGGTAATCCGCGATGAGCACCCGGCCGTTGTTGGTGGCCACAATGGGCGTTCCCTCGTCATGGCCGATGTCCAGCCCGTTATGCCTGTAGGATGTGGGGGAACCATTCACATAGCGCCGCTTCCCGAAATCCTGAGGCGAGATCCGCCCGCCTTCCACCGGCAGGATGAACTCACCCTCCCAGTACCGCACCGGATCGGACACTGGCTTCAGCGGATAGAGCTTTTCCCTGATTTCAACGGCGCTTTTCTCATTCCTGGTGGACGCGGCCACGGCCGGATCGATTCGCATGTGCTGGACGGCAAACTCCTTGGGCCTGACCCGCACGCTGAACTCCTGGCTGGTATCCCCCGAAGATACCTTCACCGCAAAGGACCGGTTCTCCTGGTGGTAATAGCTCACCGGCAGCAGCACGATCCTGGTGTTGCCCTCCTGGAAGGTCTTGGGTCTGAAATCAATTTCGGTTTCTATGTCAAGCGCCTCGTTGGGCTGGATGTTGGAAGCCCGGATGACCACAAGTTCTCCCGGATCGATCTCCTCGGCCGATATTTCAAAGCGCACGGGGTAATCGGCAGCCAGTACAAACTCATAGGTCGCCTTCCCGTAAAAATCCCGGTTTTCGGCCTGGTTCCATTCCAGCTGCATGATGCAGTTGTACAGGCCATCCTCATTCAGCAGGGCGGCGATGTTCTCCGGCCGGCTGGTGCTCAGGATCAGGTCGTTGTTCCTGTAAACAAACAGGTAAAAGGCATCCGGGGGCATTTCAAAATCATATTCCAGGACCGAATCCTTGCCGATCTCAAAGCTGTAATAGCTGTTTCCTTTCAGGTAGTCGGTCTTGATGGGATGGAACCGGCTGTCGACTTTTTTCACATGCCACTCATAATCCGCGGGCAGAATGGCGGTGTCCGTCCCGTCCAGTTTCAGCGCAACACGGGGCGGCCTGTTGTTCTCGTAAAGGGTATCAAAGATGGCATCGCTGAGGATTTTCTCCATATACTCGGTATCCACCCTGCGGATACCGGATTCGGTCTCCACATAAAGCCCCTTCTTTTCCAGGTCCCTGTCCACATACAGGGTATAGCGCCTGGTACCGTCCCTGAGCGCAATGTCCATACCATAGGTCTTCAGGTTTTGCCCCATCTGTTTCCTGTCTATCGGGCGGGCGGAATTGACGGCATCCACATACAGTGAAAAAGCATTCCGGTCGGAAACAATGGAGGTATTGCCCAAGGGATCCATGAGCGTGATCCCGGCGATGTCGGCCAGCTTCAGCACGGGCTTTGGCACCGCAATGAGGATGAACGCGGCGATCAGGACCATCAGGACAAGGATGATCGCCCGGGTGCCGTACCGGCGCAACCCCAGCTTTTTAGCCGTTTTCTGGGACTTATCCATTTTGCAACCCCCTCATTACTCCTTACTTCTATTCTATCATCAGAACCCTTTGTTTTAGAATGGGAATGCAAAACATCAAGGGCCTGCCGGAAAAAGCCCGTTCCTGCGCCATGAACGCTTCATGACGCGGCTTTTTCCTGCAGACCCTGCACTTTCCGTGTACCCGGAGGCTTCCCATATCCGGCGTTATGCGCATACGCATACGCCACCATCGCCGTCGTGTCGTAATGCAGAGGTAGCTTCGCCGTATAAGCCGGCCTTAATATGCCCTTCCCCAAATCACCATATGCCGGGCTTCCTCGCCGCAGCAAAGGCATTTGTCGCCGACCTTCTCCTGTTCAAAGGGGATGCACCGGGCCGTGGCGGCGGTCCTTTCCTTGACCTTGTCCTCGCAGGCCTGATCACCGCACCACATGGCCTTGATAAAGCCCTGCTTCTCATTGATGATCCGCTCAAATTCGTCAAGGTCCTTCGCGATGAAGGTCCTTTCCTCCCTGAGCCTCAGCGCCTTGTTGTAAAGGGACTGCTGTATCTCGTCCATCAGTTTCGGGATGACGGTTTCTAACTCATCCATGCTGACGAAGATCTTCTCCCGGTTCTCCCGCTTTACCAGGACAACCTGGTTCTTCTCGATGTCCTTGGGACCGACCTCCAGCCGCAGCGGAACGCCGCGCATCTCATGCTCGCTGAACTTCCATCCAGGCATCTTGTCGGAGTCGTCCACCTTCACGCGGCATACCTTTGAGAGCCGTTCCTTAAGCTCATAAGCCTTGTCCAGGACGCCTTCCACATGCTGCTGGACAGGAATGATGATGAGCTGAACGGGCGCCACTTTAGGCGGCAGAACCAGACCCGAGTCATCGCCGTGAACCATGATCAGAGCGCCGATGAGGCGGGTGGTCACGCCCCAGGAGGTCTGGTGGGCATACTTGAGCTGGTTGTCCCTGTCCAGGTACTGGATGCCGAAGGCGCGGGCAAAGCCATCCCCGAAGTTGTGGGATGTACCCGACTGAAGGGCCTTGCCGTCATGCATCAGGCTCTCGATGGTATAGGTGGCCTTGGCTCCCGCGAACTTTTCCTTTTCGGTCTTCTTTCCCTTGATGACCGGGATGGCCAGGAAATCCTCGCAGAATGAGGCATAGACGTTCAGCATGCGGAGGGTTTCCTCTTCGGCCTCCTCAGCGGTGGCATGGACCGTGTGGCCCTCCTGCCACAGGAATTCGACGGTTCTCAAAAACGGGCGTGTGGTTTTTTCCCAGCGCACCACCGAGCACCACTGGTTGTAGAGCTTGGGCAGATCCCTGTAGGATTGGATGATGTTCTTGTAATGGTCGCAGAACAGGGTCTCCGAGGTAGGCCTTACACAAAGCCGCTCGGTGAGCGGTTCGCTGCCGCCGTGGGTGACCCAGGCCACTTCCGGGGCAAAGCCCTCCACATGGTCCTTCTCCTTCTGGAGCAGGCTCTCGGGGATGAACATGGGCATGTACACGTTTTCATGCCCGGTTTCCTTGAAGCGCCTGTCCAGCTCCTTCTGGATGAGTTCCCAGATGGCATAGCCGTAGGGGCGGATGATCATGCAGCCGCGCACGCTGGAATAGTCCACCAGATCCGCCTTCTTGATGATATCGGTATACCACTGGGCAAAATCCTCCTCCATGGAGGTAATGGCTTCAACAAACTTCTTTTCCTTGGCCATATCGCAATCTCCCTTTCAAATCAGATTCTTCCCTATAAATAAGGCATAACGCCGGTATCTCCCTATTCAAGACAATGCCCGGTCCCGGGTTTTCCTATCCATTCCAGGACGGCGCCGACGGCGCTTTCCACAGGCAAGGCTGACGCGCTGTCCTCATGCCTGAGCTTGAATTCAACCAGGCCTTCCAAGGCCTTTTTCCCCACATTGATGCGGATGGGTATGCCTATCAGATCGGCATCCTTGAATTTTACGCCGGCCCGCTCGTTGCGGTCGTCCAGGAGCACCTCCACGTGGTGCTTTTTCAGCTCCTGATAGAGGTATTCTGCCGTTTGGGCCTGTTTTTCATCCAGCACGTTGACCGGGACGATGATCACCTGCCAGGGCGCAACGCTCATGGGCCACAGGATGCCGTTCTCGTCATGATGCTGTTCGATGATGGCCGCCATGGCCCGGCTGACGCCTATGCCGTAGCAGCCCATGACCATGGGATGCGCCTTGCCCGTTTCATCCAGGTAACTGCAACCCAGCGCTTCTGAGTATTTGGTGCCGAGCTTGAAAATATGCCCCACTTCAATGCCGCGTCCAAACGCCAACTCCGCACCGCAGCAGGGGCACGGGTCGTCCCCGGCGATCATCCGGATATCGGCGAAATCCGCCTCAAAGTCCCGGTGGGGCACAACATGTCTTAAGTGGTAACCGGTCCTGTTGGCGCCGACGATGAGGCTTGCCTTGTGTTCCAGTTCCAGGTCGGCAACAATTCTGACGGGAAGGCCCACCGGCCCGGCAAACCCGATCTCGGCCCCGGTAACAGACCGAACGCTTTCTTCATCGGCCATCTCCAGGCTGCCTGCGCCAAGGTAAGCCATGAGTTTTGTCTCATTGATCTCACGATCGCCCCGCACCATGGCTGCCACAAGGGTTCCGTCGGCCTTATACAGGATGGTCTTGGCCAGATCGGTTTCCCGGCAGCCCAAAAACGCTGTTACTTCCCTGATGGTTCTCGCATCGGGGGTAGCCACCGCTTCGGGCATGAGCGGGTCAGCTGCTTCCGTTCCCGATGGCGCAACACACGAAACTTTTTCGATGCTGGCGGCATATCCGCATGATGGGCACTGGATGATCTCGGATTCACCAACCTCGGACCTGACCATAAACTCCTGGGAGCCCGAGCCGCCCATGGCGCCGGTATCCGCATCGATGATGATGCAATCCAGCCCCAGACGTTTGAAGATACGCCTGTAGGCCTGGCTCATGGCCTGGTAGGATGCATCCAGCCCGTTTTCATCCCGATCGAAGCTGTAGGCATCCTTCATGAGAAATTCCCGGGAACGCATGACGCCAAAGCGGGGTCTGATCTCGTCCCTGTACTTGGTTTGGATCTGGTAGAGGATCAGGGGCAGATCCCGGTAAGAACGGGCACAATCCCGGACTGCCGCCGTAAAGGCTTCTTCATGGGTAGGACCCAGGCAGAAATCCCTCTGATTTCTGTCCCTGAGCCGGAACATCTCCTCTCCGAACACATCCCAACGGCCGGATTCCCGGTAGCACTCGGCAGGCAGGAGCGCGGGCATTAAAAGCTCCTGGGCCCCGGCAGCGTCCATCTCCTCACGGATGATGTTCTCAATCTTCCTGAGCACGCGATAGCCCAGGGGCATATAGGCGTAAATCCCCGCAGCCTGTTTCCTGATGAGCCCGGCGCGCATCATGAGCTGGTGGCTGACAACTTCAGCATCGGAAGGCGTTTCCCTCATGGTCTGGAAAAACAAACGCGACAACCTCATGTATCTTCACTCTCCTTCAGGATAGCCACGGGCATTTCATCCGTCCTTGACGGATACCCGGCTGCCGGTTCAAATCCGCTAATTAAAAAATCCGTCCCAAACATCGGGACGGACTGAATATCCGCGGTACCACCCTCATTGATATGGAACATGTCCATATCCGGCTCGTCGAGTCTTTATCGGGACTCATGCGCAGACCTCATCGGCCTGTGTCTCGGGGGTGGGACGAAGTTCAGCTTTCAGGAGCCTTTCACCAGGTGCGCTCCCTCGCTGGGAAAGCATCGGCTTCTCATTCCCGTCATCGACTGCCATATTTATGCCTATTATATCCGTCGGCCTTCAGGGTGTCAATATTGGAACGGTGCTGAATAGAGTTCGATATCCCTGTAAAAGGCGCTGTTCACAAATTTCTGGTACTGCTCCCTGGCGTTCAGGAAGGCTTCATACCGGGCATCCAGTTCCTTGCGCTCCGCCCGGCCCAGCTCGTAAAGCACCAGGGCACGCCTTAAGTCGAGGGCCTTGATGATGTAGTTCTGTTCCAGCATCTGACCTTTGATGCGGATGATCATGTTGTGGAATTCAACGTTCTGGATGGTTTCATCGGTATTGCCGATGGCATTGAGTTCTTCTTCGGTCAGAAGGCCGCCTTCCTTCACCAGCGCCGTCATATCCGAAAAGCTTTCAAGGGCGGATTTGATCTTGTCCAGGGTCTGCAACCCCCTGTCAACCGAATAGCTGCCATTCAGGGGCCCCTGCTGCGTATAGGCCTGCCGGCCGCTCATGAAGCTGATGGCCTTTTCCAGTTCGCCGTAATAGCTTTCAGTTTCCTGTTTCCTGGAAACCTGATCCCTGACAAACCGCTCATCCTGGCGAAGCTCTTCGATCAGGCTGTCCTTGACGGCGATCTCTTCCTTCAGCTTGATAACCGTCTCTTCCAGGCTGGCGATCTGGGCTTTATAGCCCTCTATTTCAGCAGATATGCCGGTATTCGGCTCCTCGCCGCAGGAAGCAAGGACAAGGCATATCCCGATTGAAGCAATGATGGCTGCTGCTTTTCTCATACCATTCACCCCTGTCCTACCTACTGTTGTTATTATAGACTTCTATAGTCCCGGTCAGGTTCATTTTATTGCCAAGCGGCAGTCTTGACAAGTATAGGAGGATAAATTACAGTTGTTATATAACAAGTGTTATATAAAGGTGGTTACCCATGCCTCCAAAGATCCTCTTTCCAAGGGAAGAAATTGAAAACGCCGCATTCAAGCTGTTTGCATCAGGCGGTATCAGGAATGTGTCCGTAAGGAAGATCGCCTCTCTCCTTGGCTCATCCACCGCTCCCATCTATTCCAACTTCAGCAGCATGGATGAAATCAATAAGGTCCTCACCGAAAAAGCCCTTGGGCTGCTGCTGAACTATACCGGCAGGAAATATACGGAAGACCCCTTTCTGAACATTGGTGTCGGCCTGCTCATCTTCGCCAGGGAGAATAAAGTACTCTACCGCTCACTGTTCCTTGAATCCAACAGGTTCCAGGAGGTCTTTGACAGATTGTATGAGGAAAATCTCGTCAGGATGAAGCAGGATGAAAGCCTGTCCGTGTTCAACGAGGATGAGCTTCGCTCCATCCTTGACAAAATGACTTTTTTCACTCTGGGACTTGCTGCACATCTGTGCGCCGGCTATCTCAAGGACACATCGGACGAGTGGTTCATCAAAACCCTGTACGACATGGGAGATGATGTATTGAGAGCAACCGCTCATAAGAAAGGAAAGCCTGGGTGCACAACGCCGGAAGGAGGACACAGCCGTGAAACGCATCACCATCGTTAACGGCATCCAGGAAGATGTTACAGGCTTTGAGAAATCCCTGGACAGAATGATGGAAAGACTGAGGAACAGAATGGTGTTTGAGTGCTTCAGGCTTCGGGAGATGAACATCAGCTACTGTTGCGGCTGCCTGGGCTGCTGGGTCAAATCCCCCGGTAAATGCCTGTACAAGGACGACATGGTTTCCATCCTCAAAAGCGTGATCCGCTCAGACCTGGTTATCCTCATTTCTCCAGTCGTTATGGGCTTTGTCAGTCCATTGATCAAAAAGGCCACCGACAGGTTCATTCCGCTGATACATCCCTATATCACCATTGTCAGAGGGGAATGCCACCATAAAAAGCGCTATGGCAGATACCCGTATTTAGGCCTCGTTCTGGTGGACAAAGAGTCAGACTCCATGAATGATTCGGAGTTGATCACAGCGGTTTACAAAAGAGCCGCACTCAATTTGCGGAGCCGGCTGCTTTTCACAGTCTGTTCCAATGGAAGCACGGAGGGTCTGGAACATGAAATTGACGATTTTTAACGGCTCTCCCAGGGGAGAAAACAGCAATACATCCATTCATCAAATGGCTGGAGGAAGGCATCCTAAGCCGGGAAGGCTGTTCTTTGGAAATTTTTCGCCTCAACAGGACGGAGGAGCATGACAACTATGCGGCAAGATTCGGCGCCAGTGATGGCATCATTCTGGTTTTCCCGCTTTACACCGACGCCATGCCCGGCATCGTGATGGCTTTTATTGAAAAGCTGTCGCCATGGATCGGCAGGATGAAGGGAAAAAGACTCGGTTTCATCATCCATTCCGGTTTTCCCGAACCGGCTCACTCACGGTATATCCAGCGCTATCTGGAATGGCTGTGCAGCAAATTCCAGGCCGAATATGCCGGAACCTGCGTGATGGGAGGATCAGAGGGACTACGTTATATGAATGAAGGCTCTATGGATAACAAACGCCTGCTGTTCAACCGGTTGGGCCATGATTTCATCAGCCGGGGCCGGTTCAGCCCCGACACCCTGAAGCGTATTGCAGGAAAAGAAAAGCTGCCTGTCGCCATGCGCTTCTGGTTCCGCCTGACCGGATTCTCCAATGCATACTGGGACATGCTGCTGAAAAAGAACCACGCTTATGACACCAGGTTTGCACGGCCCTACAGCGTGGAGTAAAATGCTGATGCGCACAAGCCATCAATGTTTGCACCGTGAACCATTTAAAACAAAAAAGCATGGACAGAATGGGGGTAGCAATGATGGACAGGATTCTGGCCTGCCCGGTCTGCGGCGGTCACCTTAAATCGGACGGAAAAACGCTCGAATGCAAAAAGGGGCATACCTTCGACTGGGCTGCCAAAGGATATGCCAATCTTCTGCTCAGCCAGGACAAGAGCAGCAAAAACCCGGGCGACAGCAAAGAGATGGTGAAGGCCAGGCGGCGCTTCTTTGAAGAAGGATATTACAGTCCGCTGGCCTCTGCTTTGGCGGGAGCAGTACTGGAACAGCTCCGCGGAATGGCTCGGGATCCGTTGGTTATCCTGGATGCCGGCTGCGGGGAGGGATACTATACCCGAATGGTGGGCGAGTCCCTGCGCCAGGCGGGCCTTCAGGCCAGCATGCTCGGCATGGATATCTCCCGGGAAGCCATCCGGCTGGCGGCAGGCTATAAAGAAGCCCGGTTCTTTGTGGCCTCCCTGTTCAAGCTCCCCCTTGCGGATAACAGTGTGGATTTGATCATCAATTGTTTTGCCCCGGCCTGTGACCGGGAGTTCAGCCGGGTGCTCAAACCCAACGGCCGTCTGATCACCGTTTTCCCCGGCCGTGAGCATCTGTTCTCCTTAAAATCTATCCTCTACGATAACCCCTATGAAAACGACGAAAAAGGACCCGAACTTCCGTCATTCCAGGTCCTTGAAACCAAGAAGGTAACCCATGCGATCACCATAGAGGGCAATGAACGGGTGTTGGATCTGCTGGCCATGACGCCATACTTCTGGCGCACGCCGGAAGCCGGTATCAACCGGCTCAAAGCGGTGGAAACCCTGACAACCACCATTGATTTCATCATCCAGGTGAGCGGCCTGAAATAGATCAATTCATATGGACACTTCCCGGAAAACAATGACCGCCGGCAGGACAGCATCCAGGCCGGCGGTCTTATAAATTCCTTTATAGTTCCTCAAGCTCTTTGAGCCACAGGGTGGGCGACATATCGCTGGGCATGCGCCAGTCACCCCTTGGCGAGAGGCTGATGCTTCCCACCTTGGGCCCGTCGGGCAGGCAGGAGCGCTTGAACTGCTGCGAGAAGAACCGTTTATAGAAAACCTTGAGCCATGCCAAAAGCTGCTCCCTGGAATAGGTGCCGCTGAAGGCCTGCTCGGCGAGCCTGAGCACCTTGGCAGGGGGCGCACCCCATCTCACCACATGATAGAGGAAGAAATCATGCGCTTCATAGGGCCCCAGGAGTTCCTCGGTCTTCTGTTCAATAGTCCCGCTGCCGGACGGCGGCAGGAGTTCGGGGCTGATGGGCGTATCAATGATATCCAGCAGAATGCCCCTGATAGCCTCATCGGCTTCATTTTCGGCATACCATTGGAGGATATAGCGGATCAGGGTTTTGGGGACACCCGCATTGACGGCGTACATGCACATGTGATCCCCGTTGTAGGTACACCAGCCAAGGGCCAGCTCGGACATGTCCCCGGTGCCCACCACCAGGCCGTTGTGCTTGTTGGCCAGGTCCATCAGGATCTGCGTGCGCTCCCTGGCCTGGACATTCTCGTAGGTGGTGTCATGGATGTCCGGATCATGGCCGATGTCCTTAAAATGCTGCAGGCAAGCCTCCCGGATATTGATCTCCCTGAGCTCGGCGCCAACCCCCTTGATCAGCTGAACCGCATTGTTATAGGTCCTGCCGGTTGTCCCGAAGCCCGGCATGGTGACGGCTATAATCTGGCTGGCGGGAAGTCCGAGCCGCTGCATGGCCCGCACGGTCACGATCAGGGCCAGGGTGGAATCCAGGCCGCCGGATACGCCGATGACCGGCCGCGACAGCCCGGTACGCCGTATCCTGGTCATAAGGCCGCTGGTCTGTATGGACAGGACCTCCCGGCAGCGTTCATCCCGCTGGCTCCTGTCGGACGGCACGAAGGGATGCCTTTCAATCCGGCGCTGCAGGGTATCCCGCCGGACAGGATTAGCCTTGAAGGCAATCCTTCTGTACCGGGAAGCGTTGCGCCCGGCCCGGTAGGTCCCGAGGCTTGCCCGGTAGGACAGAAGGCCGATAACGTCGATATCATAGGAGATGAGTTCGCTGGAATCCAGGAACCTTTCCGACTGGGCCGCAAGAATACCGTTCTCGGCGATGATGTTGTGGCCGCCGAAAACCAGGTCTGTGGTGGATTCCCCGATATTGCTGGAGGCATAGACATAGCCTGCCACACAACGGGCGGACTGGCTCTCCACGAGGCTTGTCCGGTAGGCGGCCTTGCCCACCCGCTCGTTGCTGGCCGAAGGGTTGAAGATCAGCACAGCGCCGGCCTGGGCCAGATAGCCGCTCGGCGGGACGGGAACCCAAAGATCCTCGCATATCTCAATGCCAAAGCCCAGGTTATCATTATCCTCACAGACAAAGAGCAAATCGTTGCCAATGGGAACTGCTTTTCCGCCAATATGGATATCAGGGGTTTCAAGCTCTTCCGCTCCGGAGAACCACCGGTGCTCGACGAACTCGTTATAGCCCGGGATGTATGTCTTGGCAACAAGGCCCAGGACAGCACCGTCCTGGATGACCGCGGCACAGTTGTACAACCTGCCCTTGACATTGAGGGGAAGCCCCACCATCACCACCATAAGGGATCCCCGGGTCTTTTCAGCAATTTCCTGAAGGGCTTTCACAGCACTGTCCTGCAGGATGGTCTGCCTGAATATATCGGCACAGGTATAGCCCGTAATGCACAGTTCAGGGAAGACCAGGAACTCAATCTGCTGCGCTTCGGCACGCCGGATCATCTCGATGATCCGATCCTTATTGAAATCGCAGTCCCCAACCCGCATCTCCGGTGAAGCGGCGGCGACTCTCACAAAACCGTATCTATCCATTATCTGCACCTGCCTTCGATCGCGTTTCGTTCCGGGTACAGGCAACTGTCAAACTACCGGCCCCGAAAAGCACGGGAAATGGTCAGCCGTCCCGGCCATTGCCGGCTCTACGGCTTAGCATGGCCCAAAACCATGGATGCCATCCTATGATTGAATCTTATCAGAACGGCAAGGAAAAAAAAAGTAGCGTTCAGGCCGGAATGCAAAAAGCCCCAGGCGAATGCCTGAGGCTCATCTGGAGCGGGTGAAGGGAATCGAACCCTCGCGACCAGCTTGGAAGGCTGGGGTTCTACCACTGAACTACACCCGCAGGCTTTAATGCGTCCGTTCGCGACGCATTGTTAATTATACAGAAACTGTTCCCCGCTTGTCAAGAGACTTTGCCCGTCCGGTAAAATTTTATAAACAGGTTCCTGTCATCGATGGCGGCATACCGTCCGGTCACGACGTCATGCCGGCAAGTTCCTTAAGGAGCGTGGGATCCGCATGCAGTTCCTTGACCAAATCCTCGCAGGCCTTGTATTTGGTCCGGTTGAAGCCTGAAACCCGGGTCGCCCGGATGAGCAGGTTCTTGGGCGTGTCCAGCGGCGATACATATTCCACGGCCGACACCTTGTAGCCAAAGGCCTCCAGGATCATGCACCTGAGCCCGTCGGTGAGGACATCGGCCATCCTGGCCTTTAAAACGCCCTGTTTCAGGATCTCCCTGAAGGGTTCATACCGGTACTGGGACAAAAGCTCGCTGTGGCAGCAGGGCACCGCCACAATCCCCCTCGCCCTGCTCCGTATGCCGTAGGCCAGCGCATAATCGGTGGCGGTATCACAGGCGTGAAGGCTGACCACCAGATCGGGCTCAATGGCTCCCACGCCCTCTTCCTCATAGATGAGCTGCCGGATATCCCCTTTCACAAAGTTCATGTTCCGGTATCCCAGGCGCTTTGCAATCCCGCGGGATGCCTGGATGACGCCCTCGGAGATGTCGATCCCGGTAAACCGGCAGTTGATCTTCAGAACATCCTTGATATAGTAATTGAGGACAAAGGACAGGTAAGACTTACCGCAGGCGCAGTCCACGATCCTGAGCTCGCTCTTTCCCCTGGCCAGTTCCCGGATCATGGGATCCAACAGCTCGACAAAGTGGTCGATCTGGTTGTATTTCCGGATCATATCGTTTTTGATCTTGCCGTTTTCAGCCATGATGCCGATTTCCTTGAGCAGGGCATCCGCCTTGCCCACCTTGATCCAGTATTCCCTGCCGGAGATGGAGCCGGCCTCGGCATGTCCCTGGAACAATTGTTCCAGGTCCTCCTCCAACTGCCGGGTCTTCATGGTCACATTCCCGCCGTCGGCTTCAAGGATCAGTGTCTCCCCGCGGAAGCTGCACTTCAGCCGTACCGCGTCAAACTTTTCCGCATACCCGGCAATGAGCTCGGGAAGCGCCTCGGGCTCTGCCTGGACCTTGTTCCCTTCAAAACGGATTTCCAGTACCCCACCGGCGGGCTTCGCCGAAAGGGGAAAGAATTTGGCGCCGGACTTGAAATCCCCCTCGATGGCCTTGAAATAATCCATTTCCTCCGAAATCCTGCAGGCCAGTCCCTGCAGCATGAGTCTCAGTTTATTCAGGGTTTGCCTTTCCATGACCATCCCGTCCTTTCCTGTTCATTCCGCCCCGATGAGCGCCTTCTCGCTGTCGGTGAGTTCCCTGTACTCCCCGGGCTCTAACGACTCGTCCAATGCCAGTTCTCCCATCTTCAGACGCTTAAGATAAACCACTTCGGCTCCCACCGCTTTAAACATGCGCTTCACCTGGTGAAACTTCCCTTCATAGACCACCACATGCGCGATGACCGGATCCCTGCTGATAAACCGCAGTTCGGCCGGCAGGGCGGTGAACTCGCTGTTGATGACCACGCCTTCCCTGAAGGCAGTGACGGCCGCTTCGCCAGGGTATCGGTCCAGGTGGGCCTCATAGAGCTTGGGCACGTGCTTTTTGGGAGATAACAGGTTATGGGCCAGGCGGCCGTTGTTGGTGATGAGCAAAAGCCCTTCCGTATCCTTATCCAGCCGTCCCACGGGGAAAACCTCCATCCGGCGGTATTTTTCGGGCAGCAGATCCAGCACCGTTCGGGCCTGTCTGTCCGATGTGGCCGTGAGGATCCCTTTCGGCTTATTCATCATGAGGTAAACATACCGGCTGTGGCGGACCGGCACATCATCAAATGTGACCTGGTTTTTCTCCGGATCCACATGGAAGCCCGGATCGGTGCAAACCGTCCCGTCCACTTTTACACGGCCCTTCCTGATATAAGCCTTGAGTTCGCTCCTTGAAGCGATCCCCTGTTCCTTGAGAAACCTGTCCAGGCGCATGCTTCCCATCACTGCATCCTCCAGCTCTTCGGGTACAAGTTCTTGAGCGTGCCGCCCTCCTGCTTGCCCCATCCCAGCGGAAAGCCGTCCACGCAGACCACCGCATACCCCTTTTCGCCGTCATGGAAAAGGGTCTCCCCCTTGAGATAGCGGACAACCCTGTGATCCGCCAAAGGAAGGTTCAGAACCCGCCTGAAATTCTCCATCCTCATGGCCATTGCCAGGGACCCGGAAGGTTCAAAGCGTCCTTTTCGGAACTCTCCCAGGTAGAGGCCCGCCTTTTCCCACCTCAGGCCGGGAACCTCCGGCAGGTCGGATGGCAGCCTGTAAAGGCTCCCGTCCCGCACATGGAAAACGCCGTCCAGGCAGGTGTTCATGTTTTCCTGCTCAAAGGCCTTGAAGGCTTCCAGAGCGCGTTCGGCCTCCTTTCCGGTGCATGCGGTTTCGCCCGGGGCAGGTTGATCCGCATCGGGGGCTGCGGAAAGCGTTCTCCTCCGGTGATCCTCCTCCTCAAGATTACCCGGTTTTTTCAGCAGGAATACAAAATGCCCTTCCCCTTTGGCCTTATGGGGCCAAAGCCTGAGCCCGGCACTGAACTTTTCCCTGTCATCCCCCGACCATTCGCCCCTGGAACGCTCCCAGCCCGGAAAGTCCGGGATCCTCTGCGGTTCGAGATGGTATTCCTTCACAAAGAAAGCCATGTTCCGCTCGTTCTCGTCCGGGTTGAAGGTACAGGTGGAGTAAACCAGCATACCGCCTGGTTTCAGCATGGCATAGGCCTGCTCAAAGATAGCCCGCTGCATGGCCACGCATTCTTCGCTCTTATATCGGGAATAGCTCTGGATGGCCTCCCTGTCCTTCCGAAACATTCCTTCCCCGGAGCAGGGAACATCCAGCAGGATCCTGTCAAAGAATTCAGGGAAGACGCGGGCCAGTCTCTCCGGCGTCTCATTGGTCACCAGCGCATTTGAAATGCCCATCAGTTCCACGTTCTTGACCAGCGCCTTGACACGTTTCGGGCTGATATCGTTGGATACGATGAGCCCGGCATTCCGCATCATGCAGGCCAACTGCGTCGTTTTGCCGCCGGGCGCCGCGCACAGGTCCAGCACACGCTCTCCCGGCTCCGGGGACAGGACCCGCGCAGGCATCATGGCGCTGGGCTCCTGGATATAAAAGAGCCCGGCGTGGTAATAGGGGTGCTTTCCCGGAGCCAGGTCTTCAAAATAATAGCCTTCCGGAACCCAGGGTACAGGCGTGAGTTTTTCGCCAAACAGCCTTTCAAACATGGGCGGATCGATTTTCAGCGTGTTCAGGCGCAGGCCGGCAACACGCTTCTCGTCAAAAGCATTTATGAAAAGCGCGTATTCTTCCGCATCCATTAATCCCCTGAACTTTTTTTCAAAATATTCTGGCAATTCCATTTATTTAGGCTCCCCACATGGTATATAATGATGTTATGGAAAGTCCTGCAATGGCGCATGGAGGTCAAATGACGCTAAATAAATTCAGCGTTTCAGCCCATCTTGATTTCACTCCGGAAAGCATCGATTCCTTCATCAATATCTGTGAAGGCTTAATTGCGCATATTACTGACGATGCCGGCGCCAGGTACTTTCTGAAAAACGCCGTGGATGAGCTCACCGTCAACGCCATGGAACACGGGTACCTCAGGCAGCCCGGCGAGATCACGGTGAGCATCGAACGCCAGGAAGGCAAGATATACCTGGAGATAGCCGATCAAGGCGTCGGCATCGACCCTTCCGCGGTCAGGATGGACCGGGAAGCCCGAACCGAGGAGGACTTAATATAATGCCCCCCATTGTCAAGACAATTTTTCAGCTTTTCTAAGTTAGATTCTCCTTTCTTTAAATTTCCATATTTTACATTTATTTACTATGTC
>NZ_FQZP01000060.1 GCF_900142095.1 Thermoclostridium caenicola | reverse complement strand
ACTCCTTCCTCTAAATGGTTTGTTGTGTATAATCCCATTTTATCAAAGAAGGATGTCTCTTGTTTATTTTTTTCCTACAACAATTTTACACTATGGATACCGGGATGTCACTGCTGACGGGCACCGGACGCCTTCGCGGCTTTGATCCTGTTCAGGCGCTCCAACATGGCAACCATCACCAGGGTATTGACCAAAAGATAGATGGGCAAGAGTCCCATAGACAGGTTTTCTCCCAGAAAACCGAACAGGGGAGGCATGACTGTCGTTCCCACATAGGCGCAGGCCATCTGAAGCCCTATAAAGGATTGGGAGGCCTCGGACCCGAAGTTTTCGGGCGTATCATGGATAAGGGCCGGAAAGATGGGCGCGCAGCCCAGTCCGATGGTGAAGAAGCCGCACAGGAGGACAACATCCATGGAAGCTGTCATGATGAGCAGGATGCCCAGCACAATTAATCCCTGCCCCAGGCGGACGAGGTTCTTATTGCTGATGCGCAGGGTCAGAAAGCCCGATAACAGCCGCCCAAAGGTGATACCGAAGTAGTAGAGGGACACCCATGAGGCTGCCGTATCCGGAGCAATCCCCTTGGTGAGCACAAGGAAGCTGCTTCCCCAGAGCCCGGCCGTTGCTTCAACGGCGCAGTAGCAGAAAAAGGCGATCAGGACCTGTCTGGCGCCCGGCATTTTCACAAGCTCTTTGGCAGAAAAAATCCTTCCTGCGTTTTGGCCTGCCTTTGATGCGGCCGAAAGGCGCGTCCACAGAGGCAGGGATCCTATCAGAACCATCACCAGGGCGGTTTGAATCCATCCTATCGTGGCATAGCCGGACCTCCAGCTGCCACGGGTGAGACAAAAAGACATGATGGCCGGTCCCAGGCTGGCGCCTATCCCCCAGAAGGAGTGCAGCCAGTTCATATGCCTGGCACCGTAGTGGAGGGCTACGTAATTGTTGAGGGCCGCATCCACACTGCCGGCGCCAAGCCCCAGCGGTATGGCAAAGAAGAACATGATCCCAAAACTTGGTGACACGGAAAAGCCAAGCAGCGCTGCCGCGGTCATGGCGACGCTGACCGTGGTTGTCACGCCCGTTCCAAACCTCCGGATGATCCTGCCGCTGTTGAGGCTTGATATGATGGTCCCAAAGGATACGACGGCATAGAGAAAACCCGCCATGGAAACAGAAACGCCCAGTTCCCTGTAAGCCGCGGGCCAGGCCGTGCCCAGAAGTGAGTCGGGCAGACCAAGGCTGATGAACGCCAGGTAGATGATAACAAGAAGCAGGGTACGCATATAGACTCCTTTTACATTTGTCATACTTTCATGTGTGTATCATCATGCCAATGGCATTTTTAACCAATGTATACATTATGCAATTATAATTCCCGTGTCACAATTAACCGGCTGAGCTTGATATACCCTGAATCCATCTGTTGCACATGGTGCTGGAAAAGTCTGATCCTGAGCCTGTTATGCCGGTCTTTTTCCACAGGGGCATACCGTGCCGGAATTCGGTAACTATTTGCTTTCATGGATGCTCCAGCCCTTGATGCCGGAACGCTGGATGGCCCCGAAGATATTGGCCTTCAGGTGCCTGTTGTCTTTCATCAGCTGATGGATCAGATCCTTCATGTCTTGCCTTTTGGTGACGCCGTCCACAGGGCAGCCGCTTTTTATGGGCTCAAGGCCCAGGGCCTTGACACAAGCCCGGACCATCTTTTCCTCGGTGTAAATCATGGGCCTGATCAGCGTGATATCCTGCCTGTCCAGGTAGGTGACCGGGGAAAAGGTATGGATTCTGCCTTCATAGAACAGGGACATCAAAAGGGTTTCAATCACATCATCCATGTGATGGGCAAAGGCAGCCTTGTTGCAGCCCAGGGCTTTTGCCGCGCTGTAAAAGGCCCCTCTTTTCATATTGGCGCACAGGGAACATGGATTTTTCTCCTTCCGCACATCAAAAACCACGCGGGATATCTGGGTGTCCTCGATATGGTAATCCACGTTAAGGTTGCTGTAGAACTTCAGGAGACTGGCGGCGTCGAAAGACTCAAACCCCAGGGCCACCGTGATGCCCACCAGCTCAAACTTTGCCGGGTAGAAGCGCCTCAGCTCATTGAGGGCGATCAGAAGGAGCTGGCTGTCCTTTCCGCCCGAAACGCCCACCGCGATTTTGTCACCATCGGAAATCATGTTGTAATCGGTTATCGCCTTCCGCACACGAGAAAGTACTTTTTGCAGCAAAAAAATATCCCCCCGTTTATCAGTTTGGATAAACAGTCACATTATACCCCTGTCCGGCCTTTTAGGCAATGGGAAGCGACATCCGGCCGGCCAGTTGCCCGGCTTTTTCGCGCCTGTTATTTGAGAATGCCCCAAATCGATGTTTTCGGGCTCTGAAATAGGGATAATATATTATTTGGTACTTTGACGCGAACATCAGATTGGCTCATGGTTATTTTTATCATTCTTTCTGTCGGCGTGTGCAATCGGTTTTGTGAAAAGTGCTCAAAAAACCGATTGAAATGGTTTCAGTATAATGATAAAATGCCCTTGTTTGCGTGTATGTTTTTTTGTACAATGGATAGGAAAATGTTAAAAAAATAACTATTAACAGGTCTTATGATCTGGTATCAAGCCAATAGACATAGGTTCTACCTATAGCAAGGGGGAGTGAAGATTTTGAAAAAGATTAACATCACCGAAACCGTACTACGAGACGCGAACCAGTCCTTAATCGCGACAAGAATGCCTTTTAACGATTTTGAGGGGATTCTTGAAAAGATCGATCAGGCAGGGTACTACTCCATCGAATGCTGGGGCGGAGCAACCTTTGACTCATGCCTCAGATACCTTTCTGAGGATCCGTGGGAAAGGCTTCGCAAGATCAGGGCAAAGGTCAAGAACACCAAGCTCCAGATGCTTTTGAGAGGCCAGAATCTTCTGGGCTACAAGCATTATCCTGACGATGTGGTCAGAAAATTCGTAGAGCATTCCATTAAGAATGGTATCGATATCATTCGTATCTTCGATGCGCTCAACGACTTCAGGAATATTCAGGTAGCCGTTGAAGAAACCCTGAAGCACGGCGGTCATGCCCAGGGTGCCATCTGCTATACCATCAGCCCCATCCATAACCTGGAGAGCTATGTCAAGATGGCAAAAGAGCTTGAAAGCATGGGTGTCAACTCTATCTGCGTCAAGGATATGGCCGGCATCATGAGCCCGAAGGAAGCCTACGACCTCTTCAAGGCACTCAGCGAAACCGTTAAGGTGCCGCTCGTTCTGCATACTCATTCCACGACCGGTCTTGCGCCCATGACTTACCTCAAGGCGATTGAAGCCGGGTGTACCGGTATTGATACGGCAATCTCCGTCTTCTCCGGCGGAACAGCTCAGCCTGCTACTGAGACCTTGAACTATACTCTCAAGCAGATGGGCTATGAGACCGGCCTCAATGAGAAGATTCTCAAGGAGATCAATGACTTCTTCAGACCCGTTAAAGATAAATTCATTCAGTCCGGCGTCCTGGATCCCTATGTATTGGGTACCGAAACCGACGCCCTCACCTACCAGATTCCCGGCGGTATGCTGTCCAACCTGATCGCGCAGCTCAAGCAGCAGAACGCACTGGATAAGCTGGATGAAGTGCTTCAGGAAACACCCAGGGTCAGGAAGGACCTCGGTTATCCTCCGCTGGTAACGCCCATGAGCCAGATGGTCGGTGTTCAGGCTGCTATGAATGTCCTGCTGGGCGAAAGGTACAAGAATGTTTCCAAGGAAGTTAAGGCCTACATCAAGGGCGAATACGGCAAAGCTCCCGGCGAGATCGATCCCGAGCTCATCAAGAAGGTTCTTGGTGACGAAAAGCCGATCACCAATCGCTATGCCGATAACCTGGAGCCTGAGTTCGAGAAAACCAAGCAGCAGCTTGGCAACCTGGCAAAGAGTGACGAAGATGTACTTTCCTATATAGCATTTCCTCAGATCGCCGAAAAATTCTTGCGGGAGAGGGAAGAGAAGAAGGCTGCTACGGTCAGCTACAGCATTAGGAAAGTCGGGTAAAGGATGGTGCATATGACGATTGGACAAAGTCTATTGGTAAGTGTCTTTGGAATGGCGGTTGTCTTTGCAGTGCTGGTGGCCCTGTGCCTGCTTATCTCGCTGTTTTCAAAGATAGTCACAGCATTTGGCAAGAAGAAGGCAGAAGCGCCCCAGGCCGCTGCAGTACAGGCCGCACCGGCCGCAAGCCAGGATACGGGCTTTACAGGCGGCCAGCTGAAGCTCTACGATGTGGATGAGAAAACAGCCGCCATCATCATGGCCATTGTCAGCCACGAGTCGCAAATTCCGCTTTCCGAGCTTCAGTTTAAGAGCATAAAGGCTCTGGATTGACCAAACCAACCATTGTACAGGGAGGATAACACCATGAAATATATCGTTACGCTTAACGGAAAGAACTATGAAGTTGAAGTTGAGAGAGGACAGGCTACCGTATTGAAGGTGGAACAGGCTCCCGCAGCTCCCGTTGCAGCACCGGCACCCGCACCCGCAGCTCCGGCACCCGCTGCTGTGCAGCCTGCACCTCAGGCCGCTAATGTAGCCGGTGAACCCATCAAAGCCCCCATGCCCGGAACCATATTGAGTATCAAAGTAACCCCGGGTGCCGCTGTCAAGAAAGGGGACGTGGTCGTGATTCTTGAAGCCATGAAAATGGAGAACGAGATCTTTGCTCCCCGTGACGGTACAGTGGCACAGGTTGTTACAACACAAGGAGCATCGGTCAACACAGGCGATGTTCTTCTGACACTCAATTAAGGGGGACTAAACATGGAGTTTTCATTCATAGAAACATTGGAAAACATATGGGTTACTTCCGGATTCGCCAATATCACCTGGCAGCAGCTTTTGATGATTGCGATTTCCGGCATACTCATTTACCTTGCCATCGTCAAGGGATTTGAGCCCCTGCTGCTTTTGCCTATAGCCTTCGGTATGCTTCTGACAAACCTGCCGCTGGCCGAGCTGATGCTGGAAGAGGCTGATGGCAAGACGGGCGGATTGCTCTACTACCTGTATCTTGGTGTTAAAAAAGGTATATATCCGTCCCTGATCTTCCTGGGCATAGGCGCCATGACCGACTTCGGTCCGCTGATTGCAAGGCCCAGCAGCCTGTTCCTGGGTGCAGCCGCCCAGTTGGGAATATATGTGGCATTCCTTATTGCCACAGCCCTTGGCTTTACACCCCAGGAAGCTGCGTCCATCGGTATCATTGGCGGTGCCGACGGCCCGACGGCTATTTATCTGACAACCAAACTGGCGCCCCACTTGCTGGGAGCCATTGCGATTGCCGCATATTCCTACATGGCTTTGATTCCTATGATTCAGCCGCCCATCATGAGGCTTCTCACCACCAAGAAGGAAAGGGAAACCAAGATGGAGCAGCTCAGGGAAGTCTCCAAGCTGGAGAAGATCATGTTCCCCATTGTCGTAACCATTCTGTGCGTGCTGCTCCTGCCCTCAGTCGCTCCGCTGATTGGTATGCTCATGCTGGGCAACCTCTTCAGGGAATCCGGCGTGGTGGAAAGGCTCAGTCAGACGGCCCAGAATGCACTGATCAATATTGTGACCATCTTCCTGGGCGTTACCGTTGGCGCTACAGCCAAGGCTGAGCAATTCCTGAGCCCTGCTACACTGAAGATCATCGGACTTGGCCTGTTGGCATTCTGCTTCAGCACTGTTGGCGGCGTGCTCTTCGGAAAGCTCATGTACTGGATTACAGGCGGAAAGGTCAATCCGCTCATCGGATCCGCCGGCGTTTCGGCTGTTCCCATGGCTGCCCGTGTGTCCCAGGTTGAAGGGCAGAAGGCCAATCCTTCAAACTTCCTGCTCATGCACGCCATGGGTCCCAACGTGGCCGGTGTTATCGGATCAGCTGTGGCCGCAGGTTTCCTGCTCGCCATGTTTGGTGGCTGATATTTGACTTGAGAAATTTATATGGATGGTTAATGGGGGCATACGCCCCCATTAATTTACCCGAAAGAGGCTTGCCAAATTCGGAATTGCCATGACTTTACACCAGCCCGAATCGATGCAGGGGCTTGTAAATGGCCGCATTTTAGTGTAATATATTGTACGCGATATTTTCCGAGGTGTAGCGCAGTTGGTAGCGCGCTTGGTTTGGGACCAAGATGCCGGGGGTTCGAGTCCTCTCACCTCGACCATAAAGAGACGTCCGCAAGGACGTCTCTTTTTTTTTGGTGAGAGGGCTCGAACTTACGGCGTCCGCATGAGGGCGAGCGAAGCGAAGACCGAAAGCGAAAAAACAGTCCTGGGGACTGTTTTTAGCCGTCCGAGGGAGCGGAGCGAAGGAGATAAAGTCCTCTCACCTCGACCATAAAGAGACGTCCGCAAGGACGTCTCTTTTTTTTGGTGAGAGGGCTCGAACTTACGGCGTCCGCATGAGGGCGAGCGAAGCGAAGACCGAAAGCGAAAAAACAGTCCTGGGGACTGTTTTTAGCCGTCCGAGGGAGCGGAGCGAAGGAGATAAAGTCCTCTCACCTCGACCATAAAGAGACGTCCGCAAGGACGTCTCTTTTTTTTGGTGAGAGGGCTCGAACTTACGGCGTCCGCATGAGGGCGAGCGAAGCGAAGACCGAAAGCGAAAAAACAGTCCTGGGGACTGTTTTTAGTCATTATTTCCATGCCCAAACAACCCAGCGATACCTTCTTCGGTTGCCGGACAAACGCCCCTCTCGGTGATGAGGGCGGTGATCAGATGATTGGGCGTCACATCAAAGGCGTAGTTGGCCGCAGGGCTGTTCGCGGGCGTTATCAGCACGCTCTCGATTTTGCCGTCCTTTGTCCGGCCCCTGATGTATTTAACCTCGTTTTCACTGCGGGTCTCAATGGGGATTTCCCTGATACCGTCCCGGATTTTCCAGTCGATGCTGGAGGACGGGAGGGCCACATAAAAGGGGATACCGTTGGCATGGGCGGCAAGGGCTTTCAGATAGGTCCCTATTTTATTGGCCACATCCCCGGTTCTTGTTGCCCGGTCGCATCCCACGATCACCATGTCCACCATGCCATGCTGCATCAGGTGCCCTCCCGCATTATCGGTGATGATGGTATGGGGAACCCCGTTCTGGCCCAATTCAAAGGCGGTAAGCTGCCCTCCCTGGTTCAGCGGGCGGGTTTCATCCACATAAACATGGACCTTGATGCCCTTTTCGTGGGCCGCATAAATGGGCGCGGTTGCCGTGCCGTAATCCACAAAGGCCAGCCAGCCGGCATTGCAGTGAGTGAGAATATTGACAGGTTCCCCTTTTTTGCGCCGGCTGATTTCCTCGATGATGGGAAGTCCGTGTTCGCCGATTCGCCGGCAAAATGCCGCATCCTCATCCGCGATGGCGTCGGCGGTTCTCCGTGCCGCAGCGATTTTATTCTCAATGCCTTTTTCCGCTTTAATGGCCTCCAGGCAGCGGTTTACCGCCCATTCCAGATTCACCGCGGTGGGGCGGGTGGCCTTGAGCATTTCTCCGGCATGAACGAGAGCCGACATAAAGGCCTCTTCCGAATGCCTGGGGGCATGAAGCGCCGCAAGGTACATGCCGTATCCGGCCGTTGTGCCTATCAGGCCGGCCCCGCGGATATGCATCTCTTTGATGGCTTTTGCTATGGCATCCACATCCTTCAAATCCTCGATGATAACCTCATGGGGCAGAAAACGCTGGTCGATGGCCTGTATAACGGAGGGATCATCCTGATGAACCCATATGGTCCTGTAATGCTTGCCGTTTATTTTCATCGTGCATCTTGCTCCTTTGTGCCTGGTTTTGTCGCAGGAATAGCCTTGAGCTTCCTGTAAAAAGCATCCCTGCATAGAATGGGCCCTACTATTATGTTAAGCCTTTCCCGTGGATTTTGAAAGCATGAAGTCTTGCGGCGGGCTGTTGAGAATATTGCCAATAACGTAAGCCGCTTCATATCCTGGTGACATAAGACTTGAAACACACTACCGCACAACCATCATAGGAAAATCATGCTATAACAGACATAACCAGATGCAAAGCAGCGCTAGTCTGTTCAATAACAGGATCCCAAATATCAAAAGCCTGGAAAAGCTGCCAGGGCTTCAGGACATAAACCTGGCCGGTAGCAAAATAACCGATCGGTCGCCGGTCGCTCATGTTGAACATGTCCAATGGGATTGAAATCCTGACCATCACTGCTTTTCTGCTTAGACACGTTGTCACATGTGACAAAACGCCATAAACATTGATAAATAATTAACACACATTTGTATGGTTAGCCAATAGCTATCCCAGGGTTTCGATGCTAAAATATAATTGTTAAAATATTAACGTTAATAAATTAACATTACCGGCTTCTCTTATATTGCAGGAGAAGATTTTTTAGAAAGCTGATTGTTAATTATTTAACATATAAAGATCGCATGCAACCCTTTAACGCCAACAAGGCATAAAACAGCTTAAATGAAAGGAGAATGGCGATGGGCAAAAACGGCAAGTACAACATCATTGACACGGTCGATAAACTGAAAGAAGCGCTGGACAAAGTAAGAGAGGCTCAAAGGAGATTTGCAACCTACACCCAGGAGCAGGTGGATAAAATCTTTCTGGCTGCTGCCACCGCCGCCAACCAGGCGAGGATCCCCCTGGCTAAAATGGCTGTGGAAGAGACCGGCATGGGCGTTGTGGAAGACAAGGTCATTAAGAATCATTACGCCTCCGAGTATATCTACAATGCCTACAAGAACGTAAAGACCTGCGGCGTTATCGAGGAAGACAAGGCCTTCGGCATCAAGAAAATTGCCGAGCCCGTGGGCATCATCGCGGCGGTCATACCGACCACCAACCCCACATCAACCGCGATTTTCAAAACCCTGCTGGCCCTGAAGACCAGGAACGGTATCGTGATCAGCCCCCACCCCAGGGCAAAGAACTGCACCATTGAAGCTGCCAGGATAGTCCTTGAGGCAGCCGTAAAAGCGGGCGCACCCGAGGGCATCATCGCCTGGATTGATGTGCCCACCCTTGAGATGACCAACCTCCTCATGAAGGAGGCCGACCTCATCCTGGCAACGGGCGGTCCGGGGCTGGTCAAAGCTGCCTATTCTTCCGGAAAACCGGCCATCGGTGTGGGCCCGGGCAATACGCCGGCCATCATTGATGATTCTGCCGACATTAAACTTGCTGTCAACTCCATCATCCATTCCAAGACCTTTGACAACGGCATGATCTGCGCATCGGAGCAATCGGTCATCGTCCTTGACAAGGTATATAACAAGGTCAAAGAGGAATTCAGGAACCGGGGATGCTATTTCCTCAACGATAAAGAACTGGACAAGGTACGCGCGACCATCGATAAAGATGGTAACCTCAACGCGAAAATCGTCGGCCAGCCGGCGGTAAAAATTGCAGAAATGGCCGGCATTACAGTCCCGGCGGACACCAGGATCCTCATCGGTGAAGTCGAAAGCGTTGATCCTGCCGAGCCCTTTGCCTGGGAAAAGCTCTCACCCATCCTTGCCCTGTACAGGGTGAAGACCTTCGATGAGGCCCTGGGCAAAGCGGAACGCCTCATCGCGGACGGCGGCTATGGGCATACCTCTTCCGTTTACCTGAATGTGGTCACAGAACAGGAAAAGCTGAAAGCCTTCTCCGAACGCATGAAGACCTGCCGCATCCTTGTCAATACGCCTTCTTCCCACGGCGGCATCGGCGATTTGTACAATTTCAAACTGGCGCCGTCCCTGACCCTCGGCTGTGGTTCCTGGGGAGGCAACTCCGTATCCGATAATGTGGGCGTCAAGCATCTGATCAACATCAAGACCGTGGCGGAAAGGAGAGAAAACATGCTTTGGTTCAGAGCTCCCCAGAAAGTCTATCTCAAGAGGGGATGCCTGCCTGTGGCCCTGGATGAGCTGAAAACGGTGCTGGGCAAGAAGAAGGCCTTTATAGTAACCGACTCTTTCCTGTACAAGAATGGCTATACCAAGGCTGTTACGATTAAACTGGACGAGATGGGCATTACCCATACCACCTTCTTTGAAGTAGAACCGGATCCTTCCCTGGAAAGTGCCAAGAAAGGAGCGGCTGCCATGCTCCGGTTTGAGCCCGATTGCATCATCGCAGTCGGCGGTGGCTCTGCAATGGACGCGGCGAAGATCATGTGGGTGCTGTATGAGCATCCCGAGGTGGATTTCATGGATATGGCCATGCGCTTTATGGATATCCGCAAGCGCGTGTACACTTTCCCCAGAATGGGAGAAAAAGCCTACTTTGTTGCCATTCCCACCACTGCGGGTACAGGTTCCGAGGTGACACCCTTTGCCGTCATAACGGACGAAAAGACCGGCATCAAGTATCCTTTGGCCGACTATGAACTTCTGCCCAACATGGCCATTGTCGATGCCGATCTGATGATGGATATGCCCAAAGGGCTTACAGCCGCATCAGGTATCGATGCCATGACCCACGCCCTGGAAGCCTATGTGTCCATGATGGCCACCGATTATACGGACGGCCTTGCACTGAAGGCCTTGAAGATCATCTTCGAATACCTGCCCAGGGCCTATGAAAACGGGGCTACGGATCCTGAAGCAAGGGAAAAGATGGCCAATGCTTCCACCATCGCAGGTATGGCCTTTGCCAATGCATTCCTGGGTGTCTGCCATTCCATGGCCCACAAGCTTGGCGCCTTCTACCACCTGCCCCATGGTGTGGCCAACGCCTTGATGATCAACGAGGTTATCAGGTTCAACGCAGCTGAAGCTCCGGCAAAAATGGGCACATTCCCGCAGTACGACCATCCCCATGCCCTGGAAAGATACGCCGAAATCGCCGATTATCTTGGCATCAAGGGCAGGAGCAATACAGAAAAGGTTAACAATCTCATTCAGACCATAGAGGAACTGAAGGCTAAGGTCGGCATTAAAAAGACCATCCGGGATTATGGCATCGATGAGAAGGAATTCCTGGAGCGTCTGGACGAAATGGCCGAGCAGGCTTTCGATGACCAGTGCACCGGTTCCAATCCCCGCTTCCCGCTGATCAGCGAAATCAAGGAAATGTACCTGAACGCCTATTACGGGGAATTGAGGCTCCAGGTGCGCAATGAAGCAGCAATGACCTGTGAGGATGAGGCTACAGCGTAGCTAAAGTACTGCTGACGGTCAGGTCCGTCTGAATGTTTCCCCCCGAGGGAGCTCCCTCCCTCATTCCATTGGCGACGTCCCCAAAAGGACGTCCTTTTTTTGCAATATGCAGAGTACGGCAATAGTCTGACAAAATTTCTGCAATTTTCTTGTCTTCAGGATGCATTTTGCGTGTATGCGGGCTGCTTTTTCCGGTAAAGTATCCTGCTGTTTTGAATATTGGGAGAAGCCTTTATTCAGATTTGTGGATTTTCGTATTGAACACCGGCCGGTAATAATATATACTTTGATATTATATATTTATCTGAAACCTTGCCTGATTTTAGCCAAATGTTTTGGACCTGGAGGGATGATTTTGAAAAGGAAATCTTTAGTCTTAACTGTTGCCCTTATGCTGCTTTGCGCCATGGTATTGGCGGGCTGCGGCGCAAAATCACTGAAAATGGCTACCGGAGGCACGACAGGTACATATTATGCGTATGGCGGTACCGTATCGCAGGTGCTCTCCAGCAAGCTGAACAATGTCAAGTTTGATGTTCAGTCCACAGGCGCTTCCAAGGCCAATATCTATCTTGTGGCCGATGGTGAGGCGGATATCGCCATTGTTCAGAACGACGTCATGTATTATGCCTATAATGGAACGGATCTTTTTGCCGGCGAGAAGGTTTCAGGATTTTCAGCCATGGCCGGTCTCTATGCCGAGGTCTGCCAGATCGTTTCCAACGGTAAAATTAGCTCCATTGAGGAACTGAAGGGCAAAAGGGTATCCGTCGGTGACGTGGGCTCCGGCTGTGAGTTCAACGCCCGCCAGATCCTGGAAGCCTATGGCATGACCTTTGATGATATCGAAGTCCACAACCTGAGCTTCAGCGACAGCGCCACGGCCCTCAAGGACGACAAGATTGACGCCTTCTTCTGTGTGGCCGGTGCACCCACTACGGCCATCGTGGAACTGGCTACTTCCAATACCATCAACCTGCTGCAGGTTGATGACGAGCATGCAGCCAAACTGATGGAGAAATATCCCTTTTATACCCAGTACAATATACCCGGGAACACCTACAAGGGTGTGACGGAAGATGTGAAGACCGTAGCGGTTGTTGCCACCTTCATTGTTTCAGAGAAACTGGAAGACGATCTGGTTTACCAGATGACAAAAGCATTGTTTGAGAATGCCGCAGAAATTGCAGCGGCCCATCCCAAGGGGGCCGAGCTGAATGCGGAATACTCGGTTTCTTCCATTTCAATCCCGCTCCATCCGGGTGCGGAGAAGTACTATAAAGAGATCGGTGCACTGAAATAAATGACAGGGAAGAAAATTATACGGGGAGCCGCGGTGATGGCTGTCATTATCGCGGTTCCTCTCATATTCTACTTTGGATTTTCCCCATCTTTCCTTGTTCTGACCCATGGCAATACCGGAAAGATTTTGGGGGAGTTCCCCGTAAAATCCGGAGATGAGTTTTCGGTTTCGTTTGTCCATTCGGTGAACCAATCCAGCGTAACGGATGTATACGCCATCAGGGGAAACGCCATATTTGTAATCAGAACCATTTATTATTCCTTCGGCGCGGGAGTTCAGACAGAGATTCAGGAAGGCCAGACCCTTGAATACGGGGATGATGGTGCCATGATTGTCAGCGGATTCAATAAGCGCATGGACAACCTCTCCTACATTGTAGGTACGGTTTCAGACCATATCCTTGAGATTAACGGGCAAACGGTCAGTCTCAGGGAGCTATGCGGCAAAAACACGTGCGTCCGGTTTGCCGTCAGGCGTAAACTGTTCTGAAAGCTCAGGATTCCCGGTGCGGAAACACGTTTTTTCCATGGACGGGATTTTTTTGCGGCGGACAGATACTGCACGTTTGGAGGCATCAGGATATTGGCTTTAGCAAAGGATAAAGGAGGTCGTCAGCAAATGTCTGAAAACAAACATGTCAGCCATTCTTCCTTGAGTGAGACCGAACATATCGATGTGGAGGCTGTTTTGGCCGAGTTTGACCGGGAATCGAACACCAGGCATTATGCAGGGGTACCAAAAAAGATCGTCCGCTATTTTTTGGCTGCTTTCTCAGTGTATGTTTTCTATATGAATCTTTTGAGCACATGGCCGGAGCAGATACGCAGGGCTTCTTTCGTGGGGCTGATTATTTTTGCAGCATTCATGCTTTACCCTGCCAGGAAGAAATCGGCAAAGAAAGTCAACTATGTGCCCTGGTATGACATTATCATCGGCCTTGTCGGTTCAGCCTGCTTTTTCTATTATGTGGCCAATTTTGAAACCATTGCCCGGAAGGCAACCCGCATCAGCCAGTTTGACATGGTTGTAGGTCTCATTGGTATTATTGTTATTGCCGAAGTTTGCAGAAGGGTTGTCGGCATTCCCATCCTTGTTGTTGCGGGTGCTTTTGTCGTATATGCCTTCTCAACCGGTTATTCGTTGACACGTGTTGTCTACACATTGTTCTATACCCTGGAAGGCGTCATTGGAACTCCCATAGGCGTATGCTCCACATTTATTGTCCTGTTCATCATTCTTGGGGCGTTCCTTGAAAAGACGAATATTGGTTCCTTCTTCATCGATCTGGCCAATTCCATAGCAGGACGCGCAACCGGAGGCCCGGCCAAGGTGGCCGTTATCGCCAGCGCTATGGAGGGCATGTACTCGGGAAGCTCGGTTGCCAATACGGTCGGTTCCGGAAGCGTAACCATTCCCATCATGAAGAAAACCGGGTATGACAAGGACTTTGCTGCTGCCGTGGAAGCTGCGGCGTCCACAGGCGGACAGATCATGCCGCCCATCATGGGAGCGGCCGCCTTCCTGATGGCGGAGATGACCGAACTGCCCTATGCCACCATTGCATTGGCGGCCGTCTTTCCTGCCATCCTGTTTTTTTCCGGCATCTTTCTGGCCGTGCATTTTGAAGCCAAGAAGCTTGGCCTGAAAGGCCTTCCCAAGGAATCCATCCCGAACTTCTTCAAGCTGCTTCTCAGCAGAGGTTATCTGCTGATTCCGATACTGGTACTCATCTTTACGATGTCCTATGGCTTTACACCTTCGCGTGCGGCTTGCCTTGCTATTCTGGCAGCTATCATCGTAAGCTCTTTCAGAAAGGAAACCAGGCTTTCGCCCAGCGCTTTTGTGGATGCCCTGGAGACAGGGGCCAGGAACACCATAGGCGTTGCCGCTGCCTGTGCCATCGCGGGCATTATTGTGGGCATCGTTGCGCTGACTGGCATAGGGCTGAGGCTTGCCGACATGCTTCTCATGCTTTCAGGTGGCATTGATATCCTTGCCCTCATCCTGACCATGATAGCCTGCATCATCCTTGGCATGGGCGTTCCCACAACCGCCAACTATGTCATCATGGCTACCATAACCGCGCCCATCATCCTCAAGCTGATACCCGGAACACCGGTGCTTGCCGCCCACATGTTCGTGTTCTACTTCGGCATCGTGGCGGATATCACGCCTCCTGTGGCTTTGGCCGCTTATGCCGGCGCCGCCATTTCCGGGGGCAATCCCATCAGGACGGGAGTCATTGCTACGCGGCTTGCCATAGCGGCTTTCATCATCCCCTATATTTTCGTTCTGAATCCCACCATGCTGCTCATCAATGCTTCTTTTGGGGAACTGGTGCAGATTGTGATTACTTCCATGATCGGCATGTTTGCTATATCCAGCGGGCTGGGCGGTTTTATGCGTAAGACCATGCCCTGGTGGCAAAGGATCCCGGCTGTGGCAGCCGGTGTTGCCCTGATTGATCCGGGGCTTGTGACCGATCTGGTTGGGTTGGTTGTTATTGGTTTGATTTGTGTCTTGCAATTCGCATCCAGGGACAAAAAGAACATGTCCGTTTCCGACTGAGAAGATATTACCTGATCCATGAATTAATATGTTGCACAAGCGACAGACAGACTGCAGGTATATTCTGCATATCTGTCTTTTTTTTAAGATCTATCTATGCAAGACATCTTAGCATACAGATTTACGCCCGAAACGATTTACAGATTTGATTTTATGGGAAATGACATTGGACAAAGTAATGAGAATGAGTATTATTTCCGATAAAGCAATAAAATAATACTATTCATGTTATAAATATTGTCTAAAATTGGCTTCTTATTTTGTATAGCTTAGGCTCAATAAAGGAACGTTGCATTCATATAATACTGTTAGAAAAGGTAACATGACGTTGATAACTATAATCCTGAGTGTTATAATTTATAACGCATGGGAGGGAGTGTTTATCTTGATCAGTTTTAATGAAGAGCTGTTTGCACAAAAACTTAAAGAATATAGGGGCAATAGATCACAAAGCGAAGTAGCTGATGAACTAGGTATTAATAGAGCCACAATTTCGCTTCTGGAAAATGGTAAGCAAATACCTACACTTGATATGTTGCAAAAATTTTGCAGTCAAGTCCAAATTAGTGTGTAAATTACCTCGGTCATCAAACGGTAGCTAATGAGACAATAGCCTAAGCGTTTATGCCGCGAAAGCTGTTGAC
>NZ_FQZP01000059.1 GCF_900142095.1 Thermoclostridium caenicola | reverse complement strand
ACTCCTTCCTCTAAATGGTTTGTTGTGTATAATCCCATTTTATCAAAGAAGGATGTCTCTTGTTTATTTTTTTCCTACAACAATTTTACACTATGGACTGCCATCCCCACGCTTTACCGGCATGGTACAGGAAACGGCTTATTCTGGCTTAATCGGTAAAGGCTGCCGCAACAATGCAGGTCTAGGTAAGGATATTCCTGACGGATTCCCGTGCGCCGTGGTGCTGAAGGGCCCTGAGGATTTGCTGTTCCGTAACGCGGCCTGTAATCTCCATGGCGCTGTTAAGCACATAAATGATATGGAACCGGTCATAATCCAACTTCTGGACAATCTCCCCCAGACTGCAGTCCTCCATGGCCACAAGATGCCTTGCCGGATAGATCTTTTTCTTCAGGATTCTCTGTCTTCTGTTGAAAAGGCTGTGAAGTCTTATCATGCTCATCGTCTCCTCCAGGGGTTTCCGACCCGGCAGAACGGCCAGCGCAATGATCAACAGGCTTGGGTTGCCAAACCACACCAGTTGAAGGATTCCCAGAATGAAAAACATGCTCCTGAATGCCGCAGACAGTACCCCCAGGAGCCTCAGGGTTTTACTGCTGCCCACGCTCCCGTAAAGGACAAGCAACAGGATCTGCCCCCCGTCAAGGGGGTGGATGGGGATCAGGTTAAGCAGGCCAATAGCCAGGTTGGCTTCAAAGAGGAACCGGCCAAAGCCCTGGCTGCAGGCAAAAATAGCTGCTGCCAGCAGATTGCCTGCGGGTCCGCTCAGGTAAACCCAAACAAGCTTCTGCGGGCTTTCATGCCTTCCCCGGAGGGCAGCCCGCAGCCCGCCCGGCAGGATTCTGAGCCGTACCAGCGACATGCCCAAAAGCCGCGCTGCCAGTGCATGCATCAGCTCATGGAAAAGGATGGCCAGGACGGCTGCCGCTATCCTTTCAGTCAGGGAGATCCCCCCAGGGTCTGCACAAGCTGGCTGAACACGGTTTTGACGTCCTCATACAGGCTTTGGGGATCGATATGGGTTTCAACGACGTGTTTGCGGACAACATCCAGGGCTCCCTGCATATCTGCCCGCCCCTGCATCAGAACAATGATGCCCAGTATGGCAAAACAGGCCAGGCATTGCTTGATGAGCTTAATGGCCATCAGTGTCGCCCTGTTGTCCTCAACTTGTGCCTGATAACCTGAATGGCTCCTGTATGGAGAAGCATACGGCAGGTTTCTGTGTCCTCGCCGCGCATACAGTTTCCTGTACAGGTCAAGATTTCTTCCCCGGGACGCCGGCCGGGCTTCGGAAAGGCTTTCCCGCCCACCTGAAGGGGGAGCCGGCTTTGGATATTCCTGCGGCGGCTTAATCAATTCATCCTGATCCAGGAGGGTATAGGCTTCCTTCTCCCACCAGGGAACCTGTGATTCCTGCCGGGTTGCCGGTTCATCCTGGACAAAACGTGGCAGGCTGCTGCCGGACAAATTTTCATCCCCGCTGTCTTCAGGGGGCGAAAACCTTCTTTTCTGGATATAGCTGCGGTATTTTTCCAATTCACCGGTTTCGGCCGCTGCCATAACGTTTCATCCTCCTGGCAAGGTTTATCTGGTCAATCATATGCCATTTTCCCGGAGATATGCTCACGGCATGAAACCGGAATTTCAGGGGATCAAAAAAGCTGCCGTTTTCGGCAGCTTGGACATGCACCTGTTGCTTATCTTTTGTCCACCAGTTCCCTCCAGGCAAAATCGCCGCGCTGGAGTCCGTTGATCAAGACCTCGGCCGTGGCCAGGTTTGTGGCGATGGGAATATTGTTCCTGTCACAACAGGACCATAATTCCATGAGGGTATCATTTTTGACGATCTCGTCGGGGTCGGCAAAATAGATCACCAGATCCATCTCGTTGTAGGCAATCCTGGCGATGATCTGCTGTTCCCCGAGTTTTCCAAAATCCAGCGTAAAGACGTCCAAATCGGTGGATTCGGAAATAATAGCCCCCGTGCGTCCTGTAGCATACAGGTTATGCTTGGACAAAACATGTTTGTACGCTATGCAGAAAGCTTCCATCAGCTCTTTTTTATTGTCATGGGCGATGAGGGCTATGTTCATATCAACCTCCGTTAGCAGACTGGAAATCTCTTACCTGCCGGCGTTTTTCATGCCTTTGATGGGAATATTGGCAACGAGGGCCGGCACCACTCTCTCACCATCTTCGCTGTTGGTCTTGGTCAGCTGGATATCCAGGGAATCCTCGTCGATCTCCATATAATTCTGAATGACCTTGATGATTTCACTCTTCACCATCTCAAGAAACTGGGGTGATACATTGGAACGATCATGGATCAGAACCAGTTTCAGACGCTCTTTTGCAACATCCTTGGAGGATTGTTTTTTCAACCCCAGCAATTTCAGCAAGTCCATCATAAGATTTTCCTCCCTTAAGCAGGTTTTATACCAAACAACTTCTTCATTTTGGCAAGAAGCCCCTCTGAAACATTCAGATCCATTAAGGGAACATTTTCTCCCAGGACGCGTTTGGTAATGTTGCGATAAGCCTGACCTGCCAGGGATTTCTGATCGGTGACTGCAGGTTCGCCCCTGTTGGTGGAGATGATAATGTTTTCGTCGTCGGGGACAACCCCAATCAACTCTATGGCAAGAATATCGATGATATCGTCTATGGACATCATGTCGCCGCGCTTGACCATATCCTGTCTCACACGGTTGATCAGAAGCTTCGGGTTGCGAATCTCGTTGGCTTCCAGAAGCCCGATGATGCGATCGGCATCACGGACGGCCGAAACCTCCGGTGTCGTGACTACAATCGATTTGTCCGCTCCGGCTATGGCGTTTTTGAAGCCTTGTTCGATGCCGGCAGGGCAATCTATCAGGATAAAGTCAAATTCATTCCGGAGTTCGTCGCAAAGCTTGACCATCTGCGCAGGGGTCACGGCGTTTTTGTCACGGGTTTGCGCAGCCGGCAGCAGGTACAGCCCGTCATACCGCTTGTCCTTGATGAGGGCTTGCTTCAGGCGGCAGGCACCTTCCACCACGTCCACAAGATCATATACTATCCTGTTTTCCAACCCCATGACGACATCCAGGTTGCGGAGGCCGATGTCGGTGTCGACCAGGACCACTTTCTTGCCAAGAAGCGCCAGTCCTGTTCCTATGTTGGCAGTAGTTGTGGTTTTTCCCACGCCGCCCTTGCCGGAAGTAATGACGATAACTTCACTCATATGTACACTCCTTCAGCATTGATAGAATCTTACCTGTATTGCACTGAAAATGCTTTTATAAACCGAGCACCGGCAGCAGTTTTTTGCTGGTTATCATAATTTTATCGTATCTTTTTTTACTTTAAAAGTCAACGATGGGTATAAGCCGGCTCTACGATGATGACACCATCCTTCACCGTGGCAATTTCAGGCGAAAGGACGCGGTCATCGGCATCATCGGGACAGCGGGCGATGGCCTCCGCGATGCGGATCTGCGTCGGTTTTAGGGAAAGGGCGTAGATAAACGCTTCCCGGTTCCCGCCTGCCCCGGCATGAACCAGGCCCCTGAGCGTTCCGAGCACAATGACGTTTCCTGAAGCGATAATTTCGGCGCCGGGATTCACATCGCCGATCACCACCACGCTGCCGTCAAATTCGATTCGCGTGCCGCTTCGGAGGGTGCTCCTGACAAACTTGCAGTTGTCCTCGCTCAGATCATGGCTGAAATGCTTGCGGAATACGGCAGCCGGTGCGGCCGGAGCATCGTTTCTCGGCTGTGCGCTGTCGTCCTCCCATGAAAAGCTTTCGATGATTGCACCGCTTTTTTCGTCCAGCACGGATCTGAGCCTGGCCTCGTCCTTTTCCGACAGCTGCGGGCCCCTGTAGACCACCTTGATCCTGGCTCCCTTAAAGAAGCGTGCCGCAGCGCTTACCTTAGCCTCGGTCTCACTGATGATCTGCTCCGGGGTATACCCCTCTGGAATCACGATGATGAGTCCTTCGGAATTCCCCTTGAATACGATGCCTCTTCCTTCGTCCATTTTGAAAACCCCTCTATCAGTTAAATTGAAATCAATTCATGCTCCCTGCGGGTCGGTTGATGTCCCGTCTTTACGGACGCCTGCCGGGTTCTTTGGGATTGCCGAAACGCTTACCAGATTATCTCAATGGTCTGGGCATGAGTGGTTTTCTCCGCCTCATTGAGCTTGAAATAGGCCATCATGATATCCTTGGCGATGGGCGCCGTCCAGGATCCCCACACGCCGTGCTCCACCACGACGACGATGGCGATCTGCGGATCATCATAGGGCGCATAGCATACAAACAGACCGTTGGATGATTCTTTCCTGTCTTCCCGTCCGGTCTCGGAGGTTCCGGTCTTTCCGGCCACCGTGAACGGGAAGTCCCTGAATACGCTGGCTGCCGTACCGTCGTTCCGGTGGGTAACCGCCACCATGCCCGCCTTGACCGCTTCAATGGTGGAGGGCTTGACAGGGATCTCGTAGTAATCATTGGGTGCCTCGTAAACGATCTTCCCTTCCGGCGATACCGCCATCTTGATCAGATGGGGTGTATAGCGCTTTCCGCCATTGGCGATGGAAGCGATATAATTAACCAGTTGGACGGGCGTAAAGGAATTATACAGCTGGCCGATGGCGGCCATGGCCGTATTGGCCGGGTACCAGTCCTCATTGAGGTAAGTTTTCTTGTATTCCTTGGAGGCGATCCTGCCGATGGATTCGCTGATCTCAATGCCCGTGTTCTGAGCCAGACCAAACTCCTTGGCCCATTTCACGATATTGTCGATTCCGGTCATGACGCCCACCTTGTAGAAAAACATGTTGCTGGATGTGGCCAGGGCCTTGGTCAGGGCAATATGGCCCTGATGCCCCTCCAGGTTGGTGAACGGCATCCCGCCGACCTCTTCCTTATAGGGACAGTAGATAAGGGTATTGGGCGTGATGGTGCCGCTTTCCAGAGCGGCTATGGCCACCAGGGGCTTATAGGTGGATCCGGGTGCATAGGTTCCCTGGGTCGCCCGGTTCCACATGGGATAACCGGCCTGCTCCAGTATGGCGGCCTTGGCGTCATTGTCGTCTGTCAGGAAGACGGCAGGGTCATAATCGGGATAGCTGACCATGGCCAGGATCTCGCCCGACTTGACATCCATGACCACCACGGCCCCCGCGTTGGCATCCCCGTGATTCTTCTTGTCGGGTTTCTTACGGATGACCTCTATGTTTCGCTTGAGGGATTCCAATGCCACCTTTTGCAGTTCCAGGTCGATGGTGAGGTACACCTTGTTTCCGGGAACCGGCGGACGCTCTATGGTAAAGGCGGTGGTCCTGCCGCTTTCGTCCACTTCCTTGGAGATGAGGCCGCTCACACCCCTGAGCAGGGGTTCGGCAGCGCTCTCAATACCCATAATGCCGACAATGTCCGACTGGGTATAGTATTTATCCGGGTACTCCTTTGAAAGCTTTTCATATTGCTCCTGGGAAATATATCCTACATAGCCCAGCACATGGGATACCAGTTCGGCGTTGTAGTAGACCCTGTAGGGTTTGACAAAGGTGGAAAAGCCCCTGAAATAGCTGCTTCTTTCCTCTATCTCGGCCATGGCCAGTGCCGGGATATCATCGGCGATGATCAGGGGATTCTGGATGGTCGGACGGTTGACCAGCACCTCGTACCTGAGCTTCATGATTTTGAAGGCTTCCTCGTCGGTATAGGACGGATCGATGGCAAAGGTCTTGTCCCGCATGTAGCGGAAGACCTGATCGGCCGTGATCAGATACTGGGCGTCCTCCTTATTCACGACGATGGTGCTGATAAAGCTTTCGGTTTTGTCGGTCTTGAACCGCACCGGATTGATATCGATATAGTCGGTAAGCCTGCTCTTGAAGCTTCTCCCGTTTTTCTCCAGCAACGATATCAGATCCAGGAACATCGCATTCTTGTCCTGGGGCGTCATGTCCACATCCACATACTGGACGCAGTAACCCATACGGCTTCCGGCAATGGGAATACCGTTTCTGTCGAAAATATCGCCGCGCTTGGGATAGATATATCCCTGGGTGGATATGCGGCTGATGGATTGCTCCATGTAATAAGCCCCGTTGACCAGTTGGATGTTGGCAAGATTGTAGACAATAACGACAGAAATGGCCAGAATGAAAACAACCAGCACGATGTAGCGGTCCAATCCCTTGTGCTTTTTTTCCTCGTTGCTCATGACGCCAATCTGTTCCTCTTTCTATCAAGTGTGTCAAGTATATTATATACTTTCCCGACAGGCTTAAAAAGCGGCAAAATCAGTATGCTGTTCAATGCGGCTTCGGGCAGCACAACCGTTGTGAAAAGGTAAGGGATGTGCTCGTAGCCGCGAAAGAGGAAAATGATCAACATGAACGATGTCTCAACCACAATGGACGACAAAAATCCGAACCCCATCAGGACAAGCAGTTTGTCACGATACATCTTTTCATTGACCAGAGATATGAGGATGCACAGCAAAAGAAGGAGCAGGGCATACCAGCCGAGGGTCTTACCCATCAGGATGTCCATGGTCAGGCCGAGGCTGAACCCCATAATGGCGCTCTCCAGCAATCCCCGCAGCAGGGCGATGACCACCGCCAGGGCAATGATGATGTTGGGCCTGACCGAAAACACCTCCAGATAGCCCATGACAGTGCTTTGCAGCACAGCGGCAGCCATGACCAGGAAGACTGCCGCAAGAATTCTGTATCGCATATTTACGGTTTCTCCTTCAGCACAATGACCTCTTCAAGCCTTTTAAAATCCACCACGGGAGCGATGATGGCGTATGAATCAAACTGGCCTTCGTTCCGGATCACTTCCTTCACCTGGCCGATAATGATGCCCTTGGGGTAAATCCCGCCCAGTCCGGATGTTTCAACAATGTCCCCCGGTATGATATCCACGTCGGGCGATATGTAATCCATGCGGCAAAGGCCGCTGCTCCTCAGGGATGCATCACCCCGAACGATCATCACGTCCCGCGATCTGGAAAGTCGGGCCGCCACGGTACTGTCCATATCAATGATGGAAACCACCTTCGAGGTAAACAGATCAACCTCCGAGACCCTTCCCACCAGGCCGTAGGCTGTGATCACGGGAGCGTTGAGCTCGATGCCGTCCTTGCTTCCCCGGTTGATGGTAAAGACCTCAAACCAGTTTCCCGGGTCCTTGGCAATAATGGTGCAGCCGATGGGCTCGAAGGACTCCATCTGGTTCAGGAAATTCAGTGCATCCCTGAGCTCCTTGTTCTCCCGCTTAAGGCGTTCCAGCTCCCGGTTTTCCTTTTCAAGCTCACTGATCCTGCGCAGCAGCTCCTCGTTTTCGGCCTTCGTGATCCTGACATCCTTGAAGTAGTCAAATATGTCGGCAACTCTCTTGGACATGAAGGAAATAACGCTTTGCAGGGGCGAAATGGGAACACTGATGATATTGCCCAAAGCCCTGATGCCGCTCCCCTCCCTGGAGGAAGCGACTGCCAGGGCAAGGATGACAACGACCACCAGCGCAACAATAAAGATCTTGCTCTTCAGCAGTCTGCGCAATTCTCAGAATACCCCCTTGGCGTTATCTCATCGGATCTTTCTGGATGACAGAAGCACGCTGCTTAAGGTATCTATCTCCTCCAGTACTTTACCCGTACCCAGCACAACGCAGTCCAGGGGATTCTCGGCCACAAAGACAGGGATGCCGGTTTCCTTGCTGATCAGCTTGTCCAGCCCTCTTAACAGGGCGCCGCCACCAGTGAGCATGATGCCTCTTTCCATGATATCCGCTGCCAGTTCCGGCGGTGTTTTTTCCAGGGTAAACCGGATGGAATCCACCACGGCGTTCACAGGCTCCCTCAGGGCTTCCCGGATCTCCTCGGAGGAGATGTTCAGGTCCTTGGGAAGGCCGGTCACCAAATCCCGGCCGCTGATAGTATAGACCTCTTCCTGTTCCAGCGGATAGGCCGAGCCGATCTTGATCTTGATGGCCTCGGTGGTTCTTTCGCCGACCATCAGGTTGTATTCCTTCTTGATATAGTGAATGATGGCATCGTCAAACTCATCGCCGGCAATCCTCAGGGAGCGGCTGACGACAATGCCGCCCAGGGAGATGACCGCTACTTCGCTGGTACCACCACCGATATCCACCACCATGCTGCCGGAGGGCTCTGCCACGGGAAGACCAGCGCCAATGGCCGATGCCATGGGCTCCTCGATCAGGAAGGCTTCCTTGGCGCCGGCGGACAGGGCTGAATCAACAACCGCACGCTTCTCCACCTCGGTAACCCCGGAGGGCACGCAGATGATGATCCGCGGTTTCTTGAGAATGCTGCTGCCAAGGGCTTTCCTGATGAAATACTTCAGCATGCCCTGGGTGGTTTCAAAGTCGGCGATGACGCCATCCTTCAAAGGCCTGATGGCCGTGATATTGCCAGGCGTCCTGCCTATCATCTGCTTGGCTTCAAGGCCAACGGCCAGTACCTCTCCGGTATTGTTGTTAATGGCCACGACCGAAGGTTCCCGCAGGATAACGCCTTTTCCTTTCAGATAAACCAGCGTATTGGCTGTACCGAGATCGATTCCTATTTCTTTTGAAAACAACGCCATTTGCTTACTCTCCTTCTACCTTTCACATAACCCGACCATGCCGGACGGGTTATTTATCCTCTGCCTTTCGGTATTTTATCACCTGTGGAATTTTTTAAACCTGCCCTTTGAACCAGGAGAGCATTCCAATCCCCTGACGCTCCAGAAGCAGGGACAGCTTGTGGAGGGGAAGCCCGATCACATTGAAGAAGCAGCCTTCCACCCTTTCCACGATAAGGCTTCCGAAGCCCTGCGCCCCGTAAGCGCCGGCCTTGTCCAGGGATTCGCCTGTTTTGAGATAGGCCCGGATCATCTCCGGCGTCATGGGTCGTATTTTAACCCTGGTCACTTCGCTGTCCGTGATGACTTCACGGGTTCCTGCGTTGACCAGCGTCATGCCGGTAATTACCCGGTGCCATTTTCCCTGTATGGTTTCCAGCATTCTTACGGCATCTGCATAGTCTTGCGGCTTGCCGAGGATGTTTCCGTCTATTTCAACGGTGGTATCCGCTCCCAGGATCAGGTGCTCCTCACCGGGTATATCGTAAAATTTTTCAGCCACCATAAGCGCTTTGCGGCGCGACATTTCTTCGGCGTATTTCCCGGCATCGGTGTAACCGATGGAGGTTTCATCGATGTCCGCAGGGTATGCCTCAAACTCCAGTCCGATCTGCGTTAACAGGTCTTTGCGTCTGGGTGATGCAGATGCCAGAATGAGTTTAGGCATTGGATGACACTCTCCTCATGTTTGTGTTTGATTATCGTGGGTAAAAATACTCCATATCATTATACACTTTGATGCCGTTTATTGGAATACAGGAACCGGAATTCTCCGGGCCTTGTACCGGCACGGCGGAGGGCTATTATTTCCGGCGGGCTTGCCCGCAAAAGGGGTATTAATCGCGCATGATACAGGCACAATAGGTTTTGAGCATAATTTGTTACTTCTCATTTGTCGATATAATAAGTATAATATACTGTAAGTATGTCCAGAATGTTTGAAAAGGATTACTGATATGAAAATTGAAAGAGTTGGGGAAAACAAAATAAGGATTTTCGTATCCTATGATGATCTGGAAGAGCGGGACATCGATCTGGATGCATTCAATTACAACTCCCCGGAGACCCAGGAGCTCTTCTGGGATCTGATGGAGCAGGCCGAGATCGAACTGGGCTTCGACACCCAAGAATCCCAGCTTTGCATTGAAGCCGTGTCGGATACCGAGCATGGCTTTGTGATCACCATTACGAGGATCGAAGAGGACTCCGAGTTTGAGTCCATACAAAAATTCATAAAGAACAGGTACCGGAAAAAGGATCTGTCCTGCAAGAAGAGGAGCCAGAAGATCTGCTCAACCCTCGTGATTTATGCTGTGGAGGGCTTTGATGCGCTTTGCCGGCTCTGCAGCCTGATCCATCCGCTGTATACCGGCCGGAGCCGGGCATATGTCCTGGATTCCACCTATTACCTTGTGCTCTGCGGCATCGAGGGCAATGTGTCCAACCGCAAGCGTTTTGAGAGCATCCTCAGCGAGTACGCCGACAAGATGCAGAACGTGGACTTCCTGGAAGGCTACCTGAACGAATATGGCAAAAGGCTTGTATCGGACGACGCTGTTGCGTTTTTCGCAAGCATGGAGGGTTAACCCTCCTTTTCTACTATCCTCTTCAGATAGGCCTTAAACTCCTCGCGCAGATCTTCCCTCTTAAGCGCATATTCTACAGTCGCTTCCAAGAAGCCAAGCTTATTTCCCACATCATACCTGCGGCCGGAGAAGACATAGGCGTACATGGCCTCATGCCTTGAAAGCTCCTTCAATGCGTCTGTCAGCTGGATTTCGTCGCCCTTGCCGGGTTTTGCGTTCTCAAGGAACTTAAAGATCGCCGGAGAGATGATGTACCTGCCCAGTATGGCGATATCCGACGGCGCCGATTCCACATCGGGCTTTTCAATCAGATCCTTCACCTTGTAGACGCGGTCATCCACCAGTTTGCCGGCCACGATGCCATACTTGTTCACCTCGCCGGGATCCACGTGCTGGACGCCCAGGATGGTCGTCTTGTATTCATTGTAAACATCGATGAGCTGTTTGAGGCAGGGCACCTCGGAATCCACGATATCGTCGCCCAGCATGACGGCAAAGGGTTCGTCGCCAATAAAGGACTTGGCGCAATAGATGGCATGCCCCAGTCCTCTGGGCTCCTTTTGCCTGATGTAATGTATATCCACAAGATTGGCTATATCCCTAACCTGCTGCAAAAGTTCCTCCTGGTGCTTGTTCTTGAGGACTTCCTCCAGTTCGAAGGAACGGTCGAAATGGTCCTCAATGGCGCGCTTGCCGCGGCCCGTGATGATAAGGATATCCTCAATACCGGATGCGATGGCCTCTTCAATGATGAACTGGATGGTCGGTTTGTCGACGATGGGCAGCATTTCCTTGGGCTGAGCCTTGGTGGCCGGCAGGAATCGGGTTCCCAGCCCGGCTGCAGGAATGATAGCCTTTCTTACTTTCATCTTAAGACTTCCTTTCCGACATTATCTTTTATCCGGTAGCCTTATGCGGCGGAACAGATTCATTATATCATATTTTGGCAAAAATATGAGACTGCCGTCAGCTATTCCCGGCAAAAAACGCATAACAGGTTTTCGACCTTCAGAGGAAATCCGGCTTTCAGACCTCTGTTTTCATCTCATATTAACTTTCAGGGAATTCCCTATGTTACATCTGAACCGCGCTGTGGTATATATCCTACCGAATATGTGCAGGGGGGTTGGTGTTATGGCATTTGAATGGAAGGAAAGGTACATGCTTCAGATTGAGGAGATAGACAAGCAGCACAAAAGGCTCTTTGAGATCGGCGCCCGCGTATACGATCTCACCCTGATGGACAGCGCCTATGACAGGTATGACGAGATCATGACTGTCATTCAGGAACTGCTGGATTATACCCAGTACCATTTCAAATACGAGGAGGAAATGCTGGAAAAGCACAATTACCAGCGTCTGCCCGTCCATATCAAGGAGCACAACTATTTTGTTGCCAAGATCAAGAGCCTGCTTGCAAGGGATATCGATGAGGATCAGATGTCGACATTGCAGGAAATCGTCAATTTCCTGTCCGAGTGGATCAGCACCCATATCACCTTTGAGGATCGCCGGTACGCGGATGTAATAAAAGCGAACCTTTAGCACAAAGCCCATGGGTGGAAGCAGGAAGTCGGATGTTGGGTGCGGCATTTTTCAGAGCATCCGGCGTCCAACCTCCTACTTTCAAATACGAGATTGCCGCGCTGCGCTCCGCTAAACCCGCAATGGCGTACATCGATCAAACAGAAGCATGGCGGGGAGCGTGGCGCCGATGCAATCTCATAGCCGCATGACCAAGGTATCAGGTATCATCCTGCGTAATAGAGGAGGTAAACGTTATGGCTTTCGAATGGAAGGAACGCTACCGGCTGGGTATTGAAGAGGTGGACAAACAGCATAGAAAGCTTTTCGAAATAGGTGCCCGGGCCTATGAGCTGGCACTGCTGGACAATGCCTTTGATCGCTATGACGACATCATGGCAGTCCTGCAGGAACTTCTGGATTACGCCCAGTACCATTTCAGTTATGAAGAAGATTTCATGCGAAAGCACAATTTTGAGGATCTGCCCAATCACACCAAGGAACACAACTACTTTGTGGCCAAGGTAAAAAGTCTCCTGGCCAGGGAAAGGGAAATTGACGAGGAGCAGGAGCAGACCCTCCAGGAGATCGCCGACTTCCTGTCCGAATGGGTGAGCACCCACATCATGTTTGTGGACCGTAAATACACCACCCTGTTTCCGAAGTCCTGACAGAAATCAATAAAGGAGTCATCCAATGAGGCATGACTCCTTTTTTTGTCTCAATAACAGTTTGGGAGATGCGCGCGGTGCTCTTCCGCGTCCTTATGCCAAATCCTCAACGATGCCAGCTCGTTGAGCAGATGGTTCACAATCAGTTCGTCCAGCCTTTGGCTCAGTTCCAGCGTCTCCTTGTTGTTCAGCTTCTCAAAGTTTTGCGTGACTTTCAGGTTCAGCTCGGTTTTCAGTTTCTCTATTTCCTGGGGCAAACATTGCAAATCATCACTGTTCAATTCTTTCGGTTCCTTCACCAGCAAACCTGCACCCACCATTTTGTAACCCCCTTCACAACTTATACATTTCCGGTCTTCCCCTGAATGGACGCGCACAGAATGTTATTATATATCTACCCATATATACCCCGTCAACGCATAAACTTCTTGCCTGGTGGAAATTAAAACATGCCGCCCGGTGAAACGGGCTTGTACAGTGCAATCAGAAGCATTGGTCCGGGAAATAGCAAGGGAAATAAATCAAGATATCAACGGCTATCCTGGCCTTCGGCAGCGAAAACCATGTTTCCGTCAATCCTGTTTATAATTGCGACATAATAATGAATCATTTGTTTGCCTTTAGTTTTACTCATCTCTAGATAAACAATAATATGCCCCTCTACCACTACCCTTAATCTGAACACCATCCGCTTCTAACTCACGCATAAGCCTTAGTACTTGTTGCCTATCCATACCCGTCATATGTCTTACTTCTGCATTAGTAAGGTTCCTTTCCTTTAGTATGGATAATATTCTCATTTTAATAGCCTCTTTATCAAGCCTTTTATCCCTATCGTATTCTATTCCTTTTTGCAGCATCGAATAAACTTCCCGAGTCAAAGAATAGTATTTCTTTTTAACAGTACCCCCTGATTTTATAAGTTTTAAACTATTCTCCATATAACTAAGTATTTCCCTAACTTGTTCTATACTTCTCTGACATATATGAGCAGCATTATACGTGTCTATTTCCCTATGTCTAAGAAGATAGTTTAAAATAATCAAGTGGTCAACATCAACTTCAATTCCTTTAGAATTTAAATCTTTTATAAAATTTCTGAACTCTGGAACTATTGTTGATGCAATAAGGGTTAATTCGATGCATTCTCCTATTTCATTATATTGCGGGGGTTCTTTCCCTTCTATTAACAAAGACTTATAAATTCTCGGAACTCCAAGATTACTTCTATTTACGAGTCTCAGTTTATCCATTAAATCTGTAAGATGCAAATTTCTTGCTACAGGTGGGTGATGAAGTATATTACTCGGAGAAATACCTCCAATAAAATTACCTGGGTTTGTAATAATCAATTTATCTTTATAATGTTTCAGCATAACACTTCCTGGAATTCTATAATCCCTATGTATAAATGCATTAAGTAATGCTTCTCTTAATGCTATTTTAGGATATGTAGAAAATTCAGGATGTAAGAAACCAACCTCAACAATGGTTGTCGGATTTTCAGTAGCCATATATCTTTCTAATTCATATAAACCTATTGGTATTGCTGAATTTTCACCATACTTTATACTATAATCTGTGCTACTTATCATTCTTCTAAAATCCCATCTATGATTTGGGATATATTTTGAAAGTGCCTGAGTATTCCCGACAATCAATAGTCCCCCAAAGGTTAGTTTCCCATCTTTTAGCGCTCCTATGGACTTTAACAAATCCTCATCAGACATTTTTATTAATGTATCTGGAGCATGTTCTTCAGCCATTATCATTCTTACTCTTTCCATAGCAACTGGAGAGAAGCAATCTTTCCAGTATTCATCTACTAAATTTGATGTAAAGTCTGAAACTCCAGTTTTAGCAAAAAGTTCTCTTCTCATAGACCCCGTAAGTGGTCTGCAATCTTTACCTACTCTTATTGTAGCACTTCCATTTGTTTCTGTATAAGGCGGCATACCAGGATATATATTCATTACCAATATTCTTCCATGCCCTTCGGGTACTTCAATCCAATCAAATGTCGGAGTAATATGGGGGTCAGTCCTTTCGTATACTGCTTTTTGCATCAAAAATGCATCAACAATAGGAGGAACACCTATTATTGCATTTTTTCTTCCTTTAACTTTATCTCTTATCCCAAATACAACTGTTCCTCCTCCACCATTAGCCATACAAACAGCCATCTTTACTGCTAGATTTATATTATCGTTTAGACTTTTTTCTACCCACTCTTTAAAGTCTAAATCTTGTGCTTCAAAATCATCTGCAATATTTTCTTCAAGCAAATCTAGAATTTTTAAAATCTCATCTTTTGTCCTCAAGTTCTGACCTCCTCTTATGCTTACTTTTGCAATTAAATGCGACATGATGCATTTTAATTGCATCATTATCTATATTATTGCATCATTTCTATATATAATGCAATAATAAAACACAGCATTCTTCTATCATTATACTTAAAATCCTATTTTTCCCTCTATAATTTCTATTAATCTATTGATTTACTATGTTTTGGTATCACTCCTTATTCAATATCATATTTAATATTTAAAACGTGACCTGTATGATTCATTTACCCCAATAAACCATATTTTGCTTCAACTTAAATATTTGCAAAATAAAAAAATTTAATTGATGCAGACACAGATACAACAAAGAATTATGAAAACAAGTAAATAATATTAACTTTCTTATATGCTTTTACTTTATCATCTTCAACATATCATTGACTTCATCTATGCTGAATTCTTCAGGGTCGAAAGAACCCCCCACCCATTCAAGCATGGATTCATGCTCTGGATGCTGCGGGTCTTGGATTGCTTCAAGGAAATCTTCATATCCCCACGGTCCCCCTACATCTTCAGGAGGACAGTTTCTTTTACCACCGATACATACTGGATATTTAACGCCTTCTTCCGGGTCAAGCACCTTCTCAACAACAATGTCATGTCTCCAATTATCACCAAAATCGTAAACATATCTGAATTTATCCTTTGGTGCAAAGTTCATGCTGCTTAACTTTATTCTTTTTGCACTTTTAACTTCATATCTGTCGTAAAAGTCCCAGTCATCATCTTTTTCCCCAATAATCATTTCTCCCAGCCTAAACTCATAAAGGTGGGATTCAAACCATCCCATCGCATGCTGGATTATCCTGTGGAGTTTATAAAACGTAATATCGTCTCTAACCAATACCCTTCTCCAGACAGGAGGCTTTACGTCTTTTAATGTTATTTTCAACTGAAGAATTTTCATACTCTCACGGCTCCTTTTACATGTATTTATGCACTTCTATTTTATCATTTCTCTATATTCTGCAATAGTAAAACAATATTCTATTATCATTAGATCAAGTCCAATTTTTTGTGTAAAAATCCCTCTAGTTAGAACCAAGTGTTTCTATCACCACCGCTTGGCTTATTATACCGCCTCCGACCCTTTA
>NZ_FQZP01000058.1 GCF_900142095.1 Thermoclostridium caenicola | reverse complement strand
CTTTTTCTTCCGGTGTAAAATTTCTTCTCTTTTCCATAGTTCCATTCTAACTTATTTTGGCCGTTTTGTCTGTCTTAATTTCTGGTATCATTATACAATACGAGGAATCCTTCCAGTGGCACAGGAAAGCCCTGGACCTTCTTGCAAGCCCCAAAACCGGGGAAGCCGGCAAAGAGGCAGGGGAAGTAAAAGATGCGGCAAAGCCTATTCAGAACATGGACAGGCTCCGTGCCATGGTCCATTTCGGATGCGGCTTCAGCTGCTTTGCCTTAAAAAAATACGAGCTGGCCATTGTCCATTTTGAAAAGGCCCTGGAACATGCCAGGGATCTGAGGGAGGCCGCAGTCAATACCGCAAAGGCCTACCTGGCGCTGGAAAACCTTGAGGAAGCCGAAAAGTATATCCGCCAGGCCCTGGAGGATGAGGACGATACAAGGCTTCGCTATCTTATGGCCTGGATCTGCTTTGAAAAGAACCGGGATATGGAATGCAAATACCATCTTGAACGGATCGTTGAAAAGGACGACACGTTCGTGGAAGCCTGGGATCTGCTCGGTAAGGTCTGCCGGAAAACCGGCGACTGGAATGGGGCAGAAACCGCCTACCGGAAGCTGGCTCGAATCCAGCCTGCCGATGCCGAGACATACTACCGTCTGGGCGTGGCTCTCAGGCAGGAAGGAAAGACCGAGGAGGCCTTGTCCAACTTTAAGATGGCAGCCGATATCCATCCGAAACACAGCCGCGCCCTCTACAGCATGGCCTCCATCCTGGATGCCCAGGGTAAATCCGACAAGGCCATCGAATGCCTGACAAAATCCCTGGATGGGGATAAAAAGCTGGAGATGGCCTATAACCTGCTTGCGGAGATCTATATCTCCAGGGACAGGCTGTATGATGCGGTCCATGTCTATGAAGAGGCGGCAGCGGAGCATCCCGATTCCTATATCATCCACTATAACCTGGGCGTCACCCTGATGATGGTCAAGCATTACGAAGAAGCCGTACGAGCCTTCAGGCGGGCACAAAAGCTGACTTCCGACGATCCGGCCCTCTACTACAACTGGGCTACCGCCGCCATATCCCTCAAGAACTACAGCGAGGCCGCAAGGCTCTATAAGGAAGGGCTTCGTATCAAGCCGGACGATGATGAGTTCCTATACGGCCTTGCCCGCATTTCAGCCCTGTCGGGTGACGCAGACGCGGCCATCGCCTTTCTGACCCGCGCCATTGAAATGAATCCTGCGCTCAAGCTGCGGGCCAAGTCATCCCACGATTTTGCGTCCTTGAGGACGGTCAAGGCTTTCAGGGAGATTACCGACCTTCCCCTGAAGGAGGAGCGGCTGCAGGCCTGAGCGGTATGCTGCGGCAGGCAGGAAGTTGGGGAAGGCTGAAAATGAATTCTGAAGAATGACAAGGAGAGGAAGACTGCTATGCCCATGGTGGATATGCCCCTTGCGGAACTGAAGCAATACACCGGCATCAATCCCAGGCCGGATAATTTTGATGCTTTTTGGGATGAGGCCCTCGAAGAGATGAGGCGTACACCTCATCGGACAGAACTGATTCCGGCAAAGTTCCAGGCAGATTTTGCGGAATGTTTTGACCTGTACTTTGACGGTACCGGGGGATCCCGGATTCACGCCAAGTATTTAAGACCGGCAAACCGAAAAGGAAAATGTCCTGTTATTCTGCAGTTCCACGGATACTCGGCCGATTCGGGAGACTGGGTTGAGAAACTGGGTTATGTCGCTGCGGGCTTTTGCGTGGCGGCGCTGGACTGCCGCGGACAAGGCGGCCTGTCGGAAGACCTTGGCCCCACCAGGGGTACCACTTATAAATGTCATTTTATCAAGGGGCTTGACGGTGATCCGAAGGATTTGTTCTACAGGCATATGTTCCTGGATACCGCAAAGCTTGCCGACATCGTGCTGGGTTTCTCCGAAGTGGACGAGAACCGGGCGGGAGCCACCGGCGCCTCCCAGGGCGGTGCCCTGACCGTCGCATGTGCCGCCCTTGAGCCCAGGATCAAAAAGCTGGCCCCGGTATATCCCTTCCTGAGCGATTATAAAAGGGTATGGGAAATGGATCTGGCAAAAGACGCCTATGAAGAGCTGAGGTATTACTTCAGGCGCTTTGATCCGCTCCATGAAAGGGAGGATGAGATCTTTACCAGGCTCGGCTATATCGACATCCAGCACCTGGCGCCGCGGATCAGGGGAGAGACCCTGTGGGCCGTCGGGCTGATGGATACCGTGTGCCCGCCGTCCACCCAGTTTGCCGCCTACAACAAGATTCCGGGAAAGAAGGAGATGCTGATCTACCCGGATTACGGCCATGAACATATCAAGGGGCTGGCAGATAAAATCTTTACCTTCTTCATGGGTCTGAGCGATCGGTAAGGTTATACAAAAAAGTTCTGCTTTCTTGACACTCAATTTAAAAATGTATACAATGATTCCATAATGGCACTCAATATAAACTGTTGAGCTGTCATTTCCATGATCCTTTCTGCAGGGTTTTACATGAAAGCAAAGCCAGCTTTTCTTTCATGCTGCAACATCCTTGGATGTTGCAGTTTTGCAGAATATCGGTTTCACCAATGCCTCGTCCCAATCGCTTAATTCAGCCGGTTTTCCTGACAGGCAGCAGGACGGGCGGCGTGAAATCATGTTTGCATGATTGACGACGAATTCTGATGGAGAAAACAAAAGCAAAGGAGGTGAGTGAGATAGAATTTGCAATAGGTCTGGTCATAGGTATCATCATTGCGGTAATTGGATCAGTGATATCCTTCCGAAAGGGGATTGAACATAGAAAACGCGTGGCTGAGGCGGAAATCGAAAGCGCCGAGAAAGAAAGCCAGCGTTTGATAAGCGAAGCTGAGAAGATAGCAGAGAGGAAAAAGCGTGAGGCTCTGATCGAAGCTCGCGAAGAGATCCACAAAAGCAGAGTTGAACTGGAGAGGGAAGTGAGGGAGCGCAGGTCCGAGATTCAGAGGACTGAAAGGCGTCTCCAGCAAAAGGATGAAACCCTCGAAAAGAAGATGGATGCTCTCGAGAAAAAGGATGAAGCGCTGAACAGGCAGATCCATGAGATTGAAGCCAGGAAAGCGGAAATCGAAGAGCTCTATCAAAAACAGATAGAAAAGCTTGAGAGTCTCTCAGGCTTGACGGTGGAGGAAGCCAAGCAGTACCTGTTGAGCAGCATTGAAAGCGAAGTCAAGCATGAAGCAGCCATCATGGTCAAGGAGATCATCGAGCGCTCCAAGGAGGAAGCCGAGAGGAAATCCAAGGAAGTTCTGGCCTGTGCCATCCAGAGATGTGCTGCCGACCATGCTTCAGAGATAACCGTCTCTGTAGTGGCTTTGCCCAACGATGAGATGAAGGGTAGGATCATAGGCCGCGAAGGCAGAAACATCAGAACCCTTGAAACGCTTACAGGTATAGACCTGATCATTGACGATACCCCGGAAGCAGTTATTTTGTCCGGGTTTGATCCCATCCGCAGAGAAATTGCGAGGATTGCCCTTGAAAAGCTGATCATCGACGGAAGAATCCATCCGGCCCGCATCGAGGAAATGGTCGAGAAGGCCCGGAAGGAAGTTGAGAATACCATCCGCGAGGAGGGCGAGCGCGCAACCTTCGAAACCGGTGTTCTTGGATTGAATCCGGAACTGATTAAGCTCCTGGGAAAACTGAAGTATCGTACCAGCTATGGTCAGAATGTGCTGCAGCACTCCATTGAAGTTGCGCATCTGGCAGGCCTTATGGCAGCTGAACTTGGAGAGGATGTGGCACTCGCAAAACGTGCCGGCCTTCTGCATGACATAGGAAAAGCAATTGACCACGAGGTTGAAGGGACGCATGTGACCATCGGCGCCGATCTTTGCAGGAAGTACAAGGAGTCCGAGGAAGTTGTCCATGCGGTCATGGCGCACCATGGCGATATTGAAGCCGCATCCATTATAGCCGTTCTGGTTCAGGCCGCAGATGCGGTATCCGGGGCAAGACCCGGAGCACGAAGGGAAACGCTGGAAACCTATGTAAAACGCTTGCAGAAGTTGGAAGAAATTGCTAATTCCTTCCCGGAAGTCGATAAGTCCTATGCGATACAAGCCGGAAGGGAAATAAGGATTATGGTCAAACCAGAAATGGTTAACGATGATGGTATGATTATGGTCGCAAGAGACATCGTGAAGAAAATTGAAAGTGAAATGGACTATCCGGGTCAGATCAAGGTACATGTCATCAGGGAAACCCGGGCAGTTGAATATGCAAAATAAGTATATGTCAGGAAGCGTGAAAACGCTTCCTGACTTTTGATTCCATTTTGCTTAAGGTGTTTGGCGAAGGCTTGCCAAACACCTTGCATGCCAGAAAGGAAGAAATCGTTGAAAGTCCTGTTTGTAGGTGACATCTTTGGTGAAGTGGGACGGAAAGCGCTTAGAATACAGGTTGAAAAGATCAGGGAGCAGGAAAAGCCTGATTTTGTCATCGTCAATGGCGAGAATGCGGCAGGCGGCAGGGGTATAAGCTACAACACTGCGCAGGATATCCTGTCCTGCGGGGTTGATGCCATAACCATGGGCAACCATACCTGGGCGCGCAAGGAGGTTATGAGCATTATTGACTCGGGGATGAAGATCATCCGTCCGGCCAACTACCCCAAGGGTGTTCCGGGCAAGGGCAGGATCATCCTGGAGAACAACGGCCTGAGGCTGGGGCTTATCAACCTGCTGGGACGCGTTTATATGGACAACCATGTGGATTGCCCGTTTCAGGCTGCCGACAGGGAGGTACAAAACCTGAAGGGGCAGGTTGATGCCATCCTGGTCGATTTCCATGCGGAGGCAACCAGTGAGAAGATAGCCCTGGGCCATTACCTGGACGGGCGAGTGGAGTGTGTTGTGGGGACACATACCCATGTCCAGACAGCGGATGAGCGTATTCTTCAAAACGGGACCGCCTATATCACCGACGTGGGGTTTACCGGACCCGCCGATGGGGTTATCGGGGTGAACAAGGAGCAGATCATCCGGAAGTTTGTATCCGGCCTGCCTTCGCAATTTGAGCCCGCATCCGGAAGAGCCTTATTCAATGCCGTCATGGTCACGATTGATCCAAAGAATAGAAAAGCAACAGATATACAGAGAATTGCAGGTTTTGTCAAGCTATGAATCGCAATGATTAATTTGTGGAGGTTGATCAACAGATGGACATTTTGAAAGTCTCTTCAAAATCAAATCCCAATTCGGTGGCCGGCGCCATTGCGGGGATGGTCAGGGAGAAAGGTATCGCCGAGGTCCAGTCCATTGGGGCCGGGGCATTGAACCAGGCGGTAAAGGCTGTCGCCATTGCGAGGGGATTTCTTGCGCCTTTGGGTATTGAGCTGGTGTGCATTCCCGCCTTTTCAGAGATCATTGTGGATGGGGAAGAACGCACGGCCATGAAGCTTATCGTTACGCCGAGAAGATAGAAACGCGGTAGAATGGATGAGCCTTCAGGCGTCATGCCGGCCGAGGGAGGCTTATCCTGTAAAATACAGTCTGAAAAGGAGCAAGAGTATGAATTACAGAGAGAACTACAATTATTGGCTGAGCAATCCGTACTTTGATGAAGAAACAAAAAAAGAGCTTTTAGATATCAGTGGCAACGAAAAAGAGATAGAAGACAGGTTTTACAGGGAGCTTGAATTCGGCACGGGCGGCATGCGCGGACTTATTGGTGCCGGAACCAACCGCATCAACAGGTATATGGTCAGAAAGGCGGCCCAGGGTCTTGCCAATACCATTCTGAAGCGCCCGGGCGAAAAGGAGAAGGGTATCGTTATCGCCCATGATTCCCGCCGGTTCTCCAGGGAGTTTGCGCTGGAATCCGCCCTGGTGTTTGCCGCAAACGGGATCAAAGCCTATCTGTTCGACAGCCTGCGCCCGACACCCGAGCTTTCCTTCGCTGTGAGGCATCTGGGCTGTGCCGCGGGTGTGGTCATCACCGCCAGCCATAACCCCAAGGAATACAACGGGTTCAAGGCTTACGGCAGCGATGGCGGTCAGCTTCCGCCCAAGGAATCCGACGAGGTGATCCGGGAAGTTAACGCCATCACTGATATCGCCTCCATTCCCATCATGAGCGAGAAAGAAGCCAGGGATAAAGGGCTTCTGTGCATCATCGGAAAAGAAGTGGACGATGCCTATATCGAGGCACTCAAGAAGGTCAGCGTCAATCCGGAAATTTGCCGCCAGGTCGGAAAGACGGCCAAACTGATCTATACACCCCTTCACGGTACGGGAAATGTCCCGGTTATGAGGATCCTGAAGGAGATCGGATTCGAACAGGTTATGGTTGTCAAAGAACAGCAGGATCCCGATCCCGAATTCTCCACCGTGAAGTATCCCAATCCTGAGGAAAAGTCCGCTTTCAACCTTGCTATGGAAATGGCAGCCAAGGAGGATGTGGACCTGATCATCGGAACCGATCCGGACGCGGACAGGGCAGGCATTGTGGTCAGAAACGCGCAGGGCGAGTATGTGACGCTTACGGGTAACCAGACCGGATGCCTGCTGCTTGAGTATATTCTTTCACAGAAGAAGCAGCGGAACGAACTTCCCGAAAACGCGTTCGCGGCAACGACCATTGTTTCCAGCGATCTGGCCGAAAGAATATGCCGCCATTACAGCGTGGAACTGGTGACAGTCCTCACCGGTTTCAAGTTCATCGGCGAGCAAATCCGGCTTCTGGATGATACGGGCAAAAAGAGATTTATGTTTGGGTTTGAGGAAAGCTATGGCTATCTGGCAGGAACCCATGCCAGGGATAAGGATGCAGTTGTGGCTTCCATGCTGATCGCTGAGATGTTTGCCTGGTATAAGTCAAGGGGCATGACGCTCTACGACGGTCTCATGGAGATCTTCAACAAGTACGGCTATTTCAGGGAAGATATAGACACCTTCACCCTGCAGGGCAAGGAAGGCGCCGAAAAGATCCAGGCAGCCATGGCAACCCTGAGGGAGAAGATGCCCGCTTCCTTCGGAAAGTCCAGGGTGACGGCCATCAGGGATTATCAGAACCGGATCAGGAAGGACATGGAGACCGGGGAGACCCAGGCGCTGACTCTGCCCAAGTCAAATGTGCTCTATTTTGAAATGGGTCCCGATGCCTGGTTCTGCATCAGGCCTTCGGGAACGGAGCCCAAGATCAAGATTTATTACGGCGTTTCGGCCGGTTCGGACTCTGATGTGCAGGAAAAACTGGCCGGTCTGAAGCAGGACGTGCTGGAAGTCATCAAGCCGCTGCTGGATTAATCCGGGTGAAGACCTGCGGTAATATGATATCATGCTATGCAAACGATGGGATGGTGGCAGTAAAAGGGAATATTTTTCTGCCGCCTCCTGTTTATTTGAAGCAGCATTTGGTAAATACAGATCAGCGGCGATTTTGATTTGATATGTTAGAATTTCAGGAGGGCTCGTATTGAGAAGGGTGCGTCTGGAGAAAGCTCAGACCGGTGTGGTTGTCGCGCGCGCCATACATACGTTGGATGGCGTTATTTTGCTGCCCGCCGGTACCAGGCTGACCCAGGAGCATAAGGAAAAACTGAGGAACCACGGAATAACAGAAATCTTTATAGATGATCCCTATTCAGAAGGCCTGTCCATTCCTGAGCTCATCAAGGAAGAAGTGATCACCGATGTCAAGGCTCAGGTGAAGCAGCTGATGACATCCCCCTCGGTCAAGGTATCGGTGGATGAAAAAAAGGTTGGCCAAATCGTTGAAACCCTCATTTCGAAAATTCTTGAAAACGACAATATTGTCGCTACCCTGGGCGATGTGCGATCCATTGATGAGTATACATTCTCCCACAGCGTCAATGTCTGTGTCATTAGCCTGGTAACCGGAATCGGCATCGGACTGAAGGACGACGACCTGCGGGAACTGGGGACAGGCGCTTTGCTCCACGATATCGGGAAACTCATGGTGGATGAAGCTATCCTGAATAAGCCCACCACCCTTTTGAGTACGGAGTACGAGGAGGTCAAAAAGCATACCCGGTACGGTTATGATCTCCTGAGGGATTCAGGGAATTTCAGCAAGATGGTCTGCGAAATTGCCTTGTCCCATCATGAGCGGCTGGATGGAAGCGGCTATCCGCAGAAGCTCAGGAGCAGCGACATACAGCTTCCTGCAAGGATTGTGGCCATAGCCGATGTTTACGATGCCCTCACGACCGATCGGGTTTACAGGAAGAAGATGATGCCCCATGATGTGCTGGACTACATGCTGTCCCTCGGTGGCAAGCATTTTGACAAAAACCTGCTGGATGCCTTTGTCCGGCACATTGCCTATTATCCCGTCGGCACTGCGGTGATCCTCAACTCCGGGGAAAAAGGGCTTGTTTCTGAGTACAACCCCTATTTCCCCAACAGGCCGGTGGTGCGTGTGGTTATCGATGAAAACGGTCATTCCCTGAAGAGCTACAGGGAAGTGGATCTGTCCCAGAAGCTGGAATACCGCGTGGTGGCGATATGGGATATCTAATCCGGCGAAGATGCATGGAGGAAGGCTATGAAATTTGAAGGAACCAGGATTTCGGACTTAAAAGCGGGAGAAACCATCAGCGGCCTCTACATATTAAGGAGCGCGGAGCTCAAAGTCTCTTCCAATAAAAAAACCTATATCGACCTGGTCCTTTCCGACAGTACGGGCGAGATACCCGCCAAATGGTGGGATACGGGTGAGGACCAGTTTAATGCACTGGTCCCCAACAAGCTTTTCCATGTCAGTGCCAGGGTCGATCTGTGGCGGGATGCGCCGCAACTGAACATCTCTATGATGCGAATCGCCGGGGAAGAAGAGCAAAAGCGCATTTCTGAATTTGTCCAGTCAGCTCCGTGGCAGCCGGAGAAGATGCTGGAAGCGGTTTATGCCTATACGGCAAAAATCAGGTCCCCCGAAATCCGCAATATCGTCATGGCCATGCTGGACAGGAAAGAAGATAAGCTGATATTCTGGCCTGCGGCAAAGTCCCTGCACCATTCGGTGAGAAGCGGGCTTTTATACCATATCCTGAGGATGCTCCAGTGTGCAGAGGCCTTAAGCCGCGTTTACGACGGCATCAATACCGATCTCCTCTTTGCGGGGGTTATCATTCACGACCTGTCCAAAATCGGCGAGCTTTCCGCCAATGAACTGGGCATGGCCGAATACACCAAGGAAGGGCAACTTCTCGGCCATATTGTCATGGGGGTTGAGGAGGTCGACAGGATCGGCAGGGAAACCGGCGCGTCGGAAGAGGTTATCCTGCTCCTGAAACATATGATTATCAGCCACCATTACGAGGCGGAATACGGCAGCCCGAAAAAGCCTGCCTTCCTTGAGGCCGAGCTTTTGCACCATATCGATATGATCGATGCCAGGGTTTACGATTATCAGAATGCCACCAGGAACCTTGATCCCGGAAGCTTTTCCGATCCGGTCTGGTCCCTTGATAAGCGGTGCATCTACAAGCCCATGCTGAAGGAGACCTGATCCTGCGCCTTTCCGGCTGCGGCATGTCCGGTATACCCATGGGCGCGGAAAACATATCCTGTATCAGAGATATGATGATGCGGTGTGGGTGTGCGGTTTCCAGGTAGCGCCTTACTACAGGCCGGAAATACACGGACGGGAGGAAACTGACCCAATCGACCAAAGAAAGGTTAGATGGCATTATGGTAAAGAACTATATCCTCGACACCAATGTGATCATTCATGATCCCACCTGTTTTTACAAGTTTGAAGACAATAACGTGATCATTCCCATCGTTGCCATAGAGGAACTGGACAATCTCAAGCACCGGGAGGGCATGGTTGGCTATCATGCCAGGCTGGCGGCAAGGGAACTCAACCAGCTCAGGCAGTTGGGCAACCTGGAAAAAGGGGTTGTGCTGGAAAACGGGGGAACGCTCAGGATAGAGCTGAATCATATGGATATGTCCTGCATACCTGAAGGTATTGATATCCACAGGAATGACACCCGCATCCTGGCCATGACCAAGAACCTCCAGCAGGAATACAGGGACATACCCACCATCCTGGTCACCAAGGATGTTTACATGGCCATCAAGGCTGATTCCTTCGGTATCGAGGCACAGGACTATATCAATGATAAGATTACCACGGAGCAGGTCTACACGGGCTATCGCCAGATAGCGCTTCCATCCGACAAGATCAACCAGATATTCAAGGGCGGGCTGCCCATAGAGGCATGCGGCCTGGAGGATACGATTTATCCCAACGAGTTTCTGCATATCACCAGCACCACGGACGATAACCATGAGGTTCTTGCCCGCTTTGACGGTTCCCTTGTGGTTCCGCTCAAATATCTCAGGCACAACGCCTGGGGGCTGACGCCCATCAACAGGGAGCAGAAGATGGCTTTTGAATTGCTTATGGATTCAAGCATCCCTTTTGTGACCATCACGGGAGGGGCCGGTTCAGGGAAAACCATTCTGGCTACCGCTGTAGCCCTGGAAAAGGTGATCGAGCAGGGCGAATTCAACAAGATTGTTTTTGTCAGGCCGACCATTGCCGCCGGCAATGATATCGGTTATCTGCCGGGAACCGAGGAAGAAAAGCTGCGCCCCTGGATGGGAAGCTTCTACGACGCCATCGAAAACCTGATGAACAGCCGGCGCGCATCCAGGGAAGAAACCCCTAAATCGGGCAAATACCAGCCGGGCAAGCCTGACTTTACGGTGGACAACTTCATTGAAACCTACAGGCAGAAGGGGATCATCGAAACGAAGACCTTTACATACATGCGGGGAAGAACCTTGAGCAACGCCTTTGTCATCGTGGATGAAGCCCAGGAGCTTACCCCGCATCTGGCCAAGCTCATGCTGACGCGGGCCGGATTCGGCTCCAAGTTTGTCTTCATCGGGGATCCCACCGATAACCAGATCGACAACGTGCTGGTGGATGCCCGATCCAACGGTCTGGTCTATACTGTTGAAAAGATGAAGCCGTTCAACCTTTCGGGGCATGTGTCTCTGAAACATGTGGAAAGAAGTCCTTTGGCCAGCCTGGCTGAACGGTATATGTAGGATTCGTACGGCGGCCTGGCTATCTTCCCCATGTTGCGAGGATTGGCCGCCGATGATATACTGATGCTATATTCCATATTGACATACCTATTTTCCTGCTGAGACTCGAGGTGTTTTGCAATTGGTACAGATCGTAAAGGTTGAGACAAAGAAACAGCTCCATGATTTCATCATGTTCCCGTTCGGGCTCTACAAGGATAATCCCTATTGGGTGCCTCCTCTGATTGCCGACGAAAAATTCACCCTGAGCAAAGATAAGAACCCTGCTTTTGAGAACAGCGAAGCCGAGTATTGGCTCGCATACAAGGACGGCAAGCTTGCCGGCCGCATCGCAGGCATCGTCAGCCACAGCTATATCAAAAAATGGGGCAATCCCTATGCCCGGTTCGGCTGGGTGGATTTCATCGATGACCTGGAAGTCTCGAAGGCCCTGTTTGATACCGTTGAAAACTGGGCCAGGGAAAAGGGGCTCAAGGCTGTTCACGGGCCTCTGGGCTTTACCGATCTGGATAAGGAAGGCATGCTGGTGGAAGGTTTCGATGAAATGGGAACCTTTGTCACTATCTATAACTATCCCTATTATGTAAAGCATCTTGAAGCCCATGGCTATGTCAAGGATGCGGATTGGATCGAATTTGACCTGAAGATGCCGGGCCCCGAGGTTGTCAAGAAGGTGGAGGAACTGGCAAAGCGGGCTATGGAAAAATACCGGCTCCGGGTCGTCCCGCTGAAAAAGCCCAAGGATGTCCTGCCATATGCCAAGAGCGTCTTTGACATGATCAATGTGGCCTATGAGCATCTTTATGGTACTGTGCCCTTAAGCGAAAAGCAGATAGAATGCTATATCAAGCAATACTTTTCCTTCCTGAACACCGATTATGTCTGCCTGATCGTGGATGAGCAGAATCAGCTGGCCGGCTTTGGCATCATGTTCCCGTCCCTGACCAGGGCGGCGCAGAAAGCGAGAGGCAGGCTGTTCCCCTTTGGCTTTATCCATTTCCTGCAGGCTATCCGAAAGAACGACACGCTGGATCTCTATCTGATTGCCATCAGGCCGGAGCTTCGCTCAAAGGGCGTTCCCTATGTCCTGATCAGCGAACTGACCAAAACGGCGATAAAGAACGGTGTGGTTCGCGGCATCGCATCCCCGGAGCTTGAAACCAACCATGCGGTTCACTCCATGTGGCGCAATTTTGAAACGCGCATCCACAGGAGAAGGCGTTGCTTCATCAAGAAATTGGAGGACGAGCCCGGCAATCATTCATGATTGGCCAGGAATTTGCCTATAAATAATCATGTAACAATAAAGCCAGGAGGTTTTGCCATGGAGGGTACTCCGATCTATGTCTGGCTTGGCCTGATTATTGTTCTGACCATCATCGAGGCTGCCACCGTCAGCCTTACCACCATATGGTTTGCAGCAGGCTCGTTGTTGGCCTTCTTCGTGGCCCTGCTCGGCCTTCCCCTGGGTGTCCAGATTGCGGTGTTCCTTGTTTCTTCCACATTGCTCATCATCTTCACCCGGCCTATCGCGTTAAAGTACCTGAAGGTGGGAAGGGAAAGGACGAATGTGGAAAGCCTAATCGGGGAAACCGGGCTTGTGGTGACGGATATCGTTCCGCATTCAACCGGGCAGGTCAAGGTGAAAGGCCAGATCTGGACCGCTGTCAGCAAGAACGGTGAGCCGATACGCAAGGACTCCGAGGTCATCATCGACTCCATTGAGGGCGTTAAGCTGATCGTTGTGCATAAAAACCCTTGAACGGAGGTTTTGCAAATGGAAATAGTGATTTATATCCTGATCGCCTTGATCCTCTTGGTGATAATCAGCAATATCAAGGTGGTCCCTCAGGCGCATGCCTATGTCATCGAGCGGCTGGGCGCGTATCTGACCACATGGTCGGTAGGCCTGCATATCAAGGTGCCGCTCATTGACAAAGTGGCAAACAGGGTTTCCCTGAAGGAAAAGGTGCTGGATTTCGCTCCCCAGCCGGTGATCACCAAGGACAACGTCACCATGCAGATCGATACAGTCGTCTATTATCAGATCACCGACCCCAAGCTTTATACCTACGGTGTAGAGCGTCCGCTTCTGGCTATTGAAACCCTTACGGCTACCACGCTCAGAAATATCATCGGCGAACTGGAGCTGGACCAGACCCTTACATCCCGTGATATTATCAACGGTAAGATGCGCGCCATACTGGATGAAGCCACCGATCCCTGGGGGATCAAAATCAACCGCGTGGAAGTGAAGAACATCATTCCTCCGGCCGATATACAGGCAGCCATGGAAAAACAGATGCGCGCCGAAAGGGAAAGGCGTGAGGCCATCCTCAAGGCCGAGGGCGAGAAGACAGCGGCCATCCTGGTGGCAGAAGGCAAGAAGGCTTCAGCGATCCTTGAAGCCGAGGCGGAAAAGCAGGCGGCTATCCTGCGGGCTGAGGCCAAAAAGGAGGCGGCCATCAGGGAAGCCGAAGGTGAAGCTCAGGCCATCCTGAATATCCAGAGCGCCACAGCCCAGGGACTGAAAATGATCAAGGATGTTGGCGCCACCAGGGAAGTCATTGCCATCCGGAGCCTGGAGGCCTTCGAGAAGGCAGCGGACGGCAAAGCCACCAAGATCATCATCCCTTCCGAGATTCAGAACATGGCAGCCCTTGTGACATCCATCAAGGAGCTTGCCAGGAACGAAGAGGCTTAATCCGCCGCATCATGGCCGGTACATGACGCGGCAAATAAGAATACGGGATATCCTTATGCTATTACGTAAAGAGGTCATGACAACCGGATTGCTACTGCTCCCGGTTGGATGGCCTTTTTTCATGTCACCGAGGGAAGTTTGCGGATTAACCCGTGCCGGGGGCATAAACCTGGCCGGCGGGAATAGAATGATACCGGGAAAGGCTGATTTGATGCGGGGATGTCTGGGTTATGGCAGCATGTCGCCTTTGCGGTCGGGAGATGGGAAGTATTCCTCAGGAACATGTGTGCAGGGAAAAATACTCCCGTGAAATATGTCCGGGAAAATACCAATGCATGATATGCGGAAACATCCAGGATTATGCCGGTCCGTGTGCCCATTGCGGCATGCCGCTGGAAAATCCGGAGCCTGTGAGGACCGGCTGAACCCATGGCACTAATACTGGTACTTGCTGGCCAGCATTTTCCGACGCTCGGCCAGCAGCAGATCCACCATCCTGCCGTAGCTTTGAACGCCGTCGGTTTGTCCGTTCAGTTTCAGGTAGGTATCGTTCATCTGGTTGGCGATCTTTTTGGCCGTACCCTGGAACTGCTTCCAATAGGTCTGCTGGTTCCGGAAATCGTTATAGACATCGGTGCTGTAGGTCTTTGCCAGTTCAAAATACTTGTCCGGATCGACGGAATAAAGCGCATTCATGGCATACTGAAGGGCCAGCACCGAACCCGAATATCGGAAAGCGGGATCCGGATGGGACATGCAGACCAGCCAGGAGATGTAGTTGGCTTCATCCTCGCGGGCAAAACCGTGCTGATGGGCCATTTCGTGCATAACGGTGGACGGGATTTCCATTTCGGGGATATCCGTGTCAATGTTCGCTTCGCCTGTGAGCACGCAGTACAGGCCAATGATGTTGGTATGGGACATCACCCGTGAAAACAGGACCCGCTTGGGTTTTCCGTATTTGCCCTGCAAAAAGGGGTATTCCCTGGCTGCGACGTCATAGCCGAGCTGGGCCCTGGTGCGAACCCATTCAAAGCCTCCCGGCAGTTTCATGATTCCGTTTTCGTCTTCCTCGACTTCTTCCCTGAGCTTGTTGGTATTCTCAATGAGCCATTGGCAGAGTTCCGCCAGTTCATCAACGCTGGAGGGTCTCACGTCAAGCCCTGCCAGCTCAGCGAACGGTTTTCTTTCATAATTCAGGTTCCACAGGACGGTGGAGAGAAAGAACCAGATGGAAAAGAGCATGGCGGCGAAAGCCAGGAGGCGTAATCCGGGAAGGAAACTCCTGGTCTTAATGCACCGGATGACCGTCCGGACAAGGATCACCGGAACGAGGATCACCAATGCGATTAAGGAAAGCTCCCAGAACGACAGGGGAATGATGCCTGTCAGGTTGCTGACAGGTTGCATGACGATCGGGTAAATGCTCTGGGAATAGAGGCTTTCTACCGTAGAAGGATTCTGACCGGCAAGCCACCTGATAAGGATGCTGAGCGGAATCAGGGCAAGCCAGGCAAATCTCAGGATAATACGCTTGATAGCATAGTTTTTTCCGTTCATGCGCTCCTCCCAAGCAATCGGTTGCATGACTTATTATATTACAATTCTTCATTTATAATAGACGACATTTGACACGAATTGCGCCGGTATAGGAAGCCGCAGCCCGTCATAATTCACAATAGGCCTGAATTATTGTTCTGAATATGGATAATACCGGAAATATCATGTATAATGATACAGACACAAAACATTCAGGAGGGAATTGCTGTGTTTGAAAATGTTTGTACAGAGCTCAGAAAGTATTTGGAGACCAAGCCGGTCTTTCCGGTATTGCTGGGATTTGGTCATATCATCCTGTATGTAACGGTAGGTTTTTTCTTTATCAATGCTTTTACCTACCTTGGCAATCTTGTTGTTTCTTTGCTTTTCTATGCTTTCATGGTCAGTGTTGTGCTTTGCGTGGCCAATAAGAATTTTCAAGCCTTGATGATAGGTTTTGGTGTTCGCGTCATCATATGCCTTATCAATCTTTTCCAGGGATTTTTCTTTGAATATGGTTTCTTAATGGACTGGAGCGCGCTCTTTGGCATCCTGGTTTACGGATTTTTTGCCTATGAGGCTTATAAAAAGACGCTCAAGAAAGCATAGATACATATGAAATGAAAAGTCGATATGCAAAGGAGCCCGTGGGGCTCCTTTTTGCATGCAGGTCATTATTTTCGGTTCTATAATAAATGTTGGGGTGCCGAAGGGAAATAACTTCGGTGCTCCAACATTTTTTGCAAAAAAGAGAGCATGGAGTTGAAATCTCAAGTA
>NZ_FQZP01000057.1 GCF_900142095.1 Thermoclostridium caenicola | reverse complement strand
TAAAGGGTCGGAGGCGGTATAATAAGCCAAGCGGTGGTGATAGAAACACTTGGTTCTAACTAGAGGGATTTTTACACAAAAAATTGGACTTGATCACTAAATAGTACTTTATTATTGACGATATATTTACTGGTTGTGTTTTCTTATAGATGTCATAAATATCAGATAATGTGGAGGGAGCTAAATTGATCAGAGCCGGTGTTATTGTGACAGACAACACAAAATGTGTCGGCTGCAATAAGTGCCTGCGGAAATGCATCGTACCTTTTGCGAACAGGGTGACCGAAGACAGGAAGATCGTCGTTGATCACAAGCACTGCATCCTGTGCGGCGAATGCCTGAAGATCTGCGGTCACGGAGCGCGCAGCTATACGGATGACACGGACGTTTTCTTCAGAGATCTGAAAAACGGGACTGAAATGGCCGTCATTGTGGCGCCGTCATTCCAGTTCAACTATCCGGGCAAGTTTAGAAATGTCCTGGCCTGGCTCAGGGAGATGGGCGTGAAACTGATCTATGATGTCAGTTTCGGGGCGGATATAACCACTTACCTGTATATCCGGGCTGTTCAGAAAATGGGGCTGAAAACGGTCATCGCCCAGCCCTGCCCGGTAATTGTCAACAGCATTGAACAGTGTTATCCCAATCTCATCAAGTATCTTAGTCCGATCGGATCACCCATGTTTTGCACGGCTGCGTATATCAGGAAGTATGAGGGCTTTGGCGGAAAGATAGCGGCAATCTCTCCCTGTATAGGCAAGGCCGATGAATTCAGTAAGGATCAGCTGATCAGTTACAATGTCACGTTCAGAAAGCTGATGGAACGTTATAACGCCTCCCATTTCGATCCTAAGGCGGAAACAGGGTATGATTCCCCCGCCAGCCTGGTAGGATACTGGTATCCGACCCCGGGCGGGTTGAAGGAATGCGTTGAGCAGCTTTTCGGAAGGAAGTTCCATATCAAGCGGATAGAAGGGCCGGCGCTTGCCCATGAATACCTGAAAGAGATCAACGAATCCGAAGAAATTATTCCCGCTGTGATAGACATCCTGAATTGCTCGGAAGGCTGCCTGTCCGGTACGGGCACCGAGGCCGGCATTGCCCATGACAGTAAGGAACAGGCACTGTTTGCCAAGGCTTACGGCGCAAACGTTTCCCCGTTAAGAAAGCATTTAAGATACCGAAAGCTTATCAGTCATTTTGATAAGGTCCTGAAAATGGAAGATTTCATGTATTCCTATACACCGAGAAGCGATGATGTCCGCATCAGCGATAAGGACAGGGAAGCGGGATTTCTCGCCCTTGAAAAGTATACCCAGGAGGAAAGGACCATCGATTGCTCGGCCTGCGGGTATGAGTCATGCCGGCAAATGGCTGAAGCCGTTTTCCTTGGCTTCAATTTTCCTGAAAACTGCATCAATTATTCCAAGAAAAAGCTGCAGAAATCCTTTGATGATATCTCCGAGCAAAAAGGCAAGGTGGAGGAGCTCCTGGCCAAGGCCAATGACATGGCTGCCAAACAAACAGAATTCATCGGCAGGCTTAAAAACGATGTGGAGACTGTGAATCATGTCATCGGGGAAATGGTGCAAGTTTACAACAGCATTGCCAACTCCATCACGGAGATCAATACCCAGATGATGGAGGTGGAAGCGCTCTCGCGGAACAGCGCCGAAAGTACCGACGAACTGAGGAAGAAGTTTGATGATTACCTGCAGATGTCACAGACCATCAGGAATATTTCCGAACAGACGCGACTGTTGTCCCTGAACGCTTCCATTGAGGCCGCAAGGGCGGGTGATTACGGTAGAGGATTCCAGGTGGTTGCCGAGGAGGTCAGGAAACTCGCCGAGGACGCCAACATGGCTGTGGCCGGTTCCCGTGAGATCAACAGCGTGATTGAAAACGATATTGAAAAGATCAATGACATGATCAGCAAGCTGGAAAAAGTCGTCATCATGGTCAATGAAAACATCCAGAATGTCCTTGCCGCGTCAGAGGAAGCCAGTGCCTCCATGCAGCATATAGAGAATACGGTTGGGGAAATTGTGCTCTCCGCTGAAAAAATGTGCGTCTGATCTTGTCATGTGCGAAAGCGAAGCATCGGTTCATGAGCGGAAGGCCCGGTGAACCCGGAAAACATGGGTTCCCGGGCCTTCCGGCTTTTCGTTCTGGCTAAGCCTTTGAAACCTGTTCCGATTTGCCTGCGCTGTTGACAGACCTTCATAAAATCTTCACAAAAATGTGCTAATTTCATGATGCAATTATGAAGCGGAAAAGGTGGTATGAACATGGGCCAATCAGGTCAGCCTGGGAAAAAGGTCCAGGCGGTATCGGGCAAAAACCGGACAGTATTTGCGACTGTTTTTGTTATCGTTGCGCTCCTAACCGGTTTTGTGGCTATACGTCTGCTCTCTTCCGAGAATGCGGGGAGCCGGTCGGGCGATTTGGTCATTCCAAAGAGCGAAGTCACGAAAACGGCCAGATTTTATCCCTATCAGGCGGGAAAGACAAAGATGGAGGTCCTGGCTGTCAAAGCCGGCGATGGATCCATCAGGACGGCCTTCAATACCTGCCAGGTTTGTTTTGACTCCGGCAGGGGCTATTACAAGCAGGAAGGAGCCGAACTGGTCTGCCAGAACTGCGGGAACCGATTCCTGCTCGACCAGGTTGAACGGGTAAGGGGCGGTTGCAATCCGGTGCCCATCCTGGAAGAGAATAAGACGGAGGACGATGAGAAAATCGTCATTCCGCAGGCCTTCCTGGAAGCAAACAGGGGTTTGTTCGAGAACTGGAGATGAGGTGAGCGGCTCATATGCTGAAACATATCAAGAAAGCCATATCCGTCTTTCTGGAAAGGCTTGCAAAGGAAAATGAAAAAGCTTTTGGGAAGGCTCCCCTTGACTGCTGCCGATTGAACCGGTCGCCGGCGACGGCGACAGCAAAAAGGCAAACTCCAGGCGAACCGTAAGACAGGCGGTGTGTTATGGAACGGCAATTGATCCTGAAAGTTCTGAAAATAGAAGGTATGACGTGTACCGGCTGTGAATCGAGGATTGAGAAGGCGCTGCGAAAGCTGGACGGCGTTGTGGAAGCCAGGGCGATATATGCCAACTCCCAGGTTTTTGTAACCTACGATGCCGGTGTCATCAGGCTGGAGCAGATTATAGAAGCGATAGAAAAACTGGAATACAAGGTCGGCGGCGAAACCAGGGAGCCATCAGACACAAAGGCGGCGGACAAACGTACACCTACCAGCCGGCTGCTGGGGATTGGTGTCCTGGCGCTTGCTATTTATGTCATGCTGAACACTGTGGGGATTGACTTCCTACCCGAGATTGAAGCGTCCATGGGATATGGGGTTCTGTTCGTGGTGGGCCTGCTCACATCCCTTCACTGCGTGGCCATGTGCGGTGGGCTCAACCTTTCCCAGTGCGTTTCGTATGCAACAGGCAACGGCAGGTTCTCAAAGCTCAGGCCGAGCCTTCTGTATAACGCCGGCCGGGTGATATCCTATACGGTCATCGGCGGCATTGTCGGGGCTTTGGGTTCGGTCATCAGCTTCTCAGGTGCCGCCAGGGGAATAGTGGCTGTTATCGCCGGCGTGTTCATGGTGATCATGGGGCTGAACATGCTCAATGTGTTTCCGTGGCTCAAAAATCTCAATCCCAGGATACCCGGCATGTTCCGCAGGAAGCTGCCAGGAGGCAGAGGGAAGCGCGGGCCCTTCTATGTGGGCCTGCTCAACGGCCTGATGCCCTGCGGCCCGCTTCAGGCCATGCAGCTCTATGCACTGGGTACCGGAAGCTTTGCCGCCGGGGCTTTATCCATGTTCCTGTTCAGCATGGGCACGGTGCCGCTGATGTTTGGCTTTGGGGCGCTGAGCACCTTGCTGAGCGGGAAATATACCCATAAGATGATGCGAATCAGCGCTGTTCTGGTCATCGCCCTCGGCTTGAGCATGGCAGGCCGGGGACTGGCTCTGTCAGGCTTTTCACTCCCATCCCCGTCCTTCGACGGAGGAAGCCGTGCAAGAAGCGGCAATGTTGCCGTGGTGCAGGATGGCGTTCAGGTGGTGACCACCAGGCTGTATTCGGGCAGGTATGAACCGATTACCGTGCAGAAGGGCATTCCTGTGAGATGGGTCATAAAAGCCCGGAAGGAAGATATCAACGGCTGCAACAACGAGATTATCATACCCGCTTTCAATAAAAGCAAAAAGCTTGCGCCGGGTGACAACATCATCGAGTTTACACCCACCGAAACAGGCACATTTGTCTATAGCTGCTGGATGGGGATGATCAGGAGTAAAATCGTTGTGGTTGATGATATTAACAATATCGGAACCGGCGGAGAAGTACGGCAATCGGATTACAGAATACCTGTCGGCAAGGCAGCGGCTGCTGTTATTAAGGAAAAACAGGTTGATGCAATCAATCCGGAGGCAAACCGGTTTTTCGGAGGGCTACATTTATGCCACTGACGGTAAATTTGTGCTATATTGAAGAAATGAAAGGCGGTATCTTATGAACAGGGAGATTGTCGGGATAAGCGGCATGACCTGCGCCGCATGCGCAAAGCGGATCGAAAGGGTTGTGGGAAAGCTTGAAGGGGTTGTACAGGCTTCGGTTAATTTTGCTGCCGAAAAGCTTTCTGTGGAGTATGACGCCCAAAAGGTATCTCTGGATAAAATCAAGGAAACGGTTAAGGATGCCGGTTATGGCATTGTCGAGGATCAGAGGAAGAACACGGTGACCATCCCCATCGGGGGTATGACCTGCGCCGCTTGCGCCAACCGCATTGAAAAAGTGCTGGGCAGGAAGGAAGGAGTGCTGCGGGCTTCGGTGAACTTTGCCACCGAAAAAGCGACGGTGGAATATGACCCGCAGAAGATCAGGCTGTCAGCCATCAGGCAGACCATTGAGGATATTGGCTACAAGGCCCTGAGCGTTGAAAAAAAGACGGTTGATGAGGATAAGCTGCGCAAGGAAAAGGAGATACGCACCCTGTGGACTAAATTTATCGTATCGGCGGTGTTTGCTGTGCCGCTTCTGTACCTGGCCATGGTTCCGATGATCGCGTGGCTGCCTTTTCCCATTCCCGGCTTTCTGGAGCCCATGCATTATCCCTTGAACTATGCGCTTGCCCAAATCATCCTGGTGATACCGGTCATCATTGCCGGACGCAATTTTTACACGGTCGGCTTTAAAGCCTTGATACAGAGAAGTCCAAACATGGATTCCCTGATAGCCGTCGGCACATCGGCGGCGGTCATCTACAGCCTGTATTCCACCTGGCTGATTTGGAGCGGCAATATGCACGCTGTTGAAAACCTGTATTTTGAAACGGCCGGGGTTATCATTACGCTGATCCTGCTCGGGAAGTCCCTGGAGGCCGTATCGAAAGGGAAGACCTCGGAGGCCATCAAGAAACTGATGGGGCTGGCACCTAAAACCGCCATCGTCATCCAGGACGGAAAAGAAACCGAAATCCCCATCGACGAGGTGGAGAACGGTGATGTGATCCTGGTCAGGCCGGGCGAAAAAATACCGGTGGACGGGGAGATCATTGAAGGGCACACGGCCATCGACGAGTCCATGCTGACCGGCGAGAGCATTCCGGTTGACAAAAAGGTAGGCGATAAGGTTTACGCCGCAAGTCTGAACACCAACGGCATGATCCGGTTCAAAGCCACCAGGGTGGGCAGCGATACCGCTTTGGCGCAGATCATCCGGCTGGTGGAAGAAGCCCAGGGCTCCAAGGCGCCCATTGCCAAGCTGGCCGATATCGTCTCCGGCTATTTTGTGCCCATCGTGGTGGCCATCGCGGTCCTTGCCTTTGCTGGATGGCTCATTGCCGGCAAATCCCTGGTCTTTGCCCTGACCATCTTTATCTCCGTGCTGGTGATTGCCTGCCCGTGCGCCCTGGGCCTTGCCACGCCGACCGCCATTATGGTGGGAACGGGCAAGGGCGCCGAGTACGGCATCCTCATCAAGAGCGGGGAAGCCCTTGAAATCACCCACAGGATCAATACCATCGTTTTCGATAAAACCGGTACCATCACCGAAGGCAAACCGAAGGTGACCGATATCATTACGGCCGCCGGCGTTTCCAGGGAGTTTTTGCTTAAGATGGCCGCTTCCGGCGAAAAGGGTTCCGAACATCCCCTGGGTAAGGCGATCGTGAATCAGGCGGAGGAAGAAGGTCTGGAATTGATGAAGACCGAAAGATTTGAAGCCATACCCGGCCACGGTATTGAAGTGGTGATTGAAGGCCGGCAGGTTTTGATCGGCAACAGGAAGCTGATGGATGACAGGGGCATATCCCTGGGCGAGCTTTCAGATCAGTCCGACAGGCTTGCCGACGAGGGAAAAACGCCCATGTATGTTGCCGTGGACAACCAGGTATCGGGTATCATTGCTGTGGCCGATGTGGTCAAGGAAAACAGCGCCAGGGCCATCAAACAACTCCAGTCCATGGGGATTGAGGTGGCCATGATCACAGGCGACAACCGGAAGACCGCCGAGGCCATCGCGAAACAGGTAGGCATCGACCGGGTTTTGGCCGAGGTACTGCCGCAGGATAAGTCCAACGAGGTCAAGAAACTGCAGGCCGAAGGAAAGAAGGTCGCCATGGTGGGTGACGGCATCAATGACGCACCCGCGCTGGTACAGGCCGACATCGGCATTGCCATCGGCTCGGGTACCGATGTGGCGTTGGAATCGGCCGATATCGTGCTCATGAGAAGCGACCTGATGGATGTTCCCACGGCCATCCACCTGAGCAGAAGCACCATACGCACCATCAGGCAGAACCTGTTCTGGGCCTTTGGCTACAATGTGGCCGGTATTCCGATTGCGGCCGGGCTGCTGTACCTTTTCGGCGGGCCGCTCCTGAACCCGATGTTTGCAGCCGCAGCCATGTCGCTGAGCTCGGTGTCGGTTCTGACCAATGCCTTAAGGCTCAAGCGGTTTAAGCCGTACAAATAGCCGCCATGCCGCGGAATTTCCGGCGAGATCCCTGTCCGGAGGTCATTATGGGCGATATACCAAATAAGATCCTGGTTGTTGATGATGAAGCGAAGATCGTGGAGGTTGTCAAGTCCTACCTGGAAAACAGCGGATACCAGGTGGTGGAAGCCTATAACGGCAAGGAAGCCCTGGAGCAGTTTGAACAGGAAAAACCCGCCCTGGTTATACTGGACCTGATGCTTCCGGATATATCGGGGGAGGAGATTTGCAAAACCTTAAGGAAGCGATCACGGGTTCCCATCATCATGCTGACCGCAAAAGTGGAAGAAGAGGACATCCTGAGGGGTCTGAACATCGGAGCGGACGATTATGTCACAAAACCCTTCAGCCCGAGGCAACTGGTGGCAAGGGTCAAGGCTGTGCTGAGAAGGTCCGAGGATGCGCTGATCCCTCTATCGAGCCTGTTGTCCTTCAATCATGGGGAACTGGTAATCGATACGTTGAAGTATGAGGTCAGAAGGCACGAAAAATCCGTCAACCTGACGCCCAATGAATACCGGCTGCTGCTCACCCTGGCCAGGTATCCCGACAAGACCTTTACCAGGGATGAGCTGATCCGTATCGGGCTGGGGGAGAATTTCGACGGCTATGACAGGACCATTGACACCTATATCAAGAACATCCGGCAAAAAATCGAGCCCGATCCCAGGAACCCGAAATATGTATTGACGGTTCATGGGATAGGATACCGGTTTGGCGGCGATGAGAAAGGCGATTGATGATGAAATTCAGTCTGAGAACCAAGCTGTCGCTGTCCTTTGTTTCAGTAGTCCTGATATCGGTTCTGCTGGTCAGCCTCATTACGAACCTGCTGCTGGACAAACATTTCAAGGAATACGTCATTGAAAACCAGGAACGCAAAAGCAGGGAAATTGTCGCGCAGGTCAGCCAGCAGTTCAAAACCGGAGAGGAATGGGATCGGGACGCCATTGAGCAGATCTGCCTCAATGCCCTTGAGCAGGGACTGATCCTGAAGGTCATCGATGCGTCGGGAAACCTCATATGGGATGCCACCGTCCATGACAATGAGCAATGCGAGCAGATGCTGGCCCATATGGCCAAAAACATGAGCAGCCGTTATCCAAACTGGGAAGGCAGCTATGTGGAGGATGTCTATCCCCTTGCAGGCGATTTAGGCGTGGTCGGAAAGGTTGTGATTGGGTACTATGGCCCGTTCTATTTCAATGACAGCGACCTGGCGTTCATCAATACCTTGAACAGGCTTTTTATAGGCGTTGGCGCGTTTTCGCTCGTTTTGTCCTTCCTCATCGGCTCCTTGATGGCCAAAAGGCTGAGCACACCCATTGCGCGTGTGACCACCACGGCCCGGATGATCGCCAAGGGCTATTTCGGCGGCAGGATAGCCGAACCCTCCACCACGAAGGAGATCGCCCAGCTGACAGAAGCAATCAACAACCTGGCCGAAACCCTGGAAAACCAGGAAGCCCTGCGAAAGCGGCTTACCGCGGATGTGGCCCACGAGCTGAGAACCCCTCTGGCCACCCTGCAAAGCCATATGGAGGCCATGATCGACGGGATCTGGGAGCCCGATGTCCAGAGGCTCAAAAGCTGCCACGAGGAGATCATGCGGATAAACCGGCTGGTCGGGGATCTTGAAAAACTGGCCAGGTATGAAAGCGATAACCTGATCCTGACAAAAACCGATTTTGATGTTTCAGAACTCATCCGGCACATCATCCGAAACTTTGAAAATGATTTTGCCGCCAAGGGTATTGAGATACGGTTTACTGGCGGGAGGGAGATCATCACCGCGGATAGGGACAAGATCAGCCAGGTTGTCGTTAACCTTTTGTCCAACGCCCTCAAATATACCCCGCCGGGCGGTATGGTTCAGGTTTCGGTGGAGGGAGCCGATGATGTGACGAGAATAGCGGTGAGGGATAACGGGACAGGTATTCCGCCGGAGGATTTGCCCCATATCTTTGAGCGGTTCTACCGTGCGGACAAGTCGCGAAACAGGCTGACCGGGGGCGCCGGTATCGGTCTTACCATCGCAAAGACCATTGTTGATGCCCACAAGGGGAGTATCCAGGTAAGAAGCAAGGTGGGGGAAGGGACGGAGTTTACGATAACCTTGCCCAGATAAACTGCAACGCCTGCACTGTCATTGCGAGCCGCGTAAAACGAGGCGTGGCAATTCCTAGCACTTGATAAGCAGCCTCGCAAGCGGATGAGATTGCTTCGTTGCGTTGCTCCTCGCAATGACACGATAGAACAGGCTCGCAGAACCATACTCTGGCTGTCATTGCGTGCGGAACGAAGTGGAGCGCGGCAATCTCAAAATACCCGTTAATCCGCACCCGAACTGTCATTGCGAGCACCATATAAGCGGTGCGTGGCAATTTCAAAATACCCGCAACGCTACACCTGAGCAGTAATTTTATAGAAATAAAAATAATGTTTACAAACAATCAGATCATGCTATAATAAAAATGAAGATAGTTGGTTCCGCAAGATGCGGTGCCACAGAGGATGGATTAGCTCACCCTGCTATGGATTGCAGGGTGATTTTTTTATCTCTTGAAATGCTTGTTAATGGCAATCATCAAGGAGATAAGCGATATGACGAATACAGCGAAGGCTATCATCAAAGAGATGGCCTCATATACTGTCATATCACACCACCTCCTTTCCAGACGGATTGAGGTGGCACCACACCCTGCAATAACCAACTATCATATAAAAATATAGCATAATTGGTATGAACTATCAATCATTGCCGTTTCCTGTTAGTGTCTGTGCTTTGCGAAACGGTCTATCTTTTGGAACACAGAAACGGTGTGAGCCGCAAAAGAAAACGGGCTTCGGAGTATAAGGATATCCAGAAGTTGCCGGAACAGGGCAAAATGCTGCTGGTTCATAAGGACATGGTCCAATCATGTGATTCCTGGTTGTGCTATAATGCTGTCATGCAGACTGGGAGGCGAATGGCGCCATGAAGCTTGAGAGGATGCTGTCCATCATCATCTACCTGTTGCAACACAATAAGGTAAAAGCGCAGGAACTGGCAGATAGGTTTGAGGTTTCGGTCCGGACCATCTACAGGGACATTGAAGCCTTGTCACAGGCCGGTATTCCCATCAGCACATGCCAGGGAGCCGATGGCGGCATCAGCATTATGGAAGGATATAAGCTGGACAGGAATCTGCTGACCGGCGATGAGGTCAACAGAATCATCGCTGGATTAAAAGGCCTCTACAGCATCAGCGGGGATGTGAAAATCCGGCTCCTGATCGATAAGCTGAACAGCGTGGCGAACGCCTCCGATTATGTTGCCGCAGGCAATGAGATCATGATTGACCTGTCGCCCTGGAACCGGAATGATCAGTTGGGCTCACGCATACAGGAGATCAAGAAGGCCATACAGGAGCGGAAAGTCATTGAGTTTTCGTATTTCAGCAATGGAGAACTGACGCAAAGGCAGGTGGAGCCCTGCGTCATCGTTTTCAAGGAAGCCAACTGGTATCTTTATGCCTATTGCCTGCTGCGGCAGGATTTCAGGCTGTTCAGGCTCGGGAGGATGAACGAACTGAAAGTAACCGACACGCGGTTTGAGCCCCGGGCGTTTTCAATCGACAGGGTGAACTGGGATGCCGACGGAGGGCAGCATGCGCCCATTGTCGCTTTGTTCGATAAGTCCATGGTCTATGCGTTGAATGATATTTTTGGGGTGGACAGTTATGAAACAACCCCGGATGGCAGGCTGAAAGTCACCTTCCATATGCGCATCGACGGTTGGCTGTACGGCTTTCTGCTGGGCTTCGGGGATAAGGTTGAGGTATTGGAGCCTGCAGAGCTTCGGGACAGAATAAAGCAAATGGCCGAAAGCATCTGCAGGATTTATGACTGAGAAAGGGCGGAGGGACCTATGGATTTCAGGACTGATTTCGAACGATTTAATGAGAAATATCCCGTAAAAAGCATGCGAATCAACGGGCTGACCTTCCATTACAGGCTTGGGGGAAACGGCGAAAAGACGGTCGTTTTACTGATTGGCGGGCTCGGTATTTCAGACGCCTTTTATAAGCATTTTACCGAATTTGCGAGCAGGTTCACGGTGCTCACATTCGATTATCCTTACGAAACCTGCCGGAATGCCGTGCTGGCAGACGGTATTGCGGCGCTCATCCAGGAGTTGCGTTTAAGGCATGTCTATTTGGTCGGGCAGTCCTATGGGGGCCTCATTGCCCAGGTGATAGCAAAGCGGCACCCGGAGATCGTGTCGGGCCTGGTCCTGTCCAATACGGGATGCCTGGATTCGGATATGGGGGATGAAGCCAAGGCGTTCCTGCTCCAAATGGTCAACGGGCTGAAAAAGACCGTACGTTTGGTCAAGGCAGTCCCCATGCCTTTATTGAAAAGAATCCTGTTCAAACGAATCGTCAGAGAGTTTACCCAATGCGAACCTGACGCGAGAAAGTATCTGACCGATCTCTTTGACCATGTGTTCAATAAGATTACCCGCAGGCATGAGCTGAACATGTGCCGGCTGATGATTGACCTGGAAAATGAACTGGAGCGCACAAAACCTGTCTTCACCTATCTGGACAAAAGAGTTTTGCTGCTGCTCTCGGACGATGATCATACCTTTGGCGAACCGGTCAAACAGGCGCTAATCGGCACAATGACCAATCCGGTTGTCAACACCGGGATAGGCGGCAGGCATCTGGCGCTGCTGCTGAATGCGGATGCATATATCCGCACGGTTGCGGAATTCATCAACAGCGTTGCCTGAAAAGCCGGCGGCCGCGTTTGCGGACAGCGATACCTGTGAACGCGGACTTCCGGATCAGCCTGGACCCGGAAAAGGATGGCCGGAGGAAATACGGATCGGTTTGCTGCGAGCCTGGCAGATTTCTGCCGGGCTTTTTTTGCGGCAAGAAACAGGAAGGGGAGAATACTTGCCATAATAAAAAAGAACAGGCATAATCCTGACAAACTGTTGTCAGGTTTGCTGTGATACCATGAACGCAAATGTACGGTTGGATTGATTGAGGGAGGTATCAGAATGGGCGAGAAAGCGTTTGATTTCAAAAGGGCCTATAAGGATTTATACATGCCGAAGGATGAACCGGAATTAATCGAGGTGCCGTCCATGAACTTTCTCATGGTGGACGGAAACGGGGATCCCAACAATAATCCTGAATTCCGGCAGGCAACCGAACTGCTGTATGGCTTGTCCTATGCCATCAAGATGAGCAGGAAAAAAGGCAGGCAACCGGAAGGCTATTTCGATTATGTGGTGCCTCCCCTGGAAGGACTGTGGTGGATCGAAGAGGGTGCTTTCTCCTTTGAAAAGCGGGACAACTGGAAATGGACCCTGATGATACGCCAGCCGGATTTTGTTGATGATGAGCTTGTGCAATGGGCGAAAGCCGAGTTGGAGAGGAAGAAACCGGAGCTTGCGGTTCACAAGGCCCGGTTTGTGACCTTTTATGAAGGCCTGTGTGTGCAGATCATGCATACGGGCCCATATACCACAGAGCCCGAGACCATGACGAAAGTGGAGGCTTTTCTTCTGGAACATGGCCTGAAGGACGGGCTGACAAGCGGCGGGAAGCATCACGAGATTTACCTTTCAGACCCGAGGAAATGCAAGCCTGAAAGCATGAAAACGGTGCTCAGGCACCCGGTGAAACAAGTCTGATTATGGCGCTTTACGCCAAAACCAATAAATGCATAGGAGGAATGAAGATGAAAGTGAAATTTTGCCAATCCTGCGCCATGCCCATGGGGGATGAGGATGAGCTGTATGGCACCAATGGGGACGGTACCAGGAATGAAGACTATTGCAAGTACTGTTATCAGGACGGAGCTTTCACGGCGGACATTTCCATGGAGCAGATGATCGAGGTTTGTGTTCCCCACATGGTGGCGGCCAATCCCGGCATGAGCGAGGATGAAGCCAGAAACAGGATGAGGGAATACTTTCCCAGCCTGAAACGCTGGAAAAACGGTTAATGTTCAGTTGGCATAGATTCATGTCTATGCCGCTTTTTTCAGAGGAGGGTTTGAGAATGTGCCATAGCTATATCAGCCTGGACAGGGATAATCTTGCCGGAGAGCATCTGTGTTGTGCAATTTCCGATAAAAAACACCAGGATGGGGTTGAATTGAAGAAAGCCTGGCTCTCTGAACGGATACCGGAAGGGCATGTGTTCAGAAAGCTTGATGCGCGGGGAAAGGTTTTTATTGAATACGCGCCGCTGGAAACGGCCTGGGTTCCTGTCACCGGCGATAACTTTTTCTTTATTTATTGCTTCTGGGTATCCGGCAGCTTCAAGAATAAAGGGCATGGCAAAAGCCTTCTCGCGTATTGCATCGAGGATGCCAGAAAGCATGGAAGGTCTGGTGTTTGCGTCATCAGCTCAAAAAAGAAGAAACCCTACCTGACGGATAAAAAATACATGCTCAAATACGGATTCGAGGTTGTTGATGCCATTGGCGATTATGAACTGCTGGCTCTTTCATTCGACGGACAAAAGCCCACATTTTCTGAATCCGCGCGCAGACAGGCAATTGAAGCCAAAGAGCTTACCATTTATTATTCCAGGCAGTGTCCATGCATCCTGGACTGTGTACGGCAAGTTGAGCGGTACTGCAGTGAGCGCCACATTCCTCTGAACCTGATTCAGGTGGATTCGCTCGAGAAAGCAAAGGCTGTACCTGGTGTGTTTAATAATTATGCCGTGTTTTACCAGGGCCGGTTTCTGACCTTGCAGCTGCTCAATGAAGGTCATTTAAAGAAGGTTTTGGCACAGAATTGTGATAAAATAGTTTAAGACACAGGCCGCTCTGTTGCAAATAAGGGGGGAACAGGATGAAGGTTCTGGTCTTGAACGGAAGCCCAAAAGGCAAGTACAGTATAACGCTGCATACGTCTTTATTTCTGGAAAAGCATTTTCCTGAACATGCGTTTCAATATCTTCATGTGGGTCAGCAAATCCGATCCCTTGAGAGAGATTTTCATTTGCTGCACAAGCGATATCGGAAGCCGATCTGCTCATATTTTCGCATCCGGTATATACCTTTATCGCGCCCAGCCAGCTTCACCGGTTCATTGAGCTGTTGAAAGCATCCGGCCTTGATTTGTCCGGGAAGTTTGCCACCCAGATAACCACTTCCAAACATTTTTATGATGTGACGGCGCACAGGTACATCCAGCAGAACTGCCAGGATCTTGGCATGAAATACATTCATGGGCTGTCTGCGGATATGGACGACCTTTTGACGGAAGAAGGGCAAAGAACCGCTAAAGCGTTTTTTGAATATGTGTGCTGGTGTATGGCCCATGATGTGTATGAAACCTTTCCCAAACATGCTGCGGCTCCGTCCCATCGCCCGGTCAGCCCGGCTGAGTCCGGTGAGGCCGGGAAAACCGGGGATGTGGTCATTGTTACCGATTGTGCCGGAGACGATACACAGCTTAAAGCCATGATTGACAGGTTCAGGGCGGTTCTGAAGCATAAGAGCCGCATTGTCAACATCTCCGGATATCCCTTTCAGGGCGGTTGTCTGGGATGCTTCCATTGCGCGGTTTCTGGAAAATGTGTTTATAAGGACGTTTTAGATGATTTCCTGCGCAATGAAATCCAGGCGGCCGATGCCATCGTCTATGCCTTTTCCATTAAGGACCACTCCATGGGTTCTATCTTCAAAATGTATGATGACAGGCAGTTCTGCAACGGCCACCGAACCGTGACCATGGGAAAACCCACCGGATATCTGGTTAGTGGAAACTATCCCGAAGAGCCTAATCTGCAGATGATCATCGAGGGCAGGAGCGAGGTAGGCGGCAATTTCCTCGCAGGTGTTGCCTGCGATGAGATCGATCCGGACGCTGAGATAGACCGGCTTGCCGCAAGGCTCGATTATGCCATCAGCCATCGGTATATCCAGCCCAGAAACTTCTATGGTGTGGGCGGGATGAAGATTTTCAGGGATCTTATATGGCTCATGCGGGGGATGATGAAAGCCGATCACCGGTTCTACAAGAAGCATGGTCTGTACGATTTCCCGCAGAAGCAAAAAGGAACGGTATTGAAAATGTATCTCGTGGGAGCCCTCATTGCTTCGCCAAGGCTGAAAGCTAAAATAGGGAACAAGCTTTTTGAAGGCATGATCGCGCCATACAGAAAAGTGGTGGAAAAATAGCGGCGGCACCCATCAGAATCGTTGGTCCGGTATAAGCCCATGCCGGTTCTTGTTGGCTTGCATATCAATGTTTTTTCGTCCTGTTTCCGCCAGGCCAGGAATGATTACCTGTTCAGGGAGAAACCGGCGGAATGGGTTCATAACCGGGTCATTTTTACGAGCATTCGGGCGACACCATCCATAATCTTTGCAAATCGGTCTCCTTGCACGTTGACTTTGCCGATCATCGGGGTAAAATAATAACCGTCAGCCACTCCGCTGACAGGGGTGCTAACATAAGCTTCCAGCAATGCGGGGCAGCGACAGAATACCTATCAAAGAATGACGCCATTCTTTAAAACCTTCCCTTACATAACTGAAAATTAAAAGGAGGCGGTGCAAATGAGTCAAACAGTTCTTTGCGCAGCTGAAAGGACCGAGAAGGCCAACAAGGTAAGGAAGATGGGCTTTATCCCAGGCGTCGTCTATGGTAAGGACCTCAAATCAACAAGCATAAAGCTGGATCAGCGAGAGTTCAGAAGAGTGCTGCAGGGACATACAAAGAATTCCAAAGTGCAGCTCAAACTCGGAGAAAACCAGTGGACATGCATCATTAAGGATGTCCAGAAGGATCCCATCAACGGGGAGATCCTCCATGTGGAGATGCAGACCATCCACAGCGATGACAAGATCCGCCTGAAAGTGCCCGTTGTCTTTCAGGGAAAAGAAAAACTGGCCCTCAAACAGCTATTGCTTCAGGAGTTTATCTCCGAGGTGGAAATCACGGGTAAAGCGGCCGATATTCCTGAGTTTGTCAGTATCGATGTTGGCGACAGGGAGATCGGCGACAAGATCACCGTCGGGGATCTTCACCTCGGTGAGGGCATCAGGATTTTGGAAGATAAGAACGAGATCCTTGCCGTCATTACCTCCGCAAAGTCTGAGAGTGTGGAGGAAGAGAGCGCGGAAAGCGCGGCAAGCTGACAGTGGGAACGGCTGCGGTAGGCATACCGCAGCCGTATCATTTTCTACACGCTATCTTTGACATAGTGTAAAGTTTATGTAGGAATAAAAAAGCAAGTTACCTTCTCGATGTGGTATAGTTTTCAAGTAACCCACACAATAAAACATAACCAACAG
>NZ_FQZP01000056.1 GCF_900142095.1 Thermoclostridium caenicola | reverse complement strand
CAGAAAAAAGGCAGATGACCATACTTGATCATCTGCCCATATTCCATATGCTACTTCATTTTACTGGTTCCACCCCAACATTTGACGTAGAACCACTTCATTTTACTTGGCTCAACCCCAGCATTTTTCGTAGAGTTTTAGAAAGAGCGGGAAACCCGCTCTTTTTATAAGCAATATTTTAAAGACCTATCAAATTAAGATTAAGCCCTGTCAACGCTGTTCATGTGAACGATGAGGTCGATCAGCTTATTGGAGTAACCCCACTCGTTGTCATACCAGGATACCAGCTTGACGAAGTTGGGGTTCAGGGAGATACCGGCCTTCGCATCGAAAATAGAGGTGCGAGGATCGCTGATGAAGTCAGAGGATACAACATCGTCTTCGGTGTATCCGAGGATGCCCTTCAGTTCGCCCTCAGAAGCCTTCTTAACAGCAGCGCAGATTTCCTCGTAGGTAGCGGGCTTCTCAAGGCGGCAGGTGAGGTCAACAACAGATACGTCCAGGGTAGGAACGCGGAAGGCCATACCGGTCAGCTTGCCGTTGAGTTCGGGAATAACCTTGCCAACAGCCTTGGCAGCACCAGTGGAGGAAGGAATGATGTTGCCGGCAGCGGCACGTCCGCCTCTCCAGTCCTTCTTGGAAGGACCGTCAACGGTCTTCTGAGTAGCTGTGGTAGCGTGAACAGTGGTCATGAGGCCTTCAACGATACCGAATTTATCATGAATAACCTTAGCCAGAGGAGCCAGGCAGTTGGTGGTACAGGAAGCGTTGGATACAACGTCCATGTCCTTGGTGTAGGTCTTGTGGTTAACGCCCATTACGAACATGGGAGCATCCTTGGAAGGAGCAGAAATTACAACCTTCTTGGCACCAGCCTTGAGGTGAGCGCTAGCCTTGTCGGTGGTGGTGAATACACCGGTGGACTCGATAATGTATTCAGCACCGCATTCCTTCCACGGAATTTCTGCGGGATCCATGCAAGCATAAACGCTGATGGCGTTTCCGTTCACAACCAGTTTGCCGTCCTTGATCTCAATGGTTCCGTTGAACTTGCCATGGACGGTGTCATACTGAAGCATATACTTCATGTATTCCAGGTCGATAAAGGGGTCATTGATTCCGACTACTTGTACGTTGGGGTTGTTGCAGGCAGCCCTGAATGCCAGGCGGCCGATTCTTCCAAACCCGTTGATACCAACTTTAATTGCCATGGTTTGTACCTCCTAAATTTAAAATATATTATTGTTAACATAATCACAAAGACCACTAAGTATTATATGTCAAAGTGGTTAACATTTCAAGTGCCGATTGCTCTAGGTTTTGCACAAAATCAGTCATTCAGCGGCGGACTCTTTTTGGGAACATTCCCGGCCTTACGGTCAAAATCCTTTCGCCGGGCTCCGCGTGCCGGTTGCAAGGCCCCTGAGTATTCTGCTCCGGGAACGAGACTCTTATCCTCTCATGTTCTGTAAGAAGCCATTCAGCAGCCGGACAACCGCTGGCGCATGCTTTCATAGAGGATCATGGACGTTGCCGAAGCCGCATTGAGCGATTCGGCCTTCCCCGGCATGGGGATCATGGCGCGCATGTCCACCATATCCAGCATCTTCTGAGAAAGCCCATTTCCTTCATTACCGATGACAACGGCAATGCTATCGGCCAGCGGAAGCTCCCAGACAACAGCCGAATCCCTTGGATGGGCGGCAACAATCCGGATACCCCTGCTTTTCAGGCGGTTGATGGTCCCAAAGATATCCGCGCAGGAAAGGATGGGGATATGGAAAACGGAGCCCATGGCAGCACGTATGACCTTAGGATTATGCGGATCCGCGCACCCGGAGGAAAGAAGGACGCCATCAAACCCACACGCATCGGCTGTTCTTATGATGGTTCCCACATTGCCCGGATCCTGAAGCTGTTCCAGGATGACAAACTTTGAACCTGCGGCAATAACGGATTGGTCTTCATGATCCATCAGCGGGGCAACGGCCAATATGCCTTGTGGTGTTCCGGTGGTGGACACCCGCTCAAACAGATCATCGGGAACCAGGTAAACCGGAATGTCTTCCCACCCGGACATCATGGGCTCAAACTGCGGGTAAACGCTGTCTGCCGCAAGAAAATAGCGGATGGGAACGCGATAACTGAGGGCTTCATCCACAAGCTTCAAGCCCTCTATGATAAAGGCGTCCCACTTTATCCGCCCTTTCTTGTCTGCCAGTTCTCGCAGCTGTTTGACGATTTGGTTTGATGCTGAGGTAATTCGTGTGATCCTTTTGTCCATGTCTTCACCGCTCTTCGGAAACCGCGCCGTTCAGCCATAACAAAAATCCCTCAACACTTTTGATTGAGGGACTTGTTTGAATCCTTATGCAGATTTTACTTTAGCAACAAGCTGGGCGAACCCTTCGGCATCGTTGACAGCCATGTCGGCCAGAACTTTTCTGTTAAGGGTGATACCGGCCTTCTTCAGCCCATTCATGAACTTGCTGTAGGACATGCCGTTGAGCCTTGCAGCGGCATTAATACGTGTAATCCAGAGCTTCCGGAAATCGCGCTTCTTCTGCTTTCTATCCCTGTAGGCATAACTCAGGGACTTCATAACGGCCTGATTGGCTATTCTGTACAGCTTGCTCTTTGCACCGAAATAACCCTTCGCAAGCTTCAGGATTTTCTTATGTCTTGCGCGAGTGCGCTGTGCTCCTTTAACTCGTGACATCGTTCACACCTCTTTCCCTTAATTATGCGTACGGCAGCAATTGCTTGATGGTTGCCACATTTGCATCGGAAGCCATTGCTCCTTTGCGAAGATTTCTCTTACGCTTGGTTGTCTTCTTTGTGAGAATATGATTCTTGTAGGCATGGGTTCTCTTGACCTTGCCCGATCCGGTAATCTTGAATCGCTTCTTTGAAGCCTTGTGCGTCTTAAGCTTAGGCATGTTGCTAAAACCTCCTTTTGAGTACTACTTCTTATGTGGAACCAAAACCATTGATAATGTTCTGCCATCCATTACCGGTGGTCTTTCAATTTTTCCGTATTCCTTGACGGTGTCCGCAAATTTATTGAGGACCTCGTGTCCCAGATCGGCATAGGCGATTTCACGGCCTCTGAAGCGAATCGATACCTTCACTTTGTCGCCATCCTCAAGAAAGCGCATGGCGTTTTTGGCCTTGAAGTTGAAATCGTGCTCCTCGATCTTGGCAGAAAGCCGGATTTCCTTCACCTCGATGATAGTCTGCTTTTTCTTGGCTTCCTTGTCCTTCTTGTTGCGTTCGTACAAGTACTTCCCATAGTCCATGATCTTGCAGACTGGCGGGTTTGCATTGGGCGATATTTTGACCAGATCCAATTCCCTTTCGTTCGCTTTCATCTGGGCTTCCTTTGCTGACATGATTCCCAGCATGGAACCATCGACGTCAATCACCCTTACTTCCTTGTCACGAATCGCCGAATTGATCTGAATCTGATTTTTGTTTATAAAGAACACCTCCGAAATACAGAAAATAGACCGTTTGGTTTACACGCTCTTTATTAAAAATAAAACAGGTAAAGCTTTCTTCACCTGTTTATGCCAATGCATGCAACACTATGACTCACCAGTCATATGTTTGCGCTATTGACCCGCCGACATCCGTCAACAAGGTGAGAAGCTCAGCTTCTGCTTTATTGCTTCTATAATATACATCACCTGTTCGCCTGTTGTCAAGCAGAAAATCCTTAATAAACAGGAATGAGTCCCCTGCTTGAGCCGGTTATGCATTCGCCGCCATCGGCGGTGACAACAAAAGTGTTTTCAATGCCCACCATGCCGATACCGGCAATGCCTTTCTTGGGCTCCAGGGCAAAGGCCATCCCTTCCTGGATCGGCTCATCAAAACCTTGCGCGATGACCGGCAGTTCATCCACCACCAGCCCGATGCCATGACCCAGGAACTTTACGGTCCTTTTGCCAAAGCCCATGAAATTCTCCAGAAACTCGGGCTCCAGTCCCGACATAATCTCCTGGTATATCTTTGAAGGTATGGCGCCGGGTTTTAAAAGAGATGCAATCCTGTCCTGGATAGCCACGCACCTTTCATGGATTTCAATGGCGTAGTCCGGCAGTTTCTGCCCGAACATATAGGTCATGGTCTTGTCGGTATGATATCCGTCCACCCCGAAACCGATATCCACGAAGACAAGATCGCCTTTCTTTAGCCGTCTTTCCCTGCTTCCCAATGCCGGAACGGCCGGGCTGAGCCCGATATGTCCTCCGGGACCGTTGAAATAGGAAGGATAGATGGAACTGTCTCCAAAACCAACCTGCCCAAGGATCATTTCCGTGTCGAACATCCCAAACCGGGTCACTCCATGGAAGCCTTCTTCCATCATGATGCTGAACAGGTCTGCCGCCAGTTCGGCCTCGGTCATCCCTTCCCTCAGCACCTGAGGAACCCTGTCTTCCAGAATGGTTTTGTGAGCCTGGCCTGAACGGCGCATGCAGGAAAGTTCATAGGGGCTTTTTATGGCCCGGATAGCCATGATCTCGGCATCAAGGGACAGGCAGGCCGTAAACCCGAAATACTTCTGCATCCTCTGGTACATGGCCAGCGGCACTTTCTCGGTTTCCATGTGGACGGGGCAGGGGAACATGCCCATGGCCTGTGCCGCATCCCTGTAACTCTGCATGGGACGTATATCCGGGAACAGGGATTCATCCAAAGCCCGCTCATAGCTCCTCCTGACCCAAAGCACGGCTTCCCCGTCCCTGGGAATGGCCAGAAAACCGTCCTGCATGGTTCCGGTAAAATAGTACATGTTGACTTTGCTGACAAAAATGGCAAGGCGCCACTCCGGCTGCCTTTCATCCATGATCTTTCTGAAACGCGCCATCCGGCTTTTCAGTTCTTCTTCAGGTACTTTTTTATTGTCCGCCAAAACCCACGCTGCCAAGGTCCCATGATCCCTCCCGAACAAAGATTAAGCCTATTCTATCCTTTTTTTTTCGTTCTGACAAGCCGTATCATGCCTTTGGCTTTCCATCCTGATTTTCCGCCGGGGTATCACGCGGCATATATCAAAAAAAGGCCCGAAGGCCTTTTTTCTGGCATATATGCCGCTTCAGCCGTTGGTAATACCAAACTTTCTTTCCGCCGATTCCACGGTCTGCCTGATGAGGCTGCTGATGGTCATCGGGCCCACGCCTCCGGGAACCGGGGTATAGGCTGAACATTTGGCTATGGCATTCTTCAGGTCGATATCGCCGATATTGCCGGGATTGTAACCCGCATCCACAAGGACGCAGCCTTCCTTCACCCAATCGGCCTTGACAAACTCGGGCTTCCCTACTGCGGCAACCACAATATCGGCCCTCCTGACCACCTCGGGCAGATCCTTTGTCTTGGAATGGCAAATGGTCACCGTGGCGTTTTCGTTCAGCAGCATCATGGCCACAGGCTTGCCCAGGATGGGGCTTCTGCCGATGACGACCGCTTCCCGTCCCTCAAGGGGAATATTGTAGTGTTTCAGAAGGGTAATGATGCCAAGGGGTGTGGCGCTTTTGAAAGCATCCATCTGCATGGACATGCGCCCGAAAGTATTGGTGTTGACGCCATCCACATCCTTGGCAAGATCGATACTGTTGAAGCAGGCCATTTCGTCGATATGCCTCGGAACAGGATGCTGGAGCAGGATGCCATGAACATCCGGATCCTCGTTCAGCGCCTGGATCTGCCGGATCACATCTTCTGTGGTGCTCTCCTCCGGCATCTCTATTTTAAGCGGCCGGATACCCACCCGGTTGCAGGCATTGCCCTTCATGCGCACATAGGTCACCGAGGCCGGGTCATTGCCCACAATAATTGTTGCAAGCACAGGGACTCTGCCTGTTTTATCCTTAATCCGCTGTACTCTTACCTGAAGCTCCTGTTCGACACTTTTTGCCAGTGCCTTTCCGTCCAGTATCATGGGGGTTTGCATGCTGTAATCCTCCTTTGGTTAAACCTTTTCTCTCTCTTTTATCATCAACCCAGACGGGTTTATAAACCACAGATGTGCATGATCAAAAGCGTTCCGCCGATTATGACAACATTTCCCCCAACCAGCAGGAGAATCTTGACCACCCGGCTGAGATTGGAGATATGTATGATGAGGTACGCGGAATTAAAAATAATCGCGTTGATCAGCAGGATAAATATTTTCATTGATAGTTCCATATCGCAGGCATCCTTCCTGTTCGGTACCCATCCATTCATAGATCATGCCGCGTTCAGGACACTCCGTCAAGTCAGAAACACGCTTACCATATTCCAGGCTCCTACTGATTCAGCGAACATCTCCGTCTGCCCTCTCATCAGCCTTATCGGCTCCGGCCCGGACCGCATCGGCATCATTGTTCCGGTTTTCATATTCCGGGGTCTCATCAACAATCCAGTTTTCAGAAGGCTTGAACGTGTTTTTTGCAGGAGTACCCTTAAAATACCTGACAGCCCATGTAACCCCGAAGACAAACACACCAACACCTATCAAGGGCACATAATATCCCATAACTCCGTATTTTTCGGCATAATAAAGACCACTCACAAACGTGATAAATCCTACCACACAGAAGAGCCCGGCAGTGAGCAGATCAAATACATCACGTTCCGGTTGTGGTTGCTGCTCCGACATTCCCATACCTCCGACATATGTTTATTCATGTTCGGGGCAATTCGCTTTTCCCATTATACCACATTGCACCATTTTTCTTGAATATGCCATTGGGATGACTGATTTTTACATTTACTTCATGCCGAAAATCCCGGTAAAATAGAATAACGGATCTGTCCTTACCGGACAGTTCGTCGGAAATTGCCGGCGCCCGGCCGGCAATCGGGGAGCGAACCAATGAACATCATCATGCATTTGCTGTTTTCATACAACATGAGGCGGATCATCAGGAAGCACAGCGGTGTGAAGCTTAATCTTCTCGGGTTTATGTACGGCAATATCCTTCCGGACATCAAAGCCATATGCAAACCGCATCGGATAAGCGAATCCCTGCCCTTCGTGGTCAAACGCGCCAAGGATCTGATGAAAGAACCCAATCAGACAGGATCCCGGTATTCGTGGTCAAGAAAGCTGGGCATCATAACCCATTACCTGTCCGATTATTTTTGCTATGCCCATCAGGACCATTACGACAAGGGTCTCGGCAGGCACATGCTTTACGAAATGCGCATGATCTCCAAATACCGCAAAGGGTTGAAACTTTACAGGGTCAAATTCAGCAAGGCATACCACGGGCTGACCCCCGATGAATTTGAGCGATGGATCCTGGAACGGAACCGTCAATACAACAACCAACCCCGTTCACATGCCGGGGATATCAGCCATGCCCTGTACACAGGCTCGATGATCGGCAAAAGTATCCTGCTTTACAGGCCGGTTTGGACAAAGCCGAAAAAGGCACAGCGTGCAGTACCTGTCAGTTCCGGTTAAGCATTAAGCCGCCAAAGAACATGCGGCTTTTTTATGTTGTCCTGAAGAATACCAGGAGCATTCTTTCACCGCATCAGCGTGGTTCTTTACCGGTTGCCTCTTTGGACTTATTCACTCCCGCATGTATGGAAGCAGCTTCGTTTTTGAGGTCGGCATTTTCCGGGGTCTCATCAACAATCCAGTTTTTGGGAGGATTATACCTGCTTTTCTCAGGAGTTCCCCGATAGTATCTGACAGCAAAAACAACACCGGTAACAAAAAAGGCAATTCCCAGTGCCGGGAATAAGTATCCAATGCCGTAAGGGGCTTCGTCAACAAGATAAAGGGAACCTGCAAACCAGATAAATCCGATCACGCAGAAGATTCCAGCCGTAAGCAGATCAAAGCCATCACGCCCCTGCCGATTATGGTCCGCCATGCCAATACCCCCAACAGGCGCCAATATTAGCACCAGTCATATTTATTTCCATTGTATCACATGGCAGCATTTTCCCGAAGATATCCCAAATCAGTTGAAATAAATATCCTGCTTCCCGGAACAATCAGATACGGGCTATTATTTGTAAAACTCAGCGTTCCTGAACCGCAGCACCCGTACCCGTGGATACTGTTCCGGCTGCAACACGAAGGAACTCAGCGGCACATCCAGCCGGTCATAGCTGTGGCAGCAGATAAGGATATCATCCCAGGTCCGGCCGCCTTTTGTCACATAAAGGCTGTGGCCGTACTGACCGGGGATGTAGGACTGAACGACCAGCTGCAGAACATCCCCCTCCCGGATAACGCCCGGCGAAAGGCTCGCCCAGTCCCCTTCCGCCACTTTTACTGCCCGGGGGCCATACCGTTTTTCGGACACCACATAGGCATAAAACTCCAAGACCCTGCACCACCTGGTGGAACCCACGAAGCCGGAAGAGCCATACCAGATGTAGGGAGCCATCCGGACATGGTTTTTTATCCTGGTGCGGTTGACCTCCACGGTCTCGGGATCCATTCCTGCCAGCCAGCCGCCATATGCGGCCCACACGCATTGGCTGACGAAATTGGCGCAATCGTTCCCCCTGTCGTAATAAAACAGGCGGCTTTGCTCGGGTACCCGGTCATAAAGGGCATACGCCCGGGCATAGGCCGTTCCGTTCCTGGGATTATAGGTAAAGACCATGATAACCCCCACTTATCCCTTCCACAATAATCTATGGCACTGCTTACGATTTATGCCTTCCGTTCCCGGGGCCGCGCTTCCCATGCGTCACACAATATTCTCCGCATTAATATAATACTACTGTGACATTTCAGACAGGCTGATGAGACAAAGCTGGAAAACAGGTGATGAAAATGCCTCTGTCCACACGGGAACTTTTTGCACGGCTCATCAAATGCGAGGCGGAAGGCGAAGGCTTAAACGGCATGCGGGCTGTGGCCTCCGTGGTCATGAACAGGGTTCATGTAGCCTATGGCGAGTATCAGCGAGTCTGTCAGGGCGACCTGAGAAAGGTAATCTTCCAGCCCAGGCAGTTTACCTGCGTCATGGAAGAAGTCTACGGCCAATACAATCCTCAAAACATCTACAATATGCGTCCCGACGAATTGCATTACGAAATCGCAGACTGGGCTCTCGCAGGCAACGTTCTGTGGGGTGTGGCCAATTCGCTATGGTACTACAACCCCTTCAAGCCGACCTGCGCAACCATTTTCCCCATTACAGGAACAGGAACCTTACATAACAGGATTGGGCAGCATTGCTTCTATATCCCTACAGAGAGATATGCGCAAACATAACCCATGAAAGGAGACATTCAGTATGGAAAACAGCAACCTTGATGCCAAATCGGGAAGACTGAATCCGTATCATGCCCCACCCAACCAGATGAAACAGGAGCGGGGCAAAGAAAAGCTTCCGCCCTCTCCCACAGAACCATCGAATAATATGGGCTATCCATCAGCAACACCCTCGGGCGCACCCTGGACCGGTCAGCCCACAGCCGCCGGCGCCATGACCCCGGGTATGCCGGACATGGCAGGCAGAACGGACGGCTATTCCCCTGTCGGTCAACAGGCTGCCGGTATTCCGGCAGCAGGCATGCAGGCTGTTGGCGCACGTCCTGCCGGCGTCCCGTTTACCGGCATTCCAACCGGCATGCCAACAGCAGGATTCCCTGCGGCTGGTGCACCTTCGCCCGGACTGCCCTCCGGCCAGCTCCTGCCGGGAATGCCTACCGGGATGCCTGCCAGCGGAGCAGGTATGGCTCCCATTACACCCTTCAACCAACCCATACCGGTTACAACTGAAACAACGCTCTACATCAACGGATTTTTACGAACCATGATCGGCAGGAAAGTGACGGTGGAATTCCTGATAGGAACCAATACGTTCACCGACAGGACCGGAACCCTGCTGGCCGTAGGAGCCGATTACATCGTCATCAACGAAGTGGAGACCGACGATATCCTGATATGCGACTTCTTCTCCATTAAATTTGTCAAGGTTTACTACTGAGCCTTCATCCAGCCGGATGAACATTGGCTTTGGAAAAATCACTCCCTTGAAGAGCCCAAACGGCTCTTTTTTATTTGCCGGGATGCCGGATTGGCTCCCCGTTTGGATGGAACCGCTCATTCATGCTTCAGAATGACTTCCGGCGGAAAGTGCTTTTCGAGCTCATCCGGATCCGTAATAGGCGGCTGGCAGGCATAATCCTCGCAGATATAGGCTGTCGGCTTGCCGTCCATAGCCCTGTAATTCCCGACATGGGGAAGAATTTCGGTCAAATCCCTGTGTTGACTGGTATACAGGATGGAGCAGACAAAGGGATCCGGGCTGCTATTGACAATCCGGAGCATCCGACAGGCCTCTTCGGTTGCACCATCCGCAACGATAATGACTTCTTTGGGCCTGGATTTATAAAACATCCACGCTGTCAGGAAAAAGGTATGGGCATGGGGCGAAAGCGAAACTTCCGGATTGAAGGCTTCAAAAAGTTTCTGGGCGATTTCGGCCAGTTCCGACCGTCCTGAAAGATGGGACAGCCTCAGAAGGTTCAGGGCTGCCACCGAGTTGCCCGAAGGAAGCGCCCCGTCATACACTTCCTTGGGCCGCATGATCAGTTGCTCGGCATCGCTGCCGTACAGGAACAGACCGCCATCCTGGCTGTCCCAGAACAACTCCAGCAAGGCTTCATTCAGCTCCAATGCTTTCTTGAGATACTGAGGCTTATAGGTGGTTTCATAAAGCTCCAGCAGAGCCCATATCAGGAACGCATAATCGTCCGCGTAGGCAGGAATGTTTGCGGATCCGTCCCGATAAGCCGCCAGAAGCCGCCCGTCCGGCCGGATCATTTTTCCCAGGATGAACCGGCATGCCTTTTCGGCCGCTTCGGTGTACGCAATGTCACCAAGGATTCTTCCGCCCATGGCCAGCGCAGCTATCATCAGGCCGTTCCAGCCTGTCAGGATCTTGTCGTCCCTGAATGGACGGGGCCGCTGCTCCCTGGTATCAAACAACCGCTTCCTGCACCTTTCGATGAACTCCCTGTCGGAGGCGGAAACCTGGATGTTGATCAGGTTTGGAATGCTCTTTCCCTCAAAGTTCCCCCTCTCGGTGATGTCAAAAAGCCTGGCAAACCGTTCCCCGTCCTTCTCGCCAAGGACCTCTTTGACCTCGTCCGGCGTCCAAAGGTAGAACTTGCCTTCCTCCCCTTCCGAATCCGCATCTTCCGCGGAATAAAAACCTCCCTCGGGGGATGTCATATCCCTTAACACATAGGCGAAAATCCTTCTTGCCACATCGGCATATTTCTCCCTGCGTGTTGCCCGGTATGCTTCCAGGTAGGCTATGGCCAGCAGCGCATTGTCATAAAGCATTTTCTCAAAATGCGGCACCAGCCATTTGCTGTCGGTCGAATACCGGGAAAACCCGAAACCGATATGGTCGAAGATGCCGCCGCGATACATGGCATCCAGCGTCTTTTCAACCATGGCAAGAGCCATGCTGTCCCTGTGGACATACCAGTAGCGGAGGAGAAAGATGAGGTTGTGAGGTGTCGGAAATTTCGGCGCGCTGCCAAAACCGCCATACACGCTGTCAAACCTCATGCGCAGGTTTTCGTAGGCCTTGGTTACCAGTGCATCAGGATCGGCCTTGTGGGTGGTGGTTGGCCTTTCCTGAAGGGCCTGAACAATCCTGTCCGTAACCTCGGTCAGATCATCCCGGTTATCTTTCCACAGGGCATGCACTCTTTTCAGGAGGGTGACAAGGCCGGGCAGGCCCATCCTGTCTTTTTTGGGGAAATAGGTTCCGGCAAAAAAGGGTTTTGCGTCAGGGGTCATAAAAATGGTCAGGGGCCATCCGCCGTGCCCCGTCATGGCCTGGCAGACCGCCATATAGATGCTGTCAATATCCGGCCTTTCCTCACGATCCACCTTGATGCTGACAAAATATCGGTTGAGAAGATCGGCCACTTCCTCATCCTCGAAGCATTCCCGCTCCATCACGTGGCACCAGTGACAGGTGGAGTAGCCAATTGAAAGGAAGATGGGTTTCCCCTCTTCTTTTGCCTTGGTGAAGGCCTCTTCACTCCAGGGATACCAGTCCACTGGGTTGTAGGCATGCTGGAGCAGATAAGGTGACTTCTCATGCACTAATCGATTGGGTACCCGCGTTTTATCCGCTGTCACGGCACCACCTCCTTGAAAGCATAAATATGATTGATTAATATACCCAAAATGAAAAGGTACTATGAAAGCCACCCGTCATCCCATCCATGGTGCTCATTACAAAATCCTTATCTCACGATATCCAACTACTACTTTTCATTCACCGGATCTTTCAATTTTATACTGCTTGAGGTTCGGAAAGCATCCGGGTATGGTGCCTGCCTCTTGGCACAATAAATGGTCTGCCGGTTACCGGATCCTCAATAACCATGCAATCCAGGTTAAAGACTTTCTTTATCATTTCCTCTGTAATGGTATCCTCCGGTGGGCCCTGGGCGATTATCACACCATCCCTGGCGCAGAAAATATGATCGGCATAGCGTGCGGCTAGATTGATATCATGAAGCACCATGACAATGGTTGTCCCGCGCTTTCTGTTCAGAGCGGTCAATAAATCAAGAATCTCAATCTGGCAGGCAATGTCCAGATAGGTCGTCGGTTCATCCAGAAGAAGGATATCCGTTTGCTGGGCCAAAGCCATGGCAATCCATACCCTCTGCCGCTGGCCGCCGCTTAATTCATCGACACTGCGGTTTGCAAGATGGCTTATGCCCATGATGTCCAAGGCCTCTTTTACGGCTTCATAATCGCTCTTTTTCAATCCGCCCATAAGGTTTTGATGTGGGAACCGGCCGCGGGAAACAAGGTCTGCAACCGTGATGCCTTCCGGCACCACCGGAGACTGGGGAAGCAGCCCCAGCTTTTTTGCAACCTTTTTCGGATGGATGGCGTGGATATCCTTGCCATCAAGCATGACTTCTCCCGACGTCGGCTTAATTAAGCGTGCCAGGGTCTTCAGAAGTGTGGACTTACCGCAGGCGTTCGCTCCAATAATGACGCTGATCTTGTTGGGTGGAACGACCACATCCACGTTATCAAGGATTAATTTTTTGCCATATCCTGCAACCAGCCTGCGTGCTTGCAGCGAAGACAATATTTTCATGCTGCTCCTCCTTTATTCATGCGTATGAGCAAAAACACGAGATAGGGGGCGCCCAGCATTCCCGTTACGACTCCCACAGGAAAACGGATGTCAAAAAGGTTTTGACCGACGATATCGGCCAGCAACACCAGTGCGGCTCCCGTAAGGGCGGACGGGACAATGTTGGAATTGCCCCTGCCTGCAAGTCTTGAGGCAATAGGGCCTGCCAGGAAAGATACAAAGGCAACAGGCCCGGTAACCGCTGTTGTATAAGCAATTAAAAAGACTGCGCAGATAACCATGAGCATCCTCACCCTGTCCGTCCGGACACCAAGCGATGTGGCCGATTGATCTCCCAGTTCCAGAATGTTCAGATATTTGCTCAAGGCGGTCAGAATAAACCCAAAGACCGTCACAACGCCAAAAAGCAGCGGAACGTCCTTCATCTGCAACCCATTGAGGCTTCCGCTGAGCCACCTCATGGCAGCCGGCACATCATACTGGTTGGCCCGCAAAAGAAGAAAATAGGTTAATGCATTCAGCATGGCCTGAATGCCTATGCCGATCAGAATAAGCCTCGGCCCGGAAAAGCCCCCACGGTATGAGAGAAAATAGATAATAGCGGCCAAGGCGACACCCGTCACAACAGCCGCGAGCGATATCACACCTTTGCTGACGTTTAAGAAGGTGATGCAGAATACCGCCGCCACGCTGCAGCCTGCCGTTACCCCGATGATATCGGGACTTGCCAGGGGATTTCCCAGCATGGTTTGAAAGGTGTTGCCGGCCATCCCGAAAGCCATTCCGGCAAGCACAGCTATTAACATCCTGGGCAGCCGCAGCGTGCCGATGGCAAATGACGCCCCCTTGATTTGCTCGCCCAGTATTACCCTGATGATGACATCCGGTGGGTATTGGGTATTGCCAAGATAGAGAGCGGCGCAGCAAAGAACAAGAACAACCATGCTCAGACCTGCGACAACCGCCAGCCGGCGTATTCTTCGCCGCCGAAAACCCAGATTTACCGTATCAGTCATATCTTATGCACCTTCATCAGTCATATCTTATGCACCTTCGTTCTTATTGCGATGACGATCATGACAGGCGCCCCGAAAAAAGCCGTAATGATTCCTGCCTCAACCTCACCAACACCGCCGATAAGTCGTCCGAAAACATCCGCACTTGTCAATAAGACAGCCCCTCCGACTGCCGACATGGGAACGATGGTCTTCAGATTGGGGCCGCAAAGGAGTCGCATGGTATGCGGCACCATGAGCCCCACAAACCCTATAGGACCGGCTATGGCAGTCGTCGCGCCGCATAACAGCACGCCTGCCAGGGCTCCTATCATGCGCACCGCTCCCACACGCACCCCCAGGCCCGTTGCAACATCGTCGCCAAGGGCCAACGCATTGAGGGCAGGCGTTATTAAAAACCCTATCACTAAACCCGCTGCCAGAAACGGCAATACGGCCAGAATCCCATCCCAGGTCGCGCCCCCAACGCTCCCTACCTGCCAGAAACGGTAACTGTTCATGGCATCAACCCGCGGCAGCACAATCATGCTCACCAGTGAAGACAATGCTGCGCTGGTAGCTGCCCCGGCCAGGGCAAGCTTAATGGGGGTAGCTCCTCCTGACCCGAGGGAACCTATCCGGTATACGACAGCTGAAGTCAAGGCAGCGCCTGCCAGCGCAAAAAGGATATATTTCTGGGCCGTATTTATCTGAAAAAAGGCTATGCCTGTTACCACAAAGAGCGCCGCACCGCTGTTCACCCCCAAAATGGCGGGATCAGCTATAGGATTTCGGGTTATGGCCTGCATCAAGGCACCCGATACGCCCAGGGATGCGCCGGCAATGATACTGAAAATAGTCCTGGGAATGCGTTCCCGTACCACCAGGGCGTCGAAAGAAACATCTCCGGAATCAAGCAATGCACCGACAACCTTGGCAAGATCGATGCTCCGTGAGCCAAGAGCCAGTGAAAGGAAGATGCACAGGAGTATGGCCACGGTACCGGCACCTATCAGGGTTAATGTTCTGGACAATCTCATTTGACTTTTTCCGCCGCCTCTGCAATTAATTTCAGGTATTCATCAATGGTGTAAGGTATGGACAGAGCGCTGGGGTTCACCGATGCTGCCAGGGGAGTATTATCCTGAAGCATCACCACCGACCCTCTTTTAACGGCCGGGATGGTTCCCATAAGGGGATCGGCCTGCATATGATTCAAAACGGTCTCATCACCGTAAGCAATGATGATATCAATATCCGACAGAAGATCGGCCTTTTCAGAGCTGACCTCTATGGCAAAACTTGTCTCGCCTTCCGCCAGTTTTGCCACACTGTCCGGCACCTTGAGCCCAAGATCGATAAGAAATGCCGCCCTCGGATCTTTCATGAGATAGATGTAGAATGTGCTGAAGTCAGCGGGATAGACATAAAAGAAGGCTGCCGTTTTGTCCTTGAGCTGCGGGTATGCCTCAAGCCTTTGGGAAATCAGCTTTTCCAGGTCGGCCACAAGAGCCTCCCCTTCCGCTTTCATCCCCATACCTGTTGCGTTCATGATGATCTGCTCCCTCCAGCCAATATCCCAGGCTGCTCTGGGATAGGCAACGGTTGGAGCAATCTGGCTCAGGATATCGTACTCTTCCTGGGTGATGCCCGAGTATGCAGCAAGTATAACATCTGGCTGGACATCGTTTATGGCTTCGAAATCCAGGCCGTCAATATCATCGAACACTACGGGATTATTCACACCAAGGCTTATGAATTTTTCAGCTGTCCAGGGAAGCAGCTTTTCGCCTTCCGTCACGCCATAGTTGGCCTGGGACACTCCCACCGGAACCACACCAAGAGCAAGCGGAACATCCATGTTCCCCCAGCCGATTGCTGCAATGCGTTCAGGCTTTTTTTCGATCACGGTTTCCCCGAAGGCATGTTTTATGGTAATGGGATATTCAGCAGATGTGTTATCGGAAGTCTTGTCTGATGCATTTTGAGATGTGTCGCCGGATACACCGTCAGCCTTGCCAGTTGTGCAGGCTGCAACAGACAGTGTTAATACAAGCACGGCAATCAGGCATGCAAATCTTCTTAACTTCATGGTTTCCCTCCATCGCGTGTTTATTGCAACTGCCGGCAGAAGACGGGTTGTTAGGTTTTACTAACTTTTGAGTTAGAATAGCCTAACATTTGCGATCATATCAGAGGATTCTCTCTTTGTCAAGCATTCCCATAGTATTACTGGGATTTTCTGACCATAAGCTCCGCAGGCAAGCAAAAAAGGTTCTATAATAAATGTTGGGGTGCCGAAGGGAAATAACTTCGGTGCTCCAACATTTTTTGCAAAAAAGAGAGCATGGAGTTGAAATCTCAAGTA
>NZ_FQZP01000055.1 GCF_900142095.1 Thermoclostridium caenicola | reverse complement strand
GTCAACAGCTTTCGCGGCATAAACGCTTAGACTATTGTTTGATTAGCTACTGCTTTGATGACCGAGGTATTTTACACACAAATTTGGACTTGACTATTCCCCATCCACAATTGTGTTCTCTTATGATGATGAGTATGGTACCTATCGGTGGGATGAATACTGGTATAATGGCGGCGTGCCTGGATGGATAGAAAGAATGATTCTCGAGAGGAAAGCAACAGGTGTAACGCTTAAAATCAACGAAGATGATGATTATCTGACTGTAAACATCAATAAAAATGGTATTGTTGATGTGAACGAGATGGGTGTGATTTTTCACAAGATTGATTGCTCAGAGGATGAATATATTAATCGGTATCTTCTTTGCGGCAAATATCAGGATGAAGATGGCAACATTTATACATTCACTGAAAACTGCACCGCTGTATGGCCGGACAGAACATTCAGATACAGTTTCAGACTGTGCATGTTTTCGGATATGAATATGATAACCGTTGAAGATGGACCTGAAGAGAATTATGCATTTGAACACATTGATGACAAGCTTTATTTTTATCATTCATATGCGGACGTTATGGATTTCGTTGCAGAAGATGAACCTTTTCTTGTACTGGAGAAATATGAGGATTGATGCTTGAACGAAAAGTTCGGGTTGCTGAGGAAAACGGCAGTGTTGTTGGGGTTTATTGCCGGGGAAATTTGTGGCGGACGAAAGGGTGTTCATCATGGGGAAAGCCGTCACAGTTCTTGAATGTGAGCTGCATGATTAATGTGAAAGGTTTGAAAGAGTTATGAACGGCGAACTATACCAGATCTGTTGTCTTGCTTTAGCGGCAAAGAAGGCCCTTAAAGAGGGGAGCACTATTTCTTATGTTCCCGACAAATACATAAAAAGAATAGAGTTTCAGTTCCTGCCGGAAAAGAAACTGTTCCATGAGTCGGCGCCTAAAGCGGATAACGTAGGAAGCTGGTTTGAGCAATGCCTCAAAAGAGGATTGCAGGATGTCATGCTGTATGTTCCTGTTTCGGTAAAAGATCGTAATCTCTTAGGCTTTTCCAACATGTCACGAAGCTTGCTGGTCTGTTTTTTCAAAAACAGATCGCCAGGCTGCTTTACTCCCAGATGGGAATTTGATTCAGCCCAAAAAGTATGGCACGTGCTCTATACGGAATATGAATGGAAAGACCTACCGAAAGACAAACCGCGCTTTACGGATAATTCAAATGATTTTAAAGCTGTTTTGACCGAAATAGAAAAGCTTGCCCGGATGATTGCGTGTGATGGTTTTGCCGGGATATTTCAAAAAGCTTTTTCTGTTTTGGAAGGCGATCGGGATACGATAAAGAATCCCGTCTTGCCGCAAATCCCGGAGAAAAACAGGCGACTTTTTGAGGCTGCATGCATTGCGGATGTTTTTGGCGGAATGGGTTCCTGGAATGACAGCCCGCCCTATATGGCACACGAAAAAGGCTTGGATAATGAATATGAGAGATTATCAGGTGAACTTTTGACACAAATCCGCCTGGCCATACTGTATGCGGTTAATGAGTGGTAATAGGTACTGCAGTACATTATAAATAAGTATTTGGAAGGTACATAAATGAAAACGCTGAAAGAATCCAGATGGGCAGAAGTCATCATCTCACTTCAAAACAGTGATGGAAGCTGGGGTTTTTTTCATTCCCTGAGCTGTAATTTCAAGTGTTCATCAATAACAACCGAACAGGCATTAAGACGCCTTCAGATCCTGGGATTTACCATGGATGACGAGCCCATCCAAAAAGCCGTATCCTATATGCACAGCTGCCTTGCAGGAGAGAGGCAAATACCTGACAGAAGGGAAAAGCTGCATGATTGGGACCTCTTTACTTCATTGATGCTTTCAACATGGATTCGTCGATTCACATCAGATGATCCCTTGGCAAACCGCACAGCGGAGCGATGGGCTGAGGTTATAAGCAATGCGTTTTCAGACGGCACATATCACCACGACCGTTACGTCAAGGCTTATAAACAGGTATTCAAAAAAGCGCCCCGAGGGGGAAGATTTGTCGACTTTGTTTCCTTTTACACCGTTTCATTGCTCGCCGATTTCCTCGAAGCACCTTTGGAAGAGGCATTGTTCGATTACATCCTCAGCCATGATACAGGAATCTATTACATCTATGAACATTGCTTGCTGAACACGCCGGAGGTATTCAAATCGAAGCAGGCCAGCAGGTTTATCGGAGCTATTGAGCTTCTTTCGGAATACAAAAACCCCAGATGCAAGGCAAAGCTGAAGTATGTTGCAGATTGGCTTCTTCGCAACAGTGAACCGGATGGTACATGGGATATGGGCTCCGCTTCGAAGGATGGCATGTATTTTCCATTGTCTGATTCATGGCGGCTTGAGGAGACGAGGAAAAAAGACTGTACCTACAGGATATCCAGGCTGTTTGAGCGCCTGGGTGCTGAGCAATACGGCATTCAATCCTGATGCAGGGATGGTATAATATAGCATAAGTTTACTATCGTTTTACCAGCTTCACCGGCGAGCAGGGAGGCCTGTTATGGATCAGAACGTTATCGCGATTATATGGGATTTTGATAAAACCTTGATAGATGGCTATATGCAAAAGCCCATTTTTGAAGCATACCATGTTGATGAAAACGCATTTTGGCAGGAAGTCAACAGCCTGCCAATGGAATACAGAAAACAAGGGATTCGGGTAAATAGAGATACGATATACCTGAACCATTTCATAACCTGTGTTCAGCAGGGGATTTTTCCCGGGCTGAATAATGCCAGGCTGCGCGAGTTCGGAAGCCGGTTGAATTTTTATCCCGGTGTTCCTGAGATTTTCAGAGAACTGGAAGAAGCCGTCTCAAAAAATGAAAAGTATAAGCCCTTCAATATTGCTGTGGAGCATTATATTGTCAGCACAGGCCTGGCAGAGGTTATAAGAGGTTCCATCGTAAATGATTATGTTAGGGGAATATGGGGTTGTGAATTTATTGAGAAGCCCATTAAATCAGCTTTGGAAATACGGGAATATGAAAAAGATGCAGAGCCCTGCGAAAGCGTCATTTCGCAGATAGCTTATGCCATTGACAACACATCCAAGACGCGTGCAATATTTGAGATCAATAAAGGCTCAAACCTTTTTGAAGAAATCGACGTGAATTCCAGGATTGCGCCGGAAAACAGGAGAGTGCCCTTTGAGAACATGATCTATATCGCTGACGGGCCAAGCGATGTACCCGCCTTCTCAGTGATAAAATCAAACGGCGGCAAAACTTTTGCGGTATACCCCAAAGGGGACCAGGAAGCTTTCAAACAGGTTAACCAGCTCATTGCCGATGGAAGAATCGATATGTTGGGAGAAGCGGATTATTCCAAAGATACCACAACCTATCTGTGGCTGAAGAACCAGGTGTTATGCATCGCTGACCGCATCTATGAGAAAAAAAGGGAGCAAATATCAAAAAGCGCTTCCAAAGCGCCAAGGCATCTTTAAAGCAAAAAAAATAGGGCATGAGGTTGATTCAGGAGCCGTTTTGGATTAATACAGAACGCCTTTGTGAACGCACTGATTCAGTTCATGGCAAAATTTCTTGCAAATAAATAGGATGGAGGAAGTAATATGTGGTCAAAGGAAGAGTTTTATCGAGAAGTTGTACTTGTCAACAGGGAGCTCCTGAAGGATCCTGAAAACCTCAAATGCACTTGTCCCAAAGTAAAATGCGAGTGGCATGGCAAATGCCGGGAATGTGTGGCCTTGCACAGATATTACAAGGATCATGTGCCGAACTGCTTCCAGCAGTTTATTAACGACAAAATTAAGGCTATTGCCCAGATCGGCGAACTGAATGTGGTTGAAAAGGGAAAAACACCGCCCGAGTATTGGGATTATGTGCGTGAGCAAGACAAGAAAGGTAATGAATAAGACGGATTAAGGATGCCTTTTGAAAACATTCCAGAGAAACCGCAACCATCTGAGGCTGAAGAATCAGGTGAGGAGGATACGGTATGGAAAAAGAGGCATTGAGGGAGCAAATCCGGGCATTTATAGGGATAAAACCAGAATGGGATGTACCGGATTTCTGCGTGATGGATGAACAGGCGTGTGATGGGTATACAAGGCTTTTAATCTGCTACCCGGGCAGCGAGGATGATGATATCCCGGCGTATTTGCTGGTGCCGGAAGGAGAAGGTCCGTTCCCGGCAGTCTTGGTCCATCATCAGCATAATGGGGAAAGGCATTTGGGCAAAAGCGAGGTTTGCGGCCTTGCGGGCAATCCTCTTCAGGCCTTTGGAGTGGAATTGGTTAAAAGAGGCTTTATGGTGCTAGCCCCGGACTCCATATGTTTTGAAGACAGAAGGCCGCATATGAAAGGCATCGTTCCGGACGAAAAAAATGACTTTATGTACCATTTCAATGAAATGTGCTACCGTATCGTAAAGGGAAGCTCATTGATGAAAAAAGTCATAGATGATGCCAATATTGGGTTTAGCCTGTTAAAACAACATCCGAAGGCTGACAAACACCGGATCGGGGTTTTGGGCCATTCATACGGCGGAAATACGGTTCTTTTCCAGATGGCCTTGAACGAGGAAATCGCTTTTGGTTGTTCAAGCGGAGCTGCCTGTACATATAAGCGAAAAATGCAAGCAGGAACCGGAATAGAGATGGCGGAGGTCATTCCAGGCTTTTATCAGAAGTATGACATTACGGATTTGGTTAAATGCATGGCGCCACGTCCGATCTTGTTGGTTTCGGCAACAGAGGATAAGTATTCATCAGATGCGGATGAAATTGTATCGGAGGCCAGGCCGGTATTTGATCAGTATCATGCTGCAGATAAACTGGTTCACCTGAGATACCAGGGAGGGCATGCATTAACTGAAGAAAGATTTAAGCATATCCTTGATTGGCTCGCAGAAACCGCCAGTCGCATCTCTTAGAGGGGGTAAAATGATGTGCCATATACGCGCCGCCAGAAAACACGATGTGGATGAGCTGAACAGAATAGCCTGCGAATCTGAAGCCTATTGGGGCTATGATGAAAAGTTCATGGAAAGATTTAAAGAGGTTTACAGGATTACGGAAGATTTTATCTGTTCCAATCCAACTTTTATCCTGGTTGAGGGAAGCCATGTCATTGGCTTTTATGCGCTGATTGAGACCCATGAGGGGACAGAGCTCGAGTACTTTTATATTGATCCTCGTTTTATTGGAAAAGGCTACGGTAAGAAAATGTGGGAACGTTTAATCGATTACTGCCGGGAGGCTGGTGTTAAATCATTTTCACTTGTGACAAGCCCACAGGCCAAAGGGTTTTATGAGCGAATGGGTGCCGTAGTGGTCGGTGAGGTAGAATCGCTGTTGAGGGAAGGCCGCAGAATACCAAGATTAAGATATGAAATAACATAATGCATGCAGGTTTTTTATACCAATCATTAGGTAAAGAAAGAGAACTGGGTAGCCCTTATGGATACTTCGGATGCTTTGGCATTGGCTGCTGCAATCCTGAGCGTTGTTACAGCTGCACTTAATGCGGCATCTTTTATAGCATATGGCAGAAAGAGTATGGGAATAAGGATTAGACGATATCATGGAGCAAATCAAGAATGAGTATAAAGCAATTTCTGGTTTATAAAATGCTTAAAAGATGGGAAAAGAGAGATTTAAAAACTCTGGCAAAGCAAGAAATCCCTGATGGCATAAAGGAATTTTCTGGTATTCCATATGTCGACGATGGGCACAGAGGACATCTTTTGGATATCTATTATCCTGAAAATGCTGCCGGTAAATTGCCGTTAATCATCGATATCCATGGCGGAGGATTTCTCTATGGATACAAAGAATCACGCTGAGCGTCATAAAGAATTTTTGTGTCAAATGCAATAAATGTATTGATAACTGCATCAGAAAGTGCTGGGTTACATCAGACGGGTATCCGAAGCATGAAGGGGAGAATTGCGAGTTTTGCTTTAAATGCGTGCATCATTGCCCGAAAGAAGCTATAATATTATCCAATAAAATCAGGAAACGGCCTAAGCTCAATGAAAGTTTTTACAGGGGCCTGAAAGACGGCATACTGCAGCAGATGCGCGATACGCATTGAGAAATGAGGCTAAAAGATGTCCAGCCTGGAATTGGTTTTGGCAAACATAGCATTAAAAGAGGCATACCTGGCGTTTATTGCGGAATGTCGTGACGACATCATTGCGACGAACTTTGACGCTATGATTCCGCTTTCTGATACTCATACCGTTGAAGCAGACATTGAAAAACTGACGGATTTTCATCTTGGGAAAGGGCTTCCGGACAACTGGGTTCCTGGCAGCACTTACTGGTTGATTGAGGACAAGAACAGGATTATCGGCACGGTCAACATTCGGCACTGGTTGAATGAAGCCCTGATGTTCAGAGGAGGGCACATTTCCTACTATATACGGCCTTCTGAAAGAGGAAAGGGTTATGGAACCCGCATGCTGACCCTGGCATTGGAACGCTGCAGGGAAATGGGGCTGGAAAAGGTACTGATAACCTGCAAAAAGGATAATTCTCCTTCAGCAAAGATTATCCAAAAGCATGGCGGCGTGTTGGCTTCGGAAGGCGTGGATGGCCCGGATATCATACAAAGGTATTGGATTCAATTATAAGAAGGAGGATGGCGTTGCAGAAAAACCGTCTAGCGCCTGTCCTTTTGATAAGTTTATTAGTCATGATTGATCAGGCCGTTAAGATCATCATTTCCAGATGGTTTTTTGATCGGTGCTTTGGTCTTGTTGGAGATATGCTTCAATTTTCTCCCGTGCATAATACTGCCCTGTCCTGGGTGAACTCATCACTGAACCTGGGGATTGGCTTTATCCCGCATTTATTGCTCAACGCTTTTCTCGTGGTGATTGTGGTTCTGATCTAACAATATTGCAAAGGCAAATACGCTGTGGGCAAGGGCGCTGATGCCATATTCATCTTTTTTATCGCCGGTGCGCTTTGCTCACTGATTGACAAGATCTTCTGGCCCGGCAGTCTGGATTATATTTATCTGAAAGGCTTTTTCACTTTTGATCTGAAAGATGTTTATCTCACAACGTGCGAAGTATTACTGGTTGTTTTGGCTATAAAGTATCGGGAGGCATGGCATCAGGTAAAACTCAGGCAGGAAGCCAGGGATTTTGCCAGATATGTTTATACGAACGTATGCCGTGAAAAAGTACAAAAGATTCCTGGGCAGGGACATGAGTATGAATGAATGGAGTGAGGGCATGAAAGCTTGTGACATTCGAAGGAGTAGCAGGGAATGATGGTCAGGAAGGCTTCAATTGAGGATGTAATCCGCATTGCGGAAATCCATGTTACGGGATGGCGTTTTGCCTATCGGCAGATTATATCGGATGAATTTCTTTTTAAGGATATGCTCGTTCCCAAAAGGATTGACGCGTTTACCAGGGCCATGGAGGAACGTAAGGATGATATCTACGTATTCGAGGAAAACCACATCGTAAAAGCGTTTATGATCATTGGCCCGTGCAGGGATTCCGATAAGCCTTCATCTTTTGAGTTATGGGGGCTGTATGTGGATCCGTTCATGGTCAGGCAGGGCATAGGCTCCAGGCTGATGCAGTATTGTGAGCAAAGGGCACTGGAAGCTGGGTATAAAGAAGTTGTCCTGTGGGTGTTGGAAAACAACGCCATCGGCAGGAGCTTTTACGAAAAAATGGGCTATGTCTTCGATGGAACCAGGAAGTATCTTAATAAGTTTGGTGTATACGAGATCCGGTATCAGAAACTGTTAAGGTAAAATAAAGAGAAGGATCGGATGGTTGGAATGTATGAAGGTTGAGTACACGCACACGATTTCCGTGGAGGATTACAGCAAACTGCGGAAATCAGCCGGCTGGAGCTACAAGCTTTTTGGTTTTGATGAGAGGCCCAATGAGGAATTGGGAGCGGGTATGACGCAATGGATTTACGGAGAGCAGACGAATGAAACAACATGAAATGGGGTGCCGATAGCTTAATATCAAAAAGGTATTGCTCACGTGCGACAAGGATAATGTCGCATCGGCAAGGACCATCATCAAGAACGGTGGTATACTTGAGGATGAGATGCAAAACGGAGACAAAATCGCTCAGAGGTATTGGATCACGCTTGAATAACAGTATGCCTGAAAGGCATGGTTGGCAGAGATGTGAGGTTGCTCAATGGATCCCTATCGGTTGCTGAATGCTGTCATTTCACGATATGTCGATATACTCAGGGATAATCTCATCGGTATCTATCTGCATGGTTCTTTGACCATGGGCTGCTTTACGGAACGCAGTGATATCGATTTTCTGGTTGTTGTCAAAGATCCCCTAGACAATCCAACCAAACGGGCTCTGGCGGATGAGCTGCTGCAGCTTCAGGGATTGCCTGAAAAAGGCATCGAGATGAGCGTGATCCTGCAGCGGTATGCACAGAGTTTTCAGTACCCTACGCCATATGAACTCCATTATTCCGAAATGCTCAGGGAGAACTATATCCGCGACAAAGACTATATTTGCTGCGGTGATGGCGATAAGGATTTGGCGGCCCATATGACCGTCATCAGGCATCGGGGGATATGTCTGTATGGCAGGCAAATTAAAGAAGTTTTTGCCGATATCCCTAAAGGATGCTATATTGATTCGATTATCACTGATATCGGGGATGCAAGGGAGGGGATTTTGAAGAGTCCAGTTTATTACACGCTCAATCTTTGCCGCGTTTTATGCTACCTGAAGCATAACAGGGTGCTGTCAAAACTGGAGGGCGGCCTTTGGGGGATTGAGCAATTGCCAGAAAAGTTCCGACCTTTATTGGAAAACGCTGTTGGTGCCTACCGGGATCAACAGCACATTGCGGAATGGAATCATGATGAACTGATCGATTTTGCTCAGTTTATGATGAAGGAAATATACAGTTTGGTTGGCTCAGGACAAGGGGGAGAATGACATGGCCACATGGAATGAATTATTTCTGGATGAAAAAACATAGCGGTTATGCCGCAGCCGGAGATCTACAAATTTGCCAGGAAGGGTTGAGGAGGTTTTTCCGGGCGAAAGGCTCAGGTTCTGTGATTTTGCTGCGGGGCCGGAAGGCATGTCCTGCTCCTGGCATCCCTTGGGTATGAGGTCTACGGAAGCGATATTTCCGAAAATGGCATTGCAATCACCCAAAGAAAGCTGGCAGAAAATCATTTGAAGGCCCGGTTGGAGGTTGCGGACATGACCGAAAACCCTTTCGGTGAGATGAAGTTTCATGGCGTCTTTTCCAGGGATGCCCTGCACCATAACACATTAGACAATATTAAGAAGGCTGTTGGCATCATCCATGACCGGCTGGAAAGCAACAGACTCTTTCTTGTAAATTTGATGTCAATCAAATCCGGCAGCTATGGCAAAGGCACTTAGATAGAACCGGGCACTTTCATCAACGACAGCGGTCTGGAAGCCGGCGTACCCCACCATTACTTTGACGAGGCAGGCATAAGGGAGTTGTTCGCGGGCTGGAAGTTCCTGATTCTCTCTGAACAGGTGAACACCTATATCGAAACCGAGGCTGAGTTTATAAGACCAATCCGTTCCCCTATACCAAGTGGAACATCGTTGTGCAAAAGGTTTAAGCTATGAGCCGGACGCTGATTTTACCATGCAACGGCTTTCGCCATGCGATTCGACAAAAGTGGTACGGTAACGTATTTTGGCATGGCCTTGTGAAGAGAATCGCGAGGGAGGATTATAATGCCGTGGTGTCCAAAGTGCAAAGCAGCGTATGAGAAGGGATACAAGACTTGTGATGTTTGCGGTTCTGAACTTGTAGAGATAGAAGAAAAGGCTTTAGACTACGCAGCGTATCTTACAACGGCTGCAGATTCAATAGAGGCCGATCTTTTGGAATCCATGCTACGGGAATATCATATCCCCGTCATGAGAAAGTACCGGGGAAGCGGTGCATACCTGAATATCATCATGGGGAACACCTTCCTGGGAATTGATCTTTATGTGCCTGCGTCATCGCTTGAGGATGCCCGGAATTTAATCAGCCCTGGTTTGCAGGAAGAAAATGACGAAAATATGTGCGAAGTTCCTGAGCCTTCAGAAGATGCCGGCAATGCTGAAATAGTTGTAGATGAGAAAAACGAGTTGCCTGAGGATGAGAAACTGAGGGATGAAGAAACAGGTATACTGAAAAAAGGTGATGTACAATGAAGCTTCGTATAAACTCCTTGTATGTCTGTGTAAAAATATGAACAGGGCCATTCGTTTTTATGAAAAGTTCTTTGAACAGCCTGTTTCGATAAGGGATGATGTATTCAGTATCTTTATTGTTCATGGGTTCCGTTATTGCTTGTTTAATAACCAGGCTGTCAATGATCCTGTTACCTGGGGTGATAATTGTCTGCCAAGCATTGAGGTAGATGATATTCATGAAGCTTACAACAAGGTTAAAGAACTGGGTTGTCCAATTGTCTTTGAGTTGACGAGAATTGGGGACAATATGGTTTTTGAGTTTACTGATTCCGAGGGAAACGATATTGAAGTTTATGCAAAGGCGTCATGGGGATGAGCATATGAACCGATTGGTCGGGAAAATCGGAGCCCTGGTTACGGGTCTTGCCGTGTTGGCTTTTGCCGTATCCATGATTGTCGCTCTGTTTTATCCGTCGATATTTGCCAGCTGTTTTTCCAGCATCTTTATTGCTATCGGCTTTGTTCTCTTTATGTGTGCCATATATGCATTGAACAGCAATGAAGAGTACAGAGCGGCAGGTATGGCAGGCATTATTTTCGCGGCAATTTATGCCACCATCATCTTCCTGGTATATTATGCCGAATGCACGACAGTCAGGCTGAACGGCACCTTAAGTACCGAGGCATTGTCCATTATCAGCTTTGGCTATACAGGCAGCCTGTTTTTCAACTATGATCTTCTGGGCTATGCTTTCATGAGCCTTTCAACCTTTCTGGTTTCGTTTGCTGTACGTCCACAAAGCAAAAGCGACACGATTTTCAAATGGCTGCTCAGGATACACGGGGTGTTCTTTTTCTCATGCCTGATTGTGCCGTTGTTCCCCATCTTTACACGGGGTACCGACAGCATGATCGGTACGGTTGTGCTGGAGATATGGTGCGCTTATTTCCTGCCTGTGTGCATGCTTGGGTATAAATACTTCCGCCATCATGAGAACGGCAGATGATAACTGCGGGTTGCGGTGGTATTGTGGTAAATTGGAAAGTCGGGGTTCATTTAAGCAATCATGATGTATACTTGTATCAGACTGAAAGAAAGGCGCATGGAAAGCGGAGCAAAGTATCTTGGATAATACCCTGGCAGGCTGTTGGTTCCTGTATTGAGATATCTTGGGATGAATCCTGTCTATATTACCTGTGATGCGGATAATGTGGCTTCCAGGAAGAACATTGAGGCATTGGGTGCAGAATTTCTTGGTATCGAAAGGATTACGGAATCCTCGCCGTACTGTCCCTATTACCCGGAAAAAGCCAGAGTAAAGCTGAGGTACAGGTGGGAAGTCGGCAACAAAGAACAGGATGATAAACGGGAGGTACAAGATGGTTTTTCCGAAAATGATATTGTTTGATTACGGGCACACCCTGCTCCATGAGCCGGGTTTCAGCACCTTGCGCGGTGAAGAGGCGCTTTACCGGTATATTACCGTAAACAGGAACAACCTTTCTCCCGGAGAAATCCATGCGTTTTCATCCAAGATTTATGAAGAAGCCCGCGCCGCAAGGGATATGGGCTTTGAACTTTCGGAATGGCAATTGAGGAAGATGCTCAATGAATATCTCGGGATAGAGCTGTCCATATCCATGGAAGAAGCCGAAAGGATCTTCTGGGAGCATACTTCCTATGGCGATGTTATGCCGCAGGCCGATATCATGCTGGATTACATCAACGCGCAGGGCATTCGCAGCGCGGTCATCAGCAATATCAGCTTCTCCGGCAAGGTTCTGACAGAACGCATCAACCGCCTTCTTCCAAACAACAGGTTCGAATTCGTCATCGCTTCCAGCGATTATGGGTTCCGAAAACCCAACCCCTTGCTTTTTGAACTGGCGCTCCGCAGAGCCGGACTTGATGCGTCCGAGGTGTGGTTTTGCGGTGATAATGTGGTTGCTGATATCGAGGGTGCGGCAGGCGCAGGCATCTTTCCCGTCTGGTATGAGGATCTGACCCTTGAGAACCCCTGGACCAGGAAATACAAGGGGCTTCGCCCGACCTGCGAGCATTTGCATATCCATGAATGGCGCGAGCTGATCGAAATATTGGAAAGGTTAAAGCAATAAATCGGCAATCGCACAAGCGGTGTGATGCATCTACGCATGTCCAAAGGTATATACAAGAAACAGCAGGACGTTACGCCCTGCTGTTTAGAAGACTGGTTTGGGTTTGATTATTACTGATTCTGGTTGGTTACGTCTACCTGTGGATACTGGTTACCGGTGTAGGACTGGAATACCTTCTTAACAATATTACCACCAATGGTACCAGCCTGACGGGCTGTGATGTCGCCGTTGTAGCCCTGCTTCAGGTTAATACCGAGCTGGTTGGCAATCTCATACTTCATGTTCTGGAACTGAGTTCTGCTCTTGCTGTTAGTAGCCATTGTTTCACCTCCTCACCACTTATTATTGTTGGAATGGATGAAACTATGAGTAGAACGTTTTGGATATTTTCCAAAAAATGCTCATTCGGTTTTTTGCCCACATAAAGGTTTCAACGCACAGCCATAATTTATGCCGGCAAATATACGGAAACGTTTCTCCGGATTGATTCGGCAAGAAATCAAAAAGCGCAGGCGACGGCAACCTGTGAAAGGAATATTCCGATTGATTGAATCTCAAGCGCAACCATATAACGGATGCGCTTTTTTTATTCCAGGCATAACATCATCCTTTTGAGAGATATTAATGGTGTTCGGGATTCGATGCGAGAAAATTTTGACGGAGACAGGTGAGCCAGATGAGAAAGGATAAAATGCGCCATTATAAATTCCTGCTGGATCAGCACCGGGAAAACCGGGAAGAAATCATCGAAGACATGGAAGGATTACGCATGGGGGAGTATGACAGTTTCCACCTGGACGAACTGTCGGGCTATGACAACCATCCGGCCGAAATTGCGTCGGAGCTTTTTGATATAGAACATTACATGGCCTTGAAAAAACTTCAGATGGAAGAGGTGAAAAACATCGAACGCGCCGAAAGGAAAATAGAAGAAGGAACCTATGGCCTTTGTGAAAACTGCGGCAAGGAAATCGACAGAAGGCGGCTGGAATTGCTTCCGCAGGCACGCCTTTGCATCGACTGCGCCAGGAAAGAAGATGAAGAGATCATCAGCACCAAGGAACAGACCATGAAGCGAAGACCTGCTGAAGAACAGGTGCTCGACGCTGCCGAAATGAACCGGGACGGCGTGCGGAACGAGGCGCTGGATGATCTCATGCACTATGGCTCATCTACGGATATTGAATAACGTCCATTCTTTTTCAATGTCATTTTGCCGTACTTGAGCTTCATGTAGACATCCAGGCAAACGGGCAGGTATTTGATGTCCTGGTTGTTTTCGATGGCCACCTGATCCCCCTCGAATACGGGAACGCCGTTGACCAGGCGCAGGTTCATGGTGGCCTTTTTCGGTTTATCACTGACACGGCAAATGGCTCGTGTTGTGACTTCCTCCACATCCTGTGCCAAAGCGAACAGGTGAGTGCTGCCTTCAAAGGGATTGCCAAAGGCATCCACTTTCAGGCCGAAACAGATGACAGGGATGTTGAAATCGGTCACAAAACGTGCCAGATCCCATACATTATCACGGCTTAAGAACTGCGCTTCGTCAATAAGGACGATGCTCGGTGAGGCAGACTGCCCGGCTTCGACCGAAAGCCGGTTATACAGCCAGTCCTTATGGGGAAGAACGAGAAAATCGCATTTTCTCCTGATTTCGCCGTTTTCAAGCCGGCTGACAATATAATCGCCTTCCTTGGTATCGATATGGGGTTTCAGGCAGAGGATCTTCCTGCCGTTATTCTTCTCATAATCGTAGGCTATCTGAAGGAGCTGGGTGGATTTGCCGGCGTTCATCACCGCGTATCTGAAATAGAGCTTAGCCATGGTTTTTCTCCCGATCCTGATTGATGGCCGTATTACGGCTTTTATGACATACAATGAATTTCGACAATTTTATTATATGAGAACCCTGTGTGATATTCAATCATCCAATCAATGCATCCTGCGCATATTTACCTTGAATTGCCCGAAAAGCTGAAGTAAGCTATAATTGCCTTATCGTTAAAATTTATGGACGACGGGAGGAGTCGTTATGAAATTCAGGATTGTACATGCCAACATTAATGTCACGGACATCAATCGTTCTGTAGACTTTTACCAGAAGGCGCTGGGGCTTCATGAAGTCAGGCGTAAGGAGGCTGAAGACGGCAGCTTCATCCTTGTTTTCCTGGCTGATGATACCAACACCTTCCAGATCGAACTGACCTGGCTCAGGGATAAGGAAGGTCCCTATGACCTGGGCGATAACGAATCCCACATTGCCTTTGTTACCGATGATTTTGAAAAGGCGCATGCGCTTCACCAGGAGATGGGCTGCATATGCTATGAGAATGAAGCCATGGGAATCTACTTCATCGAGGATCCGGATGGGTACTGGCTGGAAATCATCCCCGAAAAACACTGATGACCCAATCGTCATCGACGAAATCATACGCTCAAAACGAAGAACCGTCCAGTTAAGCATATCTCCGGATGGCAGGCTCATCGTACGGGCGCCATACAGGATGTCCCTGAAATGGATTCATCAGTTCGTTGAGGACAACAGGGCGTGGATCGAGAAGCACAGGAAACGGGCGCTTGAGAGAAGGAAGATTGCCTTGCCAAGCGTATTCCGGGAAGGAGAATGCATCTATTTCCTGGGAAAAACGTATGAATTGCGGAGCTGGGATGGGGATGGCTTTCACCTCGGTAACGGCATGATGCTGTTTCCAAAAAAGCTTATGGGTGAATCCCTGACCTGCCTGGAGGGCTGGTACAGGAAAAGGGCGCGGGAATATATCTCAGAGCGGCTGAAGGCATATTCTGCCCGAACGGGAATCGGTTACCGGGCCTTCAGGATAACCTCGGCGCGCAGGCGATGGGGCTCCTGCAGTTCGAAGGACTCGCTGAACTTCACCTGGCGGTTGATTCGCGCCGCTCCGGAGGCTGTCGATTATGTGATCGTCCATGAGCTTTGTCATGTGGTTCACAAGAACCATTCGAAAAACTTTTGGTTGCTTGTGGAAAGCATAATGCCCGATTATCGGGTTCAAAGGCAATGGCTGAAGGAGAACCAGTTCCTGCTGGATGGGTAACTTCGCGTATAAAGGATGAAAAGAAAGCGCTGATGCGTATTTACGCCCGGCGCTTTACTTTTTTCTGAAATTCGCGTATAATTATGACCAAGTAATAATATCTTATCATATAAGTATGGTAATAATTTTATGGCGAAGTGGGGGAGCGCTATGAAAAACTATGTGACCGAATACACCCAGAATGGCAGGCGCATTATCAGGGGCGTGGGTCATTACCAGCCCAAACCGGTCAGCGACCTGAAGCAACTGGTAAAGAACTGCGCCAGGGAATACGGAAACAGGACAGGTTTCAAGTTCAAGAATACACAAGGCAAAATCGTGGAAAAAACCTATGTTGAGTTGGATCAGGAGATCGACAGGCTGGGAACCGCCCTGATTGCCAGAGGATTCAAAGGCAAACGCCTTGCCATCATCAGCGAAAACCGCTATGAATGGGGGCTCTGCTACTTTGCCATCATCAACGGCACTGGGATTGGTGTACCGCTGGATAAATACCTGCCGAAGGAAGAGATCGAGAACCTGGTAAAGCGCGGCAAGGTGGAAGCAATTTTCTACAGCCGGACTTACCACGACATGATGCGCGAGATTGCTGCAGCCAATGACCAGTTGAAACTGTACATCTGCATGGATGATATCGCATCCGATGAGACTGATGCCCGTTTTACAACCCTGCCCAGGCTGCTTGAGGAAGGACAACTCCTGCTGGCCCAGGGGAACCGTTCCTTTGTCGATGCCGAGATAGACCGAAACGCCATGTCCATCCTGCTATTCACATCAGGAACCACCAGCATGTCCAAGGGGGTTATGCTTTCCCATGCCAATATCGCGGCAAATGTGACCTCCATATCGGGCGTGTTCAAGCTGTATCCGGACGATGTTCATCTGTCCTTGCTCCCGCTGCACCATACCTTCGAGAATACGGTAGGCCTGATGTTCATGATGCATATGGGCGTATGCATTGCCTATTGTCAGGGCATCAAGTATATCGCGGACAATATCAGGGAATTCGGCGTATCCGTGATGGTTGCTGTTCCCGCTATTTTTGAAGCCATCTATGCCCGTTTACAGGATGGTATCAGGAAGGCGGGAAAGGAGGGACTGGTCAAGGCCATGACAAGGGTGTCCCGTCTCCTGAGAAAGGTGGGCATTGATGTACGGCGGGTCCTGTTCCGATCCATCCTTGAAAAACTGGGCCCAAGGCTTCGCATGGTTGTTTCGGGAGCAGCGCCCATTCCCAGCGAAATCATCAGAGGCTACGAGGATCTGGGTATCACCTTCCTGCAAGGCTACGGGCTGACTGAAACCTCTCCCGTGGTTTCAACATCCACCGAGTTCGTCAATGTTCCGGGAACCATAGGCTATCCTATTACGGATGTGGAGGTGACCATCGACTCACCCGACGAAAACGGCATGGGTGAGATTCTGGTCCGGGGTGAAAATGTGATGCTGGGATACTATGAGGCGCCGGAAGAAACCGAAAGCGCATTCACGCAGGACGGATGGTTCAGAACCGGCGACCTGGGTTTTGCTGACGAAAAAGGCCTGCTCACCATTACCGGCCGCGTCAAATCCATGATCGTTTTCACCAACGGTATAAATTGCAATATTAAATGCCGTGAAAAAATTGGTAAATCCATTGCTTACTGGAATAAATTCTATACATCATACCGCCATTTCTATGGCTGACCTATAACCAAACATTCTTCTTGGATATTCATT
>NZ_FQZP01000054.1 GCF_900142095.1 Thermoclostridium caenicola | reverse complement strand
GTGTAAAAAAGCAGATGATCTATGATGATCATCTGCCAACAATACATATGCTACTTCATTTTACTTGGTTCAACCCCAACATTTGACGTAGAGCCTTTTTTCTTTTCTCCTATATATCCAGGTTATTGACCATCTTTGCGTATTTATGGATGAATTCCTTTCTCGGCTCCACCTTTTCACCCATGAGGATGGTAAATATCTCATCGGATTCTACCGGATCCTCCATCCGTATCTGAATGATTGTCCGCGTTTCGGGATTCATGGTGGTTTCCCAAAGCTGCTCTGGATTCATCTCTCCCAGACCCTTGAATCGCTGGATGGTCACATTACCGTCTTCTTTTTTCCAGTTCTTTTCGGCAAGGAGCTTCTGCAGTTCCCTGTCGTTATAGACGTAATACTCTTCCTTGCCCTTTCTCACCCTGTACAACGGGGGCTGAGCGATATAGATATGCCCGTTTTCAATAAGCGGACGCATGTACCTGTAGAAGAATGTGAGCAGCAGTGTCCGAATGTGCTGTCCGTCCACGTCCGCATCGGCCATTATGATGACCTTATGATAGCGCAGTTTGGACAAATCGATATCCTCGCCGATGTTGACGCCCAATGCGGTGATGACCGGTGAAAGCTTGTCGTTTCCATAAACCTTGTCCTCACGGGCCTTTTCCACGTTGAGCATTTTTCCCCACAATGGAAGTATGGCCTGGAACCTTCTGTCGCGCCCCTGCTTTGCGCTGCCTCCCGCCGAGTCTCCCTCAACAATAAAGATCTCACACTTTGAAGGATCCCTTTCGGTGCAGTCAGCCAGCTTTCCAGGAAGGGAAGTGGATTCCAGTGCCGATTTTCTCTTTGTCAGTTCCCTGGCTTTCCTGGCTGCTTCCCTGGCCCTGAAAGACAACAGGGTTTTTTCAACGATTATTTTTGCGGTTTTCGGATTTTCCTCCAGGTAATAGGTCAGCTTCTCGGTGACGACATTTTCAGTAAAGGATCTTATTTCTGCATTGCCCAGTTTCGTCTTGGTCTGGCCTTCGAATTGAGGATTGGTGAGTTTCAGGTTGATGACAGCCGTAAGCCCTTCCCTGACATCCTCGCCCATCAGGTTCTTTTCATTTTCCTTGATGGCGTTAATCTTCCTGGCATAATCATTGATCACCTTCGTAATGGCTGTCTTGAACCCTGTAACATGGGTTCCGCCCTCTGTTGTGGGAATATCATTGGCATAACTGAAAATATTCTCTGTGAAGGAATCTGTATACTGCAGCGCAATTTCTATTTCCGCGTTTTCCTTTGTACCGCTGATGTAGATGATATCAGGATGTATGACTTCCTTATTTCTGTTGATGTATTCAACGAATGATACAATACCGCCCTCATAATGGAATTCCATTATTTTCGGTTCCTTGTTTTCTGCATCGAGCCTTTTGTCGGTCAGTATGATCCTGATATTTCGGTTCAGAAAAGCAAGCTCTCTGAATCGCTTTTGCAGGATCTCAAAATCAAACCTGACTTCCTCAAATATCTCGGGATCGGGTTTGAAGGTTGTCATTGTACCCGTTCTGTCTGTTTCGCCGATACATTCCACCCTGGTGACAGGCACACCTCTTTCATAGGCCTGGCGCCATATCTTCCCTTCCCGGTGGACTTCCACTTCCATTCTCTCCGAAAGGGCATTGACAACCGAAGCGCCTACGCCATGCAAGCCGCCTGAAACCTTATAGCCTTCTCCACCAAATTTTCCGCCGGCATGAAGGATTGTATGAACAACCTCAAGGGTTGGTATATTCATTTTGGGATGAATACCCGTCGGAATACCTCTGCCGTTATCCCTGACCGTTATACTGTTATCCTCGTTTATGGTAACTTCTATCAGATCGCAGTACCCGGCAAGGGCCTCATCGATGCTGTTATCCACGATTTCATAGACAAGATGGTGCAAGCCTCTGATGGAAGTGCTTCCGATGTACATACCCGGCCTTTTTCTTACGGCCTCCAGCCCTTCTAGGACCTGTATCTGTTCCTCGGAATAATTCTGTACTTTACCGTTCTCCGTCATCCGTTTGCTTCCTCCATTTCATCCTATCGCTTGCCTTCTCAGCATCTCCAGCTTTTTATACCTTCTGTAAAGCGTCGTAACCGACAAGGGAGACAGATAGATCACTTGCATGCCGTTTTTATAGGCGACAATAAATGATTTCGGGATTTCCCCGTCAATAATGGTTTTTATAAAACCTTCCTCTTCCGCCATTTTTAAGAATTCTCTTGTCAAAGGCGACAACGTGGTCTTTTCGATATCCATGATGGCGACAATATCCTTAATATTGACGATTTCATCCCCGCCCAAATGCAAATACAAATCTATCACCCATACTATTTTAATCTTATAGAAATAAATGTTCAAATCATCCTCGTCACCGTACCTGAAATCACTCTGTACCTGTCGGCTTTTTCAAACAATCCGTGGCCCATAATATGATCATCAGTTGTGGTGATGATGGTCTGAATGCCACTAAGGCCCTTCATAAGGTATTCCTGTCTGCTTTGATCCAACTCCGACATCACGTCATCCAACAGCAAGACCGGGGTGTCTCCCCTTATTTCTTCAATCCATTTGAGTTCCGATAAAACGAGGGCCAGCGCAAGCGACCTTTGCTGTCCCTGGGAACAGTAATGCCTTGAATTCATTCCGTTCAGCAAAATTTCCACGTCATCGCGATGTGGTCCATACAGGCATTGTCCCAGTTCCTTCTCTTTATTCATGCCTTCCCTCATTCTGATTTCAAGCTTTTCTGCATAATAGGCTTCATCAGCATCATTTATGCAATCGGTGAAGGTCCTGTATATGAGATCGGATTCTTCCCTTTGCCTGGATATCCTCCGGATTTCCTCCTTCATGTATTGATTCAGTCTCTTGATTGTCCGATCCCTGATATAGGCTATTCTGCCGCCGTGTTTTGCCATATTGGCATTCCAGATGGGAATGATCTCATCATATTTTCGTTCGTTTCGCCCTTTCTTAAGGGCCAGCGATTTGTTTTTGACGAGCTGGTTATACTGCTGAAGGCTGTAGAGATAGTTTTTGCTTACCTGACACAGCAATATATCGAGGAATTTTCTTCTCTGCTGAGGTGAACCTTTTACGATATCCAATGTTTCCGGAGAAAAGAAGATCATGTTCAATGTACCGAGGATGTCGGAAATCCTGTCACGTCTTATGCCATTTACTTCTGCGTATTTTCCCTTTTCCCTGGAATACCGGATGTCTACCTGACTGATCCTCTCCCCGCTGACAGCCCTGAGTGAAATCTCAAAGCCTTCGCAGCCAGTTCGCACCATCTCCTGGTAATTGCTTGTCCTTTGCGACTTGCCTGTAGCTGTTATGTAAAGCGCCTCAAGGACATTGGTTTTTCCCTGGGCGTTTTCTCCATACAAAATATTGATACTGTCTCCAAACTCAATGGATTGGTATGCATAGTTGCGGAAATTTTTCAGCTCAAGCCTTTCAACCCTCAAGATTCCACACCGGCCTGTTCAATGACATAAACATCCTGGCCTATTTGAACCTGGTCAAGATGTCTCAGCTTTCTGCCCCTTCTTTTTTCCGGTTCGCCGTTTACAAAAATGTCATGGTCCTGTATGAATTGCTTTGCTTCACCGCCTGTTGCGATGATTTGTGTCAGTTTCAAAAATTGATCCAGTTTGATGTAATCCGTCGTTATGGTTATTCTCTTCATGTCTACTCCTAGCTTTTCAGCCTTACCGGCAGGATCAGGAACAGGAACCTGTCGTGTTCTATCGGCGTGATGATGCAGGGACCCACAGGTGAAGTGAAGGAGATCTTGATCTTTTCGTCGTTGATCACCTTCAGCGCATCGAGGAAATACCTGGGGTTGAATCCTATTTGCATAGTATTCCCGGAATTTTCAATCTGAATCTCTTCTTTTGACAAACCTTTTTCGGTGGTGGAAGAGATCACCATTTTGTCATAGGAGAGGTTGATGCGCACAGGATACCTTTTGTCCTCGCTGGTGATGAGCGAAGCCCTTTCCATGCTCTCTTCAAGTTCACGCGTATTGACGTTGATGACCGTTTCAAACTGCGCCGGGATGTAGCTGCTGTAGTTCATGAATTCGCCTTCCAGAACCTTTGATACGATCCTGCAGTTTTTAAGGTCGAAGGATACCAGGCTTCCGGCCATGGAAATGGTAACGGCATCCTCGCTGGTTTCCAGTACGCGCAAAATTTCCTGCATGTTCTTGCCCGGAATAACCACCTTAAAATTGACGTCTTCCTTGATAACCGAGCTGCATACGGCCATTCTGAAACCATCCAGCGCCGCCATCTTCAGTTCACCCTGTACAGCTTCCATCAGGACGCCCGTCATGATCTTCCTGTTCTCATCGTTACCCACTGCAAAGATGGTCTGGCGGATGAGTTCCTTCAGTACCGCCTGGGGAAGGCTTAAGGTAAACTCACTGTCATATACGGGCGGCATAGGATAGGTGTCACCATCCATGCCCCTTATTTCAAAATATGAATTCAGACATTCGATCCTGACCTTGAAGCCTTCCAGGACCTCTATATAAACCGGTGCATCCGGCAGTTTCCTGATAATTTCGCCAAACATCCTCGCTTCTATGACGACGGATCCCTGCCTCTGGACATCTGCATCAAGGGTATATTCTATACCGAGATCAAAACAGTTCCCGATGAGCTTTACCTTTTCGCCTGCTTCTATATAAATGCCTTCCAATATGGGAAGGGTGGCTTTTGTCATGACGGCCTTCTGAACCACGTTGATGGCTTCCATCAGGTTTTGCTTCAGGACGATGATTTTCATGCCAGTTTTACACCTCTTGTTCTTTTAGTTTAAGAAACCAGTCGTAATAGTAGTATGGGTTGTGATTTCTGTTGAAAACTCCTCAAACGCCGGGATTTACTTAGGTTTTGGCTGTTGATTAACTTGTTGAAAAACCATGGTTATTTTCTTTATAACAGGTTTCTTTTTCTCACGACAAAATTCTTCACCTTTTTTCCACGGGATGTTCCACAGGATTTTGTTGATAATTAAATTTTTCCGGTTATGTTGCGCTTCAGTTCCATGATAGTCCTTCTCAGTTCACTGTTGTGCTCGATGGCCTCCTGGATCTTTTCGCAGGCATGCATCACTGTCGTATGATCCCGTCCGCCGAAGACCTGTCCGATCTTGGGCAGGGACATGTCAGTCAGTTCCCGGCAGAGATACATGGCTACCTGCCTGGGATGAGCGATATCCCGGGAGCGCTTGTGGGTGGTCAGCATGTCGGGAGATATATCGTAATACCTGGCGACCACCTTCATAATGGTGTTGTAGTTGATGTTGGTCTTGGTTATTCCTGCCAGCAGCTGCTTGAGACAGTTCTGAGCCAGATCGAGCGTGATGGGGCTTCCGGTAAGCGAAGCATAGGCGATCACCCGGTTCAGGGCACCCTCCAGTTCACGGATGTTGGACTCGATGTTTTCAGCAATGTAGGAAAGCACCTCGTCCGGAATATCATAACGCTCCTGCTGGGATTTCTTTCTCAGGATCGCAATACGCGTTTCCATATCCGGTGCCTGGATATCGGCAATAAGGCCCCACTCAAAACGGGAGCGCAGCCTTTCCTCCAGGGTAAGGATTTCCTTCGGCGGCTTGTCGCTTGAAAGTACGATCTGCTTGCTGGCTTCATATAACGCGTTGAATGTATGGAAGAACTCTTCCTGCGTTCTTTCCTTGCCGCCGATGAACTGGATATCGTCGATCAGCAACACGTCGATATTTCGATACTTGTTACGGAACTCCTCATTCCGGTCGTCCTTGATGGCATTGATCAACTCATTGGTGAATTTCTCAGAAGAAGTGTAAAGCACCTTCTTCGTAGGATACTGCTCAATAATGTAGTGACCGATGGCATGCATGAGATGCGTTTTGCCCAGACCCACGCCGCCATATATAAATAATGGATTATAGGCTGTGGCCGGAGACTCGGCAACAGCAAGTGCTGCTGCATGTGCCAGCTGATTCCCACTTCCCCTGACAAAGGTATTAAAGGTATATTTTGGGTTAAGAACCGAAACAAAAGAACTGGAAGTATCCTGGCTGGTGCTGTCTTCCTTCCGCGGTGCTTCCGCAGACTTGACAAAAAGGTTTACTGTCAGGTCCTTTTTTGTCAATACGCGCATGGCATTCTGTATCAGATCCTTATAGCGGGAATTGATGATACCAAGATTGAACTCTGAGGGAACCTCCAGAGAAAGAACGTTGTTTTCTAGGGATACAGGATTGATCGGCTCTATCCAGGTGCTGAAACTTACACTTGTCATTTCCTGCTGAAGCAGTTCCAGCGCCTCTTTCCATATTTCCTTAACGTCAGATGCCATTCCCTATTCCCCCAATTTAATTTCCTAACGTATCTTTTAATATATCAAACTTCAATAGGCGTTTCAACTAAATCATCCGAAAGAGAATATGCTGTAAAACCGTTGGCCAAATTAAGACAAAAGGCTGTTTCTGCTCGTTTTTCTTGACTTATTTGACGGGAGCGTTATATAATACTTTTTAGCGTCTGTAACTGTAGACAACCGTTTTGAAATAAAATTGGGTATGATTGGAGGTGCAACCCCATGCTTCGTACTTATCAGCCGAAGAAGAGACAGCGTAAAAAGGAGCACGGTTTCAGGAAAAGAATGAAAACCGCCAATGGCAGAAAAGTTCTGAAGAGAAGAAGACAGAAAGGCAGAAAGAGACTAACTGCATAAAGACCATGTCAGTGGTCTTTTCTTTTATACCGTACTGTTCTGTTGTCCGCCGGCGGCGTATCAATTTTAAATGATACGGTGCGGAATTTGTGCCGGGCCGGCTATGATCAACAGCCGGAGCAGACTTTGTTGGAATTATGGGAAAACTGCCTGTTATAAAAAGGAACAATGATTTTCGCAGGGTTTACAGCAAGGGAAAATATGCCTCGTCGGATTCCCTGGTATTATATTACATTAAAAGAAGGGCCGACACTGTCCGTATTGGCATAACCACCAGCAAGAAAGTGGGAAAGAGCGTCGTACGCAACAGGATGAGGCGGCTGGTCAGGGAAAACATCAGGCATATCTATGGTCAGCTTGCTCCCGGAATGGATTTGGTAATTGTTGTTAGGAAAGCCGATCCCTCTGCGGATTTTCATAGCATAGGCAAGGAGCTTAGATATCTTCTGAAGAAGCTGGATATATTAGTTAGGGAAAATAGGGAAAAAGACCATGAAGGCACTGTTAATCGTCCTGATCAAGGCGTATAGAAAGTATATATCCCCTCTTAAGAGACAGCCTTCCTGCAGATTCTATCCAACCTGTTCCCAGTATGCGCTGGAGGCGATTTCCAGGTACGGTGCCATCAAGGGTTCATTTTTGTCTGTTAAGCGGATATTGAAGTGCCATCCCTTTCATCCGGGAGGTTATGACCCGGTAAAATAAACGTGAAACCGGAGGGTGAGAAAAGAAGTATGCAGGCTATACTGAGCGCGCTCGGCATGATTTTTGGAAAGCTCATGCAATTCATTTACAATACCGTTGGCTTTCATAATTATGCTTTATCCCTGGTGCTTTTCACTGTTGTATACAAGCTGATCCTGCTTCCCCTGTCCGTCAAGCAGATAAGGAACACGCAGAAGATGCAGGAATTCCAGCCCGAGCTCATGAAGATCCAGGAACGCTACAAGCACGACAGGGAAAAGCTTAACGAGATGACCATGAAGTTCTACCAGGAGAAGGGATATAATCCCACTTCGGGTTGTTTGCCTCTCCTGATCCAGTTTCCCATCATCATCGCGCTTTTCTATGTGATCCGCATGCCCATGACCTATATGCTGGAACTTCCGGCAAAGGCTGTTGGCGAGATGGTCGTTGCTTCTGTTGAAAAAGGCGAGCTGTCCAAGGATGTCCTGAAGAATAAGAATTATGACGCCATCAAGGATAATCCGATAGATGTCTACCTGGCTTACAACAACAGCGATCCCTATTTTGAGATCAGACTCATAGAAAGCTATAAGAAGCATCCCGAGATCATCGATGCAAATCCGACATTGAACGCGGATCAGAAAACGTTGCTGAAAAACTTTGATCTGAGAATGTTCAATTTCTTCAATCTTGGCATACAGCCCAGAATCAGTATGGAAGCGATTAAAGCTGATCCCGGGAACCAGATTCCCGCTTGGATTATGCTGGCGATTGCGGTGGTATCGACCTATTTCTCATCGCTCCTGATGACGCCCGATGCGATGCGGAAAAAGGACAAGAAAGCCAAGGGTAAGGACGCCAACCAGGGATGCGCTCAAAAGAGCATGCTTTTTATGGGGCCGTTTATGACGCTTTGGATAGGAACCATTGCTCCCAGCGGACTTGCCTTCTACTGGGCCATCAACAGTGTTCTTTCGTATGTTCAGCATAAGGTTCTGAATATTAAGTTTGAAAAGGAGAAGGAGGCGAACAAGGTTGCTAAGGTCGATAACCAAGGAAGCAAAAACAGTTGACGAAGCAATTCGACAGGCACTTGAAGAGCTGGGGATAGATAAAGATCAGGCTGAAATAGAGATCATCAGTGAAGGAAACAAAGGCTTGTTGGGGCTTATCGGCAGCAAGAATGCCGTTGTCAAAGTCACCGAGAAGCTGAACATAGAACTGATTGTACAGGAGTTTCTCGAACCGATTTTTGAGAAGATGGCCATTGAAGCCGACATGGAGATCACCATGGAAGACGGCCAGATGAACATTCGGCTTACCGGCGATGACATCGGGATTGTCATCGGCCGGAGGGGTGAGACCCTCGATGCCCTCCAGTACCTTCTCAGCCTTGTGATTAACCGCTATACCCAGGACTATACGCGCGTGATACTGGATGTGGCCGATTACCGCAAGAAACGGGCCGAAACATTGCAACGCCTTGCAAGAAGGGTGGCGGAGAAGGTTTCAAGGACCAGGAGAAACATTACCCTGGAGGCCATGAACCCCTATGAAAGAAGGATCATTCACTCTTCTCTCCAGGGATTTCCGAACGTTGATACGCATAGTGTGGGTGAGGAGCCAAACCGGAAGGTGGTCATCCGGTACGCACCGGGAAGCGGAAAATAGGATCAGGTCAATGCAAGCGGACAGAGGGAAATCCCACTGTCCGCTTTTTGGAATGGTATGAATGGTTCTTTCCGGTGGGCCCGGACAATAATAGAAAGGCAATCTGAAGTCGAGGTGCATGACGGTTATGGAAGATACCATAGCGGGCATTTCCACGGCTGTTGGAAATGCTGGTCTTGCCGTTATCCGGATGAGCGGCGGAAAGGCGTTTGAAATAGCCGACATGGTTTTCAGGGGAAGGGAAAAAGTTGTGTCCCAGAAATCCCATACTCTGCAATACGGAAGAATAGTGACTGATGACGGCGAAATCGTGGACGAGGTTCTGCTAACCAAGATGGCCGCCCCCAGGACCTACACCAGGGAGGATGTCGTTGAAATAAGTTGCCACGGGGGCTACTATGTGACCGGGAGCATTCTGAACCTCCTTATCGAGAAAGGGGCAAGGCCTGCCGAACCTGGCGAGTTCACAAAGCGGGCCTTTCTGAACGGCCGGATTGATTTGTCCCAGGCAGAAGCCGTCATGGATGTGATACAGGCCAGGACCAGCAAAAGTTCCAGGGCTGCTTTAAGCCAGCTGGAGGGAAAGCTTTCCTCCGAGCTGAATGCCATCATCGACGGGCTGACCAATACCCTGGCGCATATCGAGGTGGACCTGGACTATCCGGAGTATGACCATGAAGAGCTTTCCATGAAACAGGTGGAAGACGAGGCGAAAAAGGCCATGTCGCATCTGGACAGGCTGATAGAAAGCTTCCATTATGGGAAGATACTCCGGGAAGGCATGGATGTGGTCATCATCGGCCGGCCCAATACGGGCAAGTCATCGCTGCTGAATTACCTGACCAGGAAGAACCGGGCCATTGTGACCGATATTCCCGGCACCACCCGGGATGTGATCGAAGAGACTGTCAATATCGGCGGAATTCCTATCAAACTGACCGATACGGCGGGCGTCAGGGAAACCGAGGATCCGGTGGAAAGCATCGGTGTGGCCCGAAGCCTGGAGGCCCTGAAAAAGGCCGACCTGGTCCTGCTGCTCCTGGATGCCACGGACTGGCAGGGGGAGGAGGACAAGCGGCTGTCTGAGCTGGTTAAGGCGCATCAGGAACATTTTATAACGGTGTTCAACAAGATGGACCTGGTAAAGGATGAAAGCACCGTGCAGGAAATCATGAAGCAGAATCCCGATGCTGTCTTGGTCTCCATTAAAGCCGAAACCGGTCTGGATGTTCTGGAGAAACGGTTGATAGATTTTGCTTTGGGAAATAAAATGGATTTGGACAACCAGGTGCTTGTGACCAACGCAAGGCATGAGCAGCAGCTCCGCCTGGCCTGTGGTGCCCTTGAGTCCGCACTGGAGGCCATCCGATCGGGCATGACCCTGGATATTGTGGCGTTGGAACTCAAAACAGCCCTTGAGCACCTGGGAAGAATTACGGGACAGACTGCCGACGAGGAAATCATCAATGCCATATTCAGTCGGTTTTGCATAGGCAAATAGGTCAGGAACGGTGGGGAAGACCAAAAATATGACAGACATGGAAGCATTCATTGGAGGAGAATACGATGTGATCGTGGTGGGCGCAGGTCATGCCGGCTGTGAGGCGGCACTGGCCAGTGCGCGCCTTGGCATGAAAACCGCTGTTTTCAGTCTCAACCTGGACAGTATCGCCAATATGCCCTGCAACCCCAATATTGGGGGGACGGCCAAGGGCCAGCTGGTCCGCGAGATTGATGCTTTGGGCGGCCAGATGGGGCTTTCGGCTGATGCAACCTTTATCCAGTCCAGGATACTGAACCGGGCCAAGGGTCCGGCCATTTATTCGCTGCGGGCCCAAATCGACCGGCGGGCCTATCAGCAGCATATGAAGCATGTGCTGGAAACCCAGGAGAACCTGGACGTGAAACAGGCCGAGGTGACCGAGATCCTTACAGAGGGCAAAAAGGTCAGGGGGATCAGGGTTCTTACGGGAACCGTATACCTTGCGAAAGCGGTCATTCTGACCACCGGCACTTACCTCAAGGGCAGGATCATCATCGGAAACACCAGCTACAACAGCGGCCCCGACGGGCTGTTCCCGGCCAACAGGCTTTCGGACAGCCTCAAGGCCCTGGGCATTGAGCTGATGCGTTTCAAAACGGGGACACCCGCCCGTGTCAACAGGCGAAGCATTGATTTTTCCAAAATGGAGGAGCAGCCTGGAGATCCGGTCATTACACCGTTTTCCTTCATGCATGATGAAATAAAGCGCGATCAGGTGTCCTGTTACCTTGTCCATACCAATCAGGAGACCCATCGCATCATACGGGAGAACCTGCACCGATCTCCGCTCTATGGGGGTGAGATCAAGGGCGTGGGGCCCAGGTACTGCCCGTCCATCGAGGACAAGATCGTGCGGTTTGCCGACAGGGAATCCCACCAGGTCTTCATCGAGCCCATGGGTCTCAATACGGAGGAAATGTATGTGCAGGGCATGTCCACCAGCATGCCCGAGGATGTCCAGATCAAAATGCTGAGGACGCTTCCGGGCCTGGAGAACGTATCCATCATGAGACCGGCCTATGCCATCGAGTACGATTGCATCAACCCGACCCAGTTGAAGCTTTCCTTGGAGTTCAAGGAGATAGACGGCCTGTTTTCAGCGGGCCAGATCAACGGCAGTTCCGGTTACGAGGAGGCTGCCGCCCAGGGGATTATCGCCGGCATCAACGCGGCCTTAAAGCTTAAGGGCAAGGAACCCCTGATCCTGGACAGATCCCAGGCCTATATCGGTGTGCTCATCGATGATCTGGTTACCAAGGGAACCGCTGAACCCTACAGGATGATGACCTCCCGTGCGGAGTACAGGCTGTGGCTCAGGCAGGACAACGCGGATATGCGGCTGACGCCCATCGGAAGAGAGATCGGCCTTGTGAGCGACGATCGCTATGAACGTTTCCTGAGGAAAAAAGAAGCCATTGAGGCTGAGATGAAAAGGCTGAAGGAGACCGTGATCAACCCCGGTGAAGCCGTCAACCGGTTCCTGGCGGAACACGGCAGCGCGGGGCTTAAAACCGGGATCAGGCTCTATGATCTTCTGAAGCGCCCGGAGATCGAATATGAGCATCTGAAAGCGCTGGGATACGGTGCAGAGCTTTCCCGGGAGGTCATGGAGCAGGTCACCATCAGCATCAAGTACGAAGGCTATCTCAACAAGCAGATGCAGCAGATCGAGCTGTTCAAGCGAATGGAGGAAAGAAGGCTTCCGGAGAATATCGACTACGACAGCATCAAGGGCCTTTCCACCGAAGCCAGGCAAAAGCTCGGAAAGCTCAGGCCCGAATCCCTGGGCCAGGCTTCCCGCATCTCAGGTGTTTCGCCCTCGGATATTTCGGTGCTATTGGTTTACCTGGAATCGTTGAAACGGGAAAAGGAAAAGAATAAGGGCGAACACCCGCAATAAGCGAGGTCTCCCAAGAACGGACTGAAAGGATAAGTGCTATGGAGTTGTTATCGGAAGGCGCAAAAGCATTAGGCCTTGATCTGGGCAAGGAGAAGCAGGATCAGTTTGGCGCATATACCCGCCTGATGCTGGAATGGAATGATAGGATCAATCTTACGGCCATCACCGAAGAAAAGGAAATCATCATCAAGCATTACCTGGATTCGCTGTCCATCTGCGGTCTGGCAGAGCTTAACGGTAAGACCCTCATCGATGTGGGGACCGGTGCGGGACTTCCCGGCATACCCCTCAAGATCGTTGAGGAAAGTCTGACTGTCACGCTTCTGGATTCCCTGGAAAAGCGGGTGAAATTTCTGAGGGAAGTGATTGGCCAGCTGTCCCTGAAAGGCATTGAGGCCGTCCATGGGCGGGCCGAGGATTACGGCGTCAAACCGGACTTCCGGGAAAAATTTGATCTTGCGGTTGCCAGGGCCGTAGCGGATCTTCCCGTGCTTTGCGAATACTGCCTGCCCTTTGTGAAGCCGGGCGGGTTCTTCATTGCCATGAAAGGTCCTTCCGTGGAACAGGAACTGGAGGAATCGGGAAAGGCCCTCTCCGTACTGGGCGGCGAAGTGGCGGATGTCAGGAAACTCGTGCTTCCTTTCAGTGAATACGAAAGATCCATTGTGCTGATAAGAAAATGTCGACATACACCATCAGGTTATCCCAGAAAAAGCGGCAAGCCGACAAAATCACCGATCAGATAATGGCGAAACCCGCTATTCATGAGGGTTTCTGCGATATCTTCCTGTCCAGAAAAAAAGGATGAGCGCGATCAGACGGCGAATAATCTTTTCTGTGAGAGATAAGATTTCTAATCTACAAAAGATGATGAAAGGATAGGTTGCCGTATGATTGCTACGAAGATCAAATTCCCGGTATCTTCTGAGAAGGAAGAGCAGAAGCAGGACAATAAGAAAATAACCATGATACCAATTGAATTGATAAGGCCCAACCCATACCAACCCAGGAGGAAATTCGAACAAGGGTCATTGGATGAGTTGTGCCAGTCCATCAAGCAGTATGGTGTCATCCAACCTATCAACGTCAGGAAAATATCCGCCACCCACTATGAACTCGTAGCCGGTGAAAGAAGGCTCCGCGCGAGCATGATGGCGGGTCTTAAGGAGATCCCTGCCATCGTTGTGGATGTGGGCGAGGATGATTCCGCGATCCTGGCACTGATCGAGAACCTTCAGCGGGAAAATCTCGGTTACATGGAGGAAGCTGAGGGCTACAGAAATCTTATCCGCGAGCATGGGCTGACCCAGGAGGAGCTGGCCCAGAAGATCGGAAAGAGCCAGTCCACCATTGCAAACAAGATCCGGCTGCTGCGCCTGTCGCCCATGGTCAAAAAGATATTGGCCGACAACAATCTTACGGAAAGGCATGCGCGGGCTCTTCTGAAGCTGGACAACGAGCAGCTGCAGCTGAAAGTCCTGCAGAAGGTCTGCGAGAAAGGACTCAATGTGCGCAAAACCGAGGAGCTGGTCCAGAAGGCCCTGGAGAAGTACTGCTCTCCGGCCAGGACAGATGATTATAAAGGACGCATCACCAAATCCATCAAGGATATCAGGATATTTGTCAACACCATCCGCCAGGCTATCGACACCATGAAGAAGTCTGGAGTCAACGCCCGTGCTGCCCAGATTGACAGGGGCGAGTACCTTGAGTTCATCGTTCGCATTCCGAAACGCAGCGAACCAAAACAGGAAGATCTGCAAAAGGCTCAGTAGAGTCCTTTTGGGTCACATATGCGATCTCCATCCTTTTGCCTGTCCCGGAAATGGCAGGCATCTTTTTTTATTTCAGGCCTTTTCTGATTCCTGGCCATGAGTTTCGGCTCCGTTCCAGTTCCAGAGCCTTATGAGAGTGGACATTAATGTAAACTTTTATTAAAATATATATATTGCGGTCGAAGAGATGGATATAATCAAATGAAAAACGAATGACGCAGAAAGGAAGCACTCCGAATGTCCGAGAACGGCGGAAATAACGAAAACAAGCTGGCCAACAGAATTATTCCGGTCGATATAGAGGCCGAGATGAAGCAATCCTTCATCGATTACGCCATGAGCGTTATCGTTGACCGGGCCCTCCCGGATGTACGGGACGGCTTGAAACCCGTTCACCGAAGAATCCTGTACGCCATGCATCTTCTGGGATTTTCACCGGACAAGCCCCACCGAAAATGTGCTACGACGGTGGGTGAAGTCCTCGGTAAGTTCCATCCCCATGGTGATGCAGCCGTATACGACAGCCTGGTGCGGATGGCCCAGGACTTTTCGCTCCGGTATCCCCTCATTGACGGCCATGGCAACTTTGGTTCCGTGGATGGCGATGCCCCTGCCGCCATGCGTTACACCGAGGCCAGGCTCTCCAAAATCGCCATGGAGATGCTGCGGGACATCAACAAGGATACGGTTGATTTCAAGCCAAACTTTGACGAGCACGAAATCGAACCGGTGGTTCTTCCTTCGCGTTTTCCCAATCTTCTGGTCAACGGTTCATCGGGTATTGCGGTAGGAATGGCAACCAACATACCGCCCCACAACCTCACCGAAATCATCGACGGTATCATCAAAACCATAGACAACCCGGATATCACCATTGACGAACTCAATGAAACCATCAAGGGTCCTGATTTCCCAACCGGCGGCTCCATCCTGGGCAAGAGCGGCATCAGGGAAGCCTACCAGACCGGAAAGGGCAGGATCATTGTCCGGGCTGTCACCGAGATAGAACAGTACGCCGGGAACCGGCAAAGAATTATTGTCACCGAGCTTCCCTATCAGGTCAACAAGGCACGTCTCATTGAAAGGATCGCCCAGCTCGTCAAGGACAAGAAGATCGAGGGCATATCGGATCTCAGGGACGAGTCCGACAGAAACGGCATGCGCATCGTGATCGAACTCAAGCGTGACGCCAATGCCCAGGTCGTTCTGAACCGGCTTTATTCTTTCACCCAGATGCAGGATACCTTCAATGTCAACATGCTGGCATTGATCCAGACACCCGAGGGCAAGTTTGAACCCAAGGTTCTCAACCTCAAGGAAGCCATCGTCCACTATATCCGGCATCAGGAAGACGTGATCCGCAGAAGGACCCGGTATGATCTGGAGAAGGCGGAGGCCAGGGCGCATATCCTGGAAGGTCTGAAGATTGCCATTGACAACCTGGATGAAGTCATTAGCATCATAAAGGGCTCAAAAACGGAGGCTGCAGCCAAGGAGAACCTCATGAATCGGTTCAGCCTCAGTGAAAAACAGGCCCAGGCCATCGTCGACATGCGCCTGGGAAGGCTGACGGCGCTGGAGTTGGAAAAGCTGGAGGCCGAGTACCAGGATCTTTTGCAGAAAATCGCCTACTACAGGGATGTTCTTGCAAAACCCGAACTGGTGGCTGCCATCATTAAGGATGAGCTGACCGAGATCAAACAGAAATACGGGGATGAACGGCGCACGTCCATCACGGCGGAAGAGTCCGAGATCGATATGGAGGATCTCATCAAGGACGAGCCCGTTGTGGTGACGCTGACCCGTTTCGGCTATATCAAACGCACTTCCTCCGATGCTTACAGGAGCCAGAAGAGAGGCGGTAAGGGCATAAGCGGCATTACTACCAGGGAAGACGACTTTGTTGTGGACATGTTCACCACCACAACACACCAATACCTGATGTTCTTCACCAACAAGGGCCGTGCCTATAAACTCAGGGCCTGGCAGATTCCCGAGGCGGGACGGCAGGCGCGTGGCACAGCCATCGTCAACCTTCTTGAGCTGGAACCCGACGAGAAGATCAATGCCTTTATCCGCCTGAACGGTAATGAGAAGGATGCTTTCCTCGTCATGGCCACAAGAAAGGGCATGATCAAGAAAACGCCCCTGGGCGAGTACAGCAATGTACGCAAGTCCGGTATCCAGGCCATTACGCTCAGGGAAGGGGACGAACTCATCGAAACCCGCCTCACGGATGGCAACGAGGAAATCATGCTGATTACGCGAAACGGCATGTGCATCCGCTTCCACGAGAAGGATGTAAGGCCCATGGGCCGCACATCCATGGGGGTCATAGGGATCCGCCTGGATGAAGACGATGAAGTCATCGCCATGCTGAGATGCGTTCCCAATACCACCCTCCTGGTTGTGACCCAGAATGGCTTTGGCAAGAGAACCGAACTGGAGGAGTACAAGGTTCAGGCAAGGGGCGGAAAGGGTATCCTGACCTACCGGGTGACGGAGAAAACCGGTCCCCTGATCGGTGCGGTCGCCGCCAACGAGGACGATGATCTCCTGCTGATAAGCACCGACGGAACCATCATCCGCATACATGTGGAGGAAATCAGCATACTCAGCAGGGTAACCCAGGGCGTCACGCTCATGAGGACCTCGGAGGATAACCGGGTGGTATCCCTGGCAAGGCTTACGGCGGATGTGAAGCGTGAGCATGATGAACAACCCGAGGATGAAAACGCCTCTGAAAACGGAGACGGCGATTCCGAGCCGGAACAGGAGCCGTAAGCGTATCAGCTGCAGGTTAGTATCTTAATACGTATGTGTTCACAAACGGACATTCTGCTTTTTGTAAAGCGGGATGTCCGTTCTTAATACATATGCCGGACTTTCTCCGGATGCATGGCATCACCGCAACCGTCCACTATAAAATACCAGCAAGAATATTGTCGATTGCTGCTTGACTTTATGGACGCCATGCAGTAAGATAGTAAAGCTGTTGCTGACCGACCGGAAAGCGCATGGATAAACAGTCCAACAGAATTAACGCTTGACAGGTGGCAGCGGCCGTGATAAAATAACATTCCGCCACGGCTCATCCGGAAAAGAGTGAACGGCATCGAAATAAAGGTGAAAAAAGCTCTTGACAAGAAAATGAGACGGTGGTAAGATAATAAAGCTGTCGCCGCTGGGGGCAAGCGCCCGAAACGGAGACAGGGAGCCGAAAGAGCGGCATGGACATTGAAAATTGAACAGTGTATGAGAAAGCATCATGCAAATGATGCAGGAACCCGTTAAGCGAGTACATGGATGCGGAAG
>NZ_FQZP01000053.1 GCF_900142095.1 Thermoclostridium caenicola | reverse complement strand
GTGTAAAAAAGCAGATGATCTATGATGATCATCTGCCAACAATACATATGCTACTTCATTTTACTTGGTTCAACCCCAACATTTGACGTAGAGCCTAATTTTGCCACCAGGATGGAAGCCGGGTAGAGGGTCAGAAGATCGCCGCCTATGGTTACGAGGAAGCCATAATAGATGGCCTTCCCCAGCGGCATGACGTTTTTCAGATAGAGGTTGCTGATAAGAATCAGATGGGTCACACCCAGCAGGTAGGTGACAGCCAGTCCGGCCAGGATGCAGGCAAAAACCTTCAGGATCCTGAGCTCCTTCAGGCGTTCCACCAGTCTTCCCGTCAGCCAGGCAGAAAGGATAAATCCCACAAGATAGCCGAAGGAAGGCTGGAAAACATAGCCCAGTCCGCCGCCCTTTGTGAAAATGGGTACTCCGAGAAGGCCAATGACAACATAGAGCAACTGCGCCATCATGCCTTTCCTGGCACCCAGCAAGGCACCGGACAAGGCCACGAAGAAGGTCTGCAGCGTAAAGGGCACGAGGGGCAGGGGTACCCTGATAAAGGCACCAACCGCCGTCAGCGCTGCAAACAGGGCGATTTGTGCGATGTCTTTTGTGCTGAGTTTCAAGGTTTTCATGCGCATTCTCCTATCTTGTTGGCTTATTTGTAATTCATCATAACGAAACAGCCCGTAATTGTCAACCTTTATTTTTATATGGTTAACAATTATGGACTGACCGTCTTTTCCTACCGTGCACTCAGCATTTTTATTTGGCCATGATTTTATAGGTTCCCATCTCCAGGTTGTAAAACATGTAAACGCCTTTCTCATTGGTTCTGGTCACCTGCAGGGGTACATTGTCCCCGCTGAACAGGACCACCACCGCGTTGGGCACGGGCATGTCATGGCTGTCGGTGATGACCCCAAAAACCGTTCCCTTGAGCTCTTTCCGCTTGAGATAAATTGTTTCAAGAATATAAACCGGATTTTCCGGAACAGGCTGGAATACCCTCGAGTAAGTCTCATGGGCAGGCGATTCACAGGTTATCCTGTAGGTTCCCTGTTCCAGCCCGTCAAAAAGAAAATAACCTTCCGCGTTGGTCATGGTACTTTCTTCCCTCCTGGACTTGTCGGTCCGGGACAGGGTTACCCTGACGCCCTGGGCGGGCTTCCGGAGATAATCGCGTACGCAGCCGAAGAGCACGATGCCTTCCGATTCGGCCGGCATCAACGCGATATCCACGCCCTTTTTCCCGATGCAGGCCAGGTTGAGCAACTCGCTGGTATACGTGCAATAGCCTTTTTTCGCCACAAGTATCCTGCATGATGTGGCAGAACCTGCCGGGACACTGAAATGGCCTTTGCTGTCCGTATAACCCTGGCTGATGGAGTTGAGCGCATTGTCGGTCAGTTTGATGCATGCGTCTTCAATGGGTTTACCGCTTGATTTATCTGAAACATAACCTGTCAGGCAGTTTTCATGGATTCCGGCATCACTGACAGCCATGATCGTGCAGACATCGTCATTCTCAAAGGTAACCGAAACGGTTTGCGACAGGGCGGGCGGGTTTGTCTGTTCCATGCACACTCCTCCTTGGCCTCTGTGTCTTCAACTCATTATATGAACCCCAAAACCGGCTTGTGATGCCTCACCCATCCGCAGGAACCATCATATGCTTAAAAGGGGATGCTGAAAGGAAGATTCGAATGACAGCCTTTATTCAGACCAGGCTGGAGCCAGGCGGGGATGCTACGCTACCGGCTCCCGAAGCCAGGATTGACGTGAAGCTGGACACTGAAAACAGAACGGGAACCGTCCGGGGGATTGTAACCGATCTTTCAGACAGACCGATTTCGGAAGCCATGGTACAGCTTGCGAAGAACAGGTTTGAACCCGTGGCAGGATGCCTGACCCAGCCGGATGGAACCTTTGAGTTCCGGAATGTTCCCGCCAAAACGCAATACTGGTTGTACGCCGGCAGAAAAGGGTTCAAGGTGTTTGACAGCCCACCCTTCTTCCTGTTGGAAAGCCAGGAGATCCGGCGCCATATCCGCCTTTGCCCGGATGATGGCAACCTTCCGCCATGCCTTGCCGGAAGGGTCATCGACGTTGACGGCCGACCCGCAGCGCTTTCCGCCGTCCTCGTATTCAGACTGGCCGGCGATACCCTGGAATACCATTCCTTCAATTTCTGCGATGAATCCGGAAGATTCATGGCAGCAAACCTGAAACCCGGCCCATATCTATTGCGCATTATTGCAGAAGGCTACCCGCCTGTGAATCAAAACCTGAGGATCAGTTATCGCGACAGGCTGGTTAAGCTGGAATTCGTCCTGTCTGAACCGCATGCACGCCGGTGAAACATTCTTGCTCTTCTCAGTCCGATGCCAGGCGCGCTTTCGCCGTTACGACAGTTTTCGTATCGCTGTTTTAAACTTGTGTAAATCAGTTAACATGTGGCTTTGCATTCCAGTCCATATTGTATTATAATGACTGATGGCAGTATAAACTGCAAAATTGTAATCATAATAACCTCACCCGCTGGTGAAAAGGAAGATTCGGACGGGTGTCCGGGAACAATGTACCGTGTATGAACCAGACACGCCCGACGGCTGAACGGAGGTTCGGATTTGCGACTGAAGCCAAAGCTCGGCGATTTTTTTATTATCCTGCTCATTGCCGCATCAGCCGTTTTCCTGACGTTTTCGCTGCGGCAGGCCGACACCGGGGAAAAGATCGCACTGATCATCCAGGATGGGGTGGTTGTAAAGCAAATACGGCTGGATACGCTGGAGCATACCGAAATACTGGAATACTCGGGGGAATACCCCGGCATCATTGAGGCGGAAAAGGGCAGGATCAGGTTCAAGGAAGCCACTTGTCCCGATCAGGTCTGTGTCGGAACGGGTTGGATTTCGAAAAACGGGCAGATCGCCGCCTGTTTGCCGGACAGGATTCTCATCAGGATCACCGGTACCGGTTCCGCGGAGGACGATACGGATATCTGGCTGCACTGATGCAAGCCCGCAGGCCTTATGGGGAGAGCATGAAAAAGATCGCGCTGAACGGTTTACTGATATCACTGGCGTTGGTATTATCCTATGTAGAAAGCTTGTTTCCGACAAGCCTTATCATACCCATTCCCGGAATCAAACTGGGACTGGCAAATATTGTGACCATGTTTGCCCTGTTTTACCTGGGCTTCGTGTCAGCGTTGACCGTTTCCGTGCTCAGATGTGTCCTGGCCGCCCTGTTGTTCGGCGGTTTTTCTTCCCTCATGTTTTCGCTTTCGGGGGCTTTGCTGGCACTTATCGTCATGCAGGTACTGAAACATGGCCACAACAAGCTGTTTTCCCTGCTGGGAATCAGCATGGGAGGCGCAGCCGCCCATAACACCGGCCAGATCATCATGGCAAGCCTGATGATGCGGAACACGGCTATATATGCCTATCTCCCCGTTCTTCTGATCGCAGGAATTGTCATGGGTTTTCTGACCGCCGTTGTGGCGCAGAACCTGTTTTATTTGGTTGATAAAACTCATGTGGTAAATCGCTTGGGTTAGGAAATAATACATCATGTGAAAGGAGTGCGGCCATGTCAAAAAAGGTTGTGATTGTCGGAGCGGGTTATGCTGGTATAGAAGCCGCTTTGACCCTCAACAAAAAAAAGAAAAAAGACAAGATAGAGATTACGCTGATTGACAAGAATCCCTATCACACCCTCCTCACCGAAATCCATGAAGTGGCGGGCAACCGCGTATCCGAGGAAGCTGTACGGATTCCGCTCAGAAGCATTTTCAAGTACACCGATGTGAACCTGGTTCTGGATGAGATCAAGGAGTTCGACCTGGACAACAATACGCTTCGTTCCGAAGACAACACGTATCATTATGATTACCTCATCCTGGCCATGGGCAGCACGCCCAACTTCTTCGGCATCCCCGGCCTTAAGGAGCATGCCTTTACGCTCTGGTCCTTCGAAGATGCCGTAAAAATCCGTGAGCATATCAAGCGGACCTTTATCCTTGCGGAACAGGAAAAGGACAGCGAGAAGAGAAAGCGTCTTTTGACCTTCGTGGTTGCCGGCGCCGGGTTTACCGGGGTTGAGATGATCGGTGAGCTGGCCATCTGGGTGAAATCCCTCTGCAAGGATCACAACATCCCCAGGAAGGATGTCCGCCTTGTCATTGTGGACATGCTGCCGCGCATCCTGAACACACTGAACGAAAAGAATGCGGCAAAGGCGCATCAATACATGGAAAAGAAGCTGGGCATCGAGATCATGACCAGCACAAAAATCCTGGAAGCCACCGATAAGGGTTTGGTGGTGGAAGGCGGATTCATTGAGACAGCAACAATCATCTGGGCAGCAGGCGTCAGAAGCACAATGGACGTGGAAAACATCGACGCGGAAAAGCTGGGCGGCGCCAAGCGTCTTGCTGTTGACGAATTCGGTCGCACCAAGCATAAAAACGTCTATGTTGCCGGCGACATTTCAGGGCTTCTGGACGAGAACAACAAGTTCTATCCCGCCATGGTTGAAAACGCCATACAGACCGGACATGGCGCAGCCATGAACATTCTGAATGACATCCGGGGCAAGGAACCGCAAAAGATCAAGGTGAAGATGCACGGCACCATGGTGAGTGTCGGCAATTACTTTGCGGTTTCCGAGATTCTGGGCAGGAACCTCCCCGTCTGGCTTTCCATTGTCATGAAATTCCTAGTAAACATCCATTATTTGTGGGAAATCACAGGTTTCCGCGGCGCAGCCGTATACCTCTACCATGAAATTCTGGATCGCAGACAGCGCAAGAACCTGGTTGAAAAGCACTACACCACCAACATGCGTGCCTGGTGGACAACGCCTTTACGTCTCTTCCTGGGCGGCATGTGGCTCTATGAAGGAATCAAGAAGGTCATCGAAGGCTGGTTGAAAGTTCCCAAGCTGGCCGAGTTCCTGGGCATGGCTGCCGACTCCCAGAGTGCGGCTACCGGTTCGGCTCTCTATATCACAGAAGTGGCGGAAACCTTCAGCATCAAGACGGGTATCATCAATTTCATTCTCGGTACCGAAAGCAAAATCGTTGACGGTACCGCCATCGATGCTGTGAGCTTTGCCAAGGTTGAGCTGTTCCATTTCGGTGACTTCAACCTTGTTCCCTGGTTCCTAAGGAACGTGGTGCTGGCAAGCGACGGATTGGCGATGTTCTTCCAGGTGCTTGTAGTGATCCTGGAAGTCGGTATCGGTCTCATGCTGCTCGGCGGTGCCCTGTCCTTCGTGGCCTCGGCGATTTCACTGGGCCTTTTGGCCATGTTTGTCACATCCACCGGCCTTTACATGGACACCTGGTGGATGGTCTTTGCGTCCATTGCGGTTATGGGCGGTGCCGGAAGAGCGTTCGGTCTCGATTACTACCTGATCCCCTGGCTCAACAACATCTGGGAATCCTGGTGGAAGAACAGGAAATTCCGACTGTTCTTCAAGGGCAGCCTGGACCGCTGGGACTAAGGCTTTCAAAGCATTTGGAGGTAAGCAGACTTGTGGGATAACTACCCTGAAATAAAGACAGAGCTTGCGGCATTTGAGGAGTACCTGGCAGAAAAGCTGTCCTCACATAATGATTTTTTGCAGACAGCCTGCCGTAACGCCGTACTTTCCGGTGGAAAGCGGCTGCGTCCCGCTTTCACCATCATCACGGCCATGTCGGGCAATTACAGGCGTGAGGTGGTCTTCCCTGCCGCCGCTGCAATTGAAGTATTGCATACCGCAACCCTCATACACGACGACATCATCGATTGTGCCAAAACCAGGCGCGGCCAGCTTACCGTGGCTGAAAAGCACGGCATCAACCTGGCCGTCTATACCGGGGATTACCTGCTGGCCAAAGCCCTGCGCCTGCTGGTGGAAACCCGCATGAAGCCTGAACGACTGGATATGCTGGCAAAGGCCGTCAGCATGCTCTGCGAGGGCGAGATCGACCAGTATCTGGGCAAGTATGAGATAGCCAGCGTGCATAATTATCTGAAGCGCATCATGCGGAAAACAGGCATCCTGTTTTCCGCAGCCTGCCTGCTTGGCGCGAAGGCCGGGGAGCTTGACGAGGACAGCATAAGGCTGTATGGGCGATTTGGCCTGAGTTTCGGCACCGCTTTCCAGATCAAGGACGACCTGCTGGACATGGAATCCAGCGAACGCGTCGAGGGCAAGCCCGTGATCAACGATCTGAAGGAAGGCATCGTTACGCTTCCTGTGATCTATGCTGTCAGGAACAATCCCGAACTTCGGGATGAAATCAGGGAGTTTTTTGACGGCAAGGGCGATGTGCGCCAGATCCTGAACAGGGTTGCATCGGCAGGAGGCCCGAGGGATTCCCAGGCACTCAAGCAGAAGTATGTGGAAAAATGCCGGAAGTATCTCTCACAGCTTCCGGACAATATCGCCACCCGGGCCTTGCGTGAGGTTGCCGAAAGACTTTAGGGAAAACCGGGGAACGGGCGATCCCAAAAAGAACGGAGAACCGGTTGTGTTGAAAAGAAGTTTCAGAGCCGTAATATGGCTTGTGCTGATTGCCGCCGTGCTGTCAGGCTGCCGCTATGACGGCACAGGAGGCAGCCTTACGGCAGGCGGCTATACCAAGTATACCTATGAGTTCATGGGCTCATTCGATACCGTAATCCGGATTGTCGGCTATGCAAAAAGTCAAAGCGCTTTTGAGAGCATGGCCAAGCGGGCTGAGACCCGTTTCATGGAGCTTCATAGGCTGTTTGATATCTACAACGACTATGATGGGATAAACAACATCAAAACCATCAACGATCAGGCCGGCATAGCGCCGGTCAGGGTCAAGCGGGAGATCATCGACCTGCTTCTCTTTTCCCGGGAATGGTACGAAAAAAGCGGAGGTACTGTCAATATCGCCATGGGTCCTGTTCTTAACCTGTGGCATGAATACCGGGAACATGGGATCGAGAACCCCGACGAGGCCAGTCTTCCCCCCATGGAGAGGCTTGTTGAAGCACGGCAGTTCTGCGATATCCATCAGGTAACAGTGGATCAGGATGAGCAAACCGTCTTTCTTCCGGTGAAGGGCATGCGCCTCGACGTGGGCGCGGTAGCCAAGGGCTATGCCACAGAACTTGTGGCCCGGGAACTTGAGAAGGATGGCTATACTTCCTTCCTCATCAGCGCTGGCGGGAATGTCCGTGCCGTAGGAAAGCCCATGGAGAGCACACGATCCAAATGGGGCATCGGCATCCTGGATCCTGGCGGCAAGCTTAACAATGATGAGGAATCCACCCTGGACACGGTTTACATCAGCCAGGGATCGGTGGTGACCAGCGGTGACTACCAGAGATATTACGAAGTAGATGGCAGGCGATACCATCATCTGATCGATCCGGAAACCCTGATGCCGGCAACGCATTATCGCTCCGTGTCGGTCTATGTGGAGGATTCCGGGGTGGCCGACTTTATGTCCACGACCCTTTTCCTGCTGCCCTATGAAGAAAGCCGGAAGATGGCAGAAAAGACGGGCGTGGAAGCCCTGTGGGTGTTCCCGGACGGAAGGCTGGAAGTCACCGATGGCATGAAAGCCATGCTGAAGGTTCTGGGCGGAGCAACAAACAAGTAAACTTGATGTGAGAATCCCGAAAGGGGTGTCGGATTTGAACGCAAAAATCAGGATCCATTACCTCTATCACAGCGGATACGCCGTCCAGGTTGACGACAGGCTCCTGGTTTTCGACTATTACCTTGACAGGCCTGAAGGCGGCGTGCGCTCTATGGACACAGGAGTCATCAATCCCGAAGAAATCAGGGGATTTGAAACATTCGTCTTTTCTTCCCACCGCCATCCCGACCATTTCAATCCGGTTATTTTCAGCTGGCGCGAGCAGGTTCCCAGGATAAAGTACATTCTTTCCTGGGACATTCCACGCAGGTTCCATGCGGATCATACGGTCATGAAACCCGGTGAACAGGCATATCCCGGGGATGGCATTTCTGTCTCAACATTAAAGTCCACCGATGAAGGGGTTGCCTTCCTGGTGGATATTAACGGCGTGGTCATTTATCATGCCGGCGATCTCAACTGGTGGCACTGGGAAGAGGAACCCAAGGCATGGAACAATGACATGGCCTCCAGGTTCAAGAGGGAGATGGAACGGCTCAAGGGCGTGAAGATCGATGTCGCTTTCCTGACTGCCGATCCGAGGCAGGAATCCCATGCGCTCCTGGGCATGGAGTATTTCATCGACCATGTGGGCGCCGGCACCATCTTTCCCATGCATTTTGGGGATGATTACAGCATCATGGATGCCATACAGAAAAAAAAGGCCACCCATCCTGGCTTTGGCGTCGTTCAGCCCATTACCGGGCGGGGAGCCTGCTTTGTTCTGTAAACCACCGGTTACTCTATATACCTTCTGCAGGAATTCCTGATGATTAACCGCGTAGGAATCCTGACGGTTTTCGGTTTGGTATTGCGTCCGTCCAGCATCTTCAGCAATATCTCGGCACAGGTCTGCCCGATCTCCGCCCTGTTCTGACGGACGGTGGTCAGACCGGGAACCACATATGCCGCTATCTCGATATCATCGAAACCAATGATGGAAATATCTTCAGGCACATAAAGCCCCCGTTCCCTGGCAGCCGCGATGGCGCCGCAGGCAAGGACATCGGACGAGCAAAACACGGCTGTGGGTGCCTGATGCATATCCAGCAGCCGCTGCATAGCCTCGTAGCCGCTCTTGAAATTGAACTGGTCGGCCGCTTCTATGATGCCTTCGCCATAATCGGTGTTGTGGGCCTGGACGGACATTTTGTAGCCCATAATTCTTTCCTGGCTTGCGGCAGAACTGAGCGGACCCGCAATGTGGGCCACTCGCTTATGCCCGAGCGAAAAAAGGTAATCCACGGCCTTTTTTGCCCCGTCCACATTATCAGAGAGAACACAGGGCACCTCGCCGGGAACCGGTTCGCTGGCCACACAGGGGATGCGGCTATTGATCAAATCCTGAAGCCCTTCAACCTCAGGATGGTTGACAATAAAAACCGCGTCAACCCCACGGTAGAGACAGTGTTCATAAACCGAGTTATGTCTTTCCCCTATTCGCTTGCCGATGAAGATGAGTTCATAACCGGCTTCCTCGATGCGTTCCTTGAACTTTTCGATAATCTCCGAAAAATGGGGATGGCGTATCCCCAACCCCTGATCCTCGTTATATAAAATACCTATCAGCCATGATTTGCTGGTAGCCAGAGCCCGTGCGCTTGAATTTGGGGTATATCCCATCTCCCGGGCAATGGCACGGATCTTCATTTTTGTAGATGCACTGATATCCGGATAATCGTTCAGCGCTTTTGAGACCGTGGTGGGTGAATAGCCGGATTTCTTTGCTATATCATAAATTGTTACCAAGCAGGATTACCTCTTCCCGGATAATAATCAAATGTCATATGGAGCCATTTCTAAATTTTATCCTGTTATCATTCCAAAATGCAATACCTTATATTTTATATCTTATTCCGGAATTATCCTGTTGCTATACCAGACCATATCAATATTTCCTGAACAGACCGATGATCTTCCCCAGAATGGTCAGGTCATCTTTCACAATAATGGGCTCATAGTCCGGATTCTCCGGCTGGAGCCTGATATGGTCCTTTTCCCTGTAGAATCTCTTGACGGTTGCCTCATCCCCTATCAGGGCGGCTACGATGTCACCGTTATTGGCGGTGTTCTGCTGCTTGACCAGGATGTAATCACCATCCAGGATACCGGCGTTGATCATGCTGTCACCGCGCACTTTCAGCATGAATACGGTTGAATTTTCAAGGTATTGCACCGGAACAGGAAAGGTTTCCTCAATATTCTCCACTGCCAGAATGGGCTGTCCGGCCGTAATCTTTCCCAGCACAGGCACATTTTCTATCTCCCGGTCCGCGATATAACCCTCCAGACTGCTGCGCCTGTCATCCAGGATCCGCAATGCCCGGGGTTTTGTGGCATCCTTCTTGATCTGCCCTTCTTCTTCCAGCTTCTTGATATAGGCATGGACCGTGGATGTCGACTTGAACCCGACCGCCTGGCAGATCTCCCTTACAGATGGCGGATACCCTTTCTCGGCGATCTGCCGGTTGACAAAATCAAGAATTTGCTGCTGTTTGTCCGGATCACGACGACGCATTCCCATTCCCTCCGTCAGTTCAAAGGTAAATACAGGCATAACACCCGGTTATCTAGATTATATATAATGCTGCGATGATTGTCAAACAAATGTTCGATTTTGTCTTGACATCCGAACAGTTGTTCGCTAAAATATCCCATAAAAGAACATGTGTTCAGTCGAGGTGATGGTATGCTGAAGCATTACAGGCTGACCAACAAAAAAAGATTTTTCGCTTTCCTGGTATTGGTTTTCGCTGCTTTTTACCTTGCCGGCATGATTATCAGCGCAGGTGCCGTTTCCGATAAACCGCAGGCTCCAAAAATGATCAGGGTGCAAAAGGGCGACACCCTTTGGGAAATAGCCCAGCAGCATTGCACAGGTGACATCCGGGATAACATATACAGAATCCGCCAGATCAATCAGCTCTCTTCATGGATTATCCATGAAGGTCAGATCCTTCTTCTCCCCTGACAGGCCGCAGGCTGTTATATAACCAGCAAAGTGTGGTAAAATGATTGTGTCCGGTGGTCATGGATTAAAAGCGATTCATCCCGGATAATCAAGTCGGGGGAGTGATATGCATGCTCATCCAGCAGTTGACCATTTTCCTTGAAAACCAATCAGGCAGACTGGCCGAAGTGACCAGGGTACTGGCAAACGCAGGGATCAACATCCGTGCCCTGTCCATCGCCGATACCGCAGAATACGGCATCCTGAGGCTTATTGTCAATGATCCCGTCAGTGCGGCAGGTATTCTGAAAAAAGAAGGTTTTTCCGTGGGAATAGCAGATGTGATCGGCATCACCATCGACGATACTCCCGGAAGCCTTGCCCGTGTACTGGCCATACTTGAGGAAAACAACATCAGCATCGAGTACATGTATGCCTTTACGGGAAGCTCCAGAGCGGGAATGGCCAATGTGGTCATCAAGGTTGAAGATCTCAGGAAGGCAGTCGACATTCTTACGGGCGCAGGTGTGAACGTCATGACTCCGGACGAGGTCCATCAACTGTAGTCAAAATGCGTTCCGAATATGCATGATAAAGGGACGGTTGCCTCTCAATGGGTGTGAGTGTTCCGTCCCTTTTATTATACCGTCGCAGATGTGTAACAAACGAAAGCCGGGCACAAAAGCCCGGCGTTTCCTTGCAATGATTCCTTTATTTGATGATACTTCTCATGCTCATCCTCACGGCGAGATATCGCTCAGTTCCAGCCCCTTGTTCTTGTCCCTGGCCCAGTTTACCGACCACTCATTTTCAAACAAAAGCACAGGGTTACCCCGACCGTCATGGACAAGCATGGTGGACGAGGTCAGGTTCAATTGATCAGGCTCTGCCGGTGACGACACGATCCATCGGGCATGGCGGTGGGGTAGCCGCTGGATCTTCAGATCCACCGAATACTCGTTCTTCAGCCTGTATTCAAGCACCTCAAACTGCAGCACGCCGACCGCGCCCACCACAAACTCTTCAACGCCTATGTCAGGCTGCTTGTAAACCTGAATAGCACCTTCCTGGGCCAGCTGCGTGATCCCCTTGAGGAACTGCTTGCGCTTCATGGTATCTTTGGCCGATACCCGGGCAAAATGCTCTGCCGGGAAGCTGGGAATGCCCGTAAAGGTCAGGCCAGGCGTTGTGCTCAGGGTATCGCTGATCCGGAATATGCCCGGATCGAAAAGACCTATTATGTCACCCGGATAGGCAACTTCAATGGATTCACGCTCCTGAGCCATAAGCTGCTGGGGCTGTGCCAGGCGTACGGGTTTTTCCGAACCGCTGTGGTGCACCTGCATACCGCGCCGGAATACGCCGGAGCAGATCCGCATGAAGGCAATCCTGTCCCTGTGGTTGGGATTCATGTTGGCCTGGATCTTGAACACGAAGCCGGTAAAATTCGGATCTTCCGGGCTGATGATTTGCTCACCGAAGGCGCGGGGGCCGGGCGGCGGAGCCATTTTCAGGAAATCCTCCAGGAACGGGCCCACACCAAAGTTTGTCATGGCACTTCCAAAGAACACAGGGGTCAACTCGCCCTTTAAAACCTTACCCAGGTCGAATTCGTCCCCGGCCATATCCAGAAGCTCTATCTCCTCCACCAGCCTGGAATAATAGGGCTCTCCAAGAAGCTCCTTAAAGACCGGATCGTCAACCGTTCCCCTGGTGGAGCTTACGATGGCCTGTCCATGGGACTGGTCCCCGTAAAAGAGCTCTATCTGGCGGAGCTGCCTGTTGTATACACCCTTGAAATCACCGTCCGTGCCTATGGGCCAGTTGATGGGATAGGAACGGATACCCAAAACGTCTTCAAGTTCCTGCATCAGCGAAAAGGGGTCCTTGCTGGCCCGGTCCATCTTATTGATGAATGTGAAAATCGGAATCTGCCTCATCCGGCAGACGTGGAACAGCTTGATGGTCTGCGCCTCAACACCCTTTGCGCCGTCCAGGAGCATCACGGCGCTGTCGGCCGCAACCAGGGTACGGTAGGTGTCCTCACTGAAATCCTGGTGGCCCGGCGTATCCAGGATATTGATGCAGTAGCCCTGGTACTGGAACTGCATCACGCTGGAAGTAACCGAAATACCGCGCTGCTTTTCTATCTCCATCCAGTCCGATACCGCATGCCGGGCGGCCTTCCTCGCCTTGACCGAGCCGGCCATGTGGATGGCTCCTCCATAGAGGAGCAGCTTCTCGGTTAACGTGGTCTTACCGGCGTCCGGGTGGGATATGATGGCAAAGGTTCGCCTGCGTTCAATTTCTTTCATCAGTTCTGCTTCTGCCATTTGAATTGGATACCTGCCTTAACGTATGTCGATCATATTATTCCGAAAAAGATACAAATCATATTTTATAAGTATCCTATAGTCTCGTCAAGAAAGTCTTTACAGCAGATCATACCGATATTTTCCGGGTTATGGTCCGGCCTGTCGTTCCTATTCCCTTCATGCCCATTTCATGGTATGATAATACTAATTTGTTAGCCGATGATACTTTATCTTGGGTTTATTTATGTTCATAAAAAAGGACATGGTGAGGGATATCAATGGATACCAGAACAATGGCCATACAGGCAAAAAAGGCTTCCATCCTGATGCAGGGAGTCTCCACGGAATCGAAGAACAGCGCTTTGAAAAAGATCGCTGACGCGCTGCTTGCCAGAAAGGAAGAAATCCTTGAGGCCAACAGGCAGGATATGGAGAGAAGCACTGCCGAAAACCTGGCCGCCCCGCTTCTCAAGAGACTTAAGTTCGACGAGCAGAAGCTCAACGGCGTGGTGGAGGGCATCCACAGCCTGATCGGCCTTGAGGATCCGGTGGGCAAAACCCTTCTGGCACGGGAACTGGATGACGGTCTCAGGCTCTACAGGGTGAGCTGCCCCATCGGCGTGATCGGCATCATTTTCGAATCCAGACCCGATGCGCTGGTCCAGATATCCACCCTTTGCTTAAAGAGTGGAAACGCCGTTCTCCTGAAGGGCGGCCGTGAGGCCTCGCTGACCAACCGGATACTGACACAGGTCATTTCCGAGGCATCCCTTGAAGCCGGCATGCCGGAAAACTGGATCAATCTTCTGGAAAGCCGGGACGAGGTTAACGAAATGCTTGCCCTCGATGAATATGTGGACCTGATCATCCCCCGTGGTTCCAACGAATTTGTCCGCTACATCATGGATCATTCACGTATTCCCGTTCTGGGGCATGCCGACGGTATCTGCCATGTTTATATTGACAAGGACGCGGACGTGAGCCGCGCCGTGGACATCGTGGTGGATTCCAAGACCCAGTATGTGGCCGTGTGCAATGCACTGGAAACCCTGCTCGTTCATAAGGATGCGGCAGAAAAAGTATTGCCTGCCCTGAAGGAAGCCCTGGAGACAAAATCGGTGGAGATCAGGGGCTGCGAAAGAACCCGCGGCATCATCTCATGCAAGGAGGCCACCGAAGAAGACTGGAAGACTGAATACCTGGATTATGTGCTGTCCATAAGGATTGTGGATTCCCTGGATGAGGCCATTGAACATATCAACACCTATGGTTCCGGTCATACCGATGCTATCGTTTCGCAGAGCCAGGAAAGCATCAACCGGTTCCTGGAATACGTGGATTCCGGAAATGTATTCGCCAATTGCTCCACCCGGTTCAGCGACGGCTTCCGATATGGCTTTGGTGCCGAGGTAGGCATCAGCACCAACAAGATTCACGCCCGCGGTCCCGTCGGTCTGGACGGACTGGTTACCTACAAATACAAGGTGATTGGCGACGGGCATCTGGTGGCCGACTATGCTTCCGGTAAGCGCCGCTTCACCCACAGGGATCTTTGATTCAACCAGCCCGCGCAATTTGGGTATGTATAAAAAGGAGCCGCAAAGCTTGCGGCTCCTTTGGTTTTAAGCTCCGAATTATTTGGTCTCCAGCAGGTACTGGTTGAAGATGGCTTCCAGCATCTCCTGGCGTCCGGATTCCAGCTTCGGCTCGCCGTTCTTGAGGGTGTAGGCTTCCAGTTCCTTGAAGCCCACCTTGCCTTCCACGATGTCCTTGCCGATGCCGGTGGTGTAGCTTGCATAACGCTTCGCGATGAAGTCCTCGAACACGCGGTCCTCGATGAGCCTTGCGGCAACCTTGAGTCCCCTTGCGAAGGAATCCATTCCGGCGATATGGCCATAGAACAGATCGACGGGCTCGAAGGATACCCTGCGGACCTTGGCGTCGAAGTTGAGACCGCCTGTTGTGAATCCGCCGGCCATGAGCACTTCGTACATGGCCAGGGTGGTGTCATAGAGGTTGGTCGGGAACTGGTCGGTGTCCCAGCCAAGCAGCATGTCGCCCTGGTTGGCGTCGATGCTACCGAGCATGTTGTTGATTCTGGCCACCCTCAGATCATGCTGGAAGGTATGCATGGCAAGGGTTGCATGGTTGGCCTCGATGTTGAGCTTGAAATAGGGATCCAGGCCATAGCTCTTCAGGAAGCCGATAACTGTGGCCGCATCGAAGTCATACTGATGCTTGGTGGGTTCCTTCGGCTTGGGCTCAATCAGGAGCTGGCCGGTAAAGCCGATTTCCTTGGCATAATCCACGGCCATTTGCAGGAAACGGGCCAGGTTGTCCAGTTCCAGCTTCATGTCGGTGTTGAGCAGGGTCTCATAGCCTTCGCGGCCGCCCCAGAACACATAGTTCTGGCCGCCCAGTTCCTTGGTGATTTCCATGGCCTTCTTCACCTGGGATGCCGCATAAGCAAAAACGTCAGCATGGCAGGATGTGGATGCGCCATGGGCAAACCTGGGATGGCTGAAAGCGTTGGTAGTACCCCAGAGAAGTTTCACTTCGCTGTCCTTCATACGATCCTTAATCTTTTCAACCACCTTGTCCAGGCGCTTGTTGGTCTCCTGGAGCGTATCGGCTTCCGGAGCGATGTCCCTGTCGTGGAAGCAGAAGAACGGAACGCCCAGCTTTTCACAGAATTCAAAGTTGGCGTCCACCTTGGCAAGTGCCAAATCCATCGGATCAGTGATGTGATCCCAGGGCCTCTGGGCTGTGCCGGCTCCGAACATATCGGCGCCCCTGGCCTGGAATGTGTGCCAGTAAGCAACAGCAAAGCGCAGATGCTCCTTCATGGGCTTGCCGAAAACAACTTCGTCCGGGTTGTAATACTTAAACGCCAACGGATTCTTGGATTCGGGTCCCTCATACTGTATCTTGCCGATACCTTTGAAAAACTCTGACATAATGGTTACCTCCTTATTTGAATTGAAAATGGTTCAATGAATGAACTATTTCCCAAAAAGCTTGCGAATCGGGATGATGGCGGCTCCCAGGGCGGAAGAGTTTTCTCCGAAGCTGGAAGGAACGATGGTACAGCTCTCGGCCAGGTGCGCCAGCGCCGTCCTCGCGGCCGATTTGGCGATGTCATCCAACACCAGTCCGGCATATTGCGGGAATTTCTTGCCCAAAACAATGGTCTGCGGGTTAAAGGCATTGATCAGATAGCCAATGGCTTTGCCAAGGCTTACCGCAGCTGTCCTGAAGATCCGCAGGCATGCCGGTTCTCCTTCCCGCGCCCCTTTCAGGAGCGCCTCAAAGTTCTGGTCGATGGTGTTCTCAGAAACGGCGGGACAGGTTTCGCCCACCAGTTCCCTGTACTTCTGGGCCATGGCGCTGATGGAAGCCATGGTCTCAAGGCAGCCCACATTGCCGCATTTACACCTGGGACCATTTTCATCCACGGAAATGTGTCCCACCTCTCCCGCGCTTCCGGTATATCCGCGATATATCTTTCCCCGTACGAAGATACCCGCGCCAATACCCGATTCAATATTGATGCAGATAAAATCTTCAACACCCCTGCATATACCCAGCCAGTTTTCGCAGAAGGCCGAACACATGGCTTCGTTGTCGAGGTAGACCGGCACATCCAGCTCCTGGCTCAGGCCTTCCCTGATATCCACATCGGACCATCCCAGGTTCGGCGCAAGATAAATCTTCCTGGTCGTTATGTCCAGCATTCCCGGGATGGATACGCCGACACCCAGAATCCTTTCCTTTCTGAGTTTCAGGTCTGACACCACGGTATCAAAGATCCGCCGGATCTGCCTGACCGCTTCCTCAGGCGTAAGGGACGACTTGTTTTCCCATTTCTCCTCATAATGGATCTTCCCGGTGATGTCCAGTACCACGGCATAGATGAACCGCATGTCGATATCGAAGCCGAAGGCATAGTAGGAATCGGGATTCAGCTCCAGCATGACCGGCTTTCGGCCGCCGGAGGATTTCCCCTCGCCGACCTCCCTGATGAACTCGGCTCCCAGAAGCTCTTTCACAATGGCCCCCGTGGCAGTGGCCGACAGACCGGTGCGATCAGCCAGGGCCTTTCGTGAAATGCCCGCCGTGGTCCTGATGAGATCCAGTATGGTAGCCTGATTCAGTTCTTTCAGGTATTTATTGTTGCCGGTCTTAGGTTCCCTCAACGAATCCACCTTCTAAATCAATCAGTTCTGGTTGAGCTTTGCCAAGGTTTTGAAGTCATTTTTAAGCGACTCGTAAATGCTGTTGTACAGCTTGTAGAATTCCTGGTAGGTCTTATGGTTGTCCGCATTGTAATCCTGGCGTGTCACCACTTTGATGGTCTGGTCGCAGGCCTCGGGAACACTCTTGTACACGCCCGCACCTACACCGGCGAGAAGCGCGGCACCCAAAGCGGGACCTTCGCTGGAGTTGATGGTGCAGATGGGCGTTCCGAAGAGATCGGCCTGTATCTGCCGCCACAGCGGGCTCTTTCCGCCGCCGCCGGAGGCACGGACCTCATTGATGCCAATGCCCATCTCCTTGATGATATCCAGGCAGTTCTTAAGGCTGTATGCCACGCCTTCCATCACAGCCCGCAGGAATTCGCGCTTGGTGTGCTTAGCGGAGATGCCGAAGAAGACGCCTCTGCAATCAGGATCAAGGTGGGGTGTCCGTTCGCCCATCAGGTAGGGCAGGTAAAGCAGGCCACCGGCTCCAACAGCTACCTTTTCGGCAGCTTTATCAATCAGGTAGTACGGGTCTACATCCAAAAGACCTGCGGAAGAAATCTCTTCATGGCAGAAATTGTTCCTGAACCACTGCAGGGACAGTCCGGCACCCTGCGTCACGCCCATGATGTGCCAGGTGTTGGGAACCGCATGGCAGAAGGTATGAACACGGCCCTTGGGATCGATGCTCACCTTGTCGGTATAGGCAAAGACCACACCGGATGTTTATAATGCCCCCCATTGTCAAGACAATTTTTCAGCTTTTCTAAGTTAGATTCTCCTTTCTTTAAATTTCCATATTTTACATTTATTTACTAT
>NZ_FQZP01000052.1 GCF_900142095.1 Thermoclostridium caenicola | reverse complement strand
ACATAGTAAATAAATGTAAAATATGGAAATTTAAAGAAAGGAGAATCTAACTTAGAAAAGCTGAAAAATTGTCTTGACAATGGGGGGCATTATAATTCTAAAGTTTTTCCATAATCCTCGGTCTCTTGGTATTCCCCATAAATACTACTAATAGGTACAGACACACTGTTTGGCTTAGACTCCACAATAACATACTTTCCCTGAACCCTTGCTATTGGAAATGTTCTATTTAAGTCAAAAATTATTTTCCTTGAAAAATCAGCAATAGTAAGCATTACCTACCTCCTTAATAACTCTATAAAACACAAAAAGCATACTCTCTTAACTTATTCCAGCATCTACTGGCTGTGTAAGAGAATATGCTCTCTCTGTATACTTATATTTTACGTTATATTATAGGTATGTGCAATGTTTTTATCTTAAATTTGATACTGTGAATGTAGACTTACTCTGTAGGTTCAATTATTTCTAATCTAAAGTTCCATCCTTCGCAGGACATCAATATCCTACCGAATTCTTCTAGGCTGTATTCCTGACCGTCTATGATAAATTTGGGTGTTCTGTCATCATATCTATCATCCCATTCAATACGTCCTTCTACTACATTTTCCTTAATAGAGATAAGTTCTTGTCCTTGAACTACTTCTTTCCTTATAAATTTTTTTGATAGTCCTTTCTTTATCTTTTTATAAAGTCTTTCCAGGGCATCATTTGAATCTTCTTCAAAATCCTGATGTACTTCAAAAGAATAGCCTATTTTATTTTCGCCTATAAACTCTACCGCTTCCCAACAAATACCTGTTGGGTTAATCATTTTTCCTATTTGAAAGCGATGTTCTATTCCATCGCAATCTATAAAGGTAGCCTCTTTTTCAAAATCTTTATAATCTTCAATTCCAAGCATATTAGCAGCAAACTCATTGTAGCAGTCTCTACATAGAGATTGGGATGGCTCGTCTTCTTTTATAGTTAAAACTACCATTCCAAAACCGCTTGGCACTCTTCCACACCATTGACACCTATTCATGCAAATTCTCTCCTTAAAACCGACTGGAATTACCCTTGAACCTTTCTATCATCCTCTTTGCAATAGAAGTTAACTGCTCTTTTACTAATATCTTTTCCTTCCACCTGTCAGGGATAGCACTATAGCCATAATACACACCAGCCATTCCACCGGTAATTGCGGCTATAGTATCCGCATCTCCTCCCAGATTGGCCGCTTCACATACGGCATCCTCAAAGGAAGATGTGTTAATAAAACACCATAATGCACATATCAAGGTATCAAACACATACCCCGTTGGCTTCAACTCTTCTTTTGATAACTGGAATACTTGATTATATTCTGGATACTTTTCTATGTATTCTCTTATACAAGGCACTTTAGGCTTACCATTGAGATACTGGTAAACTAACAGATTATAAAACTGACAAGCATCCGTTGCTTTTTGGTCATAATGGGTAAGAACACTTTGTGAAGCAGTTATCTCCAGCATTTTTTCAACATCATAATAATATAATGCAACCGGTAAGCACCTCATAAGTGAACCATTTCCAGCACTCATTCCACCTGTTGTCTGATGAGCATAGTAGGCAGTTTTCATCCAGTCATTGCTTCGTTTATACTCACCAAGTGCAATTCGGATAATGTTGCCAATGTCCCTGGGTTTACTATCATACCATTTAATAAAGTGTTTTCCGATATCTTCGATGGGATTCTCTGGGTTGTCCAGGATGCCTTCTGCGACAGCAATAGTCATCATTGTATCGTCCGTCACTTCCCCAGGTTCCAGGTCCCAACAGCCACCACCGATAATATCTTTTAAGTATCCATATTTCCTTTCAATCTCATCCTTTGACATGAATTCCAGCGTTCCGCCAAGAGCGTCTCCGCAAGCAACACCAAAAAGCCCTCCGAGTATGCGTTCATATCTATCCACCATAAAATACACTTCCTTAATTAGGATTTTTCTATCTTTTTCAGTAAGTTCCCTTCAATTATCTTTCTGTCACTTCCATAAATCCAGTAATCAATGCTGCTGGTTTCCCACGGGTAATATTCATTTCTTCTTTTTAAACGGTCCAAAACAGTATCCCCCAAATCTGCCTTTCTCTTTTCAATAGAAACAAATGCAATCGGGATATCTTTACTTATAGCATATTCTTTTACATCGTGCCAATTATGCTTATACTTGTCTGCACCATTTGTATTGTTAAGCATAACTAATAGACCAAAACCAATTCCATTATAATCTTTTGTATTTTCCAAATAGGCTACAATTGAATCTATCTTCTCTAAATATTTAACAACTGTCGTTTCTACTTCAACTACTATAAAGGGTTTATCTCCTTTACATAATAGAATATCTGCGTTCTTTTGACCTTTTCTTCCTTTGCCGACAAAAGGAGAAGGGGCTCCATCCAGCACAGAATGGTCAGAGGACTTTTTAATCCATTCGCTTGATAAAAATCCTATAACGGAACTGTGAGAACTGCCATACATCCTAGTAATAACATCCCAATTAAATATCTTGATAATATTTTCTATAGAAACAGAAATCACGCTGTTACCTTCACCCGCCAATCTATTACTTCATTTTGCCATACTGTTTAACTTCTCATAAGTCTCAACCAGCATATACTCCATAAGTGCATTCTTAAACTGTTCATCGTCTAAAACACGGGTAAAAAATGCCTGATTCTGGTCCATTCTGTCAATCACTTTGTTTATAAACACTTTTTCAAAGGCAAATCTAAAATCATCAATAGTATTTGTTTTAGCCTTTTGAACCAAGTCTTCATCAGCGGCAAAATCCTCTTTTATTTGCTCTACCGATAACTGGTCCGCTTTTGTGAAGTTAGTTCCAAACCGCTTATTAAGACGCTCAATAATGCTGGACAGATATTCTTTCTGCTCTTCTTTTACAGCCGTTCCTGCAAATCTTACTGGCGCAACCGGTATAATTTCAACATCGGGTGTCAATGATACACTACCTTCAAATGTCTTTTTAACAGTATAATATTCCAAAGCAACTTCATCCGCCAGATGTATAGTAGAACCTTTTTCTTTTGGCAGTTTTTTAAGCAAATATGTTAAATATACATACAACTTATGTAATTCAACATCTTCAAAAGGTGTAATTTGTAGTATGAATGAGTAAAGTCTTATGTATTTCGTTGCTTGGCCACTAAAATCTTGCTTCCGTTGTTCTTCCAGTTTTTTAAATCTTTCTACTGCTACATCTATTAAGTGGTTTAATATAGCCCTGTCTTTAGAAGTCCTTTTATCCTTCGGTTTAAAATATATATTATTAAACCTATCCAACTCATCTTTTATATATACTCCATAGGCATGTAATTGATTTTCAATATCGTATAGAATATTTGGTTCCGTTACTTCTTCCACAATAGTTGCCTGATAATAAGGTTTAAACGCTTCTTGAATATCCTCTGCTTTATTTACAAAATCAAGAATAAAGGTATCTTCTTTTCCTGGGCAAGTTCTGTTAAGCCTTGATAAAGTCTGTACCGCCTTGACTCCTGATAACTTTTTATCCACATACATAGTATGTAAAAGAGGCTGGTCAAAGCCTGTCTGGTACTTTTCTGCAACTAACAGTACTTGATATTCATCAGTGGCAAAACGTTCTGGAAGTTCTGACTCCTTAAATTTGTTCATACCACTCTCAGTATACTCCACTCCATTATCCTTTACTGTTCCTGTGAAGGCTACAAGGGTTTTCATATCCTTGTAACCCTTCTTTTTTATATATTCATCAAAAGCAAGTTTATATCGTACAGCGTGAAGCCTGGAACTGGTTACAACCATTGCCTTGGCTCTTCCGCCTATTTTATGCCTGGTTACGTTTCTAAAGTGTTCTACCATAATTTCAGTTTTTTGAGCGATATTATGAGGATGAAGGCTGACGTATCTTGTAAGCGCTTTTGTGGCCTTCGCCTTATCAAATGCAGGGTCATCTTCAATTTTCTTTGCCAGTTTAAAATAAGTTTCATAAGTTACATAGTTTTGAAGTACATCAAGGATAAATCCTTCCTCAATCGCTTGTCTCATAGAATATAAATGGAAAGGATGAGGAAGTCCATCATCACCTATGGTTCCAAACATCTCTAATGTTTTTGCTTTTGGTGTTGCTGTAAAGGCAAAGAAACTAATATTAGGCTGCTTCCCTCGTTTTCTTATTGCTTTTAAGATTTCTTCCTCAGGGTCATACTCCTTACCCTCTAACTCCGCATCCAGTTTCGCTGCTTCTTCAAGGCTGTTTGTCGACAAAACTTCCCTTAATGAAGCCATATTTTCCCCTGCACTGCTGGAATGAGCCTCGTCTATAATGACGGCATACTTACGATTTTCCAACTCTCCTACCTTTTCAATGATAAAAGGAAACTTTTGCAGGGTAGAGATAATAATCCTGGTTCCACTTTTCAGGGCATCAGCCAATTGATTTGAGTCTTTATCTATTTTCTGTACAACTCCGTGTTTATGCTCCAATTGATAAATGCTATCCTGCAACTGCCTGTCCAAAACCCTTCTGTCCGTAATAACAATCACCGAATCAAACACGGGGTTATCGTTATCATCATGAAGATTGGCAAGCCTGTGAGCAAGCCATGATATGGAGTTGGTTTTCCCTGACCCTGCGCTATGCTGCACAAGATAGTTCGTCCCTACACCCTTCTTTTTTGCATCGGCTTCCAGTTTCCTTACTACATCTAATTGGTGGTATCTTGGGAATATGACGGTTTCCGAGGTATAAGTATTACCGTCTATGTCTTTCTTTTCTTGAGTCTCTATAAATACAAATCTTTTTAATATGTCCATCAGGCTATCTTTTTGAAGTATCTCTTCCCAAAGATAATCCGTTTTTAAGCCATCAGGATTGTCTGGATTTCCTTTTCCTCCATCACAACCTTTATTAAATGGAAGAAAAGAAGTTTTATCTCCTGAGAGTCTCGTAGTCATATAGGCTTCTTGAGTATCTACTGCAAAGAATACAATGGCTCTTTTCTTAAACTGAAACAACAGTTCATTAGGGCTTCTGTCTTTCTTATACTGCATGATTGCATCTTCATATGTTTGACCAGTGAAAGGATTTTTAAGTTCTAACACAACAACAGGAAGTCCGTTCACACAGATAAGCATATCTATACTGTTTTCATTTTTGATACTGTAGTGTACCTGCCTTGTGACGGATATCCGATTCTTTTCATAAAGTTTTATCATTTCATCATTTAATTTGCTGGCAGGCTGGAAATAGGCAAGGTCTAAATACACGCCATAGTCTTTAATTCCATGCCTTAATACATCAATCATACCACGGTTATTTAATTCTCTATTTAACCGGCTTAATACTTTAAACTGATACTGTTCCTTATATATCTCTCTTAATCTCTCCATCTTCTTTGGTTGTGTATCTTCTAAAAAACCAAAAAGAAGTTTAGTATCAATGGCAAATTCTTTGTTATAGTCATCAGGATTACCCTTAATATATCCTGATTTTAATAAATGTTCTTCAACATATTCCTCAAAACCCTTTTCGCTAAGTTCTACTGGTGTTTTAGCCATTTTCTCACTTCCTTACTAACTATTTGCTAATAAATCAATTTTATTTACATCCCATATCTTTTTGCATATTTCTTTATAGAGAGATTGCCTCTCTAATAATGCTTTCTTATCAAACTGTTCATATGGTTTAAAAGACAGTTGTGTTTCGTTCATAAAACGTAAAAATAGGGGATTATTACTATAGCAATTCTTATTTAATGTTCGAGCCAGTAGGTTTTCACTATCATATTTTACTACTTTCTTACTGTATTCCATGTCTTGAAAACTCCTATTCTTATCTTTAGGGAGGATTAATAGCCCCCCAAACATATTCCTAAACTGTCTAAATTCTTCTTCTGTAAAAAAATCATTTTGATGGTTTCCCTGAGTATAATCATCAGCCCAAATATGCTCAATATCATATGGATTTTTTTGTTCTCTATTTACATAGTTGGCAAAATTGCTGTTGATACCGCTTTGTTCCTCTATGTAATAGGTCATTCTCGCAAGAATATGAAGCATATATCTTTTTGTGAACTGATTTAAGTAAAAACCATCGATGCAATCGAGAGTTAAATTCATATCAGTTATATAACGTTTTAATATTTCTGCCAACTCACTGATATTTTTATTACGTATCATTTTTGTAATATTGAATACCGTGTATAAAATTGAAGAATAATCCACTGTCTTAAAATTGAAAACTCTAATAGATATAAATTGGTCAATAAAACAGGAAACCATCTTAATCTTTTTATCAATAATATCCTGCGTATCATCATTTCTAATGGCAGATAAAATAATTTGGTACTGTAATGTAAATTCTCTATCTGCATTATAAAAAACATATTCGTAATCTTTATTAAATTTACGAGAATAATCTTTTAAGCGCATGTAGATATCTGCATACATTCTGAATTTATTTAAAATAAAGTTTTCGAAATCTTTACTGTGGTTTAGGCCAATATGATGCTTGTTTTCTTGAACCCATTTATGGAATGCCGAACCAATATTTTCAAAGTCCTTGTTTTCTGAATCTTTCTTACGTTCTCTGATAGTTTCTGCATATTGTGCTCTAAGCCAATTCTTTATGAAGTCTGCATCTCCGTCCTTTTCAATTTCTTTTAACTGTACAACTTTACCCTTCCATAAATCATTTGCCTTATCTCTAGTAGTGTTGATATCAATCATCGAAAGAAGATAGCCCTTTAACATCTCTGTTGGAGTGAGCCTCAATCCTCTATCGTTCATTGTTACAAATACTTTATGAGCATCTTGTTCCGAATCAGTCCGTATTGCCACTAGACACACATTGTCTATTAACCATTCGATAAATACTGGTAAAGCATTTTCTTTTAATTCATCTGGAAAAATCCTTTCAATATCTTTATATCTATTGTACAGATTTATAACGCTTTCTGAGCGTTCATTATTAATGTCATAATCACCTTTTTCAAATAAAGATGCCAAACATGCCTCTCTTTCGGGAACATTTATGCAAAAAGTCTTTTGTCCATACATCTCTGAATAAATCAAATTATCAACATTTACTTTAGGCAAATCCGGCCGTTGTTTTTGAAGATTGTTAAGATAAATAAGAAGCAACGTTAACGATGATAATCGCTGTTGTCCATCAATAATTGCATTGTCATTAGTAATGATAATAGGACCTAAGAAATAGTCTCCATAATTTCTTACATCTGGCTGCTTATCTCCATCTTTATAAAACTCATTAAACTCATTTGTCAAATCCTCAATAAGTTCTTCAATCTGCTTAGTTTGCCAGTTATATTCCCGCTGATAATACTGAACTGTGTATTTATTATTCAGCAACGTGCGTAAGTTCTCTGCATGGGCTACTATCTTGTTCACTATAAATCACCTCATCCTTATTTTCAAATACCCTCACATCAATTTTTCCAGTTACTGCTTCGGAAATAAGGGATTGGCGGTATTCTTTTAGTTTTTGGATTTGACTATTAATACTAGATATTAAACCGTCTATTTCACCAATTTTAGCATCTACAAAATCTATTATTGATTTTTGTTCTTCTAATGGTGGAATAGGTAGCACTAAATTTTTCAATGTATCTGTATAAATAACATCTATAGTAGTAGCATTACTCTCTAACATAATTTGGTTTGTTACTATTTTTGTATTATTAAATATTACATTTACATAATCATTTAAAACCTTATCGGGATTTAATGTAATTTTTATTAAACACGGATGCAGTATTCCTTTCTCTGCATCTTTAGGCACAATAGCAGTTTTCCCTATAGTCCCTCTTGTAGTAACTAATAAATCCCCTGAAAATACTTCAAACGCTCTTAATTCTTCATACTTACAGTTTTCTATATAATAATCTCCAGATTTAAAATCATTATCTAAAACTGTTTTCTGATTATATACCTTGATATCACCACTAACCATGTCATCATTTTTTAACTGACTGCCAAAAGGACCTGCTTTTATAGAATATTTTTTAGAACTTAATAAATATTTCATTTTTATAATACTCCAATGCTCTGGTATCTCTCCTATCCACTCACTCCCTGAATCCTTCATCCTAACATTCGGATTAAGCCCTTTAGTAACTGCTTCGGTTATAACCGCCTGCCGTTTTTCCTGTAACAGTTCAATCAATTTTTCCTTATCAGCAATCAAACCATCTATTTCAGCAGTCTTTTGGTCTAGAAAATTAGCAATTGCTTTTTGTTCATACATTGTAGGTAGTTGAATTTTCAAAGCGTTAATTGTTGTTCCGCTTAAATTCTTTAAACCTGTGGTTGTTGTTGAAAGATGAAACAATTGTTCGCGTCCATTTGCATTAAGAAAGTAATAAAGATATTTAGGCATTAATTTTCCCTTTTCTGGTCGCAGCCTTTGCATAAAGTTTGAAAAAACACAATTCATATTTGCTACATTCTTATCAACAATAACTGTTTTTCCAATATGTTGCTCACTGCCACTTGACTTTGTAAGAATTAAATCTCCTTCATGTAATAAACATCTTTCATACTCTTTTACAGGTATTCTCCTTTGGGCAGGGTCAACTATACTCCAAGTTCCATTTAAGGTGATTTCTGTTGAGCGTAAAACAACCACTCCGTCATCATCGTAATCATCACCCCATGTTCCACTATCATTTTTAATCAATAAATATCCTAGTTTACCACAAATCCAATGTTCTGGTATCTCACCTATCCACTCAACCCCTGAATCCTTATACCTTTCATACCTCTTATACCTACTCATTCGCCCATCACCTTCTTCAACTTCTCTGAAATGCTCTTTTCTAATTCTATAATCTCTTTCATAATCTCTTCAGAAGGCCTTAGGGGCTGGTATTTATAAAAATGCCTTGTGAAAGGTATTTCATATCCAATTTTAGTCTTGGTTTCATCTATCCAGGCATCAGGAACATGAGGCTTTACTTCCCGTTCAAAGTATTCATGAATATCTTCTTTTAAGGGTACATTTTCAGTATCTCTTAAGTCTGGGTCTGGCTCAGGGTTATCTTTGCTGTCCACACAAATATCCGCTGTTTCATCTTTTTCGGAAAGTGCAGACAGGATGGCCTTCAAAAGCGCACTATCCAGTTTAATATCTCTGTCTTTAAAAGCCTTCTTAAGCACTTTTGTAAATTCATCTCTATTTTTATATAAAATAGTAGAGTCCATTGTTCTTAAAGTTTCTATTATTTGCTGTTGTATTTTTTTACCTTCTTCTATTTCTTTAAGCCCTGCTGTACCCTTTTTCTTTGACTTTGCTAGATTAATAAAGGCTGTTTCATTATATAAATTATTAATCCTTTCTTCAGTCACCTGGAAATTAAGCCTCAAAGGCCTTTCCACAACTATCTTCTGATATCCGAAATCTTCATTATCAAAAATCTTGCAGTATTCGTTCTCCTTAAACTCACCGTATATCCTCGTAATTTCTTTTATCTGTTCTTCAGTGATTTCATTTCTCTTATTCCCAAGGCTTTTTCTCATTTTTTGATAGAAATCTACTGCATTAACCAATTGTATTTTACCCGTCCTTACAGGCCCCTTCATTGGGTCATTATTTTTACGATTGGTAACTATCCATATGTAGGTAGAAATACCTGTGTTATAGAATAACTGGTCAGGCAATGCAATAATACCTTCCAGCATGTCATTTTCAATTATCCAGCGCCTTATTTCCGATTCACCTGAACCTGCGTCCCCCGTAAACAATGGTGAGCCATTAAAGATAATAGCAATACGGCTGCCTTTTTCGTCCTGTTTCATTTTAGATATTAAGTGCTGTAAGAATAAAAGGGAACCATCGGATATTCTGGGGAGCCCAGCCCCGAATCTGCCGTTAAAGCCTTCTTTCTCATATTCTTCACGAATAAACTTCTCTGCTTTCTTCCATTCAACACCAAAAGGTGGATTGGTTAGCATGTACCTAAAGGTTCTTCCCCTATGTCCATCTTCAGTAAAACTATCTCCTAAAATGATGTTATCTGCATTTTGCCCTTTTATGAGCATGTCAGATTTGCAGATACTAAAGGACTGAGGATTTATCTCCTGTCCAAATAATTCCACTTGTATTCCCGGGTTTAATTCTTTGAGGTATTGCTCTGCAACCGAAAGCATACCACCTGTACCTGCACAGCAGTCATAAACAGTTACAACAAGCCCTGGCTGGGTTAGTTCTTCATTATCCTCATTAAGAAGGATATTTACCATTAATCTTATAACCTCACGAGGAGTATAGTGGTCACCTGCCTCTGCATGCTCAGAAAATCTCCTGATAAGTTCCTCGAAGATGTAGCCCATCTCGGTATTGCTAACTTTATCTGGGTGCAAGTCGATTTTGTTAAACTCTGATACAATTAAATATAACAAGTTGTTATCATTAAGTTTTGTTATCTGCTTATCAAAGTCAAAGTGTTCGATAATTTCTCTGGCATTCTTAGAAAAGCCGTTAATATAATTCCTTAAGTTATTCGCGATGTTATCTGGGTCGGCTAATAATTTTTCAAAATCATACTTGCTTGTATTATTGAATCCTTGCTTTGATATCCTATTTAAAACAGGGTCCATGTTTTGGAGTCCTGATTTCTTTAAGGTTTCATACTTTTCCAATACTTCCTTCTTAGTTGCTGCAAGAACACAATCAAAACGTCTTAGCACGGCCATTGGCAGTATTACATCCCCATACTGCTCTTTTTTATACGGTCCCCTTAAAAGTTCTGCTATACTCCATATAAAGTTAACTTTATCTTGAAAGTTAATCAACTTTATCACTCCTATGTATTTCTCGATTTTGATACTTTAAGTCATTTATCAGTATATACACGCAAAATTATACCAATCTATACTTAAATATTCTATATTTTTTTAGATTTTCCTTTACAATTTGCTTTTTATCAGGTAGTCTCATAAATATTATCCTAAAAACAAAATACATGCTCACAAGGCATGCACTGAATAATAGTTTTGTACTTATTTTTCAATAAGTGTTATTATCCATCTATATACCCTATCATATCCAATAAAAGATAAGACAGACACTAAAAGAGCAGCAGTTGAAATCAGTAGGACTGCAATATTAATCCTATAATTTCTCTTATTCTGCTTGTCCTGTTCAACCCTATAAATTCTCTCTTCTTCATCTCTCATTACCCTTGCTCTCTGTTCTTCTAAAAGGGTATTCGCAATAGCCTCATTGACTTTGATACTGTTTTCAAACTGCTCAGTCTGGATTTTATTTAATTTCTCTAATCTTTCAGCCATGTCTTCTAACAGTTCATTAGTTCTAAATGTCGGGTTTTCGAATTCAAATGAATCAAAATCAAATAATTCTCTATCATATTTTGCATCTATTAATGGCGTATTTCTTTGTGCAGTTGTAAAAGCATTATTTAGGTTTTTCATTACCTCTATATTTGACAAAAGTGATTTTATACCTGGGCTTATAGCAAGTTGAGAGATATTCTTGAGCGAATCTCTAACTGGTTTTAAAGATTCTGCAATTTTTGCTCCTATTTCTTTCTTTTCCTTAATAAACGCCTCATTGAAATTTTCAAAAAAACTTTTACCTTCGTGAGAAACATAATGCTTTTTTAAATATGAGGACTGCTCAAGTATTTGTCTACCTACTTTTTGTAAATCATCGTCACCGATTGCCATAATATCTTCCATAGTTATTTTTTTATAAATATCTGCTTCATCAACAAAACTTTTATTATTCTCAATCATTGTAAATACCATAGCACAGAAGGCTGTTCTAGAGTTATTTGTTGATTCTAAAGTTTCTTCATAACTTTTAGCAGCACTCATGCTATAAAATATAGGAATCTGTATTTGTTGCCCTCTCAAATTAACAGATACCAATTTTACTGCTTTTCTATGTGCCTCTATAATATTTTGAGCATTGGTGATTTTCTTTGCATCTTTAGATTCTTTATCCATAAGGCTTCCCATCTTTATAACTTTGTTAATTCTATTTTATGACAAATGCTTATAACGCTCAATAAGACTACAATATTTTGTCGGTACTAAAGCACATGCTATGAGGCATGTGCTTTAGTATATAGGTTTTCTATAACTGCTTTTTTGTATATTAATCACGGTCCCGTACCAACACCGTCAATCCTCCAGCCGCTTTTTTCAGATTCTTTCTTCAATATAACAAATCTTGGCCAGACTCCATCATCTGCTGTTATTAGTTTCTTGAAATCAAAATCAACTTTAATCTGATACTCCAACACCCCTGGCTCATTGTTAAATCCCTTTAACTCTTTTATCTCCAACAACTTTGCACTATTAATGTTATAGTCAATTTTATCTTCACCCTTAAACAAGAAAAATCACTGCTTTATTGTTTAAGCAGTGAAAATAGAATACAAATAATGTCTCAAAGTGCAATAAATTTAATCTTATAAATACCGTGGGTACAATTAAGGCAGATGTTAACCTGCTCCGTTACATATTGTATCTTTAACAACTCTTCTTAGAGACCTTATTAAGTTGAGTCCGTATAATGGTGTAAAATAGGTTTCCTAAAATAAGGGAGCCATTAACAAACTCCTCAGTTAAAATATAAGTTGGAGAAACAAAATTCTAAAAGGAGGAATTTGAATGGCTCAATATAAGATTACCGTAAATCAGGAACTTTTGCATCAACTTTTTTTAGGAAATAACAAAGATTCCGGCGTAGCAGCTCTATTGGAATCGGTACTGAACCAGATCTTGCAGGCTCAAGCCACTGAACAGCTTAAAGCTGAACCATATGAACGTACCGATGAAAGACAAGGATATCGCAACGGTACGCGCCCTCATCCGCTAACCACTCGTGTAGGGACCATAACCTTAAATGTACCTCGTTTTCGTAATGGTCAGTTTTCTACTGAAATGTTTGCCCGGTACCAGCGAAGCGAACAGGCCTTGATGCTGACACTGATGGAAATGGTGATCAATGGGGTGTCCACACGCAAGATCAGCCGTATCACAGAAGAACTATGCGGCACTGAGTTTTCCAAGTCCACGGTTTCAGATTTATGCAAGAAACTGGATCCGATTGTAAAAGCATGGAATAACCGGGACTTGGGTGAGATGGATTATCCCTTTGTATTAGTGGATGCTTTGGTACTTAAAGTTCGTGAAGATGGCCGCGTCCGTTCCCGGAGCGCAATGATATCCATCGGCATAAACACGGAAGGTTACCGAGAGGTTATAGGTCTCATGCTGGGCGACAGTGAATCCGAAGCCAGTTGGGGCGAGTTCTTCTCCTGGCTCAAAAAGCGTAATCTGCGAGGCGTAGATCTGTTCGTGTCAGATGACCACAGGGGTCTGGTAAAGGCCGTTCGCACTCACTTCCAGGGTGTTGTCTGGCAGCGCTGCCAAACTCACTTTATACGCAACATCATGGATGTTACGCCTAAATATATCAGGGAGGAACTTTATCCACATTTGCAGGCCATTTTGGATGCACCGGATATAGACACTGCCCGATTATTGTTGAATCAAACCCTGGAGACATTTGAGAAAAAGGCACCAAAGGCCATGCAGGTGCTTGAAATGGGCTTTGATGACGCTACGGCAGTACTTGAATTGCCGGTAAAATATCGGCGGCGTCTCCGCACGACAAATGCTGTTGAGCGAGTAAACGAAGAGATAAGACGCCGTGAACGAATCATTCGTATTTTTCCGAACCGGGAATCGGCAGTTCGACTCATCGGAGCCTTGCTTATGGAGCTTGATGACAAGTGGTCAAGCGGAAAAAAGTATTTGGATATGAATGAATATCTACAATGGCAAAAAGAACAAAAGCAGAGCAGTATTCGAAGGGATATTGCGTATGCAATATGTTAATCCTTGAACACTGCCTAACAACTATCTCCAGTGAAGTCAGGCATCCAGTCAAGGGTCCGCGAAGCGGAGGCGTAGCCTTTACCCTTGACTGGTGACCGGCGAGCTGGATAATCTAAATGGCAGTGTTCAGGGCGATAATAACTGAGGAATTTACACACTATTTTGGACTTGATCGTCCGTGTACTTTACTCTATTTGACTTTTCAATGTAATCCTGAAGCATTATGCTCCCTCCCCCTGTAAAAACAGTAGGATTGTGAAACTCAAATCCATATTCTTGAATTTTCGCTAATATATTTTCTACATACTCTTCTGACATCACTTTAATTACTTCCTTAATATCTGCCTCGAAAAGAACAGGTTCTTTTCCTGTGATAATCTCCTGTATCTGAGTTTCCGTAAGTCTGATATTTGTTTTAAGAAGTTCCTGCTGTATATTGGCAATTAATGTGATGATTCCGTTGGGAAGCGAATAGCATGCTGAAACATCTATGATTCCATTTTCTACTCTGAAAAAATCAATTGTATATCCACCAATATCGATAACATTGCATAGAAGATTCCTGTAACTGTTAAACACAGTTATTAGTGCGGAATACCCTTGAGGATAAGTACGGCAATCAACTATATTAATTGCATAATCCTTTTTGTTAAAATTAAACTTTATATCCTGCCTTAAAAAATATTCCCGAAACTTTTTCTTAAGTGTTCCATAACTTATAATTGGAAGTCCTACTCCCAGAATTACATCTGCTTGGCCTTCCATTCCTGCTTTGTTTACCGCATCTGCTATTGCTGGCAAAGACAAGATGAAAGCATCCTGGTTGATTGTCTTGTCCATTTGAACACTTAACCTCTGGCCTCCGATGCTATAAAATTTACCTTCATAAATTAAAAGATTGCTTGATGAAATTGGTTCAGTATTTGATTTAGTAAAACCTGATTCGCTAATATAACCTTCACTTGTTTTTGTACATTTGTTACCATTATCAAGGCCTAATAGAATCCTGTTTCTCATAACAATTCCTCCAATCTTGTGGTTTTGGTTCTTCATAGTTCTTTTATTAAATCACTTTTTATAATTTCAAGTATTTCTGCAATAAAAAAATTGCTTACCTGATAGTCAGGTAAGCGTAGGAATTTATTTTAACGGAGGTATATAATGTCAATTCATTAAAATACCTTATTATTAAAGACAATTCTTTATAGTAAATCATCTATTACAAAGTCAAGTATTTTTGTTTTTCTTTATATCCTATATCCTCTTCCTCCTTATCACTTTACCCTTCTCTAAATTATATATGTATTTAGTAAATCCCCCCAATTCATTGATATAACAATGCTTTAATATACTTTTAAGCGTCAAAAATCATGTTAGGATATTAATCCTAAGTGCAAATGTTAAGGACTAATTATGCATTATAAAACTCCTTAAGCCTTTTAACTATTTGAAATAATTTTATAAAAAATTCTAGTATAAAAATTTGACTTACGCTTAACAATCCGTAAAATGTGGAAAAATCTAATATTTGAAAGGATGAATCTAAATGAGCAATGGTTTAGTCATAAGGGATTTTAAGACGCTTAAAGTTTGGCAGAAGGCAAACGCTCTTGAACGAGAAATAGAAGCATTGGTTAAAGCATTTCCAAGCCATGAGCAGTATCGGCTTACTGACCAAATCATTAGAAGCAGTCGAAGTATTTCCGCAAACATAGCCGAAGGAAATACCCAACTGTTTATAAAGCGGGAATTATTCCATGCCAACGCTGCTCTTGGCAGTTGTGGCGAAACGAGAAACCATTTACTTACCGCATATCAGAACAACTATATAAGTGAAGAACAATACAAAATTTTAGATGAGAAATTCCTTGAAGTAATAAAAATGCTGTATGGCTATATAAAGATGTTAAAATCTTGTTTAGATAATGAATCAGTTACAATTGATCCCTAATATTTTATAATCTTTACATACTCCATAATATTTTCACCTGCTATTTGCAAAGGCGATGATTGCGCAGTATCACATACTTTTGGTGGACTTAAAATTCACCTAGAAAAAATTTTTACAAATGAATAAGTTTGAACTTTACAGACTGTTATAAAAAATGCCTTGGAAAGACTGCTAAATCTCCAAAGCATTTAAAAAATCATAATAGCCCTATTTATAGAAAGGTTCATATGGTCAAGATGTTGATGTGCTTAGGCTTTAATCTTCTTCTATATTAAATCGCACATTAGTCCTATCATTTATTCACAATTCTTATTTTTCTCAATCGATTCAAAAAATCGACGTAAATTTTCCGGTAATTGATATGCTTCCTTACCAACTCTATTATTTAACTGTGCTTTTTTGTCACTATATACTTCACGAAGTATGGCATCAATTATCATTGCTTTTGGAGGAACATTATATTCTTTACCTTTGTACACCCATACACGGCAGTCCACTTCATCCCCGCACAAATCGCCACATGATTCACAAAGTGATTCTCTCATTTCCAGTTGTATATCATTTCCATTAATACGGATAGTAGGTGAACTCTCAAATCTATACTGTATGGCCTTTTCCTTACTATCAATATGAATTTTATTTACAACAACTTCTATGCCCGCTAATTCAAGCACTTTAGCAACGTCCTTAATGGCTTCTTCAAGACTGCTCTCCGTGCCCTGGCATCTTGTACATATACTTAAATCTAAAAACAAAAAATCAATTATTATTTTTTTCTTTTCTTCTTCATAATTTTGCTCTTCACACCCGCAACTCGTACTACAGCATGTATTATTTCTTTGAGTTTCACAACATCCCATAATAAAAGCCTCCTTCTTTATAACGCCTAGATTCATAAGAAAATTTTTCGGTTGTAGTAAAATTTTCTTACATTAGCGGCGTTTCAATGAGGCGGAAATATGCTCCCGCCTCGTTATAAATATCTTTTAATATCCTCTACCGACGGAACTCTTCCCATAATCTTTACCTGTTCATCTACTACAAGTGCAGGTGTTCTCATTACACCATATGCCATAATGTCCTTAAAATCCTCTACTTTTTCAATAGTGGCTTCAAGTCCCAGTTCCTTTACAGCCTCTCTGACATTAGCCTCTAATTTTTTGCAATTACAACATCCTGAACCTAAAACTTTGATTACCATAATAAATCCTCCTCATCAATCAATATTTTTTCCGTTATTATCGTCATTCCACAATTTTCTTTTACACAGATTTCACATCCTGTGCATTTTACAAGACTCATCATTTCAGAATGAATCTCTGCTTTACACAAAAATATATGAAAAAGCATTAAATAAGTATCCAATAATAATAATCCCTGCTGATACGATAGATACAAAGATTGCTAAAAGTTTAGGCTTTACCACCTTTCTGAGCATAATTATGGAAGGCAGAGACAGGGCTGTTACTGCCATCATAAATGACACTATAGTCCCTACGTCCACTCCTTTTGCAAATAACGCTTCGGCTATTGGAAGAGTACCGAATATATCAGCATACATTGGAATGCCCACTACAGTAGCAAGCATCACTGCAAATGGATTATTACCTCCAACCACATTTTCTATGAATGACTGTGGAATCCAGTTATGAATAGCCGCCCCTATGCCTACACCGATTAATACATATAGCCAAACCCTTTTGATAATATCTCTGACCTGTTCCTTTGAATATGATATTCTTTCCTTACGAGTCATTTCAGGCACTTCCGCATCAACATTTTCAATTTCCCTTACATATCCTTCTACATATTTTTCAAGTCTAAACTTTTCTATTAAAGTTCCTCCAATAACTGCCAAAATTAAGCCTACTACAACATAGGCTATGGCAATTTTAAGACCGAAAAATGAAATTAACAACATTAATGACGCCAAATCTACCATTGGCGAAGATATTAAGAAAGAAAAGGTTATGCCTAAAGGCAATCCAGCCGAAGTAAAACCTATAAAAATTGGTATACTGGAGCAACTGCAAAAGGGAGTTATCGTACCAAGCAGTGCCCCAAGTATATTCCCTTTAATGCCTTTTATCTTTCCGAGAATCTTCTTTGTCCTCTCTGGCGGAAAATAACTCTGGATATAGGATATGACAAATATTAATAGTGATAATAATATAAATATTTTAATTGTATCGTATATAAAAAAGTGAATACTTCCGCCTATCCTTTCGCTAACAGGTAAACCAAATACTTTTTCCACAAGAAGTCTTACCAGTTCTGAAAGCCATCTCATTTTTAATAGTTGGTCATTTAACCAACCGAATATCATGGCTAATATGTTCATATGAAAACATCCCCTTTACCCCTTACACACTTCAAGTTATTTTTCAACATGTTTGCACTTTTCAACTTCACTGCAATTCTCTTATTTTGATTAATTACATACCGCTTATCAAATCTGATTGTTCTTTACTCTCTGTATTAAATCCTCGACTTTTTCCTTAATTATATCTCTTGTTTTTCTGTAATCCTCTATTGGTCCGCCTGACGGGTCACTAAGCCCCCAATCTTCTATATGCTGGCATGGTACATAAGGGCATTCTACATTACATCCCATCGTTATTAATATATCTACTTCCGCCGGAATATCGCTTAATAGTTTCGGATGATGGTCACTCATATCCACTCCTGCTTCTTCCATTACCTGTACTGCTAGTGGCTTCACTTCAGGGTATTTTTCCGTCCCTGCCGAATATGCTTCTAATACGTCACTTCCCAACTTCTTTGCCCAACCTTCTGCCATTTGAGAACGGCAAGAGTTGTGGACACATACAAAAGCAACCTTCTTTTTCATTCGATACCACCTTTTTCTACAAGGTTATTGAAACCAATGCCTTGTACTATTTGCAATCCTGACCAATGTAAGCATGACCGGGACTTCAACCAATACCCCTACAACTGTTGCAAGAGCGGCTCCAGATTCCAGTCCAAAGAGTGAAATTGCCACTGCAACTGCAAGTTCAAAGAAATTGCTTGCTCCAATCATTCCCGCAGGTGCTGCAATATCATGGGGAAGTTTCCATATCTTTGCCCATCCATAAGCAATGAAGAATATAAAGAATGTCTGGATAATTAATGGTATGGCAATTAATATAATATGCGTAAGCGTCAAACGCTGGCAGACAGCACTAAGATCTATCAGGCTTCTTACCGCCTAACCATTTATCAAAAGCATTGGAGATTTCAATCCTAAATT
>NZ_FQZP01000051.1 GCF_900142095.1 Thermoclostridium caenicola | reverse complement strand
GCCCTTTATTTTATCGATTTTGGGCTATATTTTTGATATTTCAAAGAAAACAGGCATTCTCACCCACGTGAAAATGCCTGTTTTTCGACAATCTGAGGCATATACTTGAGTATATGCCTTCTATATCGCGCCACCATGGCTCAGCTGGTAGAGCAGCGCATTCGTAATGCGCGGGTCAAGGGTTCGAATCCCTTTGGTGGCTCCAAAACCCCACAGCTTCATGTGGGGTTTTTTATTTCTTGAAATCTGGTCCGGCGTATACAAACCGAAAGGGTTTTTATGAAAAATTAACATTGCGGACAGCCTAAAAGCCTGTCAAATGCAGCAAAAACACAAATATTCCGAAGGTAGCAAACTGCATCTTGTCTTTTTACCGTTTTTGCATTATTGTTAGTATTAAGTTGATATTAATAATCTAATATTAATAGGTTAATAATAATAAGTTAATAATAACGCACAGAACAGCGGTTCTGCAGGCGTTATGCGAGATTAAAAGAGAGAAGGGTTGAGCATGGAAAAGGTGAGGGAGTTTTTAAGGAAAAAGGACATTATCTTTTCGCTGAAACGCTACGGAGTGGATGCTTTCGGCGCCATGGCACAGGGCTTGTTCTGCTCTTTGCTCATCGGTACCATCATCAATACCGTTGGCACCCAGGCCGGCATACCGTTTTTAAATACCATCGGCGGTTTTGCGGTAAAGGTGTCAGGCCCGGCCATGGCTATTTCCATCGGGTATGCCCTGCGATGCCCACCGCTGGTTCTGTTCTCCCTGGCGGCAGTCGGTTTCTCGGCCAATGATCTTGGCGGAGCTGGCGGTCCGCTGGCGGTATACATCATTGCCATTCTGGCCGCCGAAGCAGGAAAACTGGTCTCCAAGGAAACCAGGATCGATATCCTCGTTACACCTTTAGTGACCATATTTACCGGTATAGCCCTCTCCATTCTGCTGGCGCCCGGGATTGGCGCAGCTGCCAACTCGGTGGGTCAGGTCATCATGTGGGCAACCGAACAACAGCCGTTCATCATGGGCATCCTGGTATCGGTCATTGTGGGTATGGCCCTGACGCTTCCCATCAGCAGCGCTGCAATATGTGCCGCGCTTAACCTGACCGGTCTGGCCGGCGGGGCTGCATTGGCAGGATGCTGCGCCAACATGGTCGGGTTTGCGGTCATGTCTTTCCGCGAGAACCGGTGGGGCGGCCTTATTTCCCAGGGACTGGGCACCTCCATGCTGCAGATGGGAAATATCGTGAAAAACCCGAAGATATGGATTCCTGCCATCGTCACAAGCGCCATCACCGGTCCTATCGCCACATGCCTGTTCAAGCTGGAGATGAACGGGCCGGCAGTATCCTCCGGAATGGGAACCTGCGGCCTGGTCGGACCCATCGGGGTTTATACCGGATGGGTGGACGATATCGCCAAAGGTATCAAGCAGGCCATCACCACCATGGATTGGATAGGCCTTATCCTCATCGCCTTCATTCTGCCGGCCGTTATCTGTTGGGCTTTGGGCCTTGTATGCAGGCGGATTGGCTGGATCGGGGAAGGGGATCTGAAGCTGGATTAATTCCGGAGCCAATGCCTGCAATTTTTCCCGCAGGGATGGACAGCAAAGCATGAAGCATTATCGGAAGCCCAATCAATATTGAGAAGGGTATATCCCCTGAAGCCGGTTTGGCTTCAGGGGATTTGACTATTATGGTTGACCGGCGTGTACCCATGACATACCATGTGTCGGGACAGGTTCAGGCCGGATCATCCACAATATGACATATGATACAGAGAATAGCATCGTAATAATAAACATGAAAGGTTGTGGAAAATCGTCTGGTGGAGAATAAAATTAATGGAAATGTTTGAATAATGGCAAAATTATGCTATAATATGCTGTATGCGTTCGACTGGAACGATAAAAACGTGTCAGGAAATCGCTTCTAAGTTTTACGAAATAAATGAAAAATGTGGTAAATATAATACTAAAGTCCCGGGTAAAAATAGGCATTTATTCTTAGAAACAGGGTGCTGTTATGGATTGGCGGGAAAAGCTGCGCAACATGACAAAGATTGAAGATGAGGATGAATCCCAACAATGGCATGCTGTTTTTGTTTTGACAGGGAACGAAGACCCTGTGAAAGAAAAGATTGAATACGCCCTGGGAAATTCTGGTGTTCGTGCAGTTGTGCCAAAACGACGGATCATGGAGCGGAAAGCGGGAAAGTGGCATGAAAGGATTAGACCGCTATTTCCCGGGTATGTACTGCTTCAGGGAAAAATTGACGTTTCGGCATATTACATATTGAAAACGATACCAGGATTGGTCAGAATTCTTAAGGATGAACGTGAGCTCTACCGTATTTATCCTGAAGAGATTGAAATCATCAGCCGGCTGATGTGCAATGGCGACATCATCGGTACATCGGTAGCTTTCAAAAAGGGCGACAGAATAGTAATCACAGACGGTCCGCTTCTCAATATGGAAGGGTTGATCACTTCCGTTGATCCGAGAAAAGGACGCGTAAAAGTCAGACTCAGCTTCCTTGGAGATGTGAGGACGGTTGATCTGAGCATCTCTTTCATAGAAACAGCTTAGGGTGCATCTTTGGTTCAGACTGACATAACCCTGCCGGAAGGCAGGACGGATACAGGAATCTGCGTGACTTGCCGGTGTTTCGGCCCGGCAAGGGCACAAAGAGGAGATAATGGTGATGGACTATCAGGGAGTCGACGCCTGATCGGCTCCTATGGCGAAGCTCTGCCTTTTTGAGGTTTTCTGGATTACCTGTCAACTGCATTGCTGGAGATGTAGTCCATGAGTTGGAATCACCGAAAAAGCTTTATCAATATACCCCAAATATTGTTGGATGCCTTCTGCCTGATCCTTATCTACGGCCTGGCCGTCATGCTCATCGGAGAGCTCTTTCGTCCGGTATCCATGACGGAGTACCTTTGGGTGCTGATCCTTTTTGGGATGGTGTACCTCTTTATGATGTACACATCCGAGATGTACCATCGTACCACCTTTACCTATCAGGACAGGACCCTGCGCTATGTTCTGAAAGCCTGTTTTTCGGCATCCCTGCTCTGTCTGGTGATGATGCCGTTCGCATCGACGGGCATCACCGGATATGATTTTCTCATGCTCTTTCTGCTGGCTGCATTGGTCGTTCTGTGCACTCAGTACCTGATTGTGCAGGAACTGAGGCTTTCAAGCCAGAGCAAGTGGCGAAAGCGCGCGGTGCTGGTGGGATACAGCGAGAATATACAGGAATACCTGTATTACATAAAGAAAACCAGTTTCCAGGTGGAAACGGCAGGTTATGTGCTTCTTGACCGGAAACCCGGAGCAGGGGATAAGCGCGATTCGGATCCGGTGGACGAACTGGTTTCAATACTCAGGAAGAACGTAGTGGATGAAATTATCTTTGCGGTACCCGGAAGCCAGTTCGAAGAGATCAGGCCCCTGATTGCCAAGTGCCGGGAGCGGGGACTCACCATCCGCATTACCATGGACCTCATGAACTCCTATGATACCAGGAGCACGGTTCACTGGGTGGGTACCATACCGGTATTTACCCTTCAGCAGGCTGGCCTGAACGATTTCCAGAGCTTTGTGAAACGTACCATGGACATCATCGGCGCCCTTCTTGGCCTGGCCTTCCTCGCAGTGGCGTCTGTTGTCATCGTTCCCATGATCAGGCTGCAGATTGGCGGCCCGGTATTTGTCCAAAGGCCATACATCTCCATCAATGGCAGGCCCTTTACGCTCTACTGGTTCAGGACCTCATCCGGCAAGGATGCTCCCGTACCTCTCATCGGCAGGATATTGAAAAGTACGGGATTGGATCATCTCCCCATGTTCTGGAATGTCCTGAAAGGGGATATGAGCCTTGTGGGAAGCGTACCTGTTCCGGCTGTGGATCTGGACCTTCTGACCAATGAACAGTTCAGGAACTTCTGCATCAGGCCAGGACTTACAGGTACCTGGCGCTTTGTCGAAAACGACAGGAAAAATGATGAAAGATACCTGACAGAGCTCAACATGGAATATGTCAACAAGTGGTCGCTTTCACGCGACTTGTGGCTGCTTTTCAAAACCATGATCGTTGTGCTTGCAAGGAAATCAAACCTGCGCCTGCTGGACCGACTGGACCAGAATCAGAGCGCCGAGTTCGGGTACTACCTGTGACAAGCAGAGAAACCGTGTTGTTGCTTTGAGGTGGAAGTATGAAAAGGTTGTTGAAAGTCTTCTCCCTTCCGGGTCTCATGATCACGGATATCCTGATATCCCTTATTGCGGTATATGCGGGTATTTACATCCGCTTTGACGGCAATGTGCCTGCGCCGTACTTCCAGTACCTGCCGACTTTTTGGATCCTGTCTGCGCTGATCCTTATCATGTCAGGCATCATAGCCGGTTGCTATTTCAACGTATGGGAAAGGGCCAGCATCAGTGAAATGGTGAGGCAGATGGTCTCTGTTTTTGTCACCTACTCCCTGATGTACTTTTTCAACGGCGCCCTGAAGCTCCAGGTTCCCAGGGGAGCCATTCTGGTGGCAGCCTTTATCAGCATGATGGGAACCGTGGGGGTCAGACTGTCTTTCAGAATTGGCGTATGGGGTGTGTCCCGGTTCAGGCAGATTCAGCAAAAGGGCAGCACCCGCGTTCTGATCATCGGAGCCGGAAACGCAGGAACATTCCTGGCCAAGCATCTGCTGGCCAGCAGTGACTCAAGGATCCCCGTGGGGTTCATTGATGATGATCGGAGCCTGTGGAACCGGTGGATTAACGGCCTTCCCGTTTTCGGCGGCCGCGAGTGCCTGAAGACCATTATTGTCAGGCATCGGATTCAGGAGGTCATCATTGCCGCAAGAAGCATTGAGAAGGATTTCCTGCGCGATATCTTCGAAAAATGCCGGGAAACCAGGTGCCGGCTGAAGCGTTATGAAACCCTCCAGGATGTGGAGGAGAACGACTTTTCAAAGGTCCGTATCCGGGATGTCAGCGTTGAGGAACTGCTAGGTCGCGATCCGGTCACCCTGGACATGGAAGAAGTCAAATTCTATATTGGCGGAAGAACCGTACTGGTCACCGGCGGCGCCGGTTCCATCGGGTCGGAAATATGCCGCCAGGTGCTGGCGTATGGCTGCAAGAAGCTGATTATCCTGGATTTCAACGAGAACGGCCTTTTCCAGATAGACAATGAACTGGCGGCAAAGTACGGCAGGGACCGATATGATGTGGTGTTGGGTTCCATCCGGGAAATCAGGCGCCTTGAGGAGATCTTCAGCAAGTACAAACCCGAGGTGGTCTTCCACGCGGCAGCCCACAAACATGTGCCCATGATGGAATGGAACCCGATGGAAGCCATCAAGAACAACGTGTTCGGTACCCTCAACGTGGCCAAGGTGGCAGACAAGTACCATGTTAAGAAGTTCATTCTGATCTCTACCGACAAGGCCGTCAATCCTCCCAACATCATGGGAGCTTCCAAGCGGATTGCGGAGCTGTGCCTGCAAATGATGGACAGCAATTCGGAGACCGAATTTGCCGCGGTCCGGTTTGGCAATGTTCTGGGCAGTAACGGCAGCGTGGTTCCCACCTTCAAGGAGCAAATTGCAAAGGGCGGCCCCGTGACCGTTACCCACCCGGATATCAAGCGATACTTCATGACCATTCCCGAAGCCGTCCAGTTGGTGCTCCAGGCCGGTGCCATGGCCAAGGGCGGAGAAATCTTTGTGCTGGATATGGGCGAGCCGGTCAAGATCGTCGATCTGGCCAAGACGCTGATCCAGCTTTCCGGTTTGCAGCCCGACGAGGATATCAAGATCGTTTTTACCGGACTGAGACCGGGCGAGAAACTCTTTGAGGAGATCAACCTCTCCGAGGAAGAGGTCAGCAAGACCAGCAACAACAAGATCTTTGTCATGAAGCAGGGCGAGCATAATTTCATCAAGATATCCCATCAGCTGAATCTCCTGAACCGCTATGTCCAGAATGACGACCTCAAGGGCGCCTTCCGGGTTGTTCATGATATGGTGCCCAGTTTCAGAGAGAGAGAATACCAGAATGAAGAAGCAGAGCAGCAGGCGTCGCTGACCGTTATGCCTGCCGTGGAAAGCACACGAAAGCCAAGCTGAGCTCATGTGAAGGTGATATATGACAAAGGCGCAAAAAGTGGTGGCAGAGTTGCTTTCTGCAACTATAAACAATAAAAAAGCAGTCAATATTACTGAAGAGAGTGATTGGCATGAAATCTTCAGACTGGCTGAGGAGCATCAGATTCAGTCGCTTCTCTACTCGGTGGTAAAGGATTTGCCCGGGGAAAATGGCGTTCCTGGTCCTGATTTGTTAAGAACCTGGAAAGAGGTATCTTTCATTTCCGCAGTAGGAGAAGCCAATAAATTCAGGGATGCCTGCCGGATTTTATCTGCATTCCATGAAGCAGGTCTTCCGTTCATTGTGCTGAAAGGCATCGTGCTTCGTGACCTGTATCCGAAACCCGAGCTGCGTACGATGTGTGATCTGGATGTTTTTATCGCAGAGGAACATGTCGGCAAGGCGAGGGAGATCCTTGGCCGGCTGGGTTATAAGGAATCTGAGAGTACATATAAGCATATATGTTTTACCCACGAAAAGCATTTGATGGTTGAACTGCATACAAGATTGCTGGATATGGAGTTCGCTGAAAAGACAAAGGAATGGGAATCCGGGATGTGGAACAATGCGATTGCAGTCAGCATATGTGACATCCCTGTACGTACCTTTTCCAATGAAGATCATCTGATTTTCCTTTGCTTACACCTGCTCAATCATTTTTTGGTATCGGGTTACGGTGTAAGACAGCTTTATGATATCGCCGTATTCATCAGCGGCATGTACGATCGCATACAATGGAACGCTTTTTTATCAAAGGTGAAAGAACTTCGTATCAGTAATTTTGTAAGCCTTGTTTTTAATGTTTGCGCAAAACTGTTCAATATCGATATCCCCCAGGAAATACCGGGGAATTGCCCGGATGAAAAAACGCTTGATATGGTCATTGACGATGTCTTTACCGGCGGTGTTTTTGGCAATGAAGAAGCCGGGCATATCATTAGTGGTGTATTGAACAGTTATATCGGTGACAGGAAGAAAATGCCCAATCGGGCAACGCGGATTTTTTATCTGCTGTTTCCTCCGTACCGTGTGATGAAGCGAAAATACAAATATATCGAAAAATTTCCGGTATTATTACCCTTTGCCTGGATGCAGAGATTTTTCATGAACCTGTTTGGGAAAAACCGTTTGTTTAAGAAAAGCAAAGATTATCTGGCCTTGCTGAATACCCATAAGGTGTATGAGGAACGGTTCAGTATTATCAAGAAACTGAAATTATTCGAAGAATAAAAAGCCTGATTGCCAGATTTAGCTTTGTATGATAAAATATGCTTTGAGGTGAAATATGGTTATTCACTCAGGTTCAGTAATTGCAAGAAATAAAAATATTCCTACCGTAGAGATTGATGGCGAAATAGCCATGATGAATGCAGAAAAGGGCAAGTACTATGGTATGGATGCGATAGCTACCAGAATCTGGATGATTATAAGAGAACCTGTTCGATTCAGAACGATAATAGAAACCCTGACTCATGAATATGATGTGAGTAAGGAAGAGTGCGAAAAGGACGTCAGTTTGTTTTTATGCAAAATTTATGAAGAAGGACTAATAGATATCAAATGAAGGAAATGAGGTGTTGATATGAAACAGTGGAAAAGGCCCCAAATATGGGAACTGGACGCAAAAAAGACGGCGTGCGAGACACACCCAAAGAGCAAAAATGACAACTGCCCAGTTATTTACCCGCCCGTCATTATACCATTGTGGAAATTGTGCTGGCCGTTCTAATGAATTGATATTTAGGCAATGCATGATATTGCTGTAGAGAGTTCCTTCGCATGCAAGAACTCTCTATCTTATTTTATGGGAGGCATATGAATATAAATCCCGGAAACAGGTATACATACAGGGCATATGGCCTTGTCATATCTTCAGAGGTTGAATTGCCTGGTTTTTTACCTTGCCAGCAACCTGCCGATGTGCACATCGTATTTGGCAAAACGCCTGAAAAAATTGAAAAACCGACTTTCAAAAGATCCAGACTTCAATTGTCCCATAATGAGTTTTTGCTTTCTGATAAGAATACAAAATTCTATATACGGGACGGAGAAACGGTCGTCATAGAATATCGCAATAAAATAAACAAGGATTTAATCATCCGGTATCTGACGACTGTTTGTCTGGCCGTTATCCTGTACCAGAGAGGAGCCATACCCCTTCATGGCAGCTGTGTGGTTATTGATGGAAAGGGTGTGGTTTTTACCGGAAACGGTGGTGCGGGCAAATCTTCTTTATGCTATGCTTACAGAAAGAGAAACCATAAATTTCTTTCGGATGAGGTATCGGTTCTGTCCCTTGATGAAAGTGGCAATTTGATGATTCATCCTGGACCGCCGGTACAAAGGCTCCATTTGAATATCATTACTGAAGACGATTTGCAGGCTTGCAGCGTAACCAAGTCATATGACAGGAAATATTTATTGTGTAACGACCGAAATTATGAAGCAGATTCGGTTCCTCTCGCTGCTGTCTTCGAGATCCGGAAAGGCAGAACCCCTCAGGTTTATGCTGACAGAATAACGGGCACTGAAAAGCTGAGATGTTTTATCAACAATATGTATTATCAAACCATACTCATCAAGATGGGCATAAGCCGGCAATATTTTGCCAAGTGCAGTGAAATAGCAGGCAAATTGGACTTTTATCATCTGATAAGGCCCCGAAAAGGAAACAGCCTTCAGGAGCAAATGCATCTGGTAGATAACATTATAAGGAATGCAAGCATGAATGATTCATAAAAGAATAAGTAAAGACTCCTATATTCGCAGCTTTAAGTGGTTATTGGATTGTTCCAAACCCTATTTGTGGATCGTTATTGCCTTGTCTGCCATAAGCGTGCTGTCTGCCGTTGCGGGAGTAGGAAGCGCTGTCCTGTCAAAAGAAATGGTGGATAACGCTATATCGGGTCATTCATCCAGGGCAGTCCTGTTTATTGTACTGTTTATGTCGGTGCATCTGCTCATCCTGGGATTAGGAGCGCTGGCAACAAAGGTATCGGTAGAGCTGAACGAAAAATTGCGTTACAGAATCGAGCAAAGCATTCTGAAACAGCTGTATAAAAGCGATTGGATGGCCTATAGCCAAATTCACAGCGGAGATGTCGTAACAAGGCTCACCGATGATGTCACCAGAATTACAAGTCTTTTGGTATACACCATTCCCAATGTCATTGCCTTAGGGTTTAGACTTGTATGCGCATTTGCCATCCTTTGCTATTACGATGCGGTTTTGGCTTTGGCAGCATTTGCTATCGGACCTTTATCAATTGTAATAAGTTTTTTGCTGGGGCAAAAACTGAAATCCCTCCAGCATGAGGTTCAAACTGCTGAAAGCCGCCATCGGTCCTATATCACCGAACTGGTTCAGCATATGCTGATTATTAAAACATTTCAGTATGAGCAGAGCAGCATGGAAAGAGTCAGAGAGAGGCAGGATGAAAAGTACCGTTGGGTGGTCAGGCGAAACAAACTGGGTATCGTGGCAAATATGATTATGTCCGGCGGCTACTGGCTGGGCTATGTTGTCGCGTTTGTATACGGTGTTTTCAAGCTCCGTGGAAACGCGACAACTTTCGGTACATTTACAGCGTTTTTGCAGCTGGTTGGACAGATTCAGCAGCCTTTTACTGATCTGGCAAGGTCAGTTCCTCAGATCCTTTCCGGTTTTGCATCCGTAGAGCGACTATCTGAATTGGAAACACTTGAAAGCGAGTTGCCTGCCGTCTCCGGTGCAGTGAACGGCAGCAATCTCATTGAAGCCGGAATTGCTTTGGAAGATGTGGTATTTGGCTATCAGGCGGAAGCAAACGTACTGTCAGGTGCTTCCCTAAGAGTTGAGCCTGGAGAAATTGTGGCGCTTATTGGAAGCTCTGGAGAAGGCAAGACGACTGTCATGAGGCTTTTGCTCTCACTGGTAAAGGCGCGTTCAGGGAGCATTTATGTGTACCATAATCATGAAAGGATACCGGTTTCATCTGAAACCCGCAGATATTTTGCATACGTGCCGCAAGGCAATACGCTTTTTTCAGGTACCATACTGGACAATCTCAAAATTGGCAGTCTCCATGCTGATGCGGACGATTTGGAACGCGCGGTCAGAGCGGCATGCGCGTGGGACTTTATAAATGAATTGCCCGATAAACTCCATTCAGTCGTGGGTGAGGGTGGCGCCGGTCTGTCAGAAGGACAGGCTCAAAGATTGTGTCTGGCAAGAGCTTTCATAAGACCGTCGCCCATATTACTGCTGGATGAAGCGACATCGGCATTGGATATGGAAACTGAGAAAGCAATATTTGAAAACCTCCGAAAAATATATCCGCGAAAGACATGCTTAATCGTTACTCACCGGCTGTCAGTGCTTCCTTTGTGTGATCGCGTCTACCGGCTTGAAAACGGTAAACTCTACGAGCATGACACCGCTGAGTTCTCAAACATTATTACCAAGGAAAAAACAGGAAGGGTGATTGAGGGCGCTATGAGGCGAAAAAATCAACGCATTTGAACTGATCTTCATACTCGAAGGCACCGGTTATGATTTGATTGCCGCTTCTCACCCATGCATGGGCGGTGAGGTGATTGGAATCATCCTTAGAAACACCCAAATACAGGGTACTTGAAATATTGAGTACCTTCAGAATAAACTGCGCGGCAAGTGCTTTTACAAGGCACTCGCTTTTCCATGGCGTATGGTTGCTCACAATATTAATGGCGAAGCCAACTTCCTGGGCAAGAATTTGGGAAGCGGGATCCAAAGAATAAGGAGATTCCTGATGAGCCTTTCCCATCAAGGCAGTCAAACGACGAAAAGGCAGCAAAATCATTAACAGCCTCATGATACCCAACACAGCGAATGACACAATAACCAGTATCTTCATTCGCAATGACAGACGAACAAATGTAGACAAAATCCGTTTCAGCTTACTCATCATAAGGGCACCAGGACGGGATCAAATATTGCAATTAGTATAAACAATAATGTAAAATTTATCAAGTTTATATCATATCAATTTACTTTAAAAGATGGTGGTAAGATGGAAATGAACTTGAAAGAAATCATGCACCTGTTATTAAGAAAATGGTGGGTTATTCTTCTTTTCATCATTCTGTTCGGCAGTCTGTCCTATGTGATGACCAATTACTACATGGTTCCTGTGTACACAGCCAATACCACCTTGTATGTAGGTAAAAATGCAGATGAGCAGGGAATGAGTTTATCGGAGCTCAATATTGGTGCCTCAGTGGTTCTTGATTACCGGGAGATTGCCAGGAGCCGTTTAGTGGCATCCACAGTTATCGAAGAGCTGAATCTCGAGGATATCAGTGCTAAAGAGCTGGCCAACAGCATAAGAGTGCAGCAAAGGCCGGAAACACGTGTTATCGAAATATCTGTAAGCCATACGGATCCTCAGATGGCGATGGACATCACCAACAAGGTTGCAGAAGTGTTCCAGGAAAAGATTGTGGAGATCATGCAGGTATCAAACGTTCAAGTGATCGACAGGGCAGAACTTCCGGAGCGTCCGTCGTTTCCCAATAAACGCGCCAACTATATCATCGGCGTTTTGCTTGGCCTCATGTTGAGTGCTGGCATCATACTGCTGATTGAATACCTTGATGATACAATCAAGACATCTGAGGATGCCAAAAAATACCTTAACCTTCCTGTGATAGGAACCATTCCTTCATTCTCGCCTCGCAGAAAGGAGAAGTAAACATGGCTGAAAAGAATACCATTATCGTTCATTCAAACCCAAAATCTCCTGTTTCGGAGGCATATCGGGTACTGAGGACCAATATCCAGTATTCCGGTATCGATAAGCCGTTAAAATCAATTCTTGTAACCAGTTCAGTTCCCATGGAGGGTAAAACCACCACCGTAACCAATCTCGCGATAACGTTTGCCCAGGCAGGCAGCAAGGTGCTCCTGATCGATGGAGATTTGAGAAAACCCAAAATACATAAGGTATTTATGGTCTCAAATGATACCGGGTTAACCAATTATCTGGTTTCCCGTGAAGACTACAAGGAATATGTCAGGCATAGCGATGTTCCCAATTTGGATATCATGACAAGCGGAACCATACCGCCCAACCCATCGGAACTGCTGAACTCGGATGCGATGAAGATGTTTATTAAATCGCTTTCAGATGATTATGATGTGATTCTTCTGGATGCGCCTCCGGTCTGCAGTGTAACTGATGCCTCGATCATTTCAACTTACGCGGACGCAACCATCCTTGTTGTCAACTCCGGGAAAACACACATAGATGAAGCCAAAAAAGCGAAAGAACTGCTGGAAAGAGTGAATGCCAATATCATAGGCGTTGTATTGAACAAGGTCAACAAGAAAGAGAAAGGCAATTACTATTACTATAAATACTACCAGGAATAAAAACGTGAGCAGGAAGAAGACAAGAAGGAAAACGTGCTGTCAATCTGAGGAGGACTAATTGGATTGTTTGTCGATATTCATGCCCATATCCTTCCGGGGATAGATGATGGCGCCAAAGATATGGAAACTGCCGTGCAAATGCTGAAGATAGCTTGCAGGAACGGAACTGGACATATTATTGCCACCCCTCATTATATTCCCGGAGAAACCCAGTACCATCCTTCTCTGGTAACCGAATTATGCAGCAAGCTTAACATGGAGGCGGAAAAAGAAGCGATCCCCTGCACTGTTTATCCTGGCTCAGAGATTTTCATAAGCCCGGATTTGCCAAGGCTTTATGCCGATAATCAAGTCATTACCCTGAACCATTCATCCTATTTGTTGATAGAAATGCCGATGGCGGGCATTCCCACATATACCGATTCAGTACTGTATGAACTTCAGCTTATGGGGGTCACCCCCATCATTGCCCATCCTGAGAGGAATCAGGATATCATTGAAGAACCGGTTATCATTAAAAAACTGGTTGAAAGAGGTATTCTCACCCAGATCAATGCAGGCAGTGTAACCGGCCTATATGGGAAGAAGGTTCAGAAGACTGCACTCAAACTGATTAAGCAGGGACTGGTCCATTTTATCGCATCGGATGCCCATACAACCCATACCCGTACCCCTGATTTAAGTATGGCCATCCATGTTTTGCGCAAAAAAATGAGACGGATGAGCCTGGATGGTTTGCTGCTGAACAATGGCCTAAACGTGATTCATAACAAAAAAATAGAAGGAGACGGGATCCCTGATGCTTAAGAAAAATATACCCTTTTCCCCTCCAGATATCACCGATGAGGAAATCGGAGAAGTTGTTCGGGCTCTGAAATCGGGCTGGATTACTACGGGCCCCAGAACAAAGCTTTTTGAGGAAAGAATAGCGGAGTACATAGGAGTAAATAAGGCCGTATGCCTTAATTCAGCTACGGATGCCCTGGAGCTTACGCTCAGAATTCTTGGAATCGGACCTGGCGACGAGGTTATAACCTCGGCATATACTTATACCGCTTCGGCCTCGGTCATCCACCATGTAGGTGCAAAGATCGTATTAGTCGACGTAGCCCCTGATTCCTTTGAAATGGATTACTCCAAACTGGCCGATGCAATCACCGAGAAAACAAAGGCAATTATCCCTGTGGACATCGCCGGAAAGATGTGCGATTATGATTCAATTTACAAGGTTGTAGAGAGCAAGCGGCCGCTGTTCAAGGCAAGAGGAAAACTGCAGGAGCTCATAGGCAGAGTATCGGTGATTGCGGATGCGGCACATAGCTTTGGTGCCGAAAGAAAAGGTTTAAAGAGTGGTAAGGCAGCGGATTTTACCTGTTTCTCCTTCCATGCTGTTAAGAACCTGACGACTGCCGAAGGCGGAGCGGTCGTATGGCGCAATGATCTTGGCATCGATGATGATTGGCTGTATAAGCAGTATATGCTTTACAGCCTGCATGGACAGAACAAGGATGCTTTGGCAAAAACCCGGGCCGGTTCCTGGGAATATGATATTGTATGCCTGGGCTATAAATGTAATATGACAGATGTACTGGCCAGTATCGGGCTCATGCAGCTGAACCGGTATGAAGGCCTTTTGAAGAGGCGCCGCCAAATCATTGAGCATTATGACCGGTTGTTGGAAGGGGCAGGATTTGTCAGTCTGCAGCATTATGGTGCGGACTTTGTGTCATCGGGACATCTGTATTTGCTGCGAATACCCGGAATAGGCGAGGAAGAAAGAAACGACATTATTGCAAAAATGGCTGAAGCGGGAATCAACTGCAATGTTCACTACAAGCCATTGCCCATGCTTACGGCATACAAGAATCTGGGATTTGACATCAAGGACTACCAGAACGCATACAGGCAATATGTCAATGAAATAACCCTTCCGCTTCATACGCTGCTGAGCGATGAAGATGTGGCGTATGTATCCGATACTCTGGTGCGTATTTGCAGATGACGCAATAAAAGAAAAAGTGGTGTTTACATGATGTATAGGAAATTTTTTAAAAGGATGCTGGATGTCCTTTTATCATTAATTGCCATACCTTTTTTGCTTTTGTTTATTTGCATCTTTGGTCCCATCATCTATTTGGAAGACAGAGGCCCAATTTTCTATAAAGCCATGCGCCTGGGCAAAGGAGGCAAGCCGTTTACCATGTATAAATTCCGGTCGATGAAGGTGAATGCACCCGACATAAGAAATGAAGACGGGTCAACGTATAACTCCGACGATGATCCAAGGCTGACAAGGATAGGCAGGTTCTTGCGGAAAACAAGTCTCGATGAGGTACCGCAACTGATTAACGTATTATTGGGTGATATGAGCCTGATAGGTCCAAGACCTGACCTGGTGGAGCAAATGAAATATTATGAAAAAGGCGATGAAAGGAAACTGGAGGTTCGTCCCGGAATAACAGGTTACAATCAGGCATACTACCGTAATGCCGTTCCCTGGAAGCAGCGAATCCAGCATGATATTTATTATATAGACAATATCTCTTTCTGGCTTGATGTTAAGATACTGTTTAAAACCGTCATATCCGTTTTGAAGCATAAAGATGTGTATGTCGAGCAGAAAAAGGCCGGATAGTTGGGGGCAAGCAATGACAGCAGATAATTTCCATCAAAACAAAAAGATTACTTATCGCGATCTTTTATGGGATACCGCGTTTTTTGGTCTGAGCTGCCTGAAGGTTATCCTTCATGAACCGTTATCAATAAGCGAATGGGCAGAAGTGGAAAACAGGATAAAATCATATGATTTTGTTACAATAGAGAATCAACATTCAGAACCTGAGAACGCCCGGCTGATCGGCCAAAAGACTTCTGCTTTTTTGGCCGACACCAACATACAGTTTCAAAAACAAGTGAAGTTTGTGAACGAATTACATCCGTCCATTCGTATATGCAATCCGATGGAGAGAGATGACCGGCTGCTTGATATAGGAGATTTCAGATATTCAAGGTTCTTTGAGGATAAGCAATTGGCATCCCGGGGCGGAAAAGAAGTATATAAGCAATGGCTGTTGAATGCCTTCAATAAAGAAGACAAATACTTCGCTGTTTCCGAACATAACAATTTGCCATGCGGTTACGTCCTGTTCTCGTTTACCGAGAACGTATGCATCATAGAGCTTATTGCTGTATCTGAACAGTTTTCCGGACAGGGGATTGGTGCTGCTTTATTCAATGCCGTTGAATTCGAAGCCTGCAGGAAGGGTGCAGGAATCATCCAGGTTGGGACACAGGTCCGCAATTTAAGAGCCATAAATTTTTATCACAAGATGGGTTGCAAACACGTGGGAAGCCATCAAATATACCATTTGCATCAAGTAAAACGGAAAGGTATGGAGGATAAGGCGTGAAAAAAATACTGTTAGTATCCACAGTGAGCCGACAGTTTTACTTGTTTGAACAGGGAAATATTGAAGTCCTGAAATCTTTAGGATATGAGATACATACAGCAGCAAATTTCAGTGATGCCAATGAGAGGCTGGACGCTCTCGATATCGTGAGACATCACTTTGACATACAAAGGTCACCCTTTTCAATCAGGAATATCACGGCATACAAACAGTTGAAAAAGATCATGAGGGATGGAAATTATGATGCGGTTCATTGTCACTCCCCAATGGGAGGTGTACTGGCACGCCTGGCAGCCAGAGCCGTTGGCATAAAGCATGTCATATATACCGCTCATGGCTTCCATTTTTATAAAGGAGCACCGCTGATAAACTGGTTGGTCTATTATACCATAGAAAAGTTTTTAGCAAGGTTTACCGATGTTTTGATAACCATCAACAACGAAGATTATACGGTTGCAAAAAGCTTCAAGGCAAAGAGAGCCGTATATGTCCCGGGAGTAGGCGTAAATACCGGGGCATTCGCCAGGAATTTGGATATAAGAAATGCATACAGAGTTCAATTAGGCATTTCCGATAACACCGTGGTTCTTCTTTCTGTTGGTGAGATGATTAAAAGGAAGAACCATGAAGCGGCCCTTAAGGCTATTGCCGAACTCAACCATGATCATCTCATTTATTTAATCGTCGGCAGGGGAGTGCTGAGGCCCGAACTGGAAAAGCTGGCGGAATCCCTGGGGATCAAGGATAAAGTCAGATTCCTAGGATTCAGAAATGATATAGCCAATATCTGCTCAGCTGCGGATATATATCTGTTTCCATCTTTTCAGGAAGGGTTGCCTGTATCATTGATGGAAGCGATGGCTGCAGGCTTGCCCTGTGTCGCTTCAAGAATAAGGGGCAACATTGATCTACTGGAAGACGGCAAAGGAGGATTTCTCTGCGCTCCCGATGATATAGACGGAATGTCACGGGCCATCAATGCGCTTCTTGAGAGTGAAGAGCTGCGGAAGTCCTTCGGTGGTCATAATGCAGAGAGAATTAAAGCATTTGATATGGAGATAGTCAAACAGGAAATGCACAGAATCTACAGCAATGAATTGTTGGAAGATGCGGGAGTTGAAAAATAACCATGAAAACCATCGTGGTCAATTATATAGGCAGAAAAGGCGGCGGAGCCGTATATGCCTATGAGATGACCAAAAGCCTTATTGAGAACGGCTGCAAGGTATATGCCATCATTTCGGAAGAGATTGAAAACCTGAGCAAATGGAAAGAACTGCAGCTTGCGGATTTGGTTCTGGTTCATTCTTATTCCTCATTTATTGAGTATTTAATTCGAACTGTCTGGTTTTGGGCATTCGGGAGATTACGCATAAAGAAAAAGTTTAAGGACATACCAATAGATGCTGTTTACGTCCCGATGATCCAGCCATGGACAGGACTTGTAAACAGTATTTTTAAGGGGAAACGCATCCTTGTTACAGCGCATGACCCAAAACCGCACAGCGGCTCCATCTTTTTTTTCGATCTACTGTGCAGAAAAGCCATAAGCAAAGCAGATGAAGTAATTATATTATCAGAAAAGTTCAGAGATTACATGGCGGAACATTATAAGAAAGAGAATGACCATATTCATACCATTCCACACGGTATTTTTGATTACTACAAAAAGGTTCAGACCGATAAAAGCATCATCAGCTATGATCCGGAGAAGATAAATTTCCTGTTTTTCGGACGCATCACAAAATATAAAGGCCTCCATTTGCTGGCCGATGCTTACAGAAGGCTGTCTGAAGAATTTGAGAACATCAGCTTAACCATTGCCGGAAACGGTGATTTTGACGAATACCGTGAAGCGTTCAGCAAACTGAAGAATGTTACCATCGTCAACAGGTGGATACCCGATGAGGAAGTCGGGTGCTTCTTCAGTGGGGCGAATATTGTTACTGTCTTGCCCTATCTTGATGCAACACAATCAGGCGTTGTACCAATAGCAATGGAGTATAACTCGCTTGTTCTTGCGTCGGATACGGGGGGGCTGGCGGAACAGGTAAAAGATAATGAGACAGGGTATCTGTTTCAGACGGGTAATGCTGAAGCCTTATATCAAAAGATGAAGTATGTGATTGAAAATTTTGAATCGCAAGATGCAATACGAAAAAGAGCCAAAGAGTATATCAGGTCATTATCCTGGGATCGGTTGGGCCAGAGAGTGATTGAGATTATTTAACTTCAAATAAACAGGAGAAAAACATGAGATTGCTGTTTGTGGGTTATAACTTAAGAAGCGGTGGGGTACAAAGAGCATTAATCAATACAATTAAATATCTGGCTGATTCTCTTAACCAACATCAGATAGATTTATTCCTGTTTTCATATGAAGATGAATGGGCTAAGGAGATACCCTCACATGTGAATATTATTAAAAGCAATTATCTGCTTAATTTGGTCGCAACCCCTTTTCAGGTTGTTCTGGCTAAGAAGAACCCGATTAAAATTATTTTAAGAATTATATTGACCATATTGGTACGCATTATTAAGCCAGAAAAGTTTTTCGCCTATTTATTCAGAAGACATAATAATTTCACAGGTTATGATATAGCTGTATCATATTTTAATGATGTGTCTCCATATACATTCTTTAACAGAGGCTGTAATCAGTTTGTTACTGATTTTGTTGAAGCAAAGAAAAAGATTGCATGGATCCATAGTGATCCCGAGAAAATAGGCTTTTACCATGATTATTGCCTAAAAACATATGAAAAGTTTGATAATGTTATTTTGGTTTCGGAGGCCTGTCGGATATCATTTAATAGAATAGTACCCGAGTTAAAAGATAAGACTTACGTTGTTTACAACCTTTTTCCTATTGAAGACATAAGAGATAAGGCAGTAGCATATCAAGTCAGCAGAGAAAATAATAAACTGCAGTTTATAACAGTTGCTCGTATAGATAATAAGACAAAAAGGATAGATCGAGCTATTGAAGTGTGTAAGATCCTTAATCAGAACAACATTCGTGATTTTAAGTGGATTTTTATCGGGGATGGTCCTGACTTAAGTAAAAATCGAAAACTGGTAAAGAAGTATGGCGTATCCCATTTAGTTGAGTTTTTAGGAGAAAAAAGCAACCCATTTCCCTATATTGCATCTTCCGACTTATTTGTATTAACATCCGATTACGAAGGGTTCCCTATGGTTGTTGGAGAGGCTCATATACTTGGAGTTCCTGTCATATCAACAGAGTATATTGCGGTTAATGAACAGATTACAGATGGAAAGAATGGTATAATCGTATCCCACAATTTATAATGCCCCCCATTGTCAAGACAATTTTTCAGCTTTTCTAAGTTAGATTCTCCTTTCTTTAAATTTCCATATTTTACATTTATTTACTATG
>NZ_FQZP01000050.1 GCF_900142095.1 Thermoclostridium caenicola | reverse complement strand
TTTTTGGGTTTGTCAATTTAATTCTAACCAGAGGGGTGAGGGTGGCTCAACCCTTTTTTAAAACTCCCTTTTTACACAATTATATGGACTTAACTTATTTAGTCAGATAATGATGGAAATAACCAAATCATGAAAAAGTGCCGTCCATTAGGAAAAAAGTACCTGACGTGAGGTTTGCCTGTTTGCGTCCACCGATGTTTTATGCCGGCTATATCGTATCGGACTTGCACTTGCAAGCCTGCTTGTCTTCATACATCAGCCCGTCAATCTGTTTTAAGAATGCTTCCGCGCTCATCTGAGACCGGAAATCATATACCGCATAACCCATGCTGAATTTCAGTTCAAAGAGGTGGTTGTTGGATCGGTTATAGCTGTCGAGGCAGTGATGGATCCTGCAGACCAGGGCCTCCAAATCGCTCATGTTGGCAATATCAAGGATAACGCAAAATTCGTCACCCCCATATCTGGCGACAAAATCGCAGGACCGCAGGCAGCTCTTCAGCAGTTTTGCCGCGGTTGCCAAGGCGCTGTCCCCCATGACATGTCCATAGGTATCATTGATTTGCTTAAAGTCATTGATATCGATCAGGATGGCGGAAAAACTTTTAGCTTCGCTGCACGAGCTGACCTTTTCCTTCAGATACGCGTCCAGCTTCTTGCGGTTGTTTACGCCGGTCAGGTAATCGGTGTACATGCTATTGTCCTGGATGTTCAGGAATACCACCAGAAGCGAAAGGACAACGCTGCTGAGCATGACCGATACGCCATAAAAGGCAATTTGCAGCAGGATGCCGACGGACGGCGGGATTGCAGCGAAAACAAGCGAAAAGAAACGCTTTTTTCCCAGGCTTCTGCGGTTGACTATGGTGATGACAAAAGCCGTAACCATCAGCAAAATGGTGACCAATGCAGGAACCGGGAACAGCGGGCCCCTATGGTAGATATTATCCCCGTCGATCCGATAATACCAACCACCGCCAAGCTGGGATATAACCAGTATCACAGCGTGAGCAAAATTTACGATCAGGAGGGGACCATACAGGCGCCTGGTCCTTTTTTCGTCGTGGGAAACCTGAAAATGGACATAAACCAGCCATAAGGATGGCAGTACCGGACTCAGCAGAAAGATGGCAAAATTCCCAATATGGTTAATAACCCGGTAGGCAGCGGCCATATGACCGTCAAACCGGCTCAGGATATCAACAACCAGCAACAAGGCCGTGACATGAAGAATCATCAAATAAAGCCTGTCGGGCAAAGAGCTTTTATCGAAAAACTTCAGTGCGTGGCGACGGAGGATCAGGATGATCGATATGGCAAAGGTGTTCAGAATAATGATGCTTTCCAGGCCCATTTAGAATTCTCTGCGCCGACTTGGTCAAAGTCGGCTCTTTCCGGCATCTATTCATTCAATTGCCCCGTTAAGCCTGGTCCGCTCAATACTTAGGAAAATTGAATGTATTAATGTAATCATACGTCCATATCTCCTGAATGTCAATTATCTGAGATTTCCACGTTTTGAAGGCATTTGGCCTGAAAAACACAGGCCTGATTCAGCTGTCCCACGTTCACAGCACTTCCTTGCGCTGTCTGTACAAAACGAAGCCCCATGCGTATGTGGTATGATAAATATATAAAAATCTTTCTTATTATGATAAAAGGAGATGTGAAGCGCCATGGATTTTTCAAATAGAACCGTGATCGTGACGGGAGCGGGAAACGGCATCGGCAGAGGCGCCGCCCTGCTCTATGCGGAAAAAGGCGCCAGGGTGGTCATTGCGGATATCGACGAACCGGCAGGCGTGCAAACCGCCGCCAGCATTAAAGAACAAGGCGGAGAGGCCCTTTTTATGAAAACCGACGTGAGGGTTGAGGCAGACATCATCCGCCTGATGGAAACGGCCTATCAAACATACGGCCGGATCGACATCCTCATCAACAATGCGGGCAAGTCCCGCTCCAAATCGCCTTACGAGCTGTCTGTTGAAGAATGGGACGATATGATCAACACGAACCTGCGAAGCGTCTTCCTGTGTTCCCGTGAAGCGGCAAAATACATGCGCCGTAACGAGGAAGGCGGCGCCATCGTCAACATTGCCTCCACCCGGGCCCTCATGTCGGAACCCAACTGGGAAGCCTATGCCGCCACAAAGGGCGGAATCGTTGCCCTGACCCATGCTCTGGCCGCTTCCCTCGGCAAAGACAGGATTATGGTGAACGCCATTTCCCCGGGTTGGATCGAAACAGGCGATTATGCCAAATTACGTCCGGTGGATCATGAACAGCACCTGTCCGGGCGCGTGGGAAAACCGGAGGATATCGCGCGGGCCTGCCTTTATCTGACCGATAAGGCCAATGATTTTGTCACCGGCATCAACCTGGTTGTGGACGGCGGCATGACGCGGAAAATGATATACGTGGAGTAAAAAGGCACACCTATCCGGTGTGCCTTTTTACTCCACGGTTTTGATTTTCTGCAAGTCTCCAGGTTACACCATCAAAGCTTGATTTGATTTCGAGTACCACTCGGACGCTCCCGGCAAAAAACAAGCTTCCTTCCCGCTCTGCGGCAGGAGGAAGCCTGTCTTTAGCAAGCTTGTGGCCAGCCCCATCATCAAGAGCCACCCATCAGCCCAGAATGATCGCGTAAACCGCCTCTACCAGATCAATCGCATCGGCGCGCTTTACAAGCGCCGTCGGTTTGCTGTTAATGACGGCAAGGCAATAGGTGCCGTCATACCGGTATAATTTGATGTTGATCTCCTTATAGTTTTCATGGTCCAGGTAGAAGGTCAGACCGATCTCTTCCTTCTTCGAAGGCTGTTCATCGGTAAAGCGCTCTGCCTTGAGCTTCTCCAGGGCCTTCCTGAAATCGGCCAGATCCAGTTCCTCATCCTGGTAGTAGTAGGTACGCTTGTCGTCCTTTTTCTCGGAGGTGAAGACATAACCGAAGCCTTCCAGGGAGATATCGATCTTGGTAATGTCTTCAAATGATGCCGGGAACATCTCCAGGTGGCGCATATCGTCATAGGATGCCGCCATCAGGTTCTTGTAGGCATCGGCCGAAATCTGATAGACGATGGGGGACTCGCCGACCCTGGCATAAGCCGTGATCTCTTCTTCCTCCTCTGGGTTGTCATTGTCTTTTGTTTCGTCGGTTTCTTCCTTTTCGGCTTTTTCGGCCGCTTTCTTCTTCTCCTCCGGATCGCGGCTGATGCTTAACACAAAGGTATCCGAGGTTTCCTTGCCTGCCTCGTCCTTTGCCGTATAGTCCACCGTCACCGTCAGTTCGGGATTGTCCAGGCCGTATTTTTTCAGTTCTTCGTCCGTCACCTTATAGGTCAGATAGTTGGTGAGGTTCAGGTTACCGATATGGCTCAAATAGCTGTTGACCCTGTTGGCGTCAACCGGGAGGTTTTCTCCATTCACCTGCGCGTAATAGACGTCATCCTCGCCGTAGGCGTAAGCGTTGCCTTCTTCATGGACGATGCTGAAGGATTCCTCGCCCTTGAACTGAATTCGGGTCACCTTGTCGTACTTGGGTGGATCGTCATTGTCGATCACATCGCTGAGGGCGGCATCATACAAATCCATCGGGTCGTTTTTGACCAGGTAGGCATTGCCGTCACCGATGGAGACATACCGCAGCTGGTCGATGGTGCTGAAGGTACCCACCTTGATTTCATAGGATTTATCCCCGGTGGACAGTTTGATGGTGCAGACCGGTTTATCCAGACCATACTGGCCGTAGTCCTCCACCTCTTCGATGATGAAGGATACCCCGAACTGCTCAAATACTTCCAAAAGCTCACGGATTTTTTCCTGATCCACAGGGAAGGCCTCATCCCCGTCATACACCCATTTGCCGTCCCGCTTATGGAACGAGAGCGTCTCTTTGTCCTTCTCCCAGGACAGGGACTGGACCGAATCAACAGGTATTTCAAGGATAACCTGGTCGCTGTTTTTGATCTTTTCCTTGCGCTCTTCGTGCCTGATGACTGCAAAGGTGGCGATGCAGAAGACCACAAGCACGCCCAGCAATATGAGAATCTTGTTAGTTCGCTTCATGCTGTGCCCTCCTTCTGAACCAGACTACGCCAATGCCGACGCCCAGGTAAAGGAGAGGGAATACGCCGATCATCAGCACTTTCAGGAGTGACGACGTGGAATCGCTGATGGTCAGGTAGTTGTAGTCCAGCGATTTGCTGCGGATAGCCAGCGCTTCCCGCTCACCGATGAGCGCGGACAATGCGTTCATTGCCATATCCACATTGGCGCCGGAGGAATAGGCGTTATACAGATCATCCAGGAAGGTTGACGAGGTAAACCAGACAATTTTGCCCTCGTTGTCGGTGTCGATGGACACCGCAAGCGTAAACGGACCGTCGATATCCCCTTCTTCCTTCTCATATGTGGTAAGGTTGAATCCGGCAGTTTTGCTGAAAGCGGAGAAGGATGTTTCGAGAAACCCGTTGATGTACCTGGAAGGCTTCCGGATCGTCAGCCCCAGGGACACGGGCATGATGGGGAAATAATTCTCCTCAATGAGGGGATCCGTTATCTCATGGCTCGTCATCTCGGGAAGCAGCAGCAAGGGCGTTTGGAATGCATAATACTCCCTGTCTCCTTCGATGACCACGCCTTCATTGGCTTCTATATCATAATCCCCCAGGATGCTGTACAGGTTCTTAAGGATACCCTCCTCCGTCGGACCTGCAATGACCAGGAGTTTTCCGCCATTCTTCACATAATCGGTCAGCATCTTCTTTTCCTCTTCTGAAATGTCGCTGGTGGGCGCATAGATCATGACCACATTGGCATCTTCCGGTACCGCATCCACCCTGGGCAGGGATAAGGTCTGCACCTCGATATTGTCCTTTTCGATGTGCTTCCTGAATTCAACCGGAAGTTCCTCGGGTTCGCCATGCCCCGTCAGCATGTAGAGTTGAGGCAGCTTTTCACTGACCACATAGTCAATGGCCGAAGTGATGGCCCCTTCCCCGTCGAAGGAGGTGTTGCTTTGATAGGAGTAGATCGTGGTTTCCTGGAGATAGATATCATCGTAGCTGATATACCGGTAACGCTCTCCGCTTTCCACCACCAGGCTGTTGTTCTTGACCGTCTTATCGGTATACTTCTGTGCAAAAGTGGGGTAAATATCCGGGTTCTTCTTGACCACATGGATGCGGTCAGAGAGGCTGTCATACTTGCTGAGCAGGTTTTCAATGACCTTGTCCTCCTTGCCCGCCTGTACGATCCAGTAGATGGTCACATCCTGCTGAAGCGCATTAACCACGGCTTTTGTATTGCTGGTAATGGAATAGAGCTTTGATGCGCTGATGTCATACTTGGTCAGCGTGGCCGGCAAAGCCGAAGCGAAGATATTGGCCACAATCGCGATAGCCAGCACCACCGCCGTCATAATCAGGGAATAGGATCCGCCGCGGAAGGCAATGCGGTTTTTGCTTTCCATGGGTTTGGAGGATTGCTGATTTTGTTGCTTTTTCATCAGTTGTACCTCCTTTTCTCAAGGGACTGGACCGACAGGAACAGGAAGAATGCGATAACCGTCAGGTAATAAACAATGGCCGTCATGTCAAATACGCCGTTGACGAAGGCATAAAAGCGCTCAAAGAGGGACAGGGTTTTCATGATGTTGGGCAGAAGCCCTTCGAATTTCTTGACATCAAAATAGGTTACGGCAGCAACGGCCAGGATCAGCACAATGCAAACGCCATAGGCCAGGTTCTCATTTTTGGTCAGGTAACGGATGACGGCCCCCAGCGCGAGGATCAGGACGCACAATGCGATGACTGTTCCCATGGCCGTAGAGGATACATATTCCGAAAGGCTGACGCTGTAATAGTTCAGCAGGATAAGCGCAACGCTGATTCCCGCGGCAAGGCCCTGGTTTTCGGTCAGGGATGAGATGAACACACCAATGGAAATCAGGGCGGCGCCCAAGATAAAGAAGGCGAGTATGGATCCGTAAGAGGTTAACAGGTAGACATCGCCAAATCTTTTGAAGATCAAGGGATAGATGCTGATGATGCACAGAGGAATCAGGTAGATCACCAGCAGCGCCAGGTATTTCCCGACAACCACGTCCGTGGTGGAGATGGGCAGGGAATACAGGAGCTGATCGGTCTTTTGCTTGCGCTCTTCCGAAATGACGCGCATGGTCAGGATAGGAATAATGAGCACAAATATGAGACATCCAAAGCTGAGGACAAATTCAAAATTGCTGACCGCCGCCTGCAGGTTGTACAACATGGAGCCGACCCCTACAAAAGCCAGCAGGAACGCGCCAAAGACATAGGCTGTCAATGAGTGGAAATAGCTTTTCAGTTCGTGCTTAAACACCGCTATCATTGTCCGTCCACCTCGCTTTCAGCAGGTTCGGCATTTTGGCTTTCCGGAGCATTCGCGTCATTTACGCTTCTTTCCGTCAACTCAATGAAGACATCTTCCAGGTTTGCCTTCTTCAGGGTCATTTCCAGCAAGGCCTGTCCCTTTTCGGCAAAGGCCGTGAAGATGGCCCGCGAAATATCGTAGATGTTCTCATGGTCCGTGCTGACATGGGCCGTGACATAACCGGGCCCTTTTTCTTCAAACTGCAGATCGGTGATATGGCTGACACCGCCCAGTATCTCTTTGATACTTTCAGCGGAAGCATCGCTGGTAATGATGATCTCATTGGGCCTCATCAGCATTTTTTCCAGATCATCCCGATCGCCGAAGGCCACCAGTTTTCCCCTGGCAATCATGATGATCCGGTCGCAGATAGCCTGCACCTCGGAAAGGATATGGGAACTGAAGATCACCGTATGGGTCCTGCCCAATTCTTTGATCAGGTCGCGGATCTCAAGGATCTGGATCGGGTCCAGACCAACGGTAGGTTCGTCGAGGATGATGACCTTGGGATTGCCGAGAAGCGCTTGCGCGATGCCCACCCTCTGCTTGTATCCCTTGGAAAGTTCGGAGATGCGGCGGTTTCTCACATTGGTGATCCTGGTCCGCTCCATAACGTCCTCTATCTGCCGCTTGAGTTCCGCCCCGCGCAGCCCCTTGGCTTCGCCTACAAACCTTAAGTATTCCAGGGGTGTCTCATTCATGTACAACGGGGGATGCTCGGGCAGATAGCCGATGAGCTTTTTGGCCTTGTAAGGCTCTTCAAAAATATCATAGCCGTCAATGCGCACATGGCCTTCCGTCGCCGAAAGGCAGCCGGTCATGATGTTCATGGTGGTGGTTTTCCCGGCGCCGTTTGGCCCCAGGAAGCCGTAAACATGGCCCTCGTCAATCTCAAAGGAGAGATCCTGAACAGCCATGAAATCACCATAACACTTGGTCAGGTGTTCTACCGATATCATAGCAAGCCTCCCGTCCTGTTATTTCTTTGGCAACCAGAATGGATCATAATACGCAAGGCTGAAAAGAAGCTGAAAGCATTTGTAAACAATCTTTGAACAGGCCATTTGAAAAGATTACGAACAGGGCAGCTCCACATAAAAGCTGTTGACCCCGTCTGCGCTTTCCGCCCAAATCTTTCCGCGGTGGCGGGTCACGATGCTCTCCGCGATGGACAAACCCAGCCCAAAGCTGCCTGCCGCCCTGCTACGGGCTTTATCCACACGGTAAAACCGTTTGAAGATGTTCCTTAAATTCTCCGGCGGTATGCTCTCGCCCTCATTGGCCACCGTCAGAAGGCATCGTCCTTTTCGGTGTTTTTTCAGCGATACCCAGGTGGCTCCGCCCTCCCTGGAATACTTCTGTGCATTATCCAGCAGAACATCCATGACCTGGCACAGCTGCCCCTCGTCTCCCGCAACCTTAATGTTGCTGTCTATCCTGGCGTTCAGGGACAGCCCCTTTTCGAAAAAGACCGGTTCAAAGGGAAGCAAGGCATCCGATACCAGTTTGCTGAAATCCACCGTTTCATAAACTTCCCCTGAATCGGCGCTATCCGCCTTTGCCAGCTCCAGCATCTGTTCGATCAAGCCCCGCATCTGCCGGGCCATGGTCAGGATGCTGCCGATGAACTTCTGGCGGCTCATGTCGTCAAACTCCGGGCTCTGGGCCAGCTCCGCATTGGTCATGATAACCGTAAGCGGTGTCTTCAGCTCATGGGAGGCATCCGCCACAAACTGCTTTTGCTGTTTCCAGGCCACATCCACAGGTTTTACGGCCCATCTGGACAGCATGATGCTGATTCCAAGGAACATAAAGAAACTCACGCCGCCGATGATGAAACAGGATCGTCGCATATTGTTCAGCGTCGCGCGTTCGCTGGAAATGTCCGAATACACGACAAAATGGTTCACAGGCGTGTCAAAGCGGTAATACCGCAGGTTATACTCCTCTATGACAGCAAACGCCCTGGGTGATGAAAAGGTTATCCTGATGAGGTTATCAAGAAATTCCCGGTCGGTGAGGTCATAATATCCCCCGCCGGTCGCCACCAGCTCGCCATGATGCCCAAGCTGGATAACAAAATAGGGCAGGCGCACGCTCTCTCCGGGCTCATTGGGCATACCCAGCTGGAAGGGCCGGGTGACAAGTTTCTTCATCATATTGATGCTTTCCTGCTCCAGGCTGGCCCTTGTAAAGTGCATGACCAGGCCAAAGATCACACAGAGCATGATGGTTACAATGCTCATGTTAATCAGGATGAACTTGAGGCGCAGTTTTCTGATCAAGATCACTCACCTCCAATCGGTAACCCAACCGGCGTATGGCCTCGATGCGGATATTTGAGCCGATGCTCGCCAGCTTCTTGCGCAAAAAGCCGATATAAACCTCCACGTGGTTTTCCACGGCGTCGGAATCATAGCCCCATGCCTTGGCGAGGATGGCCTCCTTTGGAACTATTCTCCCTTCGGCCTGGAGGAGAAAACGCATGATATCAAACTCCTTGGCGGAAAGGCGAACCCGGTTTTCGCCGCAGTTCAGCATCGCGGAAGAAAGATCCAGAGCCGTGTTGCCGTATGCGATCTCATTCACCTGGGCGCCCTGGCGGCGGAGCAGGGCATTGATGCAGGCCAAAAGTTCCCTGGTGTCAAACGGCTTCGGCAGATAGTAATCCGCCCCGGCATTCAGGCCCGTGATGCGGTCTTCCAGCTCTGATTTAGCGGTCAGCATCAATATGGGCGTTCCCAGGCGTCTGGCGCGAACGCTGCGGGCTATTTCGTATCCGTCCAGCCTGGGCAGCATGACGTCAAGGATCAGCAGATCATAGATGCCCAACTCGGCATATGCCTTTCCGGTCTCGCCGTCATAGGCCACATCCACCTCAAACCCATTCTTGGTCAGCAAGGATTTGAGCGAATCGGCCAACAGGGTTTCATCCTCTATCACCAGTATCTTCATGCGCCTCACCCCCGTTCCCTATTTTATTATTGTATGACAGGATGCTTAAAGCAAGCTGAAAAACCCGGCCGGAGACGGCTCCGCCGTACACACGGGTGAATGGCTCAACAGCCCGGTCACCGCCGCATTCAGCCGAAAAAAGATGGGGTATCGTCATACCCCATCCATTCAATCATCTTTCATGAACCAGAGTCACACCTTGAAGTTTGCCACCAGGGCTCTTAATTTTTCCGCCATTTCCGCCTGGGCCTGGGCGGTCTTTGCCACTTCCTCCAGAGCTTTTGCCGTCTCCGATGAACTGCTGCTGATTTCCTGTGCGGATGCTGCAGCTTCCTCTGCGGTGGCAGCCACGCTGTCGATGGATTTCCCGATATCCTCTACGGACACAGAGATCTGGGAAGCCGCGGCGGCAAACCTGTCGGTCAGGTCCTTGACAAACAGGGCATCCTCCGCATACTGCTGGCCTGTTTTCTCCAGCATATCATAGTCGGGGGCAACCTTTTCTTCGATGAATTTCAGGATTGCTTCCGTGTTATCGGTCAGTTTTGTCACGGCTCCCTTGACCTGTCCGATGACCTCGTGAATATCTGACGCAGTTTCGGCCGAACTTTCAGCCAGCTTGCGTACCTCTTCGGCCACCACTGCGAAACCAAGTCCCTGGTCCCCTGCCCGGGCTGCTTCAATAGCGGCATTCAAGGCAAGGAGGTTGGTTTGTGCGGCTATTTCCGAGATGGCATCCGCCATCTTTGTGATTTCTTCCACCACCGCTACCTCTTCCATGGCAAGCTTAATCTCCTGCTGCCTGTGCTGGTAGATTTCATAGGCGGTTTGCCTGGATCGGCGTGCCATCTCCTTCATCTCTTCCGCCCTTTTTCTGATTTCCTCAACCTTCGCGTCGGCATTGGCCGTTTGTTCCGTCATCCTCTGCATCTTGCCCGTGATTTCCGAACCGGAGGCCGCCACTTCCTCAATGGATGTGCTGATAACCTCCATGCCTGCGGCGATCTGCTGTACGGAGGCATTAATGCTTTCTCCCTGGACGCTTACTTCTTCGGCAATAGCCGATAGTTCCTGGCTTGATGCGCTGGTGTCCTCCACCGATTCGGACACTTTTTTCAGCATCGTGTGTATTTTGTCATTCATGCCGGCAAACGCTCGGGCCAGCATACCCATTTCTTCCTTGCGATTCAGAAGTGTCTCCGGGAGTTCTCGGGTAAAATCGCCATCAGCCATGAGATTCGCCTGTTGCACCAGGATTCGGATGGGTCTTGCGATCATGACCGACAAAAGCAAGGCAAACCCAATGCTTATCAGGATTGAAAGGATGAGCAATGCGACGGAGATATACTGTGCCCGGATGAATTCCGCCCTGTCATCCTCGATGGTATCCGCAGCAAACTGTCTGTTGTATTCCTGAAGCTGATTTAGCAGATCATAGATTTCTTCTCGCAGCGCCTTTGCCTTCTCATCATAGATCCGTACGGCCTGACTGAAATTTCCCTGCCGAACAGCTTCAATCAGTTCCTCTCTGACGACGCGGTTGTTTTTGGTGGCAGTCAGCAGCTTGTCCACCATTTCCTGTTCTTCCGCTGAATAAACAGTGGCTGCGAATTCCTGAAGCAAGCGATCGTTCTCCGCGACCAATTCATTCACTGCTTCGACCGCCTGATCGATTATCGAACGGTCACCCATGGCTTCCGGTGCGTACAGGATCCGCTGCACTTCCGCATTTGCTTTTTCCTGATTGACCCAGATTTGCCCCAGCATCATATTGGGAAGAAAGTTGTTGGCATAAAAGCTTTCGGCATTTATCCGGATTTTGACGGCGGTGATAAGACCGTTCATGCCGACCACAATGGTAATGATGAGGATGATGGAAAAAGCGATAAAAAGTTTGCTCCTAACCTTTAGGTTAGAAATAAAGCCCATCTTTCAAGTCTCCTCCGTAAGTCTCAAGGGCCTTCTTTCCTCAATCCTACTTTAGCCATTTCAACATACCCCCTTATGGCTGAGGGGACAAGCGGCTGCCATAGAATAAAACCTTAGACCCTTGGCTTTGCGTCCCTGGCTTTCGCCATGCTTGTTAAATAATTAACAATTCCAATTATAACATGCCTTCCTTTTTTCGACAATATTCGAGTTATCGATTTATCTTATCCGTTCGGACGACGCATCTTCCCACCCTCCCTTCCATCAGCATCCGGCTTAACCGGCACATTGCCGGTCGGACCCTGACCTGATTAGCTTTAATCCAGTTCCACAGCTCCGGTATAGAGCTGATAATACCTTCCGCCAAGGTCAAGCAGTTCCTCATGGGTACCCTGCTCAATAATCTCGCCATGCTCCAGCACGATGATGAGGTCCGCATTGCGCACGGTAGACAGCCTGTGGGCGATGACGAAGGTCGTCCTGTTCTTCATGAGCCGGTCCATACCACGTTCGATATACTTCTCGGTCCTCGTATCCACCGAGCTGGTCGCCTCGTCCAGTATCAGGATAGGCGCCTTCGATATGGCAGCCCGCGCGATGTTGAGCAACTGGCGCTCGCCCTGGCTCAGGTTTGCACCGTCGCCCTCCAGCACCGTGTCATACCCCTCCGGCAGCCTTTCGATGAAGGAATGGGCACAGGCGATCTTGGCGGCGGCCACAACCTCTTCATCAGTTGCGTCCAGGCGTCCATACCGGATGTTCTCCCTGACCGTGCCGGAAAACAGATGGGTATCCTGGAGCACCATGGCGATATTGCTTCTCAATGAGTCCTTCTTGATTCTCCTGATGTTGATGCCGTCGATGTATATTTCGCCCTCTTCTATCTCGTAAAACCTGTTGATCAGGTTCGTGATGGTGGTTTTCCCCGCTCCGGTGGAGCCGACAAAGGCGATCTTCTGCCCTGGCTTTGCCGTGACATTGATGCGCTTCAGCACGGTCTTGCCGGGAACATAGCCAAAGGTCACATCCTTTAGCACCACTTCTCCTTTGATCCTTCGCGCGCCTTCCACCGGATTGGCCTCGGAGCAGATCGCAATGGCATCCTGCAGGTCTTCCGCTTCCGGTGCTTCATCCATGACTTCAAACACCCTTTCTGCTCCGGCCAGGGCGGCAAAGATGGTGTTCATTTGCATGGACAATTCGCTGACGGGCCTTGAAAACTGCCTGGAATAGTTGGTAAAGATGGTGAGGCCTCCGATATCAAAATTGGCCGTCAGGCACAGGATGCCGCCGATGGTTGCGGTTATGGCATAGCTGATCTGGCTGAGGTTGCCCATAACAGGCCCCATGATGCCGCCGAAGAACTGCGCCTTGATCTGTTTTTCACGCAGATCATCACTCAGAAAATCAAATTCCTCCATGGCTGTCTCCTCATGGCAGAATACCTTGATGACCTTCTGCCCGGTAATGGATTCCTCGATGTACCCGTTCACCGCACCAAGGGCCTGCTGCTGTCCTGCAAAGTACTTCCTGCTCTTTTTCCCGAGAAATCCACCCGCATAGAACAGCATGGGTATGGTGGCAATGGTGACAATGGCCAGGATCCAATTGGTGACAAACATCAGCGTTATGGTGCCGATCAAAGTGATCACACCCGAGAAAATCTGTACCATGGTATGGTTGAGCATCTCGCCTACCGAATCCAGGTCATTGGTAAAGCGGCTCATGATATCGCCATGGGTATGGGTGTCATGATATTTCAGGGGAAGCTTCTGGATCTTGGCGAAAAGTTCTTCCCTGATCCGCACCAGGGCATTCTGGGACACGCCAATCATGATTTTCTGCTGAAGATAGGTGCACAGTACACCTACAACATAGATGCCTGCCATAATCAGAAGCCCCATGACAAGATTGCGCATTTTCTCCTCAGCGGACCCGGCAGACACCAGATTATTGATGACAGGGCGCAGAATATAGCTGCCTCCCAGACCGGCCACGCTGCTTCCCAGCACACAGGCAAATACAAACAGGATTTTGACCTTATCCCGTCCGATATAGGCAAGCAGCCTGTTGATGGTGGCTGATGCATTCTTCGGTTTGCCGCCTTTTATCATGGCACCGCGGGGTCCGGGTCCGCCAAAGCCGCCCCTTCTCCCTCCTGGGCCCGGGCCGGGGCCGGGCATCTTCATGGCCCCGGGACCTGCCTTGACATTTGCCATTTTGCTTCCATACCTGCGCAGAAGCGCTTGTTTTCTTTCTTCGCTGATTCGGCTCATGATGCTGTCACCTTCTTTTCCATCTGGGAGTAATAGATCTCGGCATAAGCTTCGCAGCTCTCCATCAGTTCCTCATGGGTGCCCATGCCGACAATCTTGCCGTCGTCCAGGACAACAATCTTATCCGCATCCATAACCGAAGAGATCCTTTGGGCGATGATGATCTTGGTTGTGCCCTTCAGTTCGTTCCGGAAGCTCTCCCGGATCCTTGCTTCGGTGGCGGTGTCCACCGCGCTGGTGCTGTCGTCCAGGATCAGGATCTTCGGGCGCTTCAGCAGCGTCCTGGCAATGCAGAGCCTTTGCTTCTGGCCGCCGGAGACATTGACGCCGCCCTGGCCCAGTTCGGTCTCATACCCTTCCGGGAACGACGTGATAAACCCATGTGCCTGAGCGCTTTCCGCCCATCGCTGGATTTCCTCATCGCTGGCCTCTTCATTGCCCCACATGAGGTTTTCCCTGATGGTGCCGGAGAAAAGAACATTCTTCTGGAGCACGATACCGACCCCAGTGCGCAGGTTTTTCAGGGAATAGTCCTTCACATTCACGTCATCCACCAGCACCTCTCCCCGGTCCGCGTCATATAGCCTGGGAATCAGCTGAACCAGGCTGGATTTGCCGCTGCCGGTGGACCCGATGATGCCCACCGTCTCGCCGGGGTTGATCACCAGGTTGATGTTTTCCAGAACCCATTTCTCGTTGTTTTTGTAGTACTTGAAATACACATCCCTGAATTCAATCTTGCCACGCTGAACAACCATATCCTTGCGGGCGGCGTTTTCATCGGTCAGGTCGATGTCCGTGCACATGACTTCGTTGATGCGCCTGGCCGAGGCAAGCGTCCTGGAACTGTTCAGGATAATGAAGGAAACCATAATCAGGGATATGAGTATCTGGAACACGTAGTTTATAAAGGCCGTCAGAACACCGGGCGTCATGGTGCCCGCGATGATCTGGTTGCCGCCGAACCACACCACGGCCAGGGTCGTGATATTCATGGCCAGGAACATGACGGGCATGGCAAAGATAACGACGTTCATGGCGCTGAGCGTGCTGTCCTTCAGTTCCGCATTAGCTCTCCTGAATTTATCCTCTTCATGGCGTTCCCGGACAAAGGATTTGACAACCCGGATGTTTGTCAGGTTCTCCTGGGTGGTGGTGTTCAGCGCGTCCAGCTTCTTCTGCATATTGGTAAACCGCGGGAAGGCCACCTTCATGATAAAGTAGATGGCTATAGCCAACAGGGGTATCACGCAGAGAATGACCAGCGCCAGCTTGGAGTTCAGCGCAAAGGCCATGATGAGCGCGCCAATCATCATCCCGGGTGCCCTTAGGGCCATCCTCATCAGCATCTGGATCATGTTCTGTACCTGGGTGATGTCATTGGTAAGTCGCGTAATCAATGAACCGGGCTGGTATTGGTCGATATTGGTGAAGGAAAATTCCTGGATCTTTCGAAAGAGATCTTTTCTCAGATCGTTGGCAAATCCCGAGGAGGCCTTGATGGCAAAATAAGCGCCTCCCACACCGCCTGCCATCATGAACAATGCCGTGCCGATCATGGTGATGCCCATGACAATGATATAGGTAATACCTCTTCCACCGGTAATGCCGTCGTCGATGATGTTGCGTAAAAACCACGGCATCACCACTTCCCCGATGACCTCCACGATCATCAGGATGGGGCCTATGATGAACGCAGACAGATAGGGTTTTGCATATTTCCAGTACCGTTTCATAGCTTGCTGTCCTTTCTTTTTTCCGTTTTGATTTCATCTTCCATCTTGGTCAGGTTATGATTCAGTTTTTGCAGCAATGTCAGCAAGACAGACTTCTCATCCTCAGTAAACCCCTCAAAGACTTTCTGGTTGGTTGTCTCGAATATCTTCCGGCTTTGCTCCACAACCCTGTTGCCTTTCTCCGTAAGGGTTATTTTGTTAAACCGGTTATCCCCCTCATCCATTTCCCTGTGGATGTATCCTCCCTTTTCCAGCTTTTTAAGGGCTACGGCTATGGTTGCGGGGGATACCTCCATTGACCGGGCCAGATCGTTCTGCGAGGCACTCGGGTTTTGGAAAACCTCTATCAGAAGCCGGTGCTGGGCCTGGTACACTCCCGTTTTATCCAGATAGTGCTGCATGATCTTTCGATGCTTGATGGCAAAACAGATCAGCTGGAGAATAATCTCCCTGTTGTTGTCAGGAGACATCTTATCCATTTCCTTCATTTCACCATCCTGTTTTTATTAGCTTGTTAATGATTATTATCATAATTATTAGCTAGTTAATTATTCGTTTATTATATATTTCTATTCTAGCCATGTCAATTCCTGTTTTAATCCATTCTTACGGAGCATATTACATACATGATTAGAGAGCCATGGGAGCATGGCGTTCAAATGGGGACTTCGCATAAAAAAACGCCCCACGGGGGGCGTCTAAACAACGCATTTCATCACCGTTTATACAGCCAAACGGAAAGTTTTCCGGAACCGGTTCATCCATTCAGCCTTTTAACTGCACGCAGCTCAATATAACCCCTCTCACCCCTGGGTTCCAGCTGGATGCGCGGATTGCTGTCGTCCCATGCGTAGCCAATCACAGCAGGATTGTACTTACCCATGGCATGCTGTACCGCTGCAATGGCCTGCTGATAGTCCTCCTCACGGAAGGGCTCGCCCTGGAACGCCAGGTACTGCGCTGCGGGAAGGACGATGATGTCAAACCCGTCGGGAATGGGTCCCTGGCAGTCCATGGGAACCTCAACACCCTGCACATAGGTGGATGTACCGGGTTTCCGGTAGGTTTCTGGCAGCCACAGGCACACCGGTTCACCGCACAGGGAATCCATGCTCATCAGAATTCCCCACACCTCGCAGCCGACCTCTTCGCAGTACTCAAAATAGTCTTCCGCTTTCCTTCCGCGCTTAATAATACATTTGCGCTCGGGTTTATGAATGAGCTGGATAAATACGCTCTGTACGTTCTCCATATCTGCGTACTCCTTTCTGATCTCTCTGAATTTGACACCGTAGGGGATAAAGAGCGGAATGGGTATCGGATGGCGGGCATAGTCACCGGGATTGCAGCCAAACTCGCGGCGAAAGGCGCGCTGAAAGCCGTCCACACTGCCGAAGCCATACTCATAGGCCAAATCGGCTACCCTGGCGTTGCCATTTTTCAGCCGGACCGCGGACTTTGAAAGCCGCAGGCGCCTGGTATAATCGCTGGGTGTCATGCCGGTATGCTCCCGAAAAATCCGGTAGGAATGCCACGGCGAGTAATGGGAAACCTCTGAAAGCCTGGCCAGCGTGATCTCCTCGTCGAGATGACTCTCAATATACTCCTGCATCCTCTGGACCGCCAATATCTGTTCCTGCATCTTTATCAACCCCGGTTTACGGGTCCATTCTACCACACCCGCATAAACGTATTCTCGACTTTTCTTGTCATATAAAAGGAAAATCCCCTTGTACGGTTCTTTCCTCCAGACCCGTACATCAAACAGCCTTCCCGTTGTTTTCAGAAATACCTGTCGATGGTCATGTTGAAGATTATAGCATCCGGCAAACAGCGAAACACGTTTTTGCATTAATATTTTTGCAAATAGTTTGGGTATCCTTTGCATCTTTCCGAGTACCTTCCTTAGCATAAAAAAGGACAGGATATGGCAGCATATCCCATCCCTCTCAATGATTGCCGTAAACAGCGAACGCCTAAGCTGTTGCGCAGCTTCTACAGTTTGAACCTGTTGACGAGGCTGGCCAGCTCTTCCGACATGCTCGCCAGCGCCTTGGCGAAGGAAATGATCTCTTCGGTCAGGGCTACCTGTTCCTGGCTGGAAGCTGACACATCCTGGGCATTGGAGACGAATTCACGGCTCGCATTGTTTATCTCCTGCATGATGCGTTCAAAACTGCCGCTGTTTTCCGTCATGTTCCGCACGCTCCGCGTCACATCGGCCACAGCATCCTTCAGGTGTTCAGCCTGTTCGTTGATTTCGGAGAATATGCGACCGTTCTCTTCAATGGCGCCCACACAGGAATCCACTGACTGAATGCTGTCGTCCATCTTGTCTACCGCGGTGTCCACTCCATTTCTGACTTCCACGATCAGCCGGGCGATCCTGCCGCTGGCATCCGCAGACTCTTCAGCCAGTTTCCGGATTTCATCGGCCACCACGCTGAACCCTCGTCCGGACTCCCCGGCCCTTGCCGCTTCAATAGCCGCGTTCAGCGCAAGCAGATTGGTCTGTTCGGATATCCCGCTGATCAACTCGATGATCTCACCGATCTGATTGGAGTTGTTCCCCAGCTCGGTAATAACTTTTGAGATTTCTTCGGTACTGGCTTTCAGCTTGTTGATCCTTTCGATGGATTCCGCTACCGATCGGTTTCCTGCGGAAATATCGTTCAGGATATGAGCTGTGGCTTTCTCCATCGTATCCGTCTTATTGTTCACTTCGGCGATCTGAACCATCAATTTGCTGAGATCGGACAACGCCGAGTCAATCTGAGCCGACTGCTCCTGGGCTCCGGAGGCGATATCCATGATCTTGGATCCCACATTCTCGGCCGCCTTACCCACCTGCTCACCGGAGGCATACAACTGCTGGCTGGAGGCAGCCACCTGTTCCGAGGTTTCCGCGATCTGCATGATGATCTCTCGTAAGCTCCGGACCATGTTGGCAAAAGCTCCGGACAACCTGCCCAGTTCATCCTTGCGCTCCTTGGAAGCTTCCGGAATGGTCATGGCCAGGTTTCCGCCGGCCAATTGCTCTGCCTGTTCAGTCACTGCGAGGATGGGTCTGGTTATCCTCCTCGAATAAAGATAGATGATAACCGATGCTGTGATGATTGCAGCTATCGTCACACCCGAAAGGATGAACCTCAGGTTGTTTATCTTTTCCTTGTATACCTTGACCGGTTTGTATGTCAATATGTACATATCATACTTGCTGCTGTGGCTGTATCCGGCAATATATTCAGTTCCTTCAAGGTTGAAGAATCCAACCCCTGTCTTTTCCGACGAGATGGTTTGATAAAAATCCTGCAGGCCTGTCTCGGGATTCTGGAAATCCAGGGCAAAAACATGTTCAGGGTTTGCCGATGAAATAACCAGTCCGGCGGAATTCAGGATCAGTGTCTGGACGTTTTCCTCCGAAGTGTCGCTTTCTATGATTTTCCGGGAAACATTGAGCAGTTCTATGGCCATAGCGATTGTACCGAGATGTTTCTCCTTCTTTATGGGAGCCACTATGGTCAAAACCGGGCGGCCGGTGGCGGGAGATAATCGGACATTCCGGACGAGCAGGCTTTCCGTGCTTCCAACGGTTTCATCCTCCCATCCGACAGATTTGCCTTTAATACTGTCTGCGATAGCTCTGTTTTTATACATGAGAAAAATGTTCTCAAAAAGGCCGTCTGCCAACGCAAAATTATCCTCCAGGTTCTGAGTGATTATCTCCAAGGCAGCAGAATCCGGATCCGCGGAATTGGCTTTAGCCTTGCTTAAGGTGTCGACAATGAAAGGTTCTTTCGCTATGGATTGCGCCTGTCTTTCAATATTGGTAAGCGCCTGTTCCAATTGGGTTCTTTTTTCAGCGGCACTGCTGAGCAAAGCATTGCTGGAAAGCTCCTCGAAATGTTTGTTTGACAGTTCCCCGGCTGTAATCATGCTGACCAGCATGGGTACCAGAATGCACAAAAAGGAAATGGCAAAAAATCTCCAGAATAGACCACGGAATTTGACCGTTCCTTTAGCGGACATACAGATCTCCCCCCGCAAAAATCGAAATTACCGTGATGGTATATGCCAAGACATGATGAGCAACAAGATGAGACTTTAACCGATGCGAATTCAACGTGAATCAACAGCAGCTGACCGGGCTGGAAGCAGATCATTCATTGCGGATAGTGCGATATCTGGTCCGTTTTGGGGCAGCGTTCCTGATTATCAGGCTCTCCCGTTCGTCCAATGCATGCTTATCATTGGTAGACCATATTTATCACCCCTTTACCCCTTCTCTATTTATACCCAAATTGCAGATAGATATAATAAAAGATAAAGTATAATATTTTTCGCAAATTCATAGAAGTCCAATAAAAATGACATGGACGTAACCGTTTGGTAGAATTAAGTTAGCACACAAAATACC
>NZ_FQZP01000049.1 GCF_900142095.1 Thermoclostridium caenicola | reverse complement strand
TACTTGAGATTTCAACTCCATGCTCTCTTTTTTGCAAAAAATGTTGGAGCACCGAAGTTATTTCCCTTCGGCACCCCAACATTTATTATAGAACCGAAACTCAAAAACGCTTTGCCAAATGCCACAATAGAAAACTAAGAGGCTGGACCATAACGGTTCAGCCTCTTTATATGCATTGCAGACGCATGAATACTGCCTTACTTTAATTCAACCCTTACTTGTTCTTCAGATTGAACCAAGCGGCAAGGCCAGGATACTCGGCCACTTCGCCCAGCTCTTCCTCGATGCGGAGCAGCTGGTTGTATTTTGCCACACGGTCGGTTCTGGAAGGCGCACCGGTCTTGATCTGGCCGGAGTTGGTGGCAACAGCAATGTCGGCGATAGTGGCGTCCTCGGTCTCGCCGGAGCGGTGGGAAGTAACAGCGGTATAGCCGGCCCTGTTGGCCATCTGGATAGCTTCCAGGGTTTCGGTGAGGGTACCGATCTGGTTAACCTTGATGAGGATGGAGTTGGCAACACCCAGGTCTATACCCTTCTTCAGGCGCTGGGTATTGGTTACGAACAGGTCGTCGCCAACCAGCTGAACCTTCTTGCCCAGCTTTTCGGTGAGCAGCTTCCAGCCTTCCCAGTCTTCCTCGGCAACGCCGTCCTCAATGGAGATGATGGGATACTTGCTGCACATTTCTTCCCAGAAAGCAACCATTTCTTCCTTGGTCATCCACTTGTCGGTCTTCCACCAGTAGTACATGCCTTCCTTGCCCTTAGCCTTGGCTTCCTCATACATCTCGGTGGAAGCGGCATCGATGGCGATTCTGAAATCTTCGCCAGGCTTGAAGCCGGCCTTCTCAACGGCCTCAAGGATAACCTGGATAGCTTCCTCATCGGACTTCAGGTTGGGAGCAAAGCCGCCCTCGTCACCAACAGCGGTGGAATAACCCTTGCCCTTCAGCACGCTCTTGAGGTTGTGGAACACCTCAGCGCACCACTGGAGCGCCTGCTTGAAGCTCTTGGCGCCAACGGGCATGATCATGAATTCCTGTATGGTCACGCTGTTGTCGGCATGCTTGCCGCCGTTGATGATGTTCATCATGGGAACAGGCAGAACCTTGGCATTGGTTCCTCCGATATACTGGTAAAGGGGCAGCCCCAGCGCTTCAGCCGCCGCCTTGGCAACAGCCAGCGATACGCCCAGGATGGCGTTGGCACCCAGCTTGCTCTTGTTGGGTGTGCCGTCCAGCTCAATCATGGTCTTGTCGATGAGGACCTGATCAAATACGTTCATGCCAACGATCTCAGGGGCAATAATTTCATTGACATTGTCAACTGCTTTCTGAACGCCCTTTCCGAGATAACGGCTCTTGTCACCGTCGCGGAGCTCAACAGCTTCAAAGGCACCTGTTGAAGCACCGGAAGGAACTGCTGCGCGGCCTACGAATCCGCCTTCAACAACCACTTCAACCTCGACGGTGGGATTTCCGCGTGAATCCAGTATTTCTCTTGCCAATATGCCTTCAATCTCAAGGTATTGCTTCATATCCCGTAACTCCTTCCTTTTGTAAGTCAATAACCACATATTAGCATACATGAAACGGCAAGGGTTGTAAAGGTAGTTTACCCCATTCCGCGGGGTACTTTAATAAAAAATTAACATACTTTCCGATCCCATTTAGTCCCATCATGCCCCAATCAGTCCAAAAGCATTCCCTCATCTGTGAAGAATGGGCGAAACCCGCTTGTAGGAGACAAAGGTCAGCAGCGAAACTACGATGGTCTTGATAACATTGAACGGAATGATGCCATAGAGAATGAGGGTCGCAAGATCCACAATGTTCTGGTTTTTCTCGGCACCCGACTGAATGATGCTCCGCAGCGATTCCTCAGGGGTGATGCTGAACTTATCGGCAAAGATCTCCACATAGAGCGGGATCATGACAAAATAGTTAACCAGTGTGGCCAGAACCACCATGGTAACAGAGCCGATAACGAGTCCCATGATGGCTGTCTTAATCGATTTTTTCCGTTTATAGACCCATGCGGCCGGAACTACAAAAGAACAGCCCACGACAAAGTTGGCCAGCTCTCCCACTCCCCCTGTTATGGTGAAGGGCAGATGGATCAGGTTCTTCACCAGCTCGATGACCACGCCCGCCAGGGGGCCTATGGCAAAAGCGCCCAGAAGCACAATGATTTCACTCAGGTCCAGTTTCAGGAAAGGCGGCATGAAGGGAAGCGGGGTCTCAATGAACATAATGGCTGCGGCCAGTGCGGCCAGGATGCCTACCTTGGCGATGAATTTTGTCCGGTTCTGCATAAAAAAACACTCCTTCTTTTTAGTACAATCAGGGGTGTTTTCTTCGGCCGGAGACGCTACAGGGCTTATATGTAAGCCTTAGTCAGGCATAAAAAAACCCTGAAGCAATCTCAGGGGTGTCAGCAGAGAAACGATCATCTTCTCCCATCCAGACTTTAACTGTCGGCTCCGGAATCTCACCGGATCGTGCTTAACGCTCGCGGGCTAATGGCTCATGCCATATTACCGCCGGTAGGGACTTTCACCCTGCCCCGAAGATTGTACCGTATGATTTGTATTTAGTTTTATATTCATTTTAATCCCGTGCAGGATTGCTGTCAACTATTTATAAGTATCAAATCCTGTTTACTTACAGCGATGATCAGTTCGCCCAACACAGGCAGAATCCGCTATCAATACACCTTCAGGGCAAACAACGGGCAGGCCGCGGAGCAATAACCGCACGTAACGCATCGGTCGTGATCAATCACAAGTTTACTATCCTTCAGCGACAGGGCTTTTTGCTGGCAGCGCTCCACGCATTTCCCGCAAGCCTCACACCAGAAATCCACGTGAAGTGCCTTCCTGGGACCGGCGGCAGCCCGGCCGCCAAAGCGGCTGATGGCTTCGATATCCTCAAACAAAGCCACATTCATGCGTACCTCGTCGATATTTTGCATGCCCACGGCAATGGCATCCAGCCAGGGAATTCCCAAAGCAAACCTCAGGGCATCCTCAAATTCTCCCAAAAGGTTCCCGCCGCCGAATATCTTCATACCGTATATGCCCTTTCCTGCATCATGGGCTTCCTTTATTGCTGCAAGCATTTCATCGACGGGCCCGTCACAAATCCCCAGGCCGCGCTTGTTGACAATGGGATGGATGACGTCCATCTCCGGAATTGCGGCGGCAGCCTTCACCGCCGCGATGTGATGGGTGGAAATCCCCACAGCCCGGATCACACCGGCCTGTTTCTGCTCGAGATAGTATTCAAATGCCTCCCAGTGTCCCCGGATGGTGTGCTCGCTTTCCTGTTCATGCATCAGGAAGAGATCGATGGTATCAACACCTGTCTCGGTAAGCGCCCTGTCCAGGCAACGCTTGGCATCTTCCCGGGTATAAGCATAGCATTTGGACGCAATCACGGGTCTGATGCCGCTCCTTTCAATGGCACGCCTGATATAGGGATAGGTATCATAAAGGTCGGCAGTATCGATAAAGTTAACGCCCAATCGCAGGGCTTCCTCTATGACCGCTGCGCCTTCCTCCACGCTCAGGTTTCTCTGAAGCGGTCCAATCACCAAAGCACCAAAGCATAGCCGTGAAACTTTTATTCCGGTTTTACCCAAAAAACGGTATTCCAATCGATCCACCCCTGTATACATGGTCTGTTATGGATACAGACAGATTTGGGACAAGTCCTCCCCTAATATATATCACAAACACCAGGCAGCGCACATATCCCGGGCAACAAAAAACCTGCCCGAAGGCAGGTTCATCACTGAGTGTCAATATTATCTTTCGAGGTAGTAGCGCAGCAACTCTTCCAGTATTTCATCGCGCTCCACGCGACTGATCAGGCTTCTAGCATTGTTGTGGCTGGTTATATAGGTAGGATCGCCGGACATAATGTATCCCACTATTTGGTTAATCGGGTTGTACCCTTTCTCCGTAAGCGCTTCATAGACCTTTAGAATGATCTCACGGGTTTGGTTCGGATACTCATTGCTAAAATCAAACTTTACGGTGCCTTGGTTCATGATCTCACCCGCTTTCTACAAAATCGACCGATGGTGTATCTTGAATGACACATGTTACCAAGATTCGGCTGACCTTTGCATCCGTATGTTAACCAGCCGGAAGAAGCCTGTAATTACAATTGCATGATTATTCCAACCTCCGATGATTTAATCTTAATATATCCGTGGGCCTAAATCAAGCTTTCATAAGCTTTGTAACCAACCTTTAATCTAACGGCACGCCCACCATGCGTTCACCGTCGATGTCCACCAATTTGACAGGCAAAATCTTGCCAATCACCGACTGGTCGAGCCGTGCTTCCACCTGAATATAGTTGGGCGTAAGTCCTTCCAACAGATCCGGCGTACCATTCACGGGTTGCTCGAACAGAACCCTTTGCGTGGTGCCGACGAATCGCCGGAAGAACGATTCGCGGTTCTTTTCCGCCAGAGCGATCATTGCCCGGCTTCTCTCTTCCTTCACCTCCGGGGGCACCTGATCCTTAAACCGCGCCGCAGGCGTTCCTTTCCTGGGGGAATACTTAAACACGTGGGCCCACAGGAAGCCCATTTCCTCGCAAAAGGCATAGGACTCCTCAAACTCCTGCTGGGTCTCACCCGGAAAGCCCACCATCACATCCGTGGTGATGGCCACATCGGGAATCTCTTCCTTCAGAGCCATCACAATCCGCCTGAAGTCATCCGGCGTATACCTGCGGTGCATCCGCTTCAATGTCCCTGCACTCCCGCTTTGCAAAGAGATGTGATAATGGGGACAAAGCTTGGTTATGCCTTTGGCTTGTTGTATGAAATTCCGCGTAATGAACATGGGCTCCAGGGATCCCAGCCTGATGCGCTCAATACCGTCAACCCGGTTGATTTCCTCGACAAGGGTCATCAGATCGGCTCCTGTGGCGCCGTCCTTATAGGAAGTGATGTGAATTCCGGTCAGCACCACCTCTTTGAAGCCCCGCCGCGCAAAGCTTTCCGCTTCCCTCAGCACATCCTCCGCCTTCCTGCTTCTCACAGGTCCCCTGGCATAGGGAATAATGCAATAGGAGCAGAACTGGTCGCATCCGTCCTGCACTTTAATAAATGCGCGGGTATGCCCTGTATAGGTTTCAACGGGCAATTCCTCGAAATCAGACAGCTGCTGTCTGCTTCGCACATGGATGGATTTTCCAGTACGATGGGCAGCCTCTTCCACCAAGGAAACTATCTCATGCTTCATATTGTTGCCAACAACCAGGCTGACTCCTTCTATCTTCGCCGCTTCCTCAGGCGATACCTGGGCAAAGCATCCCACCGCAGCAATCACCGCGTTGGGGTTGATGCCATGAACCCTCCGCAGCATTTGCCTGGACTTACGATCCCCCATGTTGGTCACCGTACAGGTATTGACCACGTATACGTCGGCATACTCATCGCTGTCCACAACCTGGTAGCCGGCTTTTTCAAAGAGCCTTTTCATGCCCTCTGTTTCAGCAATATTAACCTTGCATCCCAGTGTGATGAAGGCTACTCGTTTTCCGCTTGCTATATGATTCATGCTTTCCAAACCGTCTCAACACTCCCAAATCGGTTTTCGGACGGCGCTTTCCCGTTCATGTCATTCTTGATGAGCCGTCCGAACATCTCATGAACTTTACAAAAACATCCAATTACCTTTAACAAAATCTTAACATAATAATTATTGACTATATGCCTTATAGGATACTAATATAAAATAGTATGGTTGATTTTGCAAAAATAACGCATGGAAGGCGGTGCATCATATGAATACATTCAATATTTTACTGAAGTCCATCAATGATGTGAAGGATTTTGTCAATATCGTCAACAAATATGACTTTGATGTGGATCTCACATCGGGAAGATATATCGTTGATGCCAAATCCATCATGGGCATTTTCAGCCTGGATCTCAGCAAACCCATCAAGATGGAAATTCACGGTGACAATCCTGAGGATTTCATCAACGAGATCAAGCAGTTTATTGTTGAATGATCCCTACCTGGTAGATTTCATCTATCGCCTTCTGAGCGAAGGCAAACAGGTATTCTTAAAATCAATCAGGCCCAATGCGTTTGCTTGGGCTTTTTTGCTGCCTTAGATTCATTCAGCACAATATCAGACCGGCAACCATGGACATAAGCACAATCAGGATGACGTTAATTTTCGTGAAGACCGCCACAAGGATGGCGCCCGCAAAAATTGCAAAAGGCCCCCAGTTCACGAGAAGCGGTGCCTGAAGATTGACAAAGGATTCCAGTGCAAAGAAGATTGCCGCGGAAGCGATAAAGGCTACTGTAACCGGCCTTATGCCTTTCATGCATGACTCCACAGCCCGGCTCTCCTTGAACTTGAGAATAAAGTGTGCAACGAGGATGACCAGCACGAAGGAAGGCAGCGAAACGCCCAGTGTCGCCACAAGGGAGCCCCAGAACCCGGCAATCCGATAACCCACATAGGTGGCAGCGTTCACAGCGATAGGGCCCGGCGTGATCTGGGAAATGGCGGCTATATCGGCAAACTCCTGTTGCCCAATCCAGCCGCGTTGGGTCAGTTCCTGCTGAATGATGGTCAGGATGGCATATCCTCCGCCAAAACCGATCAGGCCAATCTTGACGAATACCAGGAAAAGACTAATCAGTATCATGCCGCTTCACCCTCCCGGCCTGATAGTAAAGATAACCCGCCAGAGCGCCGGCGGCGATGATGAACACGATGCTCACATCAAGCCATGTGGTTACGGCGAAAGCAAGCACCGCAAGAATGAGTGCAAACCAATCCTTGATAACGGATTTGCCCAGCCTGACCACGGTAACCGCAATAACGCCTGCAACCCCTGCTTTTATGCCTGTCAGGGCCTTGCTGACATAAACGTTCCCGCTCACGGTGTCAAACAGGATGGCTATGGCCAGGATGGAGATAAAGGATGGGAGAATGACACCGATGGCTGTTACAACAGCCCCGGCTATTCCCGCTATCCTGTAACCGATATAGAAAGCAGAGTTGATGGCAATCACTCCCGGAAGGGACTGGGATATGGCAAAGGCATCCACGATCTCTTCCTTGGAGATATATTGCTTATTGTCGACAATCTCCCGTTCAATAATGGGCAGCATGGCAAGACCGCCGCCAATGGTAAAAGCCCCAATCTTGAAAAAGGTTATAAACAGATCCCATAGCAAGGCTGCTCTTGATTTTTTCATGCGTTTCTCCATCGGTTCATATTCCTTTTGACAGCTTTGATTGTATCATAGGGTATGAAAAAGGGGCAATAAAGATACATACAACTGCCATTGCGTTGACCGGGCGTTCCCGGTATGATAAGATGCATCTGAAATGTAAAAAGGAAGACAGGTGATTTTTCATGAGCCATGCTGCCAGCAAAGCAACTGTCCTTGTGACCGGCGGCGCGGGATATATCGGTTCCCATACAGTGGTTGAACTGCTGGATCAGGACTACAGCGTTATCATCGTCGATAACTTTTCCAACAGCAAACCCGAGGTGCTCAACAGGATTCGCGAGATAACCGGAAAGGATTTTCTCTTCTATAAAGTAGATTTACTGGATAAGGATGCGTTGGAAGAGGTCTTCAAAAAGCACCGGATAGATGCGGTCATCCATTTTGCCGGACTGAAAGCCGTTGGAGAATCGGTTTCCATCCCCATAAAGTATTATCATAACAATCTGACAGGCACACTGAATCTCTGCAGCCTCATGGAAAAATACCAGGCCAAGCGCATGGTCTTCAGTTCCTCGGCCACGGTATACGGGCTTAACAACAAGGCTCCCTTCACCGAGGACATGCCCCTTTCGGCCACCAACCCCTATGGCTGGACCAAGTTCATGATAGAGCAGATATTGCGGGACATCTATGTTGCCGATAACTCATGGAGTACTATTCTATTGAGGTATTTCAATCCCATCGGTGCCCATGAGAGCGGACGGATTGGCGAGGATCCCAACGGCATCCCCAACAATCTCATGCCCTATATCACGCAGGTTGCGGTGGGCAAGCGGGAACATCTCAATGTATTCGGCAATGACTACGATACCCATGACGGCACCGGAGTAAGGGACTATATCCATGTGGTGGACCTGGCCAAGGGTCACATCAAGGCCCTTGAGAAGGTCTTGACCAGCACAGGGGTGGATGCGATCAACCTGGGAACCGGCGTGGGATACAGTGTTCTGGATGTGGTAAAAAGCTTCGAAAAGGCCAATGGCCTCAAAATACCCTATAAGATTACCGGCAGGAGGCCGGGCGATATCGGCACCTGCTTTGCCGATCCGGGCAAGGCGCTGAAAGTGTTGGGCTGGAAGGCTGAAAAGAGCCTGGAAGACATGTGCCGCGACTCATGGAACTGGCAGAAGAATAATCCGGAGGGGTATGGCGATCGGTAAGCACCGATCTGTTCAGAAGGCATGAAGACATAAAAGCCGCCTGGGAAGATTCAGGCGGCTATTTGCTTACGCTGTTCTCGAGTTCCCGGATACGTCGTTTGAGCGATCTGATCCTGGAACAGACGGCATAAACCAGGAAGAATACCAAAAGACCAGTTAAAGCGCCGGTGGCGTCAAGAAGGACATCGGACCACTGGGGGCCTCTTCCGGGTATAAACCGTTGCCGGAACTCATCCAGTACGGCCGTTGCCAAACAGATGGCGGCAGATGCCGAAAACGCTGCCCATCTTTTTCTGAGCAGGGTAACCATCAGGAAACCCGTTGTCATGCCGTGATAGAAGAACTCCGTGTAATGGGCAAGTTTTCGCACCATGGCATGCAGGGTGATATCCCAGAATTCATCGCCGGGATTCACATAAAAATGCCTTGCGATGAGATCCCTGATAAAGTGCGCTACGGCCATGCTCATCCGGCTTGATTCTTCACCGCTGTAGCTCGTAAACAAAATGATGATGCTGAAGGATGACAGCCAAAGCGCTATTGAAACCAGAATCCGGATGATGTTTTTATTCTTCCCAGCTGCCATAATGCCTCTCCCGTTTTAAATGCTGCACAGCACAGTTTTCCCTGTTGTATTAGAATCCCCAAAAGTCCAGCAAAAAAGCCAGGCTCAAGCCTGGCTTCTCACATTGCTCGTTCCGGTGTTCCTAATCAACCGGCATTGCTTTCCTTGCCTTTTCTGGTGGCCAGCACGATTGCTGCCAGTATGCAGATGCCACCGGCAATGTAGAACACATAAGCAGGAACGCCACCGGTCTGAACCAGTTCGCCAGAAGCCGGAATATCTTGATCTTCGATACTGGCTATAGCTAACTGATACGCAGCTGCATAGTCACCGGAATCCCCTGAATCTTCGGGAGGAGATTGCGGCACTTCCTCGTCATACATATCTTGTACAACTGTCTGACCAGAACCAGGAGCTGTAGGATCTTCAATGATAGCTTCATTTTCTGCGAAACTCATGCATGCAAATACGAATGTGAACACTAATACCATCAATAAACATATTGTTTTTTTCACATTCCTCGCCTCCTTTGGAACCACAGAAATATTATACTATCATATGCATTTTTTTGCAATTCCCTTGCCCTAACATTTTATATAGTAAATGTGTATAAATAATAACGAAGATGATGCATTAAGATTAGGCAAATTTAAAAACTTTTCAGCAAAGCCAATGCCTGATGCTTATATTCCATTATGGTTTCGTCGGCAGTAACCTTCGGCAATTGATCAACTTGAGAGCAACGAATCAGCATTTCCCTGCACTTATCCATATTATTGTTGTTTCTATAATATTCCGCAGATTTCAAATAACATTTTGCCAAGAGTTCATAGTTGCTGTTTTTCAGGGGCTGCAGTTCGATAAGCTTTTCAGCATTCTCCAGCGCCTTCAGCGGCTGATCGGACTCATAACAGATAAAAGCCAGTATTTCCCGGTACTCCGGATAGCAAGGATTCAGTAAAACACTCTGTTCAGCCTCCTTTATGGCCGTACGTCGCCAGCCTTCAACTTGTATCGGATCGGCACTTCTTTTTGAATAATTATAATAGACTTTGGCAAGCTGAAAATGGTAAACCGGGTTGAGCGGATCAAGATGGCTCGCCTTAAGATAATAGGTCCCTGAAGTCACATAATCCTTCCTTAACAAACTGTTAAAACCCCGATCTGCGTAATAAGCGGAGGCAGTAAATAATCCGCTAACGGAGAATAATGCAGAACAGGCTACGATAACCGCCAGCTTCGCAGCATTACTACGGAACGATATCGTTTGCAGGACAGTTCCTGCATTGGCCGTGCTTTTCTCCGAAAGGCAGACCGCTGAACCGGCAACAAATGTCCACAATAATAAAGCCATTGAGACATATGAGAGGTTGAAGTCAAATGAGGAATGTAATACAAGAGCTAAAAAGCCGCAGAAAATACCGGTGAGCATGATACGTTCCGTATCATCCTTCTGATTTATCAGTGAATAGAACATATTGATAAGTGAGAGCAGAATGATTGCCAGAAAACTGATAAAACCCAGAATACCGGCTTCTACGAATACCTGCAAATAATGGTTATGGACTGTACGAGCCACATAGAACATATCCTGTACGCTTTGATAAAGGGAATACCATCCGCCGCCCCCCAGACCCAGCAACCAGTTGGACGATATCAGCTTCAAAGCATCACGGAAATAGGTCAGCCGAAGTATGATATTCCTATCTTGCAATCCCAATGTCTGAAATCGCATAATGATGTTTCCGGGTAATATTGCCGTTATGCCATGATTGAGGACGATAACTGCGGCAACAGCCAGAAATCCCACCAGGCAAACAACGGCCAAGCCATTCCTGATACTTGCCTTAGCGCCGGATAGCAGCGAGGATACCACACCATATATCAAACTCAGTATCACGGCCGCCATAAATGATACGGCCATCCATTTTGCTATGGAAATGTAGTCTCTGGAGCCGCCCAGGGTGATAATTCTCCCAATAAATAAGAAAGCCGGTACAACCGTGCAAACGAAGGAGCAGACATATTTCAGTCTATAACCCTTGGGCTGGAGCGCCCACATCAGCAAAAATACAGCGATACCAACCAAAAAGCCGCCTCTTGAACTGGTCAGGAGCAACGCAAGAAATGCGATATTCCCCATACCGGAAAGCATGAGCTTTAATAGTATACTCTTTACTGAATGAATCAGTGCAATTGAAAATACAACGCATATCATAAAGTAAACAGCTGCAGTATTGGCATATTGAAACATGCCTCCAACCCGCATATATATCAAAGTATAATTCAGCGATTCAAATGCTCCGGATAAAGCCTCAATTCCGAGTATGGCATTAATAAAACCGGCGATGACGGTAAAAAGCATCAGCGTTTGTCCGAAAAGCCGTTTTTTATCATGATAATAGTCATACAGGATGATTGATACGAGCAAATACGTACTGATCTGAATGAGACTTGTGATATTGTCCCGTATGCTCACCGCCTTGGCAAAGCTCAGTATATAAGCCGCGATCAAACAGACTCCGAATACAAGAATCCATTTATGAAAGCGCATTGCTTCCCTGTTAGCCAGTTTCGTGAATAGATAGACAACCGAAAGCAACGCAAGGACAGCTAAAAACGCGTATGCTTCCAGCTCAAAATAAAGCCCTCTGAAAAGAGGGGATACGGAAATAACAAGAATCATCAATGTGGCAATTGCTTTCTTCATACTCCACCTTTAACTCGCAGCCGATATTATAGTAAATCGTTCCTGCCATTTTTTTTGAGTTTATCGACAATATCCTTTACTTCCTGGGCACGAGTCTTGGGACAAATCAGCAAAGCATCATCGGTATTAACCACTATCATATCCTTAAGGCCGACAGTAGCAATAAGCTGTTTTCCTTGTCCGTATATGATTGAGTTTTTCGTATCTATTTCAATAAAATCGGCCTTAATGATGTTACCATTCTCATCGGGTGGGAAAATAGCCCCCAATGCATCCCAGCTTCCGATATCATTCCAGCCGAAATCACCGGGAATCACATAAACATCGTTTGAACGCTCCAGTATGCCATAATCAATAGAGATACCTTTAATCCTGCTGTATGCCTTTTCCAGAGCTTCCATCTCATCCTTTTCGTCTTTTGCTTTCAAATAGGATTCCATTTCATCATAGATTCTCGGCAAGTATCTTTTGAAGTTATCCATAATGACAGAGACCTTCCAGATAAACATGCCGCTGTTCCACAAAAAATTACCCGATTCAATATAGGACTTGGCGCTCTCTCTGTCAGGCTTTTCAATGAACTGCTCGACTTCATAGACTCCGCTGAGTTCATGCAATGTGCTGGTATTACCATCCGCTTCGTCTCCGGCCGGCAAAGTTTCCAGCCTGTATACCAACTCGTTTTGCATATTGTACTGGATATAGCCATAACCAGTGGATGGGAAAGTCGGCTTTATTCCAATCGTGATTAATTTATCGGTTACCTCTGCAACACCTGCAGCCTTTCTGAGAATTCTGTTGAACTCCGGGACATTGGATATATAGTGATCTGCCGGCAGAACAAACATGATGCCGTCCCCGTGTTCCTTATATATCTTCATTGCTGCATACAGGATACAGGGGGCGGTATTCCTGGGCATCGGCTCTGCCAGTATGTTTTGCACAGATATCTGTGGATTGATGACAGACTTCAGCAGTTCTTTCTGTCTGTCAGCGGTTACAATATAGGTATTCTCATAAGGCACAATGTTTTTAATCCGGTCTATTGTCTCGTTAATCATAATGTCATTGCCGGTAATGTTGTGCATCTGCTTGGGCAGCTCTTGCCGGCTGAGCGGCCAGAATCGTGTCCCACCGCCACCTGCCATGATCACGGAGTATATAACCATGTTTCTCTCCTATATAAAAGTTTTACTTAGCCATTTGATTTCTTAGCTTTTTTACTATTGACCAGCCAAAAACGAGGATTTTTAAAAATGCTTCACGTATATATAAATATAGTTTCTCCAGATTTCCTTTCTTTAGAAGCTCATCAACTAATGTGTCGAAAGATTCATCCCTATATCTTTTGAAAAATAAATCCCGGTTGCGATGGAGTCCAGCGGATCTAGCAATATACGGATTTGTCTTTATCGCATGAGTTATTTCAGATTCTCTTATATCCATTGAGTCTTTGAGCTTGTTGAAGTATTCATAACCCTTAGCAGTATTGACAATTACTAAAGACACACCGGTATCATCGTCGAATTCAGGGAACCTTGAAGAAACTCCCCAATAATCACCAAGAGTAATATCACTGCCGCTTTTTAAGTTTTTAACCTTACAATTGTAGCAAGAAGGTCGAAGATATAAATTTCCAATAAATCCGCGCATGTATGCGCTCTTATCCTTTTGGCATAAATACTTCTTTTTATTCTCAAAGGAAATCGAAAAATAATAATCTTTCCAGCCAGTTTTTTTATCCCTGAAATTAATACCTGTTGCTCTTGACCCGAATTCTTTTTCGAGACCAGCTAAGTAATACTTCAAAACATCACATGAAGGAGAACCATGACATACCACATCTACACATAGCAAAGTTTTATAGGATCTCTGCAAAAAGGCTTTAAGCCCGGCTACCTGACAAGGTGTTCCTGTAAACAGGACATATCTGCCCTGATTCAAATATGCCTTAACCTCTTGATAGCTATCGCCCATATCACTTTGCGCATATTTCGAGCCCCGCAATAGATGAATTTTGTCCTTGTCCTCAACTGAAAGATGTCTAATCATATTATTGGAGTCAATGCCTGCCCCAAAAACTACACCATTATGCTTCTCAATTATATGATCGGCCAGAAGGGTAAAAATCCCTCCTGATGAGCTTTCCCTGCGTATTTGGATGTCTTTGTTCTTTGCTGCATACACTTTCAGAGGAGTAGTTGGAGAAAACTGATTTAATGATGGACAAACCATCTCGCATCGTTTGCAGTTAATACAGGTGTTTTGATCCACAATAGGATATAAAAATCCTTCATCATCCTTAGCCATTATAATACATCTTGAAGGACATATGGAATAACATGCTGAACAGCCATAACAGTCCGACTTGTTCTGAATGCATATCATGGTTTTATTACCTCATAATCAATTTCTTAGCTCTTGTCTTAAGCATTATATATGGTTCTCTGGCAAGATTTTTCTCGTAGGTATTCATGCCGAGCAACCACATACATATCAAATAAAGGATTGAAAATATACCCCCGTATATAGCAAGTCCCAGATAGCCTTTCAACACCACACACTGTTTAAATACATATGTAATTATTCCAGGGAGAACCATAGCAGGTAATATCTTACCAACTTCAAGCCAAAACCTTGGTATGTCAAGTCTTATTATCTTATAATAATAAACATTCATCGTAACACCCTGTCCAACCAAAAAAGCAGTAGCAGTACCAATGGCACATCCAAATATCCCAAAAGCCTTAATAAGCGGGATTGAGATTGCAATATTGAGAATGGCAATAAAAACATAAGCTACTGATCGAAAAGCATGTTTGTTTTTAGCCTGTAAAACGGATATCCCCAAGTTTTGAATAAGAGGAATTGTCAACGGGACCATTAGAATGAGAGCAATCCAATAAGAATCACTATACTCACTGCCTGCCCATAGTGTGACAAAATCCTCTCCAATTAAAATAAATCCGGATAAAATATAACCAAGAATGATGAGTTGCATTCTCCCTATTTTGATAAAGAGTTCGGAAATCTCATTTGAATCTGAATTCTTTACATCAATTGCAGTAAGCCTTGGGAGAAATACACTGGAAACAGCTGTTGATAAAGAGAGATAATACGTAGCAAACTGTACACCTATTGAATACACTGAAATTGAAACTGTTCCCGAGAAAATACCCAGCAAGAACTGTCCAGTATTCCAATATACACGATCTACGATTATACCGAGGAAAATAAAAAATGAATATATTGAAAGTTCTTTTAGCAAAGGTATATTAAATCTCTCAAATTGCAGTTTTACCTTCAGGTTGTTTACACAATAAACTATGCAGTACAAGTTGAATAATAAATTGAGTATTACTGTTACCAGTATCATGCCTATGGATTTATAACCCATCGCTAAAACGAGAACCATCAGAACTGGCATTAATACATTTTTTACCAACTGCAACCCTTTAATGAAAACGAAGCGTTCATAGGCATTTATTACTGACTGAAACAGGCTTAACGGAAAGGATATAGCAATATTAACAATAGCAATCCACATCAGAATTTTAGCCTTCTCTATCTCCCAGTTAGCCAAGGAATTCTGAAATAAACTCTCAATGTTAAAGATTAGCAACAACCCAATGATTAACGCTATAATCCCTATTCCTACATATAAGAGAAAAAGCATGCCAAGAAAGGCGTGCTCTTTTTCCTTGTTGTTCTCTGCCCGATATTTTGCTGTGTACCTTACAGCAGCATTTCCAAAACCAAAGTCAAGTATAGTTAAATAAGCTATGACTGAGTTGATAAGAGAGAACAAGCCATATTCAGATTGCCCCAGCTTACGTAGCATAAAAGGGGTGTATATTAGGGAGATAAGTATAGTTAGAATAAGCGATAGATATGATAATATAGCACCCGCTTTCAGCTGATTAACCCTCATTACCGACTCCCCACTATCTCGTCTATCTTATCAATTGCCTGATATGCGCGCTCAATATAACCAGGCATAAACGAATGTAAATGTTCTCTTATCTTATCCTCATTTTTATAAAGCCAAATAAACCCGTTCGTCAAATCTTCTTCGGATTGTAGGGATTGAACAGGTATAACGTAATTTTCATATGTGCCAAAAATATCCTTCGCTATGCCCTTAGCTTTAACAGAGTACCCTATGACAAGTGTTGGCACAAATGTAGAATATGCCGCTATTGTGGAGTGGGTACGTGCGCCAATAAACATTCTGCATTTCGAAATTATATATTTATATTGTTCTGCGGAATATGTATAATCAATAAGTGTACAATCATCTTTTTGCCTTACTCCTTTCATAATGTCTGAAAGAACCGTATAATCACCTATCCCTGTTCTCCTGTCGCATACATGTGGTATCAGTGCCACCTTCAACCCACATTTTTCAATTATATAATTTATCATGTTAATAACATTTTTATATACTAAATCCTCACTGGTGGTATATCGCATAATCAGCGGACTGATATTGATTCCTACTGTATCTTTAGACAGGCATACCTCGTCCAGCTTTTCTGGCTTAAGAATAAATGCTGGATCAGGAATTAGCGTTATGGGGGCAGTTATATTTTTCTCTAATAAATACTGGCGCGACAATGACTCCCTAACTATGATTAGGTCAAATTGATTAAGGTCCTTTACCATTCTGTCATCGAGCAATGACTTTTCAAAAGAGGACCCCCAATGAATAAGTGTTTTATTCTTCTCATGAAATTTTTTATCCATGGCATATAACCAATCGTTCTTTGTATTATAGCAGTAATTATCTCCTCCGACTGAAATGCATAGAACTGCATCTTGAGCATTTCTAAAATTCTTTATATTAAGAATCGTATAAAAAGGAACCGCTGACTTAAAGATTTTCCTTATAACACGGGCAATAAACGTCTGAATGGTATTTTCATGCGGATATATGCCCTTTCCATATTCATCAATTGTATCTATTTTCAGCATGGGTACTCGTCCATAGTCATTGGACAACGCAATGATATATGAATTCTCATACTTAGCTTTAATCATCGATGAAACAGATTTTACAATAGCTTCGCACCCTCTGTTATCTGGATTTCCAAAACCATAAAGTATTACTTTCATACCATATCACCCATATACTCTTTAAATATTCGCTTATATCGATTTTTTAATAATGTCCCAATAGTTTTAGTAATTATATCAATTTTATAATCACGCAAAAACTCTTTATCACCCTCTATAGCAAGGTAACAGGCATAGGCCTTAAACCTATCTATTACATTTCGTGCCATAGAAGCCTTTTGTATAAAAAAGAGGGCCGTACCTTTGGGGCTTTTGAGCATGATTCTCATTATATTCATGGATAAGCCATCTTCCAGGTACTGTCCGATATATAATATTTTGTCTGTATATATATATCTAAAGTGTTTATCGATTTGCAAATAAATAATGTTTTCCTGAAGAAACTTTTCTCCTTTGAATACAGGGAACATGTATTGTTTGATTATCTCTGTTCTGAAAGCAATTATTGTGTCTCCTGAAAACTTATATCTCTCATATAAGTCCGATAAAGTCCCATACAATATATTTTTAGGCCATTTATCCACTCTTGAATTGCTACGGGGACCAATAATTCCACAAATATCGCTAGATTTGGGTGTATTATCCCATATCATAAGTATTTCTTCAACTGCATTTGATGTAAGGCTGTCGTCAGAATCAACACACACGAATAATTCACTATCAGCTTCTTGAACAGCCAAGTTATGCGCTACATGCTTACCCTGGTTTTCCTGTTTATAATACTTAATCTCAATAAGCGCGTCATCAATGAAAGACTGTACGACTTCTTCAGTATTATCCGTTGAACCATCATCTACAATTAACCATACAAATTCTTTAGAGTTTTGTGCTATTAATGATTTATACAGATTCGGCAGTAACTTTGCACGGTTATATGTTGGTGTGAACACTGTCAATCTCTTTCCCATTTCTTATGCTCCTTTTTTCAGGCAAACTATTTGCCAAGAAATACGAAAATATCAAATAATAATACAGGCTAACATCTCGTACACTGCCAATAATAAAGTTATAAGCAGCAAGAATTATTAATGGAGCATACAGCAGCAGATTAAAAGATGCATTATTCTGCTTTTTAATCTTGAAAAAAAGCCTAACCAGTAAATAGAGGAAAGCAATACCACCAAATAAGCCAAATGAAACAAAGGAGTCCAAATAAAGATTATGAGCAGTAAACTTACTTTGGAAAGTCAGCTGATAATATACCCCGTTTCCAAGTAAAGTACTGCGCGTATTATCAAACAAAGAAATTATTGATTGAAGCATTAACATAATTCTATCTTCGTTACCCGCTAAAAATCTATCACTGAATGAATGAAAAACTCGACTGATAGTTTCTTTGTTATAAACCAATATCAATATGAAATATAAAAATACTAAAAAGAATACTATTTTATTGGATAGCTTCTTCTTTGGCAAAGATATAAATATCAGAATAAAAATAATACCCAATGACACCAAAAACGCTCTTGAAATAGTTACATAACCAAAAACAAATCCTGTAACGATGGATGCAAAGCTTAAAAGTTTATATACCAGTTTGGAGCCTTCAAGAATATAGATGTAATTCATGCATATTACAAAAAGAGCTATATTAGCTACTGTATTGGGACCCCCGAGTGCCCTGTATTCATCACCAAATCTGAAATTCTCATTAAACGCCCCCAACCCATAAGCCGATCCATATTTGTCGGTTCCTTCTATAACATTAATCACGATAACAGCTATAAATGCTATGGTAAACATAAGCATTATTTCATTGTAGTTTATTACTAATCCTTTCTTTGAGCAAATCATGAAAAAGTAAACTATTGACATGGCCCAAATCACTACTGTTCCCAGGGCCGTACCAGTATATAGCTGGAAGTTAATAAGTTCAAGGCCAAGGAGTACAATAACCAACAGCAACGAAATTATATCATATTTAATATTTGTACGTTTTATGATATTCTTAAAAAAAACTATAGGATATGCAGCAAAAAGGAAACTAACAATAGATGAACCAAGATAGAGTTGAATAACCGCTTGCAACAGCTGCAATCCCATCAGGAGAGAAAAGTTTTCACTCTCATCGCCTGTTATTACCAATACTGATATCAGTAATACATTAAGCATTGAAATAGCCTTACTGTCATTTGCTGAATAGAGTATAGCCAAGGCTACACTAACAATATATAGTATTAATCTGATTATCTTGATTTTTTGATCAATTCGAACTATGTTTAGGTAATCATTCTCTTCCAAGAATTCTCTTGAAAAAATCAATGGTATTCCTCCCAAGAAGTTTATATCCTATTCGTTTATATAAATATTCTAGTTTCTGTTTTCTTCCCACCCATGAAGCTGCAAATCGGTGGATTGTATATGTATCCTTTGTAAACTCTTGTCTGCGCCATATGCTATCGACCGGGCAAAAGAAAGTTCGGGGAAATACTGTAAACCCATTAATTGTCTGAAGTTGATTATTCTGCTTCAAACCGTAATTACACATTAGTTCGGTAAAATACTCACATACTGTTTTTGTATTATATCCATCCTCAAGTGCAAATTTCTCTTGTGAATAAATATCAAGCATTTCTTTAAAAAGGGAGTTACCTGGATACGCACTGTATAATACCAGACCAGGATTGATATACTCGTTTTCAAACCCAGAAAAGGCTTCATATTCGTTTATTATTGTTTCGAAGCTTTTTATGACCTCGACATCCGTATCAAAGTACAGTCCACCGTTCCTATATAATACATCGAATCGGAGCACATCTGAAACGAAAGCATACTTTTTTGCCTCATAGGCTTGCTTACAGTATTCGTTAATGTTGATGTCAAGGTTGCTTTCATTCCATTCAATAATCTCCCAGTCCGGAAAGAACTTCTCCCAGCTTCTGATACACTTTTTGACTAATGCTGGCTTCTTCCTGCCGCCCACCCATATGTAATGTATTTTTTTTACTGATTTCATTATGCTGCTTCACCCTAATCTATCATCATTTAATTCAAAGACTTTGCTTAACTGATTAATCGCGATACTATTTGAAAAAGGATTTTTAATCAGATAATCCTTCATTTCGTGCAATCTTGCATTATCTTCAATTATATTGGTTAATACCTGAGCTATGTGAGATGAATTATAATGATACCAGAAATTAAGACAGACAAAACGGCCAAAATAAGTTAGAATGGAACTATGGAAAAGAGAAGAAATTTTACACCGGAAGAAAA
>NZ_FQZP01000048.1 GCF_900142095.1 Thermoclostridium caenicola | reverse complement strand
CTTGGCAGGAAAGGTACCTCTTCATAAAACCTTTTATTGCATGAAGGACATACATAGCGTCGTTTCCGCAGATGTATGAAAGTATAGCTTCCAAACGAAGATATATCCTTAATTTGTTGTTCTCTGTAATCGTGAATCTTGTCCGTAGTCCGACCACAGCGGGGACACTCATGGGCTTTTCGCTTCATTCTCATATAAATGTGGAACTGATTGTCCTTTCTTTCTGCGAAGGTAACGGTTACATCTTCAAATCCAATAAATTCTCGCGTATAATCTTTGTAGAGCATGGTTGATTCTCCTTTAAAATGATGGTGTGAGTAACTACATTTTACTAGAGATTTCACTCCATGCTCTCTTTATTTGCAAAAAATGTTGGAGTTCCGAAGTTTCTGTCCCTCGGCACCCCAACATTTATTATAGAACCTCGATTAATTCAGAAACGAAGGAACTGTCTCAGAATGGGACGGTTCCTTTTTTATGTGCAAAATTCAGGATACAGGTTCAAATGACCGGCGGGAACAGGTAATATAGAGTTGAGGCCCCAGGGGCCGGAATAACCGGGGGAGGTAATACGATGCATCAGGAACTCATTAAGCGGGCAGGGGAGATTATTGAGAAAAATACGGGCGCTGGTACCCATTGCGTATTGGCTTTGATAGACCTGGACGGGTATCCGGCAGCGTCTACCATAACGGCCTCCAAAGCGGATGGTATCAGATGGATCACATTCTGCACAGGCCTGGGCTCAACAAGGGTCAGGCGAATCAATCAATGCAACCGGGCCAGTGTTTGCTTCAACTCGGAAGAATACAACATCACGCTTGTTGGAACCATGGAGGTCCTGACCGATCCCCGGATAAAAAAGGAGATGTGGTATGTGGATTGGAAAGAAGCAAGGGGAGTCCTGACTGATGAACAGCGCGGGAAGGAATGCGGGCGAATTTGATTAGCGGTTTAATTATGGTTAAAATAAGAGGGCATGGAAAGCAGTAAAAGAGGGTTTGCGAAAGGAGAAAGCCGCTTTGAACATTCAATGGTTTCCGGGCCACATGGCCAAAACCCGAAGACTGATACAGGAAAACCTGAAGCTGGTGGATGTGGTGATTGAGCTTCTGGATGCCAGGATCCCCATGTCCAGCCGCAACCCGGAAATAGACAGGCTGGTGGGTTCAAAGCCCAGGATCATTGCACTCAACAAGAGCGATCTGTCGGATCCCGGGAAGAACAGCCAGTGGGCGCAGTATTTCAAAAACCGCAATATCGATGTGATTTACACCAACGCCATAACCGGCGCAGGCTTAAACGAACTTAAGAATAAACTGAAGGAATTAACCCGGCACAAGACCGAATCAGCTGCCGCCAAAGGGCGCATCGGCAGGGCTGTCAAGACCATGGTGGTGGGCATCCCCAATGTGGGGAAATCGGCCTTTATCAACAAGATTGCCGGGCGGGCAAGTGCCCAGACCGGAGACAGACCCGGCGTGACACGGTCCAAGCAGTGGGTCAGAATCAATCCGGAGATCCAGCTTCTCGATACCCCGGGCATCCTCTGGCCCAAGTTTGAGGATGTGGAAACCGGCCTGAACCTGGCTTTCACCGGGGCCATCAGGGACGAAATCATGGATACCGCCGAACTGGCCGCCAAACTCATGGAGCGCCTGGCCTGTCTTTATCCCGACGCGCTCATGGCGCGTTATAAGCTCAGCCAGGTCCATGACAGGACAGGTCTTATGCTGCTCGAAGAGGCTGGAAGAAAGAGGGGGTGCCTGGTATCGGGTGGCGAGGTGGACCTGTACAGGATTGCGGCCATCGTTCTGGATGAATTCCGTGGCGGCAAGATTGGCAAGATCACCCTGGAAAGTCCGCCGGAAAATGAAAACACGGAGGGGCAGCCATGAAAAAGCCAACCTTGAAGGAGATCACGCAAAGAGCCGGGGAGATGCCGGTACAGGATGCATACCGCTGGCTCCTGGAGCTGTCGGAGGAATTTGGGGATTCGGTGCGGAAGATTGCCGATAAATATTATAAGAAACTGGAAGCGGAAAAGAAGGAAAGGGAACGGCTGAGGGCCCTGATGGCCATTGAGGAGGATGCCAGGAAAAAAGGGTTTTGCTACATAGGCGGTGTGGATGAAGCCGGAAGAGGCCCCCTGGCCGGCCCGGTGGTGGCCGCCTGTGTTATCCTGCCGCAGGATGTTGTGATCTGCGGGCTGAACGATTCCAAGAAGCTTTCACCTGCAAAACGGGACAAGCTTTATGATGAAATCCGGGAAAAGGCCATATCCTATGGCATAGGCATTGCCGACCACACCTACATCGACAGGGTCAACATCCTGAACGCCACAAGGAAAGCGATGGAAACGGCCATCCTTTCCATGAAGATAAAGCCCGATTTTCTCATCATCGATGCGGTTCGGCTGGATCTGGACATTGTGCAGATGTCCGTTCCGAAAGCCGATGCGACAAGCGCTTCTGTGGCCGCTGCATCCATCCTGGCCAAGGTAACCAGGGATCGGATCATGGAGAAAATGGAACTGAAGTATCCCGGCTATGGGTTTGCCCAGCATAAGGGCTATGGCACTCCGGCCCATGTGGAAGCCATCAAAAGGCTCGGGCTCTGTCCCATACACCGGCGGAGTTTCACCGAAGGCCTTCTGGACGCTGAGACAGCGGTATAACAGTATGCTGCGGTACAGATTTGGGGTGATTGGCAGATGAAGATCGATGGATTTGCAGCCCAGCAGCTTTTTCAGATACAGAACAAAGCTGCCGTTGAAGGCCTGAATGTGGGTGAGCTGATTCAGGGCAGGGTGCTGGCCATGGAAAACGGTATGCTCCTGCTCAGGCTGCTGGATGGTTCCAGCCTGACAGCGAAGGTCCCTGAAGGCTTCGATCTGCTTCCCGGAACCCTGCTCACACTTCAGATAGGCGAAACAGCCGGTGATCAGATCACCGCAAGGATTGTGGACAGCGATGCGCCGCCTCGGCAGGAGTCGGCAGCGGAGAATACGCTGTCCCAGATAGCCAGGCAGCTTCAGACCTTTGGCGCCAAAGCCACCGGGGATATGGTTTCGAAGGTGCTGAGCCTTTTGGAGAATCATCCGGGTCTGGACATGGAGAAGGCCGCATTTCTGACTGCCAACGGCATGGAATCCGATCCGGCCATGCTGGCGACCGCGCTGAAGCTGGCAAACAGGGAATTTAACCTGGCCGGCAATTTGCAGGCCTTAAGCCGGTCGCTTGCCGAATCGCTTTCGGCCGCGGACAGGGCCGACGTGGAAGAACTTCTGAGAACGCTTATGTTCCGAATGGAAATGGCGCAGGCTGTCCGGGAGCTGGCCGGACGCCTGGCCGATGTACATAATGGGGTATCCCGGGAGGACCTGGCCCTCGGGGGAGGCATCAAGCTTCTTCTGACCAGGGAACTGCTCAATGCCCTGGAAGGGTCCCTTAACGCTTACGAGCCTTTGGATACGGAAAAGCTTTTTGAAGTGCTCCAAAAAGCCCTGTCCAACCTCAAAGCAAGCAAAGCGATGCCCGGAGGCGGCCTGAACATTCCCGATGAGCAGCTTAAGGAGATCCTGCACGATTTCATCAGGACCACAGAGGGGATCAGGCTGAAAACAGCGGAAATGTTCCGACAGGAAAAACCCGATGTTCAGAAAATCCTTGAGTCCGTTTTCGAAAAAGCATATACCAGAATTGAAGACGATGGCGCTTCGTCCATCGATTTGAACGATAAGCTCGAGACGCTTAAGGAAATCCTTCAGCTTGCTTCCGAGTCCGCCAGGCTGGCCGGGGAAAGGGGGAGCCATGCCATCCGGCCGGTTGTTCAGGAACTGACCGATGCCCTTCGCTTTTTCAGCCAGGTCAACACGTATCACGTTTTTATGCATATCCCCCTGGTCATCCGTGAACAGCAGACCATAGGCGAGCTTTACATCATGAAGCGGAAACCCGGAAAGGGCAGAATCAATCCCAAACAGTTTACCCTGTTCATTTCGCTTCATACGCAGAATCTTGGGCTTGTGGAAACCTTCCTGAACGCTTCCCATGGCTGCCTGACCATCCATTTCAGGGTGGAAAGCCAGGAGCTGGCCGATTTTGTGCGGGCTCACCACAAGGAGCTCTATGAAGCTCTCGGGAAAAAGGGGTATAAGCTGGCAGAAATGAAATGCAGGGTCCTGGAGAGTGAGCCTGTCAACCTGGTAAGCGCCGGTAAGATTACCGAATCGGTGCTTGGCATGAACGCCCGCTTTGATTTGAGAATATAAGGTGAGAAAGGCTATGAGCGATACACCGGAGAAGAAAATAAAAAAGGCGGCGGCGCTCTCCTATGAGCCGGGTGAGGACAAGGCGCCCAAGGTGGTGGCTTCCGGCAAGGGGGTCATCGCCGAGAAGATCATCGAGAAAGCTAAAGAGGCCAGGATTCCCGTTTATGAGGACGAGCATCTGGCGGAGGCCCTGACAGGCATCCGGCTGGGCTCGGAGATACCGGAAGAGCTGTATGACGTGGTTGCGGAGGTTCTGGCATTCATCAGCAGGCTCGACGGCAGGTTTTCAAAGTTTGAGGGCAAGCTGGACGGATAATAACCTCGGGAATGAAGAATATGAATAATAGGGAACTGGGAAGAATTGGAGAGGAGGCTGCCGTCAGGCATATCCTGAGCCAGGGGATGAAGCTCCTTGCCAGAAACTACAGGTTTGGCCGGATGGGCGAGATCGATATTATAGCACAGGATGGGGACACCCTGTGCTTTATTGAAGTCAAGGCAAGAAGGGGAGACCGCTATGGCACGCCGGCGGAGGCTGTTTTGCCCGGCAAGCGGAAAACCATCATCAAGGTCGCCCAGGCCTATACCGCGAGGTACGGTATCCATGACATGCCGCTGCGGTTTGATGTAGTAGAAATCTATATGGCGGCGGACGGGAAGATCCGGTCCGTGGAGCATATCAGGGGTGCTTTTTAGCGGAAAGGCAAACGCCATCAGGACTGGCAGGCGAGCCCCGTACGGCGGACTTTCCAAAGGCGGAAAAACGTATGCTGATATTTGACGCCCATTGCGATACATTATCCAGGATCAGAAATCCCGGTGAACTGATTCGGAACAGCTTTCACTGGGACCTGGAACGTGCCGAGCGGTACGGAGCCTATGTACAGGTTCTGGCATCCTTTGCCGACGATGGTTTCCGGGCCGATCCGGCTGCTGTCATGGCCGCCCACCTGGAGAAGGCCCTTGCTTTTGAGAGGGCATACCCGGGACGTCTCAGGCTGGTAAGGACGGCATCGGAGCTGAAGGCAGCCGAAGGGGGCGGTGTTTTCGGCATCCTTGGTGCAGAGGGTGCCGAGCTTTTCAGGGGAAGCCTGCATGAACTGGAACGTTGGTTTCAAAAAGGCCTGAGGGTTATCACCCTGTGCTGGAATTATGACAATGAGGTCTGCGACAGCATAGCAGGACGGCGCACCCATCACGGTCTTTCAGCCTTTGGCCGAAAAGTGGTCAATAGGATGCAGGAACTGGGCATGGTGATTGACCTTTCCCATGCTTCTGATGAAACCTTTGACGATGTGTTGTCCTGCGTGCAATTACCTGTTACGGCAACCCACTCCAACTGCCGCGCCCTGTGCAATCATCCCAGGAACCTGACCGATGCCCAGATCAGGGAGATTGCACGGACCGGCGGCGTGATTGGCATCAATTTTTACGGTCATTTTCTTTCGGTGTCTGGAAAAGCGACGATCAAGGATATAATTAATCATATCGAACATATAGCCGGCCTGGTGGGCATAAAGCATGTGGGGCTGGGATGCGATTTCGACGGGGCAAACCCCATGCCCGAAGGCATCAGGGGAGCGGAAAGTCTGCATGCTTTGCTGGAGGCCCTGGCCCGGGTCAATTATACCGATCAGGATATTCGGATGATAGCCGGCGCCAACTTCATGCGGCTGTTTTCTCAGATATTAAAATAATGTTTCAATATCCGCCTGCCAGGACGTGTAAGTTGTGATCAGGTTAAAAATGTTATATAATAGGGCTGCCGTAAAGCACCATTTACGGTTGTCCTTCAGGAGGGAAAGGAAAAACTGCATGGTGGAGAAAAAGGATCTGCTGGAGCTGGAGGCAGAGGAACTCAAAAACGAGATAACGGCATTGGGGGAAAAAGCCTTCCGGGCCCAACAGATTTGGAAATGGCTCTATTCCGGGGAACTGGATTTTCAGGGAATGAGCAATCTGCCCAAGAACCTGAGGGATTTGCTTTCGGAGCGATATAAGACCGGAGGCCTGAAAATAAGAAAAAAACTCACATCCAGGGTTGACGGGACGCGCAAGTACCTGTTTGAACTGGATGACGGCAATATCATTGAGGGTGTGCTCATGCAATACCATTACGGGTATTCGGCATGCCTTTCCACCCAGGTGGGGTGCAAGATGGGATGCAGCTTCTGCGCATCATCTCCGCTGGGGTATATCAGGAACCTCACCATAGGTGAAATGCTGGCCCAGATACTTTGCATGATCCATGACCTCAATGACCGGATCAGTCATGTGGTTTTGATGGGCATTGGTGAGCCCTTTGATAATTATGACAACGTGGTAGGCTTTTTGCGGCGCATCAACCGGGAAGACACCCTGAACATCAGTTTCAGGAAAATGACGGTGTCCACCTGTGGCATTGTGCCCGGAATCCTCCGCTTTGCCCGCGAAGGATTCCCTGTGAACCTGTCGGTGTCCCTGCATGCGCCCAATGATGCCATCAGAACACAAACCATGCCTGTTGCCAGGAGATGGCCCATGGAAGAGCTCCTGGCAGCCTGCAATGAGTACGCAAGGCTCACATCGAGACGTGTGACCTATGAATACGCCCTGATAAAGGATGTCAATGACGCCCCGCACCATGCGGAGGAATTGGCAGCAAAACTGAAGAACACCCTGAGCCATGTCAACCTGATCCCTGTAAATAAGGTTGAAGGTACCGGGTATGACAAGAGCAGCAGGGAAAGGATTGAAACCTTCCGTTCTATCCTGGAGCGGAAGGGCATTGCCGTAACGGTGAGACGCGAGTTGGGCAGCGATATCATGGCTGCATGCGGCCAATTGCGCAGAGATACCATGATGGGATCGGAGAAGGTGTAAAGAAGTGAAATACTCGGCATTGAGCGATATCGGACAGAAAAGGGAAAAAAACGAAGACAGCTGGAACATCATTCTGGATGCCGATGGAAACCCCGTGGGCTTTGTAGTGGCCGATGGCATGGGCGGCTATGTGGCCGGAGAGGAAGCCAGCCGCATTGCTGTCCAGGAGATTTCATCACTGGTCATGGCATGCGTCGAAGCCAGGGATATTCCCACCATGCATGAGATCATCAATCGCTGCATTGAGTCCATAAATCATCAGATCATGGAGTATTCCAACAAGAATCTTGGCGGCCTGAAATCGGGCACCACCCTTTCAATAGGCATTGTCAAGGGCGGAGAGCTGTATATTGCTCACATAGGCGACGGCAGAGTATACCTTATCCGCGACGGCGAGATCCGGTCCATCACCCAGGATCACACCTATGTGGCGGAACTGGTGAAAGGCGGTATCATTTCATCAAACGAGGCCTTGAATCATCCTGATAAGCACAAGATTACGCGCGCCCTGGGATTCAGGGAGAATTACCTTCCGGACTTCTACCGGGAGACCATTAAGGAAAATGATATTTTTGTTTTCTGTACGGACGGCCTCTATGAACACCTGTCTGACGAGGAAATTCGGGACATCATCCTTAAAGGTCCTATTGAAGCGGCATCGTCAGAATTGATCAAAGCAGTCAATCAGCGGGGTGGAAATGATAACGTTACCGTGATTATTGCCTGGGAAGAGGCAAGGTAAAGAGGTGCGCAAATGGTAGGAACTGTTTTAGGTAATAGGTATGTAATTTTGTCCGAGATCGGCACAGGTGGTATGGCAAGAGTCTATAAGGCTCAGGACCGTTATCTTCAACGTCATGTGGCAGTGAAAATCCTCAAGGATGAGTTCAGGCATGATGTTGATTTCCTGAAGCGTTTTGAGATTGAGGCGCAGGCCGCTGCAAGCCTGACGCATCCGAATATTGTCCAGATTTATGACGTTGGAACCGACAACGATAATTACTATATCGTCATGGAACTGGTGGAAGGCATAACCCTTAAGGAATACATCCTGAAGCACGGAGCCCTGGACTGGCGGGAAGCCGTCAATATCACCATTCAGATCTGCGGTGCTCTCAGCAAGGCGCACAGCAGAAAGATCATCCACCGGGATATCAAGCCCCAGAATATTCTGATCACTTCCGACGGTATTCCCAAGGTAACCGATTTCGGCATTGCCCGGGCAGCTTCCACCGATACGGCGACCATGAAGCTGGATACCATCGGTTCGGTTCATTATTCTTCGCCGGAGCAGGTCCGTGGCGGCTATGTCGATGAAAAATCGGATATCTATTCCATCGGCGTGACATTCTTTGAGATGATAACCGGCAAACTCCCCTTTGACGGCGAGTCATCGGTTTCTGTAGCGCTGAAGCATATCCAGGACATTCCACCGCTTCCCACCGATATCAAGCCTGGTATTCCTCCGGCCGTGAACATGATCATTCTCAAAGCCATGGCCAAATCCAGAAAAGACCGTTACCAGTCGGTTTCGGAAATGATACAGGACCTGGAGAAGCTGAGGGGGAAACCCGGAGAGTCCGGCGATATCCTGCTTCCCAATGTGCAGCGTGATCGCGACCGGTTCAATACCAGGAAACTTGAAGTATTGGAGGATGAAGACTTGGCCAGAAGCAACCACACGCCTTCGAGAAGGCGCTCCGGTAAGACCATGCGGACGGTTCTCCCGATTATCTATGTGATCCTTATTCTGGCTATTGCAGGCGGAATCTTTCTGTTTGTGAATGCCATCGTCAGCGAGCTGAGGCAGGATGCCCAGCAGCCTGAGACCGTGGTGGTCGGGAACTACATCAATCGCAACATCAACGTTGTCATTGCCGAACTGCAGGAGAAGGGTATCACAGACTACGAAATTGTCTATCAGAGCAGCGATGAAGTGCCCAAGGACATCGTCATGGATCAGAGCATCCCCGAGGGATATGCCATCAAGGCCGGCAGCATTTATACCAGGCTGGTCCTTACGGTCAGCCAGGGCATGGATATGGTCGTCATACCCGATGTCAGAATGCAGGAGCATACCGCTCTGAAATACAAGCTGCAGGATGAGTACGGTCTTGTTGTTGAGGAAGTGCCCGAATACAACGAAGAGGTGCCCGTCAATATGGTGATCCGTTCCGAACCCGGAAAGGGCGCCGAGGTGAAGCGCGGTTCTAAGATCACCATATACTGGAGTCTGGGTCCGAAGAAGGAAGAGGTCGTGGTTCCGAGGCTCATCGGCCTGACCTATGACGAAGCCGTGGCGCTTTTGACCAACTCCAAGCTGAAGGTCGGCAGGATCCTCCCGGAAGGCCGTGCGGGCTTCCAGGGCAAAATCATTGACCAGTCTCCCAAGGAGGGAGAATTGGTGCTGGAAGATACAGCGGTTGACATCACCTTTGAGGACGATTCGGCCACGCCGACACCTCCCGGTGAGAACCCGGTCGATAACACGCGGCCCATCACCATCGTGGTTCCTCTGCCGCCGGGAATTGATGACGATACGGTAAGACTGAAGCTGGTCATGATCAACAACACGACCTTTGATGAAAGCATTATCATCAACAACGCCGAGGTAAAGACCAGCGAGTTCCCGCATTATGCCGTGGTGAATGTGCCTGAAGGCGGCGGCTATACCATCCGGGCCTATGTCAACAATGTGCTGGTGGCAGAAAAAAGCTATTAACATAAACCGGGTGATAACCAGGAAAGAACTATGGACAACGTGAAGAGTGGCATCATACTGAAAGGCGTAGGAGGTTTTTACGATGTCCTGGATACATCGGCAGGCGTGATCTATACCTGCAGGGTCCGGGGCATCCACCGTAAGGAAGGCGGTAAAACGCCGCTCCCGGGAGACGGCGTAACCTTTAAAGTTATCGACGAAAAAAGCCTGACAGGCTTTATCGACGAGATAGGCGAACGGAAGAATGCCTTTGTCCGTCCGCCGGTGGCCAATATTGATCAGCTTGCCGTGGTTGTGGCGGTTAGGAGCCCGGAACCTGACCTGAGCCTGGTGGACAAGCTCCTGATCACCTGTGAGGCGAAAAATATTACGCCCCTGATCCTGGTTAACAAGGTGGATCTGGATGAAGAAGGCACCGCTGAAGCCATCAGCCGGGCATACGGCAAGGCGGGCTATCGGGTGATACCGCTCAGCAAGGTGCTGAACACCGGTTACGATGAGCTCCACCAACAGCTCAAAGGATGCAAGACCGCCTTTGCGGGGCAGTCGGGGGTTGGCAAGTCCACCATCCTCAACATAATCCTGAACAACTGGGTCATGGAGATCGGCGAGGTGAGCGAGCGCATCCAGCGGGGTCGGCATACCACAAGACATGTCCAGTTGTTTGAACTGGCTGTGGGCGGGTTTGTAATGGATACGCCCGGATTCAGTTCCTATGCGGTCAGCGACATCGAGCACACGGAACTGGCGTATCTCTATCCCGAATTTCGGCAGGTTATCGGCGAATGCCGGTTTACAAGCTGCAGCCATATCAATGAACCGGGATGTCGCGTTCGGGAACTGGTTGAAAAAGGTGAGGCTGATCCCGGGCGATATGGCAGATACATTCAGTATTACAGGGAACTAAAAGAGGCTTACGACAACAGGTATAGGAGATGACATCATGATCAAAATTGCACCATCCATTCTTTCAGCAGATTTTTCCTGCCTCAGGAGCGAACTTGAGAAGATTGAGAAGGCCGGCGCCGACATGGTCCATCTGGACGTCATGGACGGGCATTTCGTGCCCCCCATCACCATCGGCGCCATTGTTGTGGATGCCCTTCGGCCCCATACGAAGCTGCCTTTCGATGCTCACCTGATGGTCAGCAACCCGGACAGGCATATTGAATCCTTTGCTGAAGCCGGGGCCGACAGCATCACCATTCATGCAGAAGTCGCCCCCGATCTGAACGCATCCCTGGCCAGGATCAGAAGCCTGGGGGTAAGGGTGGGAGTATCCATCAATCCTGAAACCGACGAGAAAGTCGTTCTCGATATCCTTGACAAGGTGGACATGGTCCTCGTCATGACGGTACGTCCCGGCTATGGCGGGCAGAAATACATAGAAGGCATGGAAAGCAAAGTCCGGAATATCAGGGAAGCCGCCAACCGGCTGAACCTGCCCCTGGACATCCAGGTGGACGGCGGTATCAACACCGAGACCATTAAGAAAGTGGTTTCGGCCGGAGCCAACGTGATTGTTACCGGTTCAGCCTTTTTCAACAGCAAGGATCCCGCGGAATTTGTATCCATGCTGAGAAGGGCTGTTATGGAATGAAAGCGGTTGTGGTAGGCAGCGGGGATCCGGTGGGCCCGGAGCTTTTGAAAGAACGCTGCTTGGATGCCGACATCATCATTGCGGCTGACGGCGGCGGCCTCTACCTGTATGAGGCCGGCATTGTTCCCGACGTCCTTATCGGGGATTTTGACTCCATACCCTCGGATGTCCTGGATTTTTTTCGCAGCCAGAAGAAGGTTGCCATCTGCAGTTTTTCGCGGGAAAAGGATTTTACCGATATGGAGCTGGCCGTGGAAATGGCGGTGAGCAGGGGAGCGGATGAGGTCTGTATCCTGTCGGCCACAGGCACAAGGCTGGATCACTCGGCAGGCAATATCCTGCTCCTGTACAGCCTTCTGCAAAAGGGCATCAGGGGCTGGGTGGAAGATGCCAACAACCGGGTTTACCTGACCCAGGGAAGAATGGAGCTGAAAAGGCTGGATAACTGGAAAGTTTCCCTCATTGCCATTTCGCCGGAAGTGAATGGTGTGACCACCAGCGGCCTGCAATATCCTCTCATGAACGATACGCTGGTTCTGGGAAGCTGCCGCGGTGTCAGCAATGAATTTGCTTCGGATACAGCGGTCATCAGTGTTGAAAAGGGATTACTGATGGTAATCCTTTCCCGCGGCTGAAAAAGTACAAAACAAGCATATGAAAACCCGGAGAAAACGCTCTCCGGGTTATTATCTTATCAACAAGGCTTATCTGGTTATTCGGCGCTTTCATCGGCCGGTTCTTCGCGCTTGATTTTCAGCCTGGAACGCGTTTTTCCGGTTGATGTGGCCGCAGCCTCCTCCTCGGGCAGATCAATCATTTTGCAGTTGCCCTGGAAAATGGCGCCCTCATCGGTGACGATGCTGGTGACCTCAATATCCCCGTAGAGCCTGGCCTGGGCCTGCAGGTGCAGGATACCCTTCGCGATAATATTGCCCTTTATCTTGCCGCTCACGTAAACGTTGCTTCCGTATATGTTTCCCGTAATGGATGAAGTCGACTCGATATAGATGTCTCCCCCGGCTTTTATGTCGCCCTCAACCTTCCCGAGAATCTTCAGGGAGCCCTCGGAATCCACATTTCCGATAATGGTTGTATACTCACCGATGACAGTGTCCATGGAGGCGGGGGCGTTCTTTTTTTTCAGCATGATTGACCACCTTTCTTATGTTTTTCAGGGCTCGATATAGGACAGCGGGTCTGTGGGCTTGTCGTTCAGCCTGACCTCAAAATGCAGATGGGCGCTGGTCGATAATCCGGTTGAACCAACCAGGCCGATCTTCTCGGCTTTGGAAACCCGCTGACCTTCCTTTACGAGAATCTTGCTCAAATGCGCATAATATGTTTTAAAACCATTGCCATGGTCGATGATGATACAATTGCCGTAACCACCGTTCCATCCGGCAAAAGAAACCTTGCCCGCTCCGGCGGCATACACAGGATCGCCCTTTTCACCGGCCATATCCAGACCGTCATGCATGATATAACGCTTGTAGATGGGGTGGAAGCGTCTGCCAAACCCTGAGAAGGTCGTCCTGGAATTGACGGGCCAATAGGTGGGCAGGGCATCCAGGTAGTTGTTGAGCTGGGCTTCCTTTTGGGCAATTTTGCTGGTGACATCGTCCTCGGAAAGCTTGGCCGACTCCACCAGAGAAATAAGGGAGCGCAGCTCGGCAACATCTTCCTTGAAGGATGCAGGCTTTTTATCACCCCGGCTGACGGTGCCTATCTCCTTGAGATCCTTGTCGATATAGGCGACAACCATGTTTTCATACTGTTCCCTGTAACTGTCGATGGCTTCTTCGGAGATGGTTTTGACGGAATTCATGGTGGTGATGATTTCTGCGTTTTCTGCCAGTTCTTTTGCCTGCTTGGCTATCAGGGCTTCCAATTGCTCCTTTTCGCTCAGAATGGCGTTTAATTCATTTGTATGCTGAATCTTCATCTCCCTGTTCTGCTTGACGACGGAGAGCGTGTAGCCGGTCAGTACCAAAAGCGCGACAAGCATGAAGGCAAACGTGGTGAGAAGGGTTGTCCGATAATGATTGATTCTGATTGTTTTGACTCCGCCCTTGTTATGAGGAATATACATGACCGACAAGTAATTCCTCCTGGCGGAAATCTTGCCCTTCAGACTTTTCATGTCTTCACTCCCTAAACCGATTTGCGCTCATGTATCTTGTCATTTTCATGAAATATTTCTGTAACACAGCAGTTACTATTATAATATATTATCTTCCAGAATAGAAGATGTATCAGGCAAGAACCCGGAAAAATTCTGGCAGCCCGGTTGATCATTATTGACCGGCTGTCGGCTTTGTCATACATATACGGCCACGTCTTTTCTTATAACCGCCCTTTCTTGACTGCTATTACGTTTAGTGATATAACAGTAAACGTAATAGTTTGGCGCGAAAGAGGTAAGCTTATGCGGGATCATGTCAGGGGCGGTGCATTGACCGAAACCACCTTTTTTGTATTGCTGGCCTTATATCGTCCAAATCATGGTTACGGCATCATGCAGTTTATAGAACAGGAAACCCATGGACGCCTGTCCCTTGGGGCAGGAACCCTTTACGGCGCCATCAACGCCCTGCTTAAGAAAGGCTGGATTGCACCATACGATGAAGAGCAGGACAGCAGAAAGAAGCTGTACCTTATCACCGGGGAAGGCAGGAAGGTTGCCGAAAAGGAGCTTAAGCGCCTGAACAGCCTGTGTGAGACTGCGAGAAGAATTATTGAAGGGAGTGGGGAAGGTGAATAAGAAAGCTTCCGTTACTTTGGAGGGTTTCTGGAAGCCCAGGAAAGATGGCTGAACCGGATGGCAGCCCAGGGGTTCAGGCTTGTCCGCACCACCAGGATGATGTATGAGTTTGAAAGGTGCGCGCCGTCTGAATACGAATACCGCGTGGAATTCATAGCCGGCAAATCGCCCGGGCAGGCTCAGGAATATCGAAGATTTCTTGAAGAAATGGGCTACCGCACCTTCACCAAAAACATCAATCTGAACTACTCCATTGGCAAGGTAACGTGGCGCCCATGGGCAAAAGGGGCAGGGCAAATAGCCACATATCCCGGAAGCTACAACAGGGAACTGCTGATCGTTGAAAGAAGAAAGGTCGGCAAGCCCTTTGAGCTTCATACCGATCCGGAAGACATCGTGCGGTATTATCAGAGCTTAAGGAATGCCTATCTGTTCAATGGGGTATTCTGGGCTCTTGGCCTCCTGCTCAATTTTTTCGTGAATATCCCCATGGCCGCAAATATCCTGCTGGGGATTTTCGTGGTCTTCTATCTTGTGCCGGCCATCTTTTACACACTGGCCATCCACCGTGTGAATCAAGACAGGAAAATCTATGAGTGAGCCTTGCCCGCGCATATCCGGATGGATGACGGATACCTCTTGCCAGATGCCATCAATGTCTGTATATTTTAGCAATTGCTTGTAATGGGTTTGTCAAGTATAATTGCAATCAAATACGTTGCTTCTGCGCCAACAATGCTGAGAACACCATCATTGAAAAGCTTAGGTGCATGATTCCCAAATAGCATGAGGAAGGGGTGTCCTATGAAAGAGCAAATCAAGACCAACAACGCGCCTGCCGCTATCGGCCCTTATTCGCAGGGTGTTGGTGTGAAAGAAGGCAGGTTCATCTTCGTAAGCGGGCAAATACCGGTTGATCCGCAAACAGGCCAGATGCCCGAAGGCATTAAGGGGCAGACCAGGCAGTCCATCCTGAATATCAAGGCGGTTCTGGAAGCCGCAGGAGCAAGATTGGGCAATGTTGTGAAAACCACGGTCTTTCTGAAAGACATGAATGATTTTGCAGCTTTCAATGAGGTTTATGCCGAGCTTTTCGCAGGTGATACCTATCCGGCACGAAGCACGGTGGAGGTTGCAAGGCTTCCCAAGGACGCGCTGGTTGAGATCGAGGCCATTGCGGTTATATAGTCGAATATAATCATTCAGTTTTGATTGTGAACAGACAGAAGATAGTTGAAGAAGCCTTCAAGTATCGGCTGTCTGTTTGCTTTATTTTCAGAGCATGCTATAACAGTGCATCTTCAGTATAATGGAGCTTCCATAACGGTCCGGGACTTGCCAAACCGCGGAAGAGAGGATAGGATAATCTAGCAAGGCAGAATACCGAAGGGATTGGTTCAAAACATGATCGCGAAGAATCAGGTTTTTGAGATAGAAATTACCGGTCAAACCCACGAAGGCCTCGGCGTCGGACGCGTGGATGGCATGGCCGTTTTCGTCCAGGGAGCCATTGCGGGCGAGAAAGTTGTGGCGAAAATCATCAAGGTGCTGAAAAACTATGCGGTAGCCCGAATTGAGTCCTTCATCGAAAAGAGCCCGGACCGTACTGAGCCTTTCTGCCCGGTCTACAAGCGATGCGGCGGATGCAACCTGCAGCATATGACCTATGAAAGGACCTTGCAATTCAAGCGCCAGGTGGTGATCGACAACCTGGAGCGGATAGGCGGATTGGAAGGTATCCATGTGGAGCCGGTTATCGGCATGGAAACGCCAAGGCGGTATCGCAATAAAGCCCAATATCCCGTCGGTATGGGGGATAATGGCCCTATTGCTGGCTTTTTCGCCCCCCGAAGCCACGAGATCATTCAGACCGAGGAGTGCGGGATTCAGCATCCCACAAGCGATCTTGCAAAGAATACCGTGCTGGAATTTATCAGGGCCAACCGTATTCCGGTTTATGATGAATTAACCCACAAAGGGCTCATCCGCCATGTGGTGGTCAAGGTGGGATTTGCAACAGGGGAAGTGATGGTGATCCTGGTTTCCACCAGTTCGATCATTCCGAAAAAGGATAAACTGGTTTCTTTGCTTAAGGAAAGGATTCCGGGCCTTGCAAGCATCGTCGTTAACGTTAATGACAAGACCGGCAATGTCATATTGGGCTCAAAGAACATCACCCTTTACGGCAAGGATACCATCGAGGACAAGCTGGGAGACCTGTTTTTTGAGATTTCACCCCTGTCCTTCTATCAGATCAATCCGGAGCAGACCCTGGTTCTCTATAACAAAGCCGTGGAGTATGCGGGCCTTACCGGGAAAGAAACCGTTTTTGACCTCTACTGCGGCATAGGCACCATCTCCCTGTTTGCGGCCGGAAAAGCCAAAAAGGTAATAGGTGTAGAGTCGGTGCCCGAAGCGGTTGAAGCGGCCCGGCGCAATGCGGAGAGGAACCGGATAAATCATGCGGAATTTTACTGCGGTAATGCGGAAGATGTTGTTCCGGAGCTTTACCGACAGGGCATGAAGGCGGATGTCGTGATCGTCGATCCGCCTCGCAAGGGCTGCGATGAAGTGTTGCTGAAAACCCTGATCGAGATGGCACCCCAACGCATTGTTTATGTCTCCTGCAACCCTTCCACCCTGGCCAGGGACATGAAGGTCCTGCACGGGAGCGGCTATGAGCCCCAAAAGGTGCAGCCTGTGGACATGTTCCCATGGACGAACCATGTGGAGTGTGTCGTCTTGATTACAAGGCTGTAAACATTTATTTAAGCGGGTTTCCGAGATTACATCCAAGTTGTCTACTCAACCTAAAGTGCCGTAATGCGTACGCGGAAACAAATCGAGGGGATACTTTTGGGGCGAAATTTGAGCTAAAAAAAGGTAGGGTTGAGTTGACAGAATAGATAACGGGCATTTTTCCATAGGGTTGAGGAGACAGGATAGATGTAAAGATTATGATGGAGAATAGTAACAGGTTTTATGTGCGCAGGGACGGATTCAAGGAGCAATGCGTCTTGGCTTTGCCTATTAGTGCCATGAAGCCGGAAGATAAGCGGTATACTCATAAGAATGTAGAAAATAATTAACTTAATTGTTTTTGGGGTGGAGAAGATCATATATGTGTTACAAAATGAAAATAATGAATTTGAATATTAATGATTTTGGTGGTATTGCTAATCACCGGGAAGAATACAAGAAAATTTTTAATAATAAGTATCTTGTAGAATGGGATAAATTATATAAATCACATAATGTCGATGGTATTTTCCAATATATTGAAGATTTAACTTCTAAACCGGATATAATTGTTCTTCAAGAATTCGATATTAATTCAAAAGAAGCAACATACTTTAAAGGGAAAATGGAAGGATTAGGATATAAATTAGCATCAGAAAATCCATCAAAAAGACCATCAATGACAGTTTTTTTTATAGCAAAGGGAATTGCTTACGAACACATTAAACATATACATGAAAGGAATTTAAGAGCATATGCAGTAAAATTATGTAATGACTTAGTTGTATATGGAACGCATGTACCCCCAAAATATGATGAGGTCTTTTGGAATGAACTTGATTGTTTTGTAAGAAAATATAGAAATCATAAGCTGGTTCTAATTGGTGATTTCAATACAATTAATGTATGCAATAAAAGCAGACTTGAGGCTCTTCTGAATAAAACTGGATTAATAGATGTATGGCTTGAGAAAGGTAATTATAATCCGATCTCTGTTCCTGGGGATTATGCTTTCGTATCAGAAACTATCAAAACAGCGGATGTAGAAATAGAGATTAGCCATATTGAATTTTCTGACCATCCAGTGATAATGCTAACATTGCTTTAATTGAATGAAAAGAACCTTTTAGGTGTTTGGCAGGCAACTACGTGATTACTCAATGTTTAAGGAAGGTGCTACATGAGAATTAGTGTAATAATATGTTGTAATAAATGCTGTGCTCGAAAAATTTCATACAGATTTTAAAAGGGCTCGCTTATTGTAAGAAATTTGTTATGTTTGGATTTCATCTAAAGATTTTTAAGAATTTATTAATATTAGGTAATTGAGGGAATTTCATAACTACAATTTTTATGATGATACAAAGGAGTATATCCTCAGACGCTGAAAGAAAAATTGATACCGCACTTTCCGAGAGAATATTTGATTGCTTTCAGCACGTATCATCTTAAAAAAAGGCAGACTAACCCCTCGGCAAAACTATAGAGTTTTAAAAACTGATACTTAAGCTGCTCTTTCACTTTCTTTAGATGTATTAACTGTAATGGTGCCTGCAACAAACGCAATACAGCTTAAGAGAACATGAACTTTGGTTTTCCTGATACCTCTTACAGTAATATTGTTGAGACCTAAGTTTTCCTTCAGCCTGGCAAAGGTCCTTTCAACAGAGGTACGTTCATTATATAGTTCCTGCCATTCGGCCGTTCCTCTGCGTGGATAAGTAAAATATCTTGGATTATCGGATATCTTTTTCTTAACCACAGCACCATAGTTGCTGGATGAACACCAGTTGGTACCCATTGGACAATTAACCTTGCCTGTCATATGAGGACAGCGGAACTTGAAAGAACCATTATCATAGCCCCAATAGGTCATCTGATATCCCATAGAGCAAAGAGGAGTACCATCCCAACCAAGACCTTCCGGCGACGCATAGGCTCCTCTGTGATTTAAAGGGATTATAGCCTGAGCATTATACCGGTCATGGATTGTTCTATAGATATGGTCAAAATCATAGCCCATATCCATCATATAAAACTTGGGGTTGATTATACCGGAATACCGCTGCTTGATATCTTCGACCAATGGAACAGCCATAGTGCCATCATTTACGCTGGCAGGAGTTACATTGACTGCGACAGGCAGTTCGCTTTTAGTATCAACCGCAAGATGGATTTTCCAGCCAAACCATCTTACCTGGTTGCCATGAGTATCTTTTTTTGAGCCCCAGTCAGGATGCTCTCCATCATGGATAACCCTGGATCTGGGAACTGAAGCATCGTATGAATCCAGCTTACTGGTATCTATGGCAATATGCTCACCATCAATAATTCCGAGCTCTTTTGCCCTGACTACCAGTTCCTCTAAAATAGCCTCCAGGGAACCAAGCTTATCCGAAAGAATCTTTGTGAACCTTGAAAAGGTAGCTTCGCTGGGTATTCTGCTTGCTACAGGAAAACCGCAGGTATAACGGAAAACAGGATCTGACTTGAGACGTTCCACCAAAGTTTTCGTATACTTAATATTCTCAAGTCTTTTTGCCAGCAGCGCCCTAAGAATGTTTTCCGGGTCATAGCCTTTGGGGCCGGATTTGGACTTCTTTTGTAGACCACCAACTACTTTTGATAAGTCCAGAGTCTTAAAAACCATTGATAATTTTGTTTCAGGTTGAAATTTTATTAATTCTTCAAAGGAAAACAGACATTGTTGTCGAATATAAATTAGTATCACCCCTCTGTGTTTAGTTTTTTGGTGGTACTTAAAACTTCGACACATGCAGGGGTTTTTCCTTTAAAAAACTTTTATAAGACAGTAAGCAATTTCAATTTTTCAGGGGTAAAACAGTTTTCTTGCTTTCTGCAATTCGCTGTTTTACTGGCTTGTAGAATATGAAATTCGCTCAATTAAGAGATGAACATAGGAATGTTACTCAACTTTCAAACGCTGACATATTTTCTCAAACGGGGGTTTTTTAAAAAATAATCAGAAACTGATTGACGTGTTTCCGCGTACAGATTGTTCCTAATATATACACAGACATCAATTCCATCAACTCGGCCCACGTGGAGTGTGTGGTATTGATGTCAAGGGTGGACAAATAGTGGACTTAAAAAGGCTGTAAATAAAGGATTTCCAGACATTGAAATGTACTCTCAGCTGTTCTGCCTGAGGTGATAATGTCTGGAAATCCTTATTTTTTATTGTATGCGGGAACATGTCAACTACACTGAAAGTGATAGAGTTGAGTTGACAGATTAGATAACGGGCATTTTTCATAGGGATTGAGGATACGGGATAGATGTCTTCCTCTTTTGTGCTTTTTCGCTAATTATTTTAATTAGCCCACTCCTTTATCATATGGTCATCTCCTATAAAAGCATTGCTTGAACTCTTATGGTAGACCTTGATTTGGTGTGGTTAATATCTACCCGACGTTATGGGTCATTTATGTTCCGGCGGTGATAACAGTGGTAAAATCGCCATCCGGTTCAGACATTATGTATACCAACTGATGAATATTGCGTAAACACTATACCGAACGGTACGTATAGTAGTGTAAGAGGCTGGTTACTCAATTAATTAATGCATCGACTATAATGCCCCCCATTGTCAAGACAATTTTTCAGCTTTTCTAAGTTAGATTCTCCTTTCTTTAAATTTCCATATTTTACATTTATTTACTATGTC
>NZ_FQZP01000047.1 GCF_900142095.1 Thermoclostridium caenicola | reverse complement strand
GACAAACTAAAAACCGGAATCTATTCGACACAAGGCACAAAGGTGGGTCAATTTTTTTCTGGCTCTGGTGGGTCAAATTAATTCCGGCGTTGACAGCCTATAACTCTCAAAAATTACTTTAACTGATTTCTAATAATTAGAACTCCTATTGATGAGGGAATTGCTATTGCTTAAGATTTAATCTTGGTCAAGTCAAGTTGCTACACAAAAATCAACCAAAGGAGGTTACAAACCATATCAGATAAAATGGCCTCTTCCCTGATGGTGATTCTGCGCTAAGGCTGGTTTGCATACAGAATCGGCCGGTCTTAAAGTTACCCCTTTTGATCCAACATGGGTTGACTGAATAATTAAAAACCCCAAAACCGAACATTAATTACGGTTTTGAGGCATCGGTGCCGAAAACGGTAATTGAATCCGCACATGTTCATCACAAGACGGTTTTAGGCACGTCGAGCCTTGCAGAACGAAAGCATCAAGCAGGTTCGCGCCCTCAGCTCACATTTGCCCTCTCAGAAATCAATGTCTCCTCTTTGCCGTCGGATGAGCCCCTAACAGGCATCCCGCATGACGGGCAGAACTTGCTATTTGCCGGCAAAGCATTACCGCATTGCTTGCATGTCATTTCGATCGCCGTTTTACGCTTCCTGAGCCTAACAGCAAATACAATCCAAAAGAGTACCAGAATCCCCGCTGCGAGGGTTACCCAGCGGTAGCTAACGGCATAGATATGGCCAAGCTTTGAGTCCATGTAGAACAAATTATCTCCTGACACAGCCCTCAGCATGATCACAGCGGCAATGACCAATATAACGGTAATGACAGCCAGCACAATCAGCAATATCTTAAATGGCTTCTTCATTGATCTTGAGCCCCCTTCTGTTTTCTATTCAGATAGATATACCAGGCCGTGAGCGCCAGGAACAATGCGCCGGGAACTGTGTATATGATCCAATTGTCACCGTTCGCATTCTCTTTGTTTACAGTGATGGTCTTAACGCTTTTGTTTCCCGCAAGATCATAAGCTGTAATTGTGATAGGGTTGACGCCTTTCTCCAGCTTGATTTTAGCCGTAAATTTTCCTGAATCGAGTTTATGTTCTATCCCATTTACAGCTACAACGGCATTTGGCTCCGTCATTCCTTCGAGGATAATATGGTCATTGGTAGTCCGGATGCTGTCGGCGTAATTAAGGCTTACAACAGGCGGGGTTTTATCCACGTTAATGATTTTGGTAAATGTTTTGATATTGCCGTATTTGTCTTTCAGATAGGCTATCACCTCATGCTCACCCTCGGATAGGTTCAGCTCATAATCTCCGGCACCCGCATCTTCAATGAGCAGCGTTCCATCCAGATAAACCCCTGCAGTGACATCGGGCGGGCAATCGACATTGACAAGGATAACGTCTTCCCTTGTTGATGAATAATCCGGAAATGTTATCGTTCCTGCCGGCACAGCGTATATCACTTCATAAACGTCAAATTCGCCGTAAGCCTCATCACCGGCATAGGCAACTGAAAACTTGACCTTTTCCGTATCATCAGGCAGTTCTATGGTGTAAAAATTGCCATATACCCAGTCAGTCGTGATAACTGCCAGAGTATCAAAGTCATAAAGGGTAACCACATAATGCCCGTCGCCTTGCGGAGCCCAGGTGGCAAACAGCTCACCGTCTACGCTTCCGACCCTGATGTCTTCAAGCTTGGCAGGAGCTTGCGGATGCTTGATGTAAAGCGGCTTCTCTGTTGATAAAGTATAATTTCCCCTGCCATCGTACACCTGGATGGTGAAGCGATACAGGCCTGTCTGCAATTTATCCGTCGACACACTGGCCGAGCCGCTCCTGCTAGCCGAATAATCCTGCCAGAGCGTGTATGTGCCATAGTATCCGCCCTGTGTTGCGTTGATGTAGAGGCTGACGGTGTCATTTTCCGTTATGACATCCCATTTGAAATTTATGTACCCATCGGATACATCGGCTTCAAAGCTTCTAATCGCGTTGTACTGCGACGAAGCCGAGTTTTTACTACCGCCGCTGACACTGATCATCCCAAGATCCTCGCCGGTCACATACACTTTCCAGTATCCTGAATTAGCCGTGCCAACATTGATAAGCGCCTTTCCTTTTCCAAACTCGGCATTTTGGTCATTTGCCTGAATCATCGTTCCGCCGGGAGTTTTTATGCTAATTGAGGCAGGCTGATCCGCATTTTCCCAACTCACAAAGAAAACGCAGTCCGGATAATCACGATAAAGATATACACTCACTTCCCGGGTGTTTGCTGCGCATACATCGACTATTGGCACGAACGTTAAAACAATAAGCATGGCAACAACCAGTTTTTTTACCATAGCCTTTAATCCTCCACGTAAGTACTGAAGCCATCTTGCGGGCTGATGCCACCCATGGCGTTTGCGTTATAAGTCAGCGTTTTTCCTCCGTAGTTCAGTTCGACCGTACAGACGGTCCCTTTTGAGGCTTTCCGAAGCAGTTTTACATTGAAGCTTGCCCTGCCGTCGTGCTTGATGCCATAGTAAGCATTATCAAGATGTCCGTCAACATCCAGATTCAGCTCTATCCACCAGTCGTCGATGGTTGCTGTTCCGGTGATTTCACCGCCCAGGTCGGTTCCGAACAGTGAAATCTCGTCCATGCAGTTTATGGGTACCACAAGGCAGTCGTTGCCTATCACGACATATTTGTCCGGGTTTGATGAGTGATATGCCTTAATGCCATTCTGATACCTGTCTTTCGTGCAAACAAACTCTATTTTGTCGCATTTCAGCGAAATATCATCCAACAGCCCGGATACCTGGCTTCCGTAAGGTTCACTGGAAATCGAAAGAGGGTAGTCCACCGTTATTGAGCCGTCAAGAGCTTTTGGCGGTACATTGTCTGTGAAACACGCGCTCAGCCCATCGGCATCGATAGTGAATCCGTTTGCGTTCAACGACACCTTGTCCGGGTATAAGCCCAGCGAGGTAATGGTGATCGGGCTTTGCCTGTTAATCTGCAGCGGGTCATAAAGGTAATTCAGCTTTGCCATGCCCGATATCGTGAACATCGAGTTGGTATTTGACGTGTCAATGGACAGCGTTCCATCCTCTATACCGATCAAGCCGAGGTATCCCCTTACCGTGCCTTTTCCCGTAACGCCCGCAAAGTCCTTTTTAATGACGACGGTCATTTCATCGGTCTGGACAGACAAACCATAAGAACTGTGGTATTGATCCCGAGGGTTATATCCCGTTATCGTTTGGAGAGCGTTGCCGGCTGTGTTGTACGGTAAAGGTATGCCATTTAAAGCATAGTTGAGATTGTTCTGCAGCTCTGTGAGCATATACCCGCTGCGAATGGTATAAACAAGTTCTGAACCGTCAAACTCCGCCTCTCCATAAACTTCTCCAAACCCGGGCAATGTCAGTGTCGCGCCGTAATAATTGAGCCCTATTGACTGCTCATCAAAGTAGAAGTCAAACCGATCAAGCACTTTTACACTGCTTCCACCGTATACGATCTGACCATAGTTGGCGTCTCCTGTCCAATAAGCGGCAAAATCAACATAAGCCGCACCGCTGCCTGAAATTGAACCGCTGCTTACGTTTATTCTGCCTGATCCCATCGTAATCGGGGAACCCGAATACAGCGTCACAGGTGAAGATGCGCGTATGAATCCGTTCAGGATAACCCTGCCGTCCAGGTTCAGCGTGTAATCGTCGAGCTGCTCAACCCTTTCGGCATAGATCGTGTTTTTGCTGTTCCCAAGCACGATAGTTGCACTTGTAGATTTTTTCCCTGAAGTTCCTGCAACTAAGATAAGTTTATCGGAACTCTTGGATGTTCCGTCGGCAAGCTGTACGGTGACCCTCAACTCTCCGGGATTGAACTTTCCTTTTAGCGTAAACGTAATGACCGAATTGCCCACCGTTTTCACATTTTTTATCTCCGTACCGTTTACAAAAACCTTTACGTCATCCGTTACACCCGACGCACTGATGAATATCGGCACACCCAGTTCCGCATCCTTTACCGATACAACCGACGGCTCGGCATAAAGCAAACGCAGCATTCCCGATTCAGCGCGCCTAATATAGCTGCCATCCCTTGTCAGTACCATGCCGCCATAAGCGTATAAGCGTGAGCTGTTTACGTCATAATCCTTAAGCCCAATGGTAAGCATCCGAGGATTTGATGCGACATCTTCCTCAACGGTATATTCAAAGCAATAGTTGTTAACAATGTAGTTTTGCAGCGTGGTGTAAACGTTGGCCAACTCCTCGTCAGTCACAGCTTCCATAAAGTAACCGCCCGTCCGGTCTGCAATGTTCTTCATATATTCCCTGTCTCCGCCACCTGTGCTGACGGTAAACACAGCGACATTCTCCTTCTGTGCAGCTGCAATAGCCTCATCTATCGTTTCTGGAGTGTTATCCTCACCATCGGTCATCAGGATAATCGCCTTTGCTCCCTTAGAAGGACCAAGGGATTCAAGCCCGGCCAACAAGCCTGAGGAGATAACCGTTCCACCGTCGGCATTTATTTGGTCTATACCTTGTTCAAGCTTGTCGGGATCGTTGGTAAGCGGTACCAAAACCTCGGCTTCGCTGTTATAAATCACCAATGACATTTCCTGAGTTTCAGGATCCATATTACGTATGCAGGCTTCCACAGCGCGTTTTGCATTTTCAATCCGGTCACCCGCCATACTGCCGCTACCGTCTATGACAAGCGCAATCGAAACGTATCTGGTGCTATCATCCATGATGCGCGTTACTTTCCCGTTTGGAATTTCAAAACCGTTATCGGAGAAAGTAAAATCTCCGATGTCAAAATCATTTGCCAGCTCTTCCATGCCGTCTTTTTTACCATTGACATTGACGTAGGCTCTGACCGTAGGGTAATTATCAGCATCTACACGGCTGATAAATATCGAAACACGTTCGTATTTGAGCAGCTTGTTCAGGAACTGGGAATAATTCCTGGCCAGCACAGAATCAGGCAGGAAAACGTCCGCTTTTATAACTTCACCGATTGCGGTGGCAATGTCGTCATCGGAAGCGGAAGTATCGTGGTACACTTCTCCGAGCTTGGCCATCGCAGTCTTTATCGGTGAATCATCGCTGATTCTATCCTGGTTTCTGATAAGGTCAAGCAGAATCTCCCGTGCCTTGGCTTCATCGCCCGACGCAGAATAAAGCTTCGACAGCTGAAGCATAATGACACCGCTATTATCGCCGAACATCGGCATCCGGGCAGTCAGCCAGTTTATGATGCGTTTTGCCATCACTTGGTTGGCCTGCATGCGGTATTCCTCTGCTTTGGCAAGCTTTTCGCTGCGCTTCGGATCGCCTTCGTCATACTTATTGGCCGCCCTTTCCGCGTCTTCCGCCCTGTCGAGCAGCGCGGCAATTTCTTTGTCATTCTCATCGTAAGAAGTCAAGCTTATGTTATTCATCAGCTTTTGGGCTATCACATCTGTATAAAGAACAATATTTTCAACAGACGCGTCTGATTTGAGCAGCTTGCGGGCATTTTCCTCCGCGGCATCCAGATCGCCCATGGCATTGTAATACTTGACCGAATACCGAAGCAACTCTTTGTCGTTCGGTTCGTCCAGGAGCATTCTTTTCAATGTTTTTTCATCGGTTGCATAAAAGTCATCGCTGCTGAGCATTTTGTCGCGGTTGAAATTGTCTATGAATCTGACCTCGTCTTTTTCACTGATCTTTAGCAGGTCAAAGCAGTCTTCGGCAATATCTTCAAGCTTTTCATAAACTTCCTCGTCAGAAAGTGGACTACCCTCCAATCCTGTCATACGGCGTGTCAGGGTATGAATTTTTTCCACTTGCTCCGTCAGTTCGTCATCCAGTTTGCCGCCGGATATCAGATCGTCTGCTTTTATGAATGCGATGCCATAATTGCCCCGCCAGCAATCGGCAAGCATCGATACTATCTCGGCGTGAGGATCCTGGACTTTTTCCGCATGCTCCGCCGCCTTCTCGATGTTGCCTTCAAGCAGATAGCTATATGCATTGAAAAGCGTTTTTAAAGTTGAGTCTGTTTCTCGTGCCATAGAAAGGCCACAGCCTATGCCGCTTGCAACTGTGAGCACGCAAAGCGCAACCAGGCTTATGTTACGAACAACCGTGCGCTTTATTTTGAAGCGTTTTGCCGTAATAATATCAACTGCGATGAATATCGCAAAAACAATAGTCAGCGGTAAAAATACATTCATGCCAATCACCTCACAGTCCTGAGTTGCTGCCGATATCGCAGTACAACAGGTTTGCCTGCTCAATATTCTCGAAATCGCCTATTTTGTTGTTCGCCAGATATAGCAACCGAAGGCTGCCGCCTATTTTGGGAACCGACGTCAGCTGATTATCCGACATGTGCAGATATTTCAGGTTCTTAAGCGAGAACAGGGCATCGGCGTTGGTTATTCTGTTTCCACGCAGGCCTATGTACTCCAGCGATTCCAGTCCGGCAAGGGGTGAAACATCAGAAATTTCATTATTGGCAGCATAGAATTTCTTCAGGTTTTTCAGGCCGGCCACCGCGCTTATGTCGGTAATCTTGTTGCCGGAAATGTCAAGCCGCTCCAGGTTTGTGAATGCGGACAGCTTTGCCATATCCTTGTCGGTCAGTCCGCAATCCCGAAGGATCAACTCAGTAACGTCAGTCTGATAAATCCGGCCGGCAATCTCAACAGTCGAAGCGTTTGATGTCGCAGGCGCTTCAACCGTACCGCTGCTCGTTCTCGCGAGTTCATGCATCTGCCGTTCGATAAGCGGGCTGTTCGTCGCGTTATAGCCGGCTTGCAGCTTTTCCATGGCGGTATCCAAGTCTCCCATATACCAATAGGCTTTTGCCAGAGCCAGGTAAGCTTCCGTATTGTTGGGCTCGACGGTTATAACTTCTTCAAGCACGGCGGTGGCCTTCTCATAGTTGAGTTCGGCAAGATACTTCTCACCTACGCTAAGCTGGGTAGCATTCACAGCCTGGGTTTTATTGGCGCGCAACGCATACGCGAAAAGGCCAACCCCCGCTAAAGCGACAACCACTGCGACGATGGCTATTATTGTTATGCGTTTTCTCATCTTCTTCCTCCTTTGGGCAGGAATCTGCCAAGCAACGGATTCTGTTTCCGTATTTCGGCGGCGATTATCGTAATATTATCCCTGCCACCATTGTTAAGCGCCTCGGACATAAGTTCCTGCACAGCCTTTTCTATATTTTTGCAGGAGCCAAGTATATGTTCGATACGTTCGTCCTGCACCATATCCGTCAATCCGTCCGAACAGAGCAAAAGCCTTACTTTTCCGGATAAAGGTACAGGCGGACTCATATAAGGCTCTGAAATCAGACCATTTTCAAAAGCAATGCCCAGGCATGCGGTAAGTTTGCTCCAATCGCCGCTCCGTCTGGCTTCGGTTTCGGAAACCAGCCCGGCCTTCACTCTTCGCATGGCAAGCGTATGGTCAATACTGACCACGCGCAGTCCGGTTCTTTCATCGAACATGTAAATTCGTGAATCGCCTATGTTGTACGCCCGTATTTCGCTCTGGGTCACGACTGCAAGTGCCATCGTCGTTCCCATGCGTACGGACATGGTTTTCGATTCTTCCCGGATTCTCCTGTTTATGTCATCTACAAGCACTTTTACCGCCGAGTCAATCTGGGCTGTGCCTGCGCTGCAAATTCTATCTGCATGTTCCGCCAGCGTTTGCGCCGCTGTCAGGGATGCCTGCTCCCCCAGCTGCTCGCCACCAACGCCGTCGAACACCGCAAAAACAGCAGGCGCTGAAAAAACGCCTCCCGTTTTGAACGGCAGGTTTTGTCGATCACTTGTCAGGATCGTTCCACAGCAGTACAGATTATCCTCATTGTTTCTGCGGGCACACCCTTTATCCGAGCGAGCGGCGAAGACTATCTGCGGATTCGGCATAACTGTTTATTCATCCCTGCTGCCGTACTCTTCGTCAAATTTTCGGCGCAGGCGTTTGCGGCTGCCTAAAAGCACTGAGATGACGATTATCGCAATCACGACAACCAGGAACATGCCTGCTATACCGCCGTAAAAGAGCATCTCGCCCGGAGTTAAACGCATCTTCCGCCCTCCTCTTAATCGATCCACTTATTTGCCTTAAGCTGCTGGATTATCAATTCAAGCTGCTGCATTTCGGGATCGCTTTCACCCGGCTTGACAGTCGATCGATACAGCTCGGACGCAATTTCATAATACTTCTTGACCAATGAATAATCGCGGTTTTCATTTTTGATCTTTGATTGCCTGTCAGCCTCCAGAAAGGCTTTACGCATTGGTACCCGGTAATCATTGGGAAAAAGATCGGCCATTGTATCCAGGACTGCTGCCGCACGGTCATAATATCCCTGGTTCTGGAGAAGTATGGCCAGGTTCTGCAAAATATGAAATTGGGGCACACTTTCTTTCGCCAGTTGCTCGAACAGCGCAATTGCCTTATCATATTCACCGCATTTGACGTAAGCATCGGCAAGCCGCTCGGTCATCTCTGCCACCCGGTTGACCGGGATCCTGTTCAGTCCGTCGGACAGCAGGCTCACTGAACGTTCCGGCTGTCCCTGCAACTTGAAGATTTCATCACACGTATGATAGGCACGATACCGCACATAATCATCATTCGTCATGTCAATAACTCTGATGAGGCAGTCGATAGCCTTTTCATATTCCTGCATGGCAAAAAACAGCTCGCCTTCGAGCAGGTTCAGCGAATCTTCGGCAAGATCAAGGACCTGGGCTTTCTCAAGGACACGCTTCGCTTCATCAATCTTTCCCGTTCTTGCAAGCGCAATGGCATAGTCCCGATAGTAAATGGGGTTGTCCCTGACGAACTGAACGGCAATCCCAAAATTGCCTGCCGCATTGGAATAATCCGGATTCCCAGGCCAATAGTAGTAACAGTTGCCCAGAATGTAGTAAATATCTCCAAAACTGCGCTTTGCTTCAGGTATGGTTTGAAATTTTGCAATATTGCCGAGGTTGGATTCGATGTAATCGCGGCAGGCCTCAATTTCGCCGTCATTCCAAAGGCGTTCGGCCATAGCGCGGTAAGGGTCGATCCGGTCTTCGAATATTGCAAGCGCTTCATGAAATGCGCCTTGCGCATCGGAACCGTTGATAATCTCATAAACCGCCTTGTAATAGCGCTCTTCTTTTTCCTGGGCCATAACGCTGTGCCCGTACAGGGTGGTCCCGGCAAAAAGGGCGAACGCCAGCGGCAGGATGATCGCCGCTGCGACCTTTTTGGCCTGTAATATCCTCCACCTGCTGTCAAGCTTGTGAATGTTTCGCAGGGCATCGGCCAGCATTTCGGCAGATTCAAACCTTTCGGCCGGATCGAGCCTCATGGATCGTTCGATGATGTACACGATTCCTTCACTGAAATCCCCAACCTGAGCAATCGGTACAACGTCCCTTGCCCTCTCGGGGGGATGGATTCCTGAAAGCAGGTGATACATCGTTGCGCCCAGGCTGTATATGTCCGAACGTTTCCAGTCTATTCCGGCTGTCGGCGGCGGCGCGAGCAACTCGGTTCTCTGCGAGTCTTCGGCGTCGCTCAGAACCTCTGTCATCTGGCTGTCCTTTCCGACAATCTCAGTTTTATCGTCATCGCGCAGGACTTCCGTCCCGGTACCGCCCGATGCCTGCACCTCAACGCTCGAGCTCCCGAAATGTATCGGCGCGTTGTATCTCTTTTTATACCTTTCATAAATCTCATACTGCTCAGGTGAGGCATATCCCAGGCTTCGGCTGATCAGGCGCACATCATTGCCTCCCACCAGCGCGGCGTTGAAATCGATCAGGCAGACGTCGCCGTTGGGCAGCAGCATGATATTCGCCGGCTTAATATCACGATGCGCTATATTTTTCTTATGAATAACTTCGAGAGCCGAAGCAAGCTGAGCATACCACTTGACAACCTGTTGCTGCGAAAACCGCCGGCCTCTCTCAAGAAGCTTGTCAAGGCTCTCGCCTTCAATAAACTCCATCACCGTGAATACCCGGCCGTTCTCGGTGATGAAATCCAACACCTGCGGCAGATATGGGCTTTTGACATTTTTAAGGGCCTCGACCTCGTTGCGCTGTGTCTCAATATCGTTGTCTGAGCCACGTTTCAGTTCCTTTATGACAACATGCTTTTGAAGGCGCACATGCCAGGCCTTATAGACTATTCCGCCGCCACCCGAACCAATCTCTGATTCGATCTGGTATGTTGGGTCAGAAATAATGGACTTCATACATTGACAAACTCCGTCATTTTATTGATATTTCCCACATTGCCTGATGAAGAACTGTAGATCGAGTCGATCATCAGTGTCACGCGCCCGCATTTGAGCTTATCGCGTTCCGAGATTCTGCGCGGAGCGGTTAACGGTTCTCCATTCAGCAGGGTGATGTTGGAACTGCTGAGGTTTTCAGCGGTCGGCGCTCCGGTCGCATCAATATAGAGTCTGCATTGCCGTCTGGACATACTCTTTTCATCTATGCAAACCTGGCATCCGGCGTCTCTCCCAATCAACACACCGCCTGACAGGCTTATTTCCCAAATCTGATCCGGATTGCTTATGTTACGCAGCCGTACGCACAACTTGTCGTTTCCGCCTGCGGTTGCTCCCGCATTGGTTAAATCGGCGTCGATGATTTCAGTTTTTTGGTTGAAGGCCGTACCATTGGTTATGGAAACGCCGCTTATCACACCGCTCTTCTTTTTTCCCCTCACGACAATAACCGCGACCAGAACCGCAAGCAACAGGATTAGTACTATTCCTGCGCCAATATAAACCGCAATGGCATACTCCCCGAAATTACCGGATGAAGCAGGTTCCGATTCAGATCTTTCAGAATCGTCGGAATGGGAACGATCTCTTTTCGGAGATGGCCGGACCGCTTCTATACCCGGCGCAGGCGATACCACCACATCAGGTTCAACAGCCTGCCCCAGGTTTGGTGCCGGCGTACCGGAGACAGGCATCTCGAATACCGGTACTTTAAAATCAAACTGCACCATATTCGTCCCATCTGAGATATCAAACTGGCGCGTCGATCCATCGAGAAGATTTCCGGGAATCTCTGCCCTGAGCCAAAAAATACTGCCGACGGCAATATTTGACGAAAATTCCTGTAATTCAGTCTCCCCGTTCAGGTTAAAATACCTGCCGCCGCTTATTCGCACAAGGGCGGCCAGTTCTTTTGTCGGCTCAGCCTGTTTTGCCGCGCTGACGGCAATCACATCGACGGGATAGTGTTCCGCCTGCAGTCTGAGGTAAAGCTCCTCCTTCGTAATGCCGCTCGCGGTATCATCGATACCATCCGTTATCAGTATTGTGCGGTAATAACAGGGATTCCCGTCAATTGGCTGAATCTTGGGAATGGTATTATATACAGCGTCGTAAATCTTGCTTTGCATGCCGGTGAACTCCATCTTTTCGGCTGCGACTGCAAGATCGTAGCGGTCGGAAGTAAAATCCTGCAATACAGACAATTGTTCACCGAACGCTACAAGCCTGTATTGCTCATTCTTACTGATACCGGCGATCAGTAGTTCAATGAGCGCCATTATTTTTTCACGCATCTGCGTGGGGATGGACTTAGAGATGTCCACGAGAATGGTTGTGCGGACGGTTACGCCCTTATCCGCCAAAAGACCGCCGTCAACCACCGTTGCCGGCTGGTTTGACACCTTGCAGCTAATGCTGCCGACATCCATTTGTCCTGATATGTACACATCGACGTATTGCTCCCATGCGCAGGCCTGCGATAAATCAGCTTCCCCCTGAGCAAGGCCGTCAACCGTCAAGGAAAGTGCCAATATCAGTCCAATCACTGCAATAACGGATCTTTTGATGAACATAGGGCGTAACCTCCGGAAGATTCTTGCGTCAAAAGCAACAGGCCATCAGCCTCCGAATGCGGACGCAAGGCTCTGGTCAGTATCGCGGAGCGCGTTGGCTGCTGCATCCAACTCGCTTGCCACGCCTTCAAGAACTTGCGGCAAAGTGTCGCGAAGGATCGGATACATTTCGTTTTCGAACTGGTTGACAAATGATTGCTGTGCCGCACCTTCCCAGCGTGAAACGATATCGTCGATCTTGCTCTTTATAGACTGCACTTCCTGGTTGATGATGTCAAGCCGTTGACGCAAAAACGACGCACCATCATTCAGTTCCTGGGGGGTAATTACAATTCTTTCTGCCATTTTTTCATCCCTCTTTCCTTTCATTTTTTATTTTTATCCGCTAATACTGCAGATTCGCAACTGCATCAGCGGCATCAAAAACTTCCTGGTATTTTTCCTTTGCTGCTTTAAGGTTATCCTGCATATATTCGAACACCAAAGCATACTTCATCAGGTTTTGCATAAGATCCTTCTCGTATTTTTTAAAAAAAACATCCGAAGCTTGGGAAATCCAGTCGCTTTTCAGTTGCATAATGGTCTTTTCAATATTCTCCCGCAGTCTGTTAAGCTCTTCCCGTTTTGCTCCCAATGCCGCTATCGCTTGTTCAAATGCGTCCTGGTCAAGATATAAATCCATAAATCCCACTCCTTACTTCTTGCGTAACTCTTCAGGCAGCATCGTATTTACGGTTTTTGCCTCTTCTGCAGCTTCTTCATTACGCCCGAGAGCTTCCAGGATACTTACGCGCAGCAGGCGCGGCTCTGCGCGGTCCGGCTGCAGTGTTATAACATAATCGATGAGTTCCAGAGCTTTGTCATATTGGCCAATGTCGCGCAGACACATAGTCCTGAGCAAATAGGCATCCAGGTTACCGGGAGCGGCAAGCGCCTGGTTTCGGTATTCATTGATGGCATCCTTATACTTTGGCAGTGCTTCATCCATCCTGCCGAGCATTTTCAGGGCAAAGGGTTCAAAATATCGCGCCGTTTCCTTCTGGTAGCCGTCTTCTGCTTTTTCCAGCAGTTCTTGGGCATAACCAAGCACCTTCTCATATTCTTCAGTGGAAAGATGGCAGTTGGCCAGCAGGAATATTACCTCGGTATCAAATTCACCTGCTTTTTCAGACAAAGCCTTTGCCTGCTCCAATGCCGCAATGGCGGACCTGACATCCTCACGGCTTGCATAAATTTGCGCCCGCTCCATATAAATGCGACGGCGTACGGCATCATCAGTCTCCTCGGCATTTTCAAGCTCCGCAAGGACAGCCAGCGCTTCGTCGAACTTCTTCCGTTCTATGAGCAGATTTGCCTTGTCAATTATAAAGCCAGGGTCTTTCGGGAATAGATTCAATGCGGTATTCAGCACTTCTTCCGCCTTGTCATACTGTTTCAGCTGCATGAGCACGGAGAATTTCAGATGATATCCCTCGAATACATCCGGATTTGTAAGGATCATTTCATCAAGCGTTTGCAGCGCCTCAGGGAAATGGTTGCCCTGCAGCAGAAGCCTGGCCTTGCGTATACGGATATCAGGGCGCAGGGGATCACGCATGATCGCTTTGGAATAGTTGCGGATAGCCATGTCGATCTCGCCCTTTTCCTCGTGCAGCAGACCAATGCTGTAGTATACCTGTGCATCATCAAACCCGTTTGCGATCGCTTTGTTATAGTTTTCAAAGCCAAGGGCGATATTCCCCTGCAACACGGCAATGTTCCCCAGGTGGAAATAGGCCAGTCCGGATGTGCGATTAACCTTCAAGGCTTTCTCAAACTGCTGCTTCGCCTCGTCAAGCCTGTCAAGGTTAGCGAGAGCAATACCCTTTGAAAGATACACGTCTATGTTCATCGGGTTTTCCTTTTCGGCCTTGTCATAGTATGCAAGGGCTTCCTCGTGTTTTCCCTGTCCCGCAAGCACGGCACCTTGTGTGAGATATTCCTGTACCTGAAGATTGTCCATAGCACCCTTCCTTCCATGTTATTTTCTAGTTACAACGAAATACAATACCGTTACGAATACAGCCAAAGCAAACAATCCAATTCCTATCGAGGCAAATATCCAGAACGCCATTTTTTGTCCCCTTGCACGCTGTTTCTCATATTGCGGTCCTTCAAGGATAACCCTGAAACCACTCCTCGTAGGGAAATAGCGTATCGGGAATTCTTTGCCGATACTGTTTTTATCCAAATCCGCCACAGACCAATCGGAATGCCACTTCACCGGCACCCCGTTTACCAGGAATCGGAAAATGGGCCTGCTGTTCTGAGCATTGTATTGATAATCCGTATAATCCGGAAGCCCGAATATGTACTTCAACTTCCTCCCGACCGGGTGGTAGTATTCATGGAATACACGAAATCCAACCAGCTCGCCGTATGTTTTTATTCCTCCTTTTTTATAGCTGAATCTCGCATGAAGGCAGCAACCGATAATGAAGAAAATCACTCCTGGTATGGCCAATGACAAAGGCACTATCATAAGGCCAAAAACCTCGTCATTCACGGGGAGCCACCTCCGGCCGGACTGCATTCAAAGTACGGGTATAGGCTCTTAAAACTGGAATATGCTTCTTGCCATGACTTTTTAACGTCCTTAATTTTTCCTATCAACCCATTGCCAAACCCTGAAATATCCTTAATGTTGCCTGATTTATCCAGGTTTGAAATGAGGCCGCCGATGCCTGTCTTATTGATAAGCTTGGCATAGTCGTTGTCGAACAGGGTATCCTGTACGATTTTTTCGGAATATCGTCTCAACAATCGTCTCAACAATCCCTTTTTCTTATCCTCCTTGTCCGGCTGAAGCGTCTTTTGGATTTTTTCCAGTACGTTGTTTGTCACTTCAACGACCGTCTCGACTTTTTTCAGGGGCTTGGTTGTTTTAAAGAGGGTAAGGTTATACCTGATCTTTTCCGCGATATTCCTGAAGAATCCCAAATCGCCTACCTGTTTGGTTCTGAACCAACGTCCGGGATCCTTGAGGGCATATTTAAGCAGTGCCAGCTGGTACTTGGCCGACTGGGAAATATTGGTCAGCAAGGTGGTCCTGAGCCCGGCGGAAGTGCTGGTTGTCAGTTTCTCGTTAAGTATCAAAGCTTTTGTACCACGCCAGATTGATTTGAGCGTCACCTTTTTGGTCAGCTTGCCATCCTTACCGCGGGCAAGCTCCTTGAAGGCAAAGCTTACCCCATTTTTGCTCAGTATGGAATTGATTGTCTTGCCGATGGAATGAATGATGAGAACGACACCGGCCAGCGCTTCGGTGAACTCAATAGCGGCAGCGCCAAAATTGGATAACCGGTTTAAGAACTTGTCTTTAAAGTTAGTTTCGCGCAAATGTTGCGCAAGGGTATCACGTTTACCGTATATCTGGGCCATCGCCGGATTTCCTGCATAGCTTTCCTGAATTGCCTTAACAGAGTAACCCGCATTTGCGACAGCATTAGCCGTAGCAATTACCGCAGCAACACATGCCGCAACAGCATATATGACTGCTCCGGCTGTGATGACCGTAGCTGCCAATAAGGCTGTAACTGCTGTTACTGCAGTTATCACTGCGGCTACCGCCAGTCCGATCTTTAGCAGCATATCCAGGCAATTCATAACGAGCTCCTGACCGCCGCCGCATTCCCACCAATACCGTATATCTTTTACGAGATCAGATATGGCGCTTACCGCATCCTCGCCTAATTTCAGCAAGTCTCCCAGCAACGGGACATTCTTCATGTCACACCAGAAAGAGGTCAGCACCAACCGCGTTTTGGGCGGACAAAGCTCCGGATTCTTCTGGAAAAAGTTATTCTGGTTTGCTTCTATGGTATGTTTGACATCCTTGTCCACCCGCTTGGCCGTATCCAGCAACTCTTGCGTTTTGGTTGACAGCATGCGCGCGTTAGCGGACTTGGTACGAAGCTGGTTGATTTTGGCCTTGACATAATAGTCCGCGTTGTTGAGGGCTGAAGACATCCCGCCTGTAACAGCGTACATTTTTGCCTGAACTTTATTGCTAAGATCGTTGCAGTATTGATCTATCTCATTGGCAAGCCTGTTGGCTTCCGATACCGTTGCTGATAAATCGCCATAGCGCAATGCAAGTATCATTGTTACGGCCCCTTTCTCTGTTTATGGGTTCTTTGCGGCATTCGCAGCCGCCTTTGCAGCCGCTTCGCGCTGTCGCCGCTCTTCGGCGGCAATTTCAGCTTTAATGCTGCTTATTCTGCTTCTCGCGTATGATATGTCAGATTCGGTCTCTGCTATTTGCCTCACTATGTCATTGAGCTCACGCTGGAGATCATTATCAGCCGATGTAAGGTTGTCATCCACTCCCAGGGTGCGTTCTTCCTTGCCTGACAGAATTGCGTCTAGCAGGTGCTCTTTACCCGAGTACTCTATGGCGTTTTCAAGCTTCTGCCTGGTCGTGCGCAGCCTGTTGTTGATATCATTTGAATTGTTGTTAACAACCGTCCTTAGGGCATTCTTTACTCCCTCGGTATCGGTTTTGCGCCGCTTCAGCTTGTTAAGTTTGGCATTCAGGTCGCTTAACCGACTATTCCATCGGCTAAGCTCGCTGTAAAGCGAACTGAGACTCGCCATATCATCACCTACTTTCAGGAATCAAAATTCTTGGCCAGTGCATCGTCGGTTTTTATATATTCGGCATGAGCATCAATCAAAGCGTCCCGGAGATCATACATGATACCGGCAATGTCCTTCAGATTTATCTGGACTTGCCTGTAATCCTTTTCAAAAGCATTGCGGCCCTCGCCTTTCCAATTTTGGACCAGGGTTTCGCAAATTTTGTTGACCTCGCTGACCAGGTCTTCAAATTCCCTTATATAACCTGAAAATGCGGTCAAGACAGAGTTGAAATTGCTTGTATTAAGATGATCCATAATACCCTGTGGATCTTTTAATTGCATGCTAAATGCCCCTTTCGCATTTGGTAATTTTTATCTTTTCAATACCGTTGCGCGCATCATAGAGGTAGCCGTCCCCGAGCAATATGGGCTTTTTGAAAGTTTTAAGGTCGTTAACCGTGAACTTGCCCGCCCCGAAGAGCTTAATGTTTGCGAGATCGTCCAGCAAAATATACACGCCGAAATCCCGCGCAATTTTCATCATCTCGGGGGGTGAGTAATCCCCGTTGTTTTCGACGTTGGAGAAAATAAAGCAGATCTTCAGTTGCCTTGCATCGCCCAACAGCTTTCTGAACTGATCGCTCACCGGCTTCGGGACGACATTTGCCGCAAATATCTGGGAGTTTTGGACGATGCACAGCAGTAGCGGCACATGGTCAAGGCTGCCTCCCATGCGCAAAATGTCCATCCGTTCCTTCGCGGCATCGCTGAATCTTTGAACGATGGTTTCAAAATCAGCGCAATCGATGGTTATCTGCTGCACAAAGCCGTATGTTTCAAACTCTGAAAGCTGCCTGTCGTAACCATCAATAAGATATGCTTCACAGGGCAGGTCAAAGACACGTCGCTGCAAATAATTCATAATGATTCGCACCAGGTTGCTCTTGCCAAACTTCTCCCTACCGTAAATCCCGACCGATCCGATTCGGGCCAGATCTATGGTAACCGGCTCTATTTCGTTGTATGTCAATCCGATCGGAACAACATAATCGTCAAATTTGAAATTGTTAAGCTTCCAATATTCATCGGTAAGCACCGAAGGAATCGAAGGAACGGCACGAGCCCGTATGGCGCCAAACTTCCTATTGATTTGCGCAACAAACGCTTTTGCCTGTTCAATGCGTTTGCTCTCGGTGCGCCTGGTTTCTGATTCCGTTTTTTCAACAATGCCGTCAAAGGGCAAATAAGCCTGATATTCATAAACAACCTTGTCAATGGATACCAGTCCACGCCCTTGCAGATTTTTGGGGCGAATGTTGCATCTGTCAAAAATATTGTTATACTCACTTCTTTCAGTGCAATTGAATGCCAGCCGGGTAGCAAAATTGGCCATATATTTGTAGCTCAGACCTGTAGTCTGTTTTGCCGTAGCGATTACCGTTATGCCCAGAGCCAGTCCTTCCCGGCAGATATTCAGCAACTCATCCTCATATTCCTGGAAAACTTCCCTGAAGGCCTGCAGATTGTCGATCATGATGACAATCCTCGGCAATTTTGTCTCATGCGCCGTCTCAAGGTACGCCTCGTATGAACTGATCCCCATGGCGGAGAACTGCTCTTTACGCTCAACGATCTGCTGTTTGATCATCTTGAAGAAGTTCTTGAGCTTCTCATCGTCAGCATCGGTAAGAACGCCTCCTACGTGATTGAGGTTTTCATAGATTTTTAATACCTTGGAGGCAAAATCCAGGATATAGATGTTGATTTGCGTTGGTGAGCACTGCTCCGCCACTGCGCGAATGATGGTCTGCAGCAGCATGGTCTTTCCGGTCTGTGCCGAGCCGATGATCATGATGTTGCCTTCCGACAGATCGATCCTGACCTCGGGCTGTACCTGATTGCATGGATCATCATAAATGCCGATACGGATAACGGTGCTGCCGGACAAGCTATCATCCCCGCATTCATAATCCAGGATCTCGGGCAGGGGAGGCGGACAAATGCTCGGAAGCCTTGCAATACCCGCTTCTTCACAATAACGTTTTATGTACTCAACCATTGCCTTAAGCTGCGTCAGCTTGGTCCCGTCGCTCGAACGCCTGGCTTTTTGCTCATATACGACAGTGCGTTTTCCCGTAAACGACACCTCGGAAATTGTAAACTCGCGTATGTTGCCGTGTTTGTCACTTATAGCCGAAGCACCGCTATATGCAGACTGGAAAAGCGTAAATATCTCATTGTTTCCCACCTGCAAGTATGCGCGGCCGGGCTCGCGGATCTCGGCGGCAAGCGGCGATCTCAGGACTTCGTTGCTGTCCTCTCTGGTGGCGACTTTAAGGCAGAGCTTAAAGCGCGAGTTGCTCCATATCTGTTCGTTCACCTGTCCCGCCGGTTTTTGCGTAGCCAAAATCAAATGAATCCCAAGGCTTCGGCCGACCCGCGCCGTACTGATCAGTTCTTTCATAAATTCAGGCTGTTCCGCCTTTAACTCGGCAAATTCGTCTACAATGAGGATCAAATGTGGAAGCGCTGTTTTGGCTATACCGGCGCGGAACTTGCCGATGTATTGGTCTATGTGATTCACCTCATACTCGGCAAACAGCCTCTTGCGTTTTTCCAGTTCAGCCCGGATAGACAGCAGGGACCGGTTGATTTCATGGCTGTCAATATCCGTGATCTTGCCGATAAGATGCGGCAGATTCTCAAACTGGTTTGCCATCCCTCCACCCTTGAAATCGATGATGAAGAACGCCACTTCATAAGGGTGAAAATGCGCCGCTGCAGAAAGGATATAGGACTGCATGATCTCGCTCTTGCCCGAGCCGGTGGTTCCCGCCACCAGTCCGTGCGGGCCGTGGGCCTTTTCATGGAGATCAAGAAAGACCTTGCTTCCTTTGACATCAACGCCAAGAGGAACGGCAAGTGACTTTTGCACATTCGATTTGCTCCAGCGATCCATGAGGTTCAGATCTTCGGGGGACAGGATGTTAAGCAGTTCAAACAATGTAATATGTGATGTAAGCCTCGAAGATAAGGCTATCTTCTCACAGAAAACAGGCGCCAGGCGTTCGGCCACAAACTTAATGCTTTCATCCCTGACCTGCTCCCGCACAAACGGGCAGGAGAAAGCCTTGTCCTGCGTCATCCTGAGCGTGCCTCCATTGGGCGTCAGCTCAACGATTTCGGAACATTCCTTCGGAAGATTTTCCATGTACTCCTTGAAGTAGATAAAACTAAAGCCCAGTTGCGAGCAATGCCCGGCATATTTGTACAACGGGTGGGTTTTTATCCCATATTCTTCAAGCACGAATACGACATAATAGGGAACAGGAGTTGACTGGCTTTCGCCGGCCAGTTGGGCTTCCCGTTCGGTCATCAACGCATAAAGATATTCAAAAACATTATCGCGGCTCTCTTCATCGCAGACAATTCCCCTGAATCCGCCGCCTGATTCCTTGATATGGGGCAGCCATTTTATCCATTCATATTTCGACCGCTCGTCACGCGGAATGAGGACGACAACCTGAACTTCCTCATAGCTGTGTTCAACACACAAATCCAGCAGGATGGCTTTAAAAAATTCATACTGGTCAGCGGCAGAACCTACCACGCCGACTGTCCCGGACTCTCGCAGATGCAGCAATACAGGAGCATTCTTCAGAAAGGCATATTCTTTGCTGAGTTGCTCGGGAATTGGCATCAGCTCGTTCTCAACCTTGATGTGTTCTTCCTGGCTATACGTCACCTTGCGCATGGCAGGAACATCCCCAAGACCGATGCGGACATGCAGGAAGTCGGCATCCTTCGGTGAGCGTTCAAACAGCCTGCCGGAAAATGATTTGACGAAATCTCTCAACTGTTCAGCCGATGGGTAGATATCGACAAGCGCAGCAAGTTCGGCTTGCCGCTCCATCTCGATTTCGCGACGTTTATTCGCTATATATGCGGTGTAATCAGCCTTCCATTGAGCGACTTCTTTTTTGTATCGTTTGCGGCTATAGACAATGCTGAGGATCGACGTAAGAATACCTACTGCCGCAGTTGAAAGGCTGAAAATCATTAACGCCGGGTTGCCCGAACCCAATCCTTCAATGATCCCGCTTCTTGTCAGAACTGTAACCGCAATCATGGCCAACGCGGGAGTCAGTTGCAATACCAGATTGTCACGAGGTTTGTCCGGTTTCTTTGGCGGATTCAATATTTCAATGGGGTCATTATTGAACGCATACAGCATTCGGGGACTCCGGTTAAGTTTCGGATAATTGAAAGCCGGAGTCTCGTCGCGCAAAGGCTGGGCTGAAACGCCGCTAATGCGCAGGTCATCACGCATAGCGGTATACAGCACTTGATTCTTATAGTAGAAACTGTAATCGGCCAGACCGATAAAATCATATTCCTCAACAACCGTTTGATCAAAGATGCGCATTCCATTAAGGGTAGCGCTGTTCGGAGCATGGCTGGCATCAACAATGAGCTTCCCATCCTGTCCCCGGGTAAGCGTGATATACTCTGTCCCCACGAATCTGCTGCCCAGGTGAATCTGCGCGTTCGGAGCATTTCCGATTACCAGGCTGTTGATATTGCGAATGTCTAAAATCGTATCGAAATTCACGGCCCCAACGGCAAAATCGTAAGCAAAGGTCAGCGTGAAAAGCACTGCTTTAGTATCTTTATTGTGAACGTTCAATATGTCGCCATGCCGGATGGCCGTTTCGCTACAATCCTTTACTGTCCTTGAACTGATATACATCATCTCATTACATGAAACGCGCCATTCATCGCCATCGAGATACAGCATGATGCATACGGGAATTTCGAACAGTTCCCGTTTCAGCCGCACATCGCAATCCTGCAATGTGCCGATACGGATGCACGGCGTATCGCTAGAGACATCGACTTCCTTAAATATGTCATTGTTATGGATAGTCAATATGTAACGCTGATCAACCATAATATTACCTCGTGATATTTATCACGCTTCCATCGCGTATGCCATATTCACGCAGCGTGCGATCGCCTCTCAACAGAGCGATTGGCCGCTCTGCTTTCAGGTAGAATTGGTTCATGTCATTGGGTTGCTCCGGAAAGAATATATGGTTTAAAGCCGAACATAATTCATTTGCAGAGATGTCCAACGGAACTTCCAGATCGCGCGAAATGCCTCTCTTATGCAAGTTAACAGTAATGATCGCACTATTCTGGCTCACTTAGATTCCTCCATCAGGGAAACTATTCAAGGTATGCTTCCATATATTAGCATAATATAATCCCGTTTTCAAGCTGATATATCAGCTGATCGATATAAGTATTGAAATTTTTCAATATGTACAACGGTAATTATTTGCCGTCAGGAGGGATGTTGAGGGATAATCCCCTATCTCATCCATAGAGCAAGCAAACCTGTAATAGGTGGCCTCTACCACTGACGAATAAAATCATTAAAAGGAACTGACTAAACGTGATAATTGATTCTTTTGCATATAAGCCGATTCGTGGTATTGTATCCTTACACGGCCTTTTTCTATAAAAGCATTATTCCCCGGCTGCCACACATACAAAATCTTACTGAAATCCTGGAGTTAGAAAGAAAAGCTCATTGATTTAACATTGAAAGGAAAAGGATCGCAGATACCGATACCAAGAATATAGTAAAGTGAAAGTCACATTTTCTTCATGAATAAAGATTTCAATTTTATCAAAGGATGATGCTTGATGGTGATATTTCAGCCTATTACAGAAAACTCATTAGACATTGTACTGGAAATTCTTAACTCAAATACGTGTCACCGCCGGGATATAATTGACCCGGGAACGCCGAAAAGAAAATGACCCACCCCTGTAGAATATATCCCTCTGTATGAAAAGAACAACAACAAACAACAGAGGGGAGATATATGCTAAGG
>NZ_FQZP01000046.1 GCF_900142095.1 Thermoclostridium caenicola | reverse complement strand
CATCCTCCTCGGTTTGGTATTTGTTTAGCAACTATATTTTACCGAGGTATGAGCTTTGGCTCAACTCCTTTTTACACCATTATATAGACTTAATCCTTGATTTTGTCCGCCACTACATCAAACTGGTTCAGATGATCCATGACAAAGATCTTGTAATCCTCGGGGCAGACCACCAGGATGCACTTTGAGAACTGAGGATAACTGAAGGTATATGTCTTGATTTCGGGGATTCCCAACAACTTCAGTCTGTAATCCGCTTCAAGGGCTGATATATTCTTGAGCTTCTTGATGAAGAAGCGGTTATTGTCAATGTTCTGCTGGATATCGATCATATCGATAATGGAAGACACCCGGTTGACGGCTGCCTCATCCCCCTTGAGCCAGACGGCCCTGGCGGTCCTGTCAAAGGTGATCACATCCACGCCGAGTCCCAGTTCGTAGACAATGGGCACGACTTCCTTGGCCTTGATATAGGTCAGCTTTTTCATGGATACGATGAAGTCGGTGCCGGTCTGGTTTTCGGGAATATCCAGTTTGCTCTTCAGCTCCATGATCTGAGCCAGCTGGTTCTCATCGGCGTAAACGTACAGGAGCTTGGGATTGGATTCAAGGTAAAGACCGGTTTGCAGACCGACTCCCCTGAGAATATCATTCATCTGACGGGCAGTGATATAGGTCAGGTTGATGGCTGTGACCTTTGAAACGCTGACGGCAGAGGATACGTTCTCAGGCTTGTCCAGCATGGCAATCAGCTCGCGGACTTTACCCAGTTCCCTCGGAAGACCCTGGACCCATATGGCGTTGGGGTTGGTATCCAACGTAATCTTGGTTACCGGCAGTTTCAGGTTTTCTATCTGTGAGGAAATGGTACGGGCATCCACATAGTTCAAAGAGAAACGGGTCAGCACCATGCTGTCGAAAAAGACGGTATTCAATGTATCAGATGAACCGACAATCATGGTATTGCCGTCCTGTATGTAATCCAGCCCTTCCGATTTCAGCAGAAGAGCCAATGCTTCAAGCGGAGGGAGGTTCGTCCCGTCGAAGCGCTCGACAATAACTGTGTTGTTCAGGTAAACCACATTATATCCCAAATCCAGGACAAGCGCCGAAATGACATCCCGGATATCTGTTTCTGCAAGGCGTATGGTCATGGTTCCGGGATCCGGGTTTATGTACTCGGCATTGGCAGATCTTCCGGCGGAACCCGGCTCCAGTTCAAGAAGCTGGCTTTTTCCGTCAGCTTCCAGCATGACGCTGGTTTCATAAATTTCAGTGACTTTCCAGGGGGATTTTCCGATGTAATCATTCTTTCTGACGATAAAACCGGCGCCGGAATACTCAATGATGGCTTTTGTCCGATCATCCGGATAGCGCAGGATACCAGTAAGCTTCATGGGCGCTGCAAAAGGATCCTGCCTGATTTCTTCCCAGTTCAGTTCCTCGGATGGTCTTTCGGTCTGGGGCAGAATATCAGCGCGCGTTTTGTCATTGAGGTTTACAGGAGTACCTGGTGAAGGCGATACGGTTACGTCGGATGATGCCGGCATATCGCTGTTCCCGGAGTAGACGATGATCAGGACGACAATCAGGATGACGAGTAAGGGAAGCAGGAAAGCCAATGACTTGTTTTTCTCCAGAAATTGTCTGACAGCAGAATTCTTACCGGATTTTCCAGGCATAATCCAAATCCCCTTTTATATATTTTTGCAAATGTAACAGGTAAAAAATGATTATACATATCTATTATACATAAATAGACTCTGAATACCAGTCTGAAAAAACGGGTATATAAGTATTTTACTATAATTTTGTGAAATTGGGGCTTCAGATTTGGGCAAAATACCAAGAAATTATCGAATTTCCGAACAAAGTCGCAATAAAGGTACCTGCAACAATAAAAGGACCAAACGGAATGGCCGATTTTCTTTTGACAATTCGGGAAATAAGAAGAAAGATGCTGGTTATACCCCCAAGCATGACAGCTAAAAAGAGGGACAAAAGGGCCAGCTTCCACCCCAGGAACATGCCGATGGGAATAAACAGCTTCACATCCCCCATTCCCATAGCACCGTCATTTCCATAGATCAAAAGGCCGATCAGGGCGACGGCAAACAGGATGCCCGATGCCGAAACCATTCCAATCAGCGGGGTATACCATTTTGAAGGCTGGTAAAGCGAGAAGGGAACGAAAAGGTTGTAGACCGTCGTCAGTGCTCCTCCGGCCATTCCTAAAAGGACAAGGCCGTTGGGAATGATCATGTGGTCAAGATCGATGAACAGCACTGCCAGAAGAATGGAGAAAAGATAGAGAAGGGCCAGTGTTTCCACCGAAAAACCGTATCTTATATATAGGATAAGATAGACCATACCGGTCAGCAGTTCCACCAGCGGATAGCGCACCGGGATGCCAGCTTTGCAGTAACGGCAGCGGCCGCGCAACAGGATATAGCTCACGACAGGGATCATATCCGCCGCAGTCAGCCGTGTGTTGCAGTTTGGGCAATGGGAAGGCGGGGAAATGACCGATTGCTTCAGGGGGATGCGGTATATGCAGACATTCAGGAAGGAACCGATGCAAAGTCCCAATACGAAAAGGCATATCCCCACAAACACCTGGAATCCGGCCGCCTGATCAATCCCCATCATTCACCCTCCAGGAACAGCTTTCTGGCTTTGTATAATTCATCGGACTCAGGTGGATCGATCTTTACCATATTTCCCCCATCGGCAAGCATGCACTGTTTATCGCGGGTAATATTTCCGATGATGCAGGAACGGATACCCGCTTCCTGAAGCTCTTCCACAAGGCCGTTACCGTCCCTGCAGGTGATCAGCATGCTTCCGCTGGAGATAAGCCTCAACGGGTCAAGGCCAAGGCATGCGCAGATCTTCCTTGTTTCATCCAATAAAGGGATATTCTCTTTATAGATAATAGCGCCGCAGCAAGATGCATGGCACAGCTCCCATACGGCGCCCAGGACGCCGCCTTCGGTGATATCATGCATGCTTGTGGCCCCATAGTCGGCCGCAATAAGCCCTTCCTTCAGAACGCTGATGGAACCGATCAGCTGCTGCGCCCTGGCTACAGTCTCCCTGCCGATTCTGGGTTCCAGGAAATCACCGAGCAGGTTGGCCAGAATGGCCGTGCCTTCCGTTGCCGCATACTTGGTCATAACGATATCGTCGCCCGGTTGGGCGCCCGAGGTTGTCACAACGCGGTTCTCCCTCGCCTTTCCGAGGGCTGTGATGCTGACCACCATACGGGTCACCGCATCGGTCACCTCGGTATGTCCCCCGATGATATCGGCATTGACCAGATCGGCTTCCTTTTTGATTTGGCTCATGACCTCTTCAATTTGATTTAACCCGGCTCCGGGCGGAACCAGCAGGGTAACCATGAGCCCAACGGGTTCTGCCCCGCTGGAAGCCAAATCGTTGCAGGCAATATGTACAGCAAGGGTTCCGATATCGCTTTCCGCGCCGGTTATGGGATCGGTTGTCACAACGCAAAGCTGCCCGCCGAAATCCAGAGCAGCACAGTCTTCCCCGATGCAGGGCCTGGTCAGCACCTCGTTTCTCAGCTTTCCGGAAAAGCGGGTCAGTATTCGCTCAAGCTGTTGGTTGGAAAGCTTGCCAATCTTCAGCATCCTGTGCTTACCCTCCCACTTCTTTATCCGCATTATGCCTGAGCTCGTGAACCCTGTCCCTGGTGGTTTCTATCAGCCTTCCGGGTATCTTCCCCTTGTTCCTGGGATCGGAATTTTCCTTAATCAGCCTGCTGAACCAATGGAGACTGTCGTCAGTCTTTCCGGTTCTGCAACAGAGCTCCCCGATGATGAACAGCATGGTGAAGGGATCCACTTTGGACTGGACAAGATCTTCTTCTTCGTAAGCCCGGATATAACTGTTCAGGGCATGGTTCAGGTAGCATTGTTCAAGTTCATTATCCCCGGCATATCGATAGAGCCACGCGATGCGCATGCAGATTTTTGCGATCTCAGAATGAACAGCCTCCCGCACATTCAGGTTCAGAAGCACAAGCTTGAAGGCTTCCAGGGCTTTATCCCATGTCCGTTGCCCGCTGAAGCTCCTCGGCGTCCATTTTTTGGTGATGTGGTCCTGTATTCTTCGCTTTTCGATGCGGTTCAGCGCATTAATGGACGTGATATGGGCAGCGTAGCCGCAGTGCGAACACACGACCGCCTCGTAATAGAGCGGGTTGATTCCCTCATAATATGGGCAAAAGTCGGTATCCTGCCTCACAAGCTTTACGGCACGGCTTCTCACCTTGGTAATTTCAAACTCTTTATCACATGCCGGGCATTTTATTGCGGTTTCGTATGTAGGCTGTAATTGGTTCAAACACTTCATCTCCCCAATTTTCATTTCCGGCGCAACCGTTCCGTATGCGGTAAGTCGGGCTGCTCTATCATATATACCACCTTGGGAGATGACCTAACATTCTGCGGGCGAACGCCGGGTTACACGATGATGGTCTCCATCTGTTCCAGCGCTTTGGCAATCAGCTGCTCCTCATCCAGTACCGATTCATAATCCAGGGTTTTTTCAAGCGAGGGGCGCGTTGCCGGATGCCTGGCCACAAAAATGGTGCAGCAGTCTTCGTAGGGCAGGATGGAAGTATCATAGGTGCCGATATGCCTGGCGATGCTGACCACCTCGTTCTTGTCCATACCAATGAGCGGCCGGTAAACCGGTAGGCTGACTGCCGAATTGGTCACCAGCAGGCTTTCCATGGTCTGGCTGGCCACCTGGCCGATGGCTTCACCGGTTATAAGCGCAAGAGATCCATTGTTGCGGGCAATCCGTTCGGCAATCTTCATCATGTAACGCCGCATGATGATGGTCAGGTATTCCTGAGGACATTTCTGATGGATGGCCATCTGGATCTCCGTGAAGGGAGCCACATAAAGCCGCATGCCCATGGTCCATTCAGACAGGATTTCCGAAAGCCGTACGACCTTTTCACGGGCCCGTTCACTGGTGTATGGCGGGCTGTGGAAATATACCGCATCCACTTCCACGCCCCGCTTGGCGATCATCCATCCGGCAACCGGACTGTCGATGCCCCCGGAAAGGAGCAGGGTTGCCCGGCCTCCTGTTCCTGTGGGCAATCCCTTGGCTGCGGGGATGATCTCGGAATAGAGATAGGTTGATTCACGCACCTCGATATAGAACACGAAATCCGGATTCCTCACATCCACCTTCAGGCGCGGGAAATTCCTGAGAATATGGGCGCCCAAATCGGCGGAAAGCTGCGGGGAATTTAGAGGGAATGATTTGTCGGCCCGCTTGGATTCCACCTTGAACGTCCTGTAATGGTACCTGGACAGGAGATCAGCCACAATGCTCACCGCCGAGGTCTTGATGATTTCATAATCGGTGGGAACCTTGTGAACGATGCTTAGGGAAGCGATGCCAAACACCTTTTTCAGTCGCTCTACTGCTTCCACCAGGTCAAAATCCTCATCGGGAATTTCGATGTAAATCCGGCTCTGGGAACAGGTGACCCGGATATTTCCCAGACTCTCCAGGCGCTGCCTGATATTCCTGATGAGCCTGTTTTCAAACACGTTCCTGTTGGATCTTTTCAGAAAAATCTCTTCATACCGTACCAGAATCACTTTCTCCATCATCTGCATACCTTCTTTGCTTTGGTTATCCTTTATTTATTTTGACAACGCGTACGTGTTCAGGATCTCCTGCAGGGCCTGTGCGCAGGCTGTGGCTTCCTCTTCATTGTTCTCCCCGCAGAAGCTGAAGCGTATGGTGCCGTCTGACCAGGGCGCAGGGATGTTTAAAGCCTTGATCACATGGCTGATGCTGTTTTTCTTCGAACTGCAGGCTGAACCGCTGGAAACATAGATCTCATGCTGTTCCAGGGCATGGAGTATCACCTCGGACTTAACCGACCGGAAGGATATGCTCAGGATTCCCGGCAGGCCGTCCTCGGGCGAATTTATCCGGATCTGGTCGGGCATCCTGCTTTTCAGTTCGGCGATAAGCCTTTCCCTGACCTGTCTGATGGTCCGGTTATCCTCTTCCATCTGACTGGTCTTCCTCACAGCCGCGCAGGCAAAGCCGGCTATGCCCGGCACATTGACGGTTCCGGAACGATACTGCTTTTCCTGGCCGCCGCCCGTCAGGATGGGGCGTATCTTTGTGCCATGCCTCAGGTACATCATGCCCACCCCCCGCGGACCATGAATTTTATGGGCGCTGAAGGAGATGATATCCGCCTTCAGTTTCCTGGTATCGATGGGAAGCTTCCCGTAGGCCTGAACAGCATCCACATGGAAGACCGTTTTGGGGTTGACCGATTTAATGATTTGTGCGGCTTCAGCAACGGGCTGTATCACGCCGGTTTCATTGTTCACCATCATGATGTTGACCAGGATGGTATCCTTGCGGATCTTCCTTTTCAGCTCCTCAGGATCGATGCGTCCCTTGTCGTCCACGTTCAGCATTTCCACTGTAAAGCCCATCTCTTCCAGCACCTTCAGGGATTCGAGGGCTGCTGGATGCTCGATGGGTGTAGAGAGGATATGCTTCCCGGATCGCTTCATCGCCTCGGCGGTGCCTTTGATAGCCATATTGATGGACTCGGTTCCTCCTGAAGTGAAGATAATTTCTTCAGGATCGGCCTTCAGCGTTTCGGCCAGCTGTTTTCGCGATTGCTCCAGTATTCTTTCTGCCCGCATACCGAAAGAATGCAATGAAGCGGGATTGCCAAATTCCTCGTAGGAGATTTTGGCAACCAGGTCTACGACTTCTTTATAGGGTTTTGTTGTTGCACTGTTGTCAAAGTATATCATGGTACCTCCATAATGCGCGCTTCTGCCATACCGTTTCCGATTTCAAGAAGGGCGTATGTTGAAGGACCGGCGATTCGGGGATAACCCGCGCTGCCGGGATTAACCAGCAGGCATCCGCCCGTTTTGTCAATCACCGGGATGTGGGTATGCCCGAACAATACAACATCCAGCCTGTCCTGCAACGCTTTTGCCCGCAGTCTCTGCAGCCCGCTCTTGACACTGTACCTGTTGCCGTGGGTTAAAAGAACCCGTAGGCCTTCAACCTCCAGGATCAGCTCTGCGGATGCATTCGAGACCAGGTAATCGCAATTTCCCGGCACCATATAGTATTCCTTGTCCGGATACAATTGTTTCAGCGCCACTGCATCCCTGTAATAGTCGCCCAGGTGAATAATGGACGGGATATGGGGATACTGGCTGATGATTCGTTTCAGGCTTCCCATATTTCCATGAGAATCACTGATGACGATGAACAGCTTCATCTGTACGCGCCAACCTTCATGAACATTTTTTCTTGCGTAACTTCAACGCTCAGAGCATTTGCTTCAAATACTCCGCAACTTTTCGGAAGGCCTTACCCCTGTGGCTGATCCGGTTCTTGGTTTCAGAATCCAGTTGAGCCAGAGTTTTTCCGTACTCAGGCACCCAGAAGATCGGATCATAACCGAAACCGTTGGTTCCGGCAGCCTGCAGGGCTATTTCCCCTTCCAGGGCACCCCTGACGGTCATCTCGCCTTCCCCGGAGACAATGGCGGCTGAGCAGACAAACCGTGCCTTCCGGTAGGGATCGGATACGCCATCCAAAAGGCTCAGCAACCCGCGGCAGCGATCGACATCCTGGGCATGTTCCCCCAGGAAACGGGCGGTATAGATTCCCGGAGCCTGGTTGAGGAAATCAACCTCCAATCCGCTGTCGTCCGCCAGAACAATGCCGCCGGTAATTCTGTGGATGGCTCTCGCCTTAATGAGGGCATTCTCTTCAAAGGTTTCGCCATCCTCCACAATATCCTGATCAAATCCCGCCTCAGCCATGGACAGGATCTCGTATGCCGTTCCTTCCAGGAGCTCCCTGATCTCCCGCAGCTTACCCTTGTTTTTCGTTGCAACAATCAGTGTTTTCAACCTTATCCTCCAATCACCTGGACAATAGTACCTGCTTTTGTATGGCGACCAGCTCGTTGATCCCCTTTTCTGCCAGGTCCAGCATATGATCCAGGACCTTTCTGTCAAAGGGAGCTTCCTCCCCTGTCGCCTGCACTTCGATGAGCTTGCCCGTGGATGTCATCACCACATTCATGTCCACGATTGCGCGTGAATCCTCGTAATAGCAGAGATCCAGAAGTTCCCGGTCATCCACATAGCCCACGCTGATGGCCGCCACGAAGTCCCGGATGGGTATCTCCGGAATGATATTGGCATTGACCAGATAGCTGCAGGCATCCATGAGCGCCACGAATCCGCCGGTGATGGCAGCGGATCTCGTGCCGCCGTCGGCCTGAATTACATCACAATCGATGATAATGGTTCTTTCGCCCAGCGTCTTGAAATCAACAACCGAACGCAGGGCCCTTCCGATCAGCCTTTGAATCTCATTGGACCGGCCGTTGATCTTGAGGTTGTTCCTGTCCCTGTTGTTCCTGGTAGCCGTGGAACGCGGCAGCATATCGTATTCGGCTGTCACCCAGCCTTCTCCGGTTCCCTTCTTGAAAGGCGGTACTTTATCATCAACTGAAGCGGTACAGATGACCTTGGTCTCCCCAAGTTCAATCAATACCGAGCCTTCCGCATACTTCGTATAATCGCGCGTTATTGTGACCTTTCTCATTTCATCGTTTCTTCGTCCGTCATATCTGCTGCTTTCCATACACATTCCATCCCCATCAAAATTTCTATTCATTAATGTTATCATATGTATGTCGGGTTATCCAGCATAATCGATGGATGTCTTTTACAGCAAAAAGGTTTCCGCACGGCTTCAGCCGCAAGGAAACCCATTCTTTTTTATGGAATCATACCTGCCGTGTGGCTTTATTGATTACATGATCCGCTTTCAGGGCATCATCCTGTACAGGACGTTTACCTGATTTACATTTTACATTTGATTCAGTATCTGAATGATGCTGTCTGCCAGGACTTCGGCAGTTTTCTGCCTGAAGGCTTCGCTTTTCAGCAGGTTCAGATCATCGGGATGGGACATGCACGCAACCTCCACCAGGACCGCAGGCATCTTGGTTTGCCTGAGTACCACATAGTTTGCGCTCCTGAGACCGCTGCTTCCCATGGCACCCATGTTCAGTTTGTCGTACATGTTGTCAAGGATCATCCTGGCGTATGTCTTTCCCTTATAGCTTGTGGGATAGTAGAAGGTCATGGATCCCTTCATGCCTTCGTGCATGGAATTGTTGTGGATGCTGACGAACAGGTCGGCTCCCCAGCTGTTGGCCATTTCGGCCCGTTCTTCGAGTCCGACAAACACATCGGTACTCCGGGTCATTTTTACATTGATCCCTTTCTGTTTCAGGATGGCCTCCAGCTTCAGCGTGATGTCCAGGTTGAAGTCTTTTTCCAGGTAGCCGCTGAATTCCGCACCCGGATCGCTTCCGCCGTGCCCGGCGTCCAGGACCACCAGCTTGCCCCTGGCAGAACTCTGCGGATTTCTGATATTGATGTTGCCCACAATTCCCGTATTGTTGCTGGCCGGTACCTTGGAGGGCGTCTCCGAACCGGATTTGGCCACTATCAGGAGTTCGTTTGAAGATGAGCCTTCAACGATGCTGAACTCCTTGGTGGCATCCTTCTTTTCAATCTTGAGGAAGGAACTGGACGGCGTTGTCAGCGTGGTCACCGTGCTGATCAGCGCGTTATTGATATTGACGCTGCCCTGTCCCAGATCGATGAGATCCGCAGGGAACATGAAGGCATACGCGTTATTTTTTACATCATTTTCAGCTATGATTTTGTCGGCATATTTCCTGTACTTTCCAACAATATTGGTACCGATGAGCTTCAGGGCTACATCATCGCCATCCCCAGCCTGGATATTGGCCGCGCCGCTGCGGTTCAGGTTTACTTTAAGGCCCGTGGCGCTTTCGTCCACCGTCCACTGGGGCAGCTCCCAGGCATAAAGCTCGATCCTGGCTGTTGAAGCATTCATTTGGGACAAAACTGCCTTCTGGTAGAGAGCGCCGGAACCCATGGTCTTTTCTCCGGGCGAAACGGTGCCCGGCACCTCAATGACTATCCGCGACGGATCACCGGCCGTATAGATTCTGTATCCGCTGGTGCTTGCCGCCGTAATGGTGACTGAATTGCCGGAGAAACTGGCGTTTACCAAAGCTCTGCTGCTGTCGCTCCGGCTGGTATCATTGCCGGTTTGAGGCGGATTTGTGGCAGCAGGCGCAGGCGTGGTTGTCGGACTCGTTACCCCTGTGTTTCCGGTGCTGCCCGTATTGCCCGAACTTCCGCGGTTTATTTTCAGCACGGAGCTGCTTCCGGATATCTCATGGGTATAGGTGACGGCATCATCAAACACGATGCGGATGATGGTGCTGTTCAGTTCCTTGTTGTAGCTTACCAGGACGCCGTAAACCACACTGTTGCCGGGAATGAACCCCTCGGAGAACCGGCTGTCCTGACCCGGCAGCGTGACCTGCAGGATCTTTTCCTTCTCCCGCAGTTCAATGGCAGGTTTCTTGCCCGTGTTGCCAAAGGCTGTGTTGAGGTTGATCCCCTCAAACCTTACCAGGCAGGTATTCCCCTGCACGGTCACCGAAACCGGACCCAACGTGCCGGTTCCCTGGCTGTTTGAAGCAGGAACCGTCGTTGCGGGTGAAGAGGTTGAAGCCGGCTTGCCGGATGTCGCACCAGGCGCAGGGCTCTGGGCAGGCTGTCCGGAAACACTGCCGTTGAGGATGACGGAAAGATACTTGCCGTCGCCGGAAGGCTTAATCGTATAATCAGGCTTTTTTGTGGTTTCAATCACAATGCTTGCAGCCTGCGGATTTTGCTTGTTGGCATAACGGATCTGATAAACGGAGCCCTGGTTAATGTCAAAGGCACCGTTTTGCTGAATTACGGCATCGGTTATTTCTATCCCGATCCTGTAGTTTTTACAGTCTGAATTTGGCTCCAGGACAAATTGCCTGAGGATATTGGCATGAGACGTGTAAATCCTGATTTCTTCCGTATTGCCGGACTGCTGATAGGCCAGTTTTGTGACCGATCCCGAAATGTTTTTCTCCATCCCGGCCGCCTGGGCATTGAGGATGAATGCGGCCGCAAACAGGATGACGAGAGCGGCAAAAAGACACGATGACAGGATTTTCTTCATTCTTCGCACCCCTCGAAGCTTTTCTTTCGTACAGGTATAGTTTACCACGCATGATGCCGTCGAAATAAGTCAATCCCTATACAGGATTGTTACAGATTGTTTTCTGTAAAATATATCGGCTTTTTGGGGTGATCGGATTCAGTATAGGAATAAATGCAGCCGCAATATTTTTGCATGTACCAGTGCTTTCCCCTGGCCCGTTCACGACCAGCCCGGTACAAAGGCCTGAAATCCTCGTAATAGAACCTGACGCCATGACGTGCTGCCGCCTTTTTGGCTGTGCGCACAATCAGATCATGATCCTGGTACGGGCTGATAAGAAGACTTGTTGTAAAGACATCATGCTCAGTTTCACGGGCATACCGGGCCGCTTCCTCAAGCCTGACCGCATAGCAGTAGGCACAGCGCCCGGGCTTTTCCGCCGTAAGGCTGTTTTGCCAATGATCCAGTTGGTTCAGTTCATTTAAGGCAACCGGTACACCGTAATCCTCTGCCATGGCGATGACCGACGCTTTCCGCTTATCAAACTCTTCCCTGGGATGGATGTTGGGATTGAAATAAAGGCCGGTCAATTCCATGTCACGTTCCGACAGGAATTTTTCCACGATGGCCACCGCACAGGGCGCGCAGCAGATATGAAGCAGCATTTTCATCAAGCATTCAACCTTTCAGATATCACAAACCGTAAGAAAACAGTTTCTTACCGGGATGTCAGTCCTGCTGTTCGGCAGCTTCCCGGATCGCATCGGCCAGGGCCTGGTGTTCCGGGCTGCCCAGGATCTTTTCCGGATCAGGGCGTACCAGATTGTTGTCCAGTATACCGTATTTGGCTTTCATCCGAAGAATCCTGTATACGGATTCATCAATTCTTTCCTCGGAAATCTGACCATCCTTTACTGCGGCCAGAATGGCACGGTAGGCCTTTTCTGTGGACTGGGGCATCAGGATCATGTCAACACCGGCCAAAACAGCCATAACCGCTGCCTCATCATCGTCATAATAGGCAGAGACTGCGCTCATTTCCATGGCGTCGGTGATGACCACACCATCGAATTTCAGCTTCTCCCTTAACAATCCGGTCACCACCTCCTTCGACAAGGTGGCCGGGACCGGTTCTTCCATCAGGTTTGGCAACAGGATATGCGCTATCATCACCGCATCTGCGCCTGCCGCAATGCCCTCCTGAAAGGGCAGCAGCTCAAAGCTGGTCAGCCTTTCGAGATCGTGCTCCACCAGGGCCGCCCCGGTATGGGTGTCTTCCAGGGTATCACCATGCCCGGGGAAATGCTTCAGAACAGGAATAACCTGCCCGTCTATAAATCCTGCAACCGCCTGGCTGACCATGCCCGATACCAGTTCGGGCTCTGTACCGTATGCCCGCTTCCCGATGACTTTGTTGGCGGGATTTGAATAGATATCGGCCACGGGGGCAAAGTCCATGTTGAAGCCCAGGCTCAGGATTTCGGAGGCGATTGCCCTGGCGGCCGCATAGGCATACTCGGGTCTTTTTGTCAGCCCGATGGTGTAGGCCTCCGGCATGACAGTTGAATGGAGTTTGGGTGCCTTATTCAGGCGGGAAACAATCCCGCCTTCTTCATCAACCGATATGAACATGGGGATTTTCGAGCCGGCCTGAAGTGCCTCAATGAAGGATACCGTCTGCTCGATGCTGTCAAGGTTATCTGCAAAAAGGGCAAATCCTCCCGGTCGATATGTCGAAAGGATTTCCTCAAGGGTATCGTCCATTTTCTGGACCTTATCACCGTCTGCGTTTTTCCGGTAGGCCAGGAAAAACATCTGGCCGACTTTTTCCTCAAGGGTCATGTCCGCCATCATTTCCTGGATCATTTTTTCTGATGGATCTGCCGGATCCGGCATACCGTCATTATGTTCTCCGGGCAAAGCCGTGGCGTCCCCGGAAGCTGCCGGAGGGGTTGTGGCGGCCGGCTGGCTGTTCATGCCGCATGAAACCATCAGACATGAGAGCGCCAGAATGAGTGCCGCAACCCCTGTGAATATATTGCATCTTTTACTATTCCGCTTCATATGGCGTCAACTTCATCCCTATCTTCAATTCATGGCCCAGACTGTATTGATACGGGGTCATGCGCTTGTTGGATTCAACCTGTATCTCAAATACCCTGACGATTCCTTCTCCTGCCTGCACCGTCATGGCTTCCTTGTCAAGGCCGATAATGGTTCCCGGATCAGGCTTTTCGCCTGTATCCGAACGGTCCTCTCCGACAGCTGAGCGCCATATCCTGACCTTCTGACCGTCAAGAAAGGCAAATGCACCCGGCCAGGGAGTTGTTCCCCGTATCAGATTATGAATATTCCGTGCGGAGGCCGACCAGTCTATCCGACCCGTGTCCCTGGTTATCCGCGGTGCCAGCGTAGCCTGGCTGTCATCCTGCGGAACAGGCACGAGGGTGCCTTCCTCAAGCTTTTTGAGCGTTTTGATAAGCGTCTCTGCGCCAAGTAACGACATCCTGTCGTGCAATTCTCCTGCTGTCATGTCGTCAGGAATATCTATCTCGGCCTTCAGGAGCATATCCCCGGTATCCAGTCCGGAATCGGTCAGCATGGTGGTAATGCCGGTTTTGGTTTCGCCGTTGATCACAGCCCATTGGATGGGCGCAGCTCCCCGGTACTTGGGCAGCAAAGATCCATGCACATTGATGGTCCCGTACCTGGGTATGGCCAGCAGGCTGTCGGGCAGGATCTGACCGAAAGCGCAGGTCACAATCAGATCCGGGTTCAGCTCCCGTATTTTCTCTATGGTCTCAGGTTCCCTGGAAAGCCTTTCGGGCTGTAAAACCATAATCCCCTGGGACATGGCGTATTCCTTGACAGGGGTAGGTACCACCTTATAGCCCCTGCCCTTCGGCTTGTCCTTCTGGGTTACCACGCAGATGACATCGTAGTGGCTTTCAATCAGAGCCTTCAGGCTTGGAACCGCAAAATCCGGTGTTCCCATAAAGATGATTTTCATGTCACTTTTCCTCTTCTACGTCAACGTATCGGATAACCTTATCGGTGAAAAGGATCCCGTCCAGATGATCGATTTCGTGGCTCAGGCAACGGGCCAGCAGTTCGGTACCCTCCACGCGGACCTTCTCGCCGTTTAAATTGGTGTATTCCACAACGACGCGCGCCGGACGCTTCACTTCGCCATAGACGCCCGGTATACTCAGGCATCCTTCAATCTCTATCTGCTCCCCTTCCTGTTCCACGATGACGGGATTGATGATTTCCATGGGACCGTCCCCCAAATCGATGACGATCATCCTTTTCAGGATACCCACCTGGGGAGCCGCAAGGCCAATCCCGTTTCCGCAGGCATACAAGGTTTCCTTCATATCCTCAAAGAGCTCGCGTATCTTGTCATTGATCTCCTTAACTTCCTTGCTGCGTTTCCTTAATACGTCATCGCCTTCCTTAACGATATTTCTGATAGCCATTCTTATCCTCCGATATCAAAAAATTCTCACACACAATAAGATTATAGCATGTTTACCGGATCGATATCCACACTCACCCGGGCGTCCTTCAGCTTCATCCTGTCCGTCATGGCCGCCACATCCTTCAGAATACCCAGCAAATGCCCGGTTGAAGGATGCTTCAGGATGATGCGCCATCTCATCCTGTTGCGGAGAACGAAAATTGGTGCCCGGAGCGGCCTGGAAATGGTCAGCTGGTCGGTCTGCCCGTACTTCTCCATGAGAAACTGATGGATCCTGATAATGAGCTCCCAGCCCCGGCTGTTGTCGGTGCTGGAGACCATGACCATGCCGATGTGGGCAAAGGGCGGGTAGCCCAGCTGCTGCCTGATGGGAATCTCTCTGCTGTAGAATGCGTGGAAATCCTGTTCCATTGCAGCCTGAAGGGCGTAGTTGTCCACGTTGTAGGCCTGCAGGATAACCTGACCGGGTTTTTCGCCCCTTCCGGCCCGGCCTGCCGCCTGCGTGACCAGTTGGAAGGTGCGTTCGGTTGACCGGTAATCCTCCGTGAACAGCATGGCATCCGCAGCCAGTATGCCAACCAGCGTCACATTGGGAAAATCGTGCCCCTTGGCCACCATCTGGGTGCCTATCAGGATATCAGCTTCCCCGGTGCGAAACGCGTCAAGGATGCGCTGATAGCCATACTTGCTTCCCGTGGTGTCCAGATCCATTCTCAGCACGCGAAAACCGGCCTCATGACTTAAAAGCTCCTCCTCAATCCGCTGTGTGCCTGTGCCCATGGGCTTCAGATGTACGCCTCTACAGTTGGGACAGCTTGGCGGTACCGGAACGGTATACCCGCAGTAATGACAGACCACATGCCTGTCATTCCGATGATAGGTCATGGAAACGCTGCAGTTGGGACATCTGAGCACAAACCCGCAGTCCCGGCACAGCAGGAATGAGGCATAGCCCCGCCTGTTGAGGAAAAGGATCGCCTGTTCACCGTTCCTTTTCACCCGTATCAGCTCTTCCTCCAGGACGCGGCTGATCATTTTCAGATTTCCCTGCTGCAGTTCGGCACGCATGTCCACCATTCGTACCTGGGGCAGCGGCCGGGTATTGGCCCTTGTTTTCATTTCAATGAGGCCGATCTTGCCGGACCTGGCACGGGCATAGGTCTCTACCGACGGCGTTGCCGATCCTAAAAGGAGCAGCGCCCCGTTGATATTGCATCTGGCCCGGGCCACATGGCGCGCATCGTACTTGGGATTGTTCTCGGACTTGTAGGTTGGTTCGTGCTCTTCATCCACAATGACGATACCCAGGTTGTTCAGCGGAGCAAAGACGGCCGAACGCACACCGATGACCACATCTACTTCACCCCTGCGGATCTTCTGCCACTGGTCGTAACGCTCTCCCAGGGAAAGCCTGCTGTGCTGTATGGCCACGCGTTTGCCGAACCGGCTTGTAAATCTTGATACCATCTGGGGAGTCAGGGATATTTCGGGAACAAGGACAATGGCCGTTTTTCCCAGCCGGATGGCCTCCTCAATGAGCCGGATGTATACCTCTGTCTTTCCGCTGCCGGTTACGCCATGGAGCAAAGCCTCATTGAGCCTATGCCCCTCAAGGAGCGGCATCAGGGTATCAAGCGCGCGCTGCTGGTCTTCAGTGGGAACAGGTGCTATGCCGTTTGATGCGTTTTCCTGTATTTCAAAGGGGTCCCTCTCCACATCCACGTCTTCATAGGCCACCCATCCTTTTTTATGCATAGCGCGTATGGTGGCATGCGATACACCTGGGATGAGCAGCAGGTCCTGCAGAAAACACATGCCTTCTTCATAGAGAAAGTCCATCACTCTGGCCTGGTAAACGCTTTTAACCTGCCCTTCGTGGTACAGGGCCATGAACTCGGCCTGATCGATGACCGGATATACTGCCCGCTGCTTTTTCTGGCTGACCCGCTGCCGGAATGTCTCCCGTATCTCCACGAGCCCCTTGTCAACCAATTCCTTAAGCATGGCCTCAAGGTTATCAGGAAACTCCCTTTCCAGGTCCTGATACAGGACGCCTTCATCTCCGGCTTCGCAGAGCCGCGCCATAATGGGCGACATTTCTTCAGAGGGACTCTGGATGCATGATTTGACAATCCTTTGTCTTGTGAGGTTCACACCGGCGGGAACCATGCAACCGATGGCTTCACCCCAGGTGCACAGATAACGGTTTTTCATCCATTCGCTCAGTTTGAGCATCTCCTGGTTTAATAGAGGATAGTCGTCGACGAGGCTATGAATCTCCTTGAGCGCTCTTGTGGCTTCATCCTGTCTCACCTGGACAATCCACGCGGAACAGAGCCTGTTTTTTGCGCCGAAAGGAACCAGGACGCGCATACCCGGCAAGGCCGACAAGTTGTCCGGAATGATATAATCATATAACTTGTCAAAGCTTCTCAGCCCAGCCGAAAGCACAACCGACGCGATGTTCAACAATCATTCCCCCGTCTTTTGAGACAAGTAAAAAAGCCATGAAGCATCCACGGCCAAAATGCCTGTTCTAAAACTGCAACAAAGCCATAAACATAATAAAAGAAGTTATAAAAATAACCTCTTTTATTATGGATACAATCCGTATGGTCAAATCCTGCAAATTCAATTATAAAGGGATTTACTTTGAAAGTAAATCCCATCTATCGACTAGCAGGTGAACTCCTTTTGAACAAAATCAGGAATACCGCTGATATCTCCACTCATACTAAAAACAAATTTAACGCTGTACTTCTCTGAAAGCTCCTTGATCTTTTCAAAAAACTGGGCCGTTTCCTCAGGATTCTGGACATGCCTGCCCAGTCCGTCCATATAAATCGCTTTGACATCATAATTTTCAGCAATAATTCCGCAAATCATCGCGAATATTTCATTGATACCTTTGACAGGAAAATCAGAAGTGTTTACATACCTGATTTGGTGCTTGAGACTGTGCATCAGCGAATTATCATGATTGATGAAAACAATTTCCCCTAAGCAGTCATTCAGCATGTTGTTGGCATCAGCAATCAAATACTTGGTTTTTCCGATCCCCTTGCCACCGCATACAACTTTTATCATGGGTATCAATCCCCCTTTTCTTTTTCTTCCCGCTTATTGTTGTTTTCCTTGACAACCTCCATCTTGGAAACGGAAATCTCATAAGCCACCCGTTCCTCAACCTGATCTTCGGACAGCTTCTTCTGATACACACGGCTCTGTATTCTGCCCCAAAGCTTGAGATTATCCCCCACCTCAAGGGTGCTGGCATACCTTGCATTTCTTCCCCAGGCGATACAGGGTATGTAATCAGATTTGTTGTAAGCCCGGTTTACGGCCAGAAGGATGTCTGCGATTTCCCTTCCAAATGGCGTTGTGCGATAAATGGGTTTTCTGCAGACAAAACCATTGAGGTAAATCTGATTCGGGTTTTTATGCGTCACCTCCTCTTCATGGATTGAAATTTCTCTGGCAAACACCATCAGCATCAGCTTGCGTCCGCCTTTATTGCTGTAATTGTTGTAAGACCTGAATTGACCTTCAACAGAGAGGTATAAGCCCACCTTTACCTGTTCCGGACTAACCAGACGCTCTGAAAAAATGACGGGGAGCTCATCATTGGTCTCACTCAGCCGGGGAACCTGCACATAGGTTATGTAAAAACCTTCCCCATATACTTCATGACTAAACTCCGGGCTTGAAATCACTTTACCTGAGATACTTACACAGTTGTTCTCCAATGCCGCGTTTGGCGTCATTTAATACCCCAACCCCTCTCAAAGTCTTTGGTACTTTTTGCATGCTGCTGCTATAATGCTATTCCACAACCCGTCCGTTTAGAATCTGTAATCAGTTATTATTATACAGAATCCACCGGCTGATTTGAATCCTATATCATATATTCACCCAATATTCCACGCCTTAAACAAGATTTTACGCCGTTTGGGACGCGGTGAACGTTATTTGATGGGTATTCTGGTTCAATACGGCAAATTTTATACCATGCAATTAAGGACGTTTATGCAAAGGAATCCCGTCACGTTTCAGGAACCTGCCGCCCGTCATAGCGAATCCTGAACGGTCCCTTGATGAGCAGATCCGAAACGGTGACAAATTCAAAACCGCTCTCGGTCAGGGCATCCAGGATCTCCGGAAGAACATCCTGCGTATATTGCGTATCGTTATGGAACAGGATGATGGAGCCCTTTTCGGTCCGCTTAACCACACGGTTGAAAATGTTCTCTCTGCTCATGTCCTTTTTCCAGTCCAGGGAATCGCAATCCCATTGAATCGTATGGTATCCCAGTTTTTTGGCAGCGCTGACCACTTTGGCGTTATACTCGCCGTACGGCGGCCGGAAAAGCTTGACCTTTTGCCCCGACACTTTCTCCAATGTTTCCGTGCAACGGGTGATTTCCTCTGCGATCTTTTCTTCCGGGATGGAAGCCATATGCAGGTGGCTGTAGCCATGATTGGCGATTTCGTGCCCCCTGTCGGCTATGAGTTTAACCATATCCGGGTATTTTTCCGCCCAGAGGCCCACGATAAAAAAGGTCGCCTTGGCATGGTATTTGTCCAGGGTATCCAGGATATTGGGAATATCGCTGGCTCCCCATGCGCAGTCAAAGGTGATGGCGCATTTTTTCTCATCGGTTTCCACTGAGTAAATGGGAATATCCACCCTGTAGGATCCCGATACCGGGACCAGGTTATCCCTGGCAAACAGCATGTTTACCGCGATGAAGAACAGAGCGGCTGCAATGACGATAACTGCCGTCAGATTCCGTCTGCTGATCAATATAACCTTCATGAAAACCTGCCATCCGTCATATGCATATTCTATTGCATTCTATTTGGCTGGAGTGCGGTTTATTCACCGATCGGATACGATGGCATACCTGCCTGTCAGGTCTTTTCGTACAAGGCCCCTGATCTCAAGCTGGAGCAGCGCGGCAAACAGAACATGTCGCGGAACCCCTGTTCGTTCGGCAATCTGATCGTGGTAAAGATCTTCTGCCCTCAGGGTTTGCAGAATGAGACTTTCTTCCCGGGACAAGGGTTCTGTACCCGGCGCAGAACTTTTTCGGTACACGGGCAGTGCGGACAGGCTCCAGGGGATCTCCTCCAGGATATCCTGTATGGAGAGCACAAGCTTGGCGCCCTCCCGGATAAGCCTGTTGGTGCCCATGCTGGTGTGATGATTGATGTTTCCCGGTATGGCGAAAACCTCCCGTCCCTGTTCCAGCGCGGCCTGGGCCGTAATCAGCGAGCCGCTTTTCTGACCGGCTTCCACAACCAGGACGCCGATGCAGATGCCGCTGATGACCCGGTTTCTGACAGGAAAATGGTAGGTCTGGGGCTTTACGCCGGGCGGATACTCGGAAATCACCGCCCCGTTTCTGGCTATCCTGTCCATAAGTCCTCTGTTTTCCGGGGGATACGCCTGATCGGGACCGCAGCCAAGGACCGCCATGGTCTGCCCGCCGGCATGCAGGGCACCGGTATGGGCAGCCGTATCGATGCCACGGGCCATTCCGCTGACGATGATAAAGCCTTCCTCCGCCAGTTCGGACGCAAGGCGAAATGCCGTGTTCATGCCATAACCGGTCGCCTTTCTCGACCCCACAATTCCAAGACCGAGGCCTTTCGGGATCACGCCTTTCACATAGAGCACCAGCGGCGGATCCTGGATATAGCGCAGCAGTTCGGGATACTCCTCATCATCCATCGGAATGATCCTTATCCCCTTTTTTTCGGACATCCTGATGATTTCAGCGCTTTCCCTGAGCTTGTCCTCACTGAGCAGGGATTCTGCCTGGGCCGGTTTAAGCCCAAGCCCGTCCCAATCCTTCCTGTCCATTTCGAATATCGCTTCAGGCGTTTTCAGCATGCGCAGAAGTTCCAGTTTCCTGGAAATGCCCATCCCCTCGGCAAGATTGAGACGAACCCAGGCCTGCAAATGCTTGTTCAATTCCTTCACCCCTGATTTGCGGAATAAACCCGTCAGCTTCGGATTTATGACAGGGTTCCTTGCTAAACTTACGTTAATCACTGTTCCAGGACATGAACGACCTGTCCAGCGACCTGTACTGGATGGCTTCGGCGATGTGCGGCGCACGGATAACCGGGCTTTCTTCCAGGTCGGCGATGGTGCGGGCTACCTTCAGAATCCTGTCATGGGCCCTGGCGCTGAGTTTCAGCTTGTCGAAAGCTGACCGCATAACCCTTGTCCCTTCCTCATCCACCTTGCAGTATTCACGGACCATGGCGCCGGTCAGCATGGCGTTGCAAAATATATTCAAATCGCGGTATCGCTCCTTTTGGATGGCTCGCGCCCTGTTGACCCGCTTTCTGATTTCCGCCGAGGTTTCCTCGGGTTTACTGGATTCCAGGTCCCGGTACTGAAGGGTTGGAACCTGTATCTGGATATCGATGCGATCCATCAGCGGGCCGCTCAAACGGCTCAGGTACCGTTCGGCCTCCCTTGGTGAACAGGTGCATGGTTTGACCGGATCGCCGTAATAACCGCATTTGCAGGGGTTTGCGGCAGACACCAGCATGAAACGGCACGGATAAGTAATGGTGGAGTTAATCCGGGCAATGCACACAAAACCGTCCTCCATGGGCTGTCGCAGGATATCCAGGGTAGAACGCCCGAATTCGGGCAATTCGTCCAGAAAAAGCACGCCATGATGGGCAAGGCTGACCTCACCCGGTTTGGGAATCCTTCCCCCTCCCACGAGGCTCGCGGCGCTCATGGTATGATGTGGCGCACGGAAAGGCCGTTCGGAAATCAGTGAGGTGTGCGGTGGAAGCATACCCGCCACGCTGTATATCTTGGTGATCTCCAGGGATTCCTCGAAAGACAGATCCGGCAGGATGGTGGGAAGCCTTCTGGCCAGCATGGTTTTCCCGGATCCCGGACTTCCGATAAGGAGCACGTTATGGCCGCCGCTGGCCGCTACTTCCAGCGCCCTCTTGGCATGCCGCTGACCGCGCACATCCGAATAATCCAATCCCGAGGGAATTGCGCTTTTCCCGGAGACTTCAAGAAGCTCGGCCGGGCGGATGGCTGCCTCCCCTGAAAAATGGTCCACCGCTTCTTTCAGGGAATTGACCGGAAAATATTCAATGCCCTTGACTACCGAAACCTCCGGCAGGTTTTGGGCAGGGATCATCATTTTGCTGTAGTGAAGCTCATTTGCCGCAATCGCCTTGCAGAGCATGCCGGGCACGGATCGGACGCTTCCGTCGAGGGCCAGTTCGCCCGAGATGAAATACCCCCTCACCGATTCCTCCGGTATGATTTTTGCCGCCACCAGAATCCCTATGGCGATGGGCAGATCAAAGTCGGTGCCGTCCTTCCGGATATCTGCGGGAGCCAGATTGATGGTGATCCGCTGATCCGGGAATTTGAAACCTGAGTTCTTGATCGCAGCCCGCACCCGTTCCCTGGCTTCCTTCACCGACGTTTCGGCCAGGCCGACAATATCAAAAGCGGGTATCCCATTGGAGATATCGGTTTCAACTTCTATGAGATGGCCGTCCAGACCTGTGAGACCGCAGGTCGAAACGCGGCTGAACATGAAGAATACCCCCGATACAGAACTGGAGTTTGGGGATATTTTAGCATTTTATGACAATATATTCAAGAATCATATACAGAACTATATTTTATATCTAATTCTTACTCTTCTTCCCAACACATAAACCCCGGCTGATGTTTTGCCCCTGTTTACCGATTTCACGGGCATTTTGGCATAGTCTCGCAATACATCCTTGACCACTGAGCATACCGTTCAGGGACCAGGTTTACCAACGGCCTCGCCCATGCCGGCAAATGAATGGCAGCAAGCTATAGAAATAAAGACAGCCGGAACCAGAGAGGATTCCGGCTGCTCAGCCATATGGCTTACATGCTTATTTTGTTGTTCGACCCGGCCCATCCTTAATCAATGATCTGTTTGCTCAGTTTCCTCATCTCAAGACCTTTCGCATCGAGGATCTTCTGAATCCTTTCCTGCTCGTGGGAACGCCTGATCTTCAGCGTGGTGGTCTTGATCAAATCCTGTTTGGAAAGCACAAAGTAGCGGATGATCTTGTACTTGGGAAGGGTATTGTTGATCTTCCGGATTTCAGCGTCCATCATCTCTCCAATGGCCTCAATGGAAGGATTGCCGTTGCTTTTAAAATACTCCTCATCCAGCACCAGTTTGGCGCAGACCTGGATATCCCCGTCCTTGGCCCTGTAGCCCCAGGCAAAGGATTCCCTGACCCCCGGAATACGGTTCAGCAGCATCTCATATTCCTCGGGAAACGCCTTCTTGCCGTTGGTGAAAACGGGAAGTTGTAAAATAAAATGCCGTAATATATAGAAAACTCATGGTAATCCATTGTAAAATGTTTAATAACCAAAGAAAAACATTAGCAAAGGA
>NZ_FQZP01000045.1 GCF_900142095.1 Thermoclostridium caenicola | reverse complement strand
TTTTTGGGTTTGTCAATTTAATTCTAACCAGAGGGGTGAGGGTGGCTCAACCCTTTTTTAAAACTCCCTTTTTACACAATTATATGGACTTAACTCTTTTTCTGCTCGTCAAATCCGATGAAAAAGGATTTATCATCTTGAATACTCTGATTGCTGTCGAGCACAACAAAATATCCGCTTGTATAGGGAATAAGCATGCGAAGCACTTTTAACAGCTTTTCAGCCATGATATCGATATTTCTGATTGCATAAATCTCCAATAAAATGTTGTTGATTGTATTCCATTCTGTTTCCTTCAGCATAACGAACCACCGCACCCAGAGAATTTATGCAATAAAAACAGAATATAAAATAATAAAGGACAAAGAAAATTCCTGCCAGAACTTCTTTGTCCTTTTAATAAGGATCATACCAAGTTATGGTGGTTTTTTCAATTTGCATTGTAAAACAAAAGTACCGTAAGTTACCACAAAAAAGTGCAGCAAAATGCTAAACGAGAATCGTTTTGCCGCATATCTCGCAAACAAGCAGGAAAATGGGACCGGTTTATTCTCGTATCCCAGAATCAGAACAACAGGAGCTTATCGGGCGGAAAGCAGGCAAAAAGCGAATGCCCTCCTTTTTTCATGTATTCCCAGCGCTCCTTGTCCACAATGGCCTGGAGGAGAACATCCCTGGTGCGTTTTATAAGCAGCCGGAAAAACAGGGTGGCTGTAAACCGATCCTCCAGTATCCTGACAATCTCGCACATAAAGCTGTTGACGCCTGGGCTGGTTGAAATGCGCACATGCTGGGAGCGAATACCCACATGGGAAACCTTCTGCTTGCCCCCGCATTCCAAAAAGCACCCCCACTGGGGCACCAGGATCATATTCTCCTGAACCCTTATGGCCTCGCTCACATTCCGAAGGCCCAGAATCCTGGCCGCCGCAAGGTTGGGCGGATGATCAAAAAGCCTTTCCCGGGCGTCAAAGGCCAGCATTTTACCGTTTTCCATCACCAGGATGTTATCGCTTAAGCGGTAGGCCTCGTCCATGTCATGGGTGACCATCAGATAATTATTGCCATGGAGCAGGCCAGGGAGTTTTTGCTGCATCTGCTCCCGTAAAATCCCGTCAAGGGCCGAGAAAGGTTCGTCCAGAAGGATCAGCTCCGGCTCGGCAGCCATCATGCGCGCCAGCGCCACCCGCTGCTGCTCCCCGCCTGAAAGCCTTACAGGATAGGCTTCTTCCAGCCCCAAAAGATGGAATTTCTCAATGAGCTCGCGCACCCTCTTCTTACGGTTCCACGCGTTTTGAAGGGCAATCTCGATATTTTCGGAAACGGTCATATGGGGAAAAAGGGCATAGTTCTGAAACAAGTAGCCAACCCTTCTTCTCTCCGGAGGAAGGTTGATGCCCCGCTCCGAATCAAAAAGCACCCTGTCATTGAGGACAATCCTTCCCCTGTCGGGCTTTTCAATACCGGCGATGCACTTTAAGGCCATGCTCTTTCCGCTGCCCGAAGGTCCCAGAATGCTGACGTTCTCCTGGTCAATCTCCATCCGAATATTCATGGTAAACTGGGTGAGCTTCTTTTCGATATCCACCGAGAGCTTCATGGACTCACCTCCCTGAAACCGTGGCTTTGGATCTGAAGCTCCACAGGCCCTGGAGCACCATGCATAGAAGGGACAGCAGCATGATCAGGCCAACCCATGCCAGGGCGGTTCTCATGTCCCCGCCTTCCACGGCAAAGAATATGGCGATGGGCAGGGTTTGGGTCTTTCCCGGGATGTTGCCGGCAATCATCAGGGTGGCCCCAAACTCGCCCAGGGTGCGGGAAAAGGACAGAACGGTCCCTGCCATTAGCCCGGGCAGGCTCAGGGGCAGCAGGATTTTCATAAAGATGGTACGTTTGGACAGACCCAGGGTGCGCGCCACATCGATGACCGACCGGTCCACTTGCTCAAAGGCGCCCCTGGCCGTCCTGTACATCAGTGGGAAGGCCACCACAGTACCTGAAACCACCGTGGCCGACCAACTGAAGATGAGGTTCATCCCCATGCCCTTCAGAAGCTGACCTAATGGGCTGTTGTTACCCAGAAGCAGAAGCAGGAAAAAACCCAGAACGGTGGGCGGAAAGATCATAGGGAAGGTAAACAGCGCATCCACGATCCCCCTGACCCGCTGCGGCAGGTTCATCACCCATCGGGCAGCCCCAATGCCCAGGAAAAAGACGATAACCGTGGTGACCAGTGTGGTTTTGAACGAAATCCAAAGGGGCGTCAGATCAAAAGTCATAAGCATCACCCGAAAGGACCGTGAACCCGTATTCTTCAAATATCGCTGCGGCTTCCTCGGAGAACAAAAACTTCAGCATTCTCTGCGCCTCCTTTACCTGGCCGCCTTTGATAACACCCGCCGGATAGACAATGGGCGAATGGCTTTCCGGGGGCGCCTCTGCGGCAATTCTCAAACCTTTTGCGCTTAAAACATCGGTGGCATAGACCATGCCGGCCTGGGCATTCCCCGATTCAACCCATGCGGCCACTTCCTTCACATCCTTGGCATAAACCGCTTTTTGCTTTATGCTTTCATCCATCCCAAAACAGGATAATGCCTCAAGGGCATACTTGCCCGCCGGTACGCTGCCGGGCTCACCCAGCGCCACGACCTTAACCCTGTCGGACAGAAGGTCATCAAACCCATTGATATTAAGCTCATCCTTCGGCGTTACCAGCACCAGGCGATTCTGAAGCAGGTTATAGCAGGTGTCCTCATGCAATAGCCCCTTGTTCTTCAGTTGTTCCATATTGTCAACGGCGGCGCTGATGAACAGATCCACGGGCGCCCCCTGCTCAATCTGCCTTTGCAGGGAACCGGAGCCCCCAAGGTTTACAACCACCTGGGTTTGAGGATACTTTTCCTGGTAAAGCGCCGTTATCTCCGCCAACACATCCTTCAGGCTCTGGGCTGCGGACAGGGTCAGGGTGACGGGTTTTTCTCCCGACCCCATCAAAAGGCTTACGGCAAACAGAGCCACAAGCAGCAAAAAGCCGAACAGATAGAATCCAGACTTTTTCATTCCACCATCTCCATCCGCATCACGCCTGAAAACTCCCGAAGCAATTCAGCGGCGGCCTCCCTCTTTATACCCAGGTCAAAAATCCGCTCCCCCACGGCCACGAATTTCTGGAAATCGCAGTTTCCGGCCCGTTCGCCCAGGCCCTGGAGGGTGCAGTCCACATAGAGTGCGCCGGCCTTTGCCGCTTCCAGGGAATTGGCCACGGCCATACCCAGATCGTTGTGGACATGGATTTCCAGGGGCATGCCGGTATAGTCCAGAAGGTTCTTGATGCTGTCGGCCGTTCTGCCGGGGGTGAGGACCCCCACCGTATCCGCAAACCGGACATAAAGTACACCATAGGTCTCCAATTGCTTCATGAGACTTGCCATAAAGGAGATATCGGCCCGGGAAGCATCCTCAAAGCCCACGGTAACGTCAAAGCCCGCCGAACGGGCCAGGTCCACGCAGCGAAGCAGCTCGTTCTCAAGCCATCGCTTGTTCTTCCTGAGCTTGGTATAGATCTGCACATAGGAGACGGGTACACCGATATGGATGATGTCGGGACAGCATTCCATGGAATGCCGGATATCCTCCGCGTTCATCCGGTTCCATACCGAGATCTTCGCATTTTTCCGGATGGCCAGGATCCGGGTGATGGCCTCCTTTTCCACCCGTCCTACCGCCGGAATTCCCGCCTCAATCTGATAAATGCCGCACTGATCCATCAGCGCGGCAAGGCGTACCTTTTCTTCCACGGTGAACACGATACCCGCGCTCTGCTCCCCATCCCGTAAGGTGGTATCCACGATGAACCGTCTAGGCTTCATGCCCGGCCACCTCCTTGAGCAATAGCAGGAACTCGGCTTCCGACACGCCCCTTTTCTCCTCAATGCTCCGGTTTCTGATCTTTTCCAGGAGCAGGGCGGCTTTCTGGTCGCTGAGCTCCACTCCCTGTTCTTTTGCCTTGATCCTGACCGAGCATCGGCCCGAATGCTTGCCCAGGACAATCTTCCGCTCTTTGCCCACCCATTGGGGCGGATAGGGCTCATAGACCGAGGGATTCTTGACGAGGCCGTCGGCATGAACCCCGGACTCCACCGTAAAGATGCGGCTGCCCAGCACCGCCTTGTTTGAGGCCACCTTCACAGGAGCCATCTCTGAAAGCAGCGCCAGAATGCGCGGAAGAAGGGTTAAATCCGCTCCACTCTTCTGCCGGAAAGCAATGCGTATCCCCAGGCTCACTTCCTCGAAAGCGGCATAACCGCCCAGGCCCATGAAGCTCACCCCGACATTTCTCCCTCCCTGGGCGATCCACTCCAGGGCCAGGGCTGTGGCGCAATGGTAATCATTTTCCGGGCAAAACCACATATTCTTGCCGAAGAGGGCCATCAGTTTCTTCATCTCCCTGGCGTAGGGCCACAGCAGTAAATCATCCAGTCCGGTGACGCATATGTATTTAAAATGCTGAAACCTCTTTAACAACTCAATCTCCTTCACATCGTTGACTTGGATCTCATGGATGAAACGAAGATCTCCGGTTTCCTCCCCGAACCTGGAGATATAGTAGTCGAAGCCCGGAAATTCAGCGGCTTCCTCGCCGTGATGGACCCGCAGAATGGCCTTGACGTCATCGGGTACAGTCCCCATGAGGCGATAGGCCTCGACGGGAATCTCCACCCAATCGGCACCTGCCCTGGACAAAAGCGTCACCAGTTCGGCCAGCTTGTTTCCCGTTATGGTTTCACGGCCATATTCCAGGGTTGAAAGCGTCCTGTCCAGCAGTCGGATCAATGCCCTTCCTCCTTCCCGGCTGTTTCATGTCGCATGGCAGTGGAGCGGGGCCCATCTGTCGTTTCGCTATATGAGAAGGCGCTCTACCTTTTTGTCTCCTTCCAGGTGACTTTCCACAATCTCCGGAACATCCTCCACGGTGACATTTCCGTACCATGATCCCTCAGGATAGATGACGACAATGGGCCCTTTGTCACAGATACCAAAGCAGCCCGTGATGGTGACCATCACATCGTTTGACAAATCCCTGTCCTCTATTTCCTCCATAAATCGCTGCACGATGGATACGGCCTCCTTGCTGTGGCAAAAGCCCTTTTGGGTGCCGTTGGGCCTGCAGCTGGTGCAGACAAACACGTGATATTTGGGTTGTATCATTTTTAAACCGCCTCCTCGCCCGTCATTTCTCTGGCTATTTTGGCAATGGCCTCATGGATGCCGTCATAGGTGGTATAGGTATGTATGCCTTTTTCCTCCAGCCGCCTTTGCGGGGCCACGCCTATTCGCAGGGCAATGACGCCCTCGCAGTCATGGAGTGCTTTGAGGATCCTGGTCATCTTATCCTCCTGGGAATCGCAGGCATCCATGCCTCCCGTGCAATACTGTCCGATAGGACGCCTTTCGATGTAGGCCACTCTTCCGTCATGGTACTCGTAGATCAGGAACTCATCTACCTTCCCAAAATGCTGATCCACCAGTATGCCGCTCCTGGTGGCCACGGCAAACCGCAGGCCCTTTTTCTCCCTTGGAACTTCCTGAACAGGCTCTTTTTTCCCGTACAGGATCAGGGACTGATCCTCGCCCAAAAGGCCCACCGCGTCTGCCCGGCACTGCTTGCAGTGATACATCTGGGGCAGTATCCGTTCGCATCTTTTCCTTATCTCATTAATGGTTTTGGCGCTGACCATTTCCAGGTGTTCAAAGGCGCTGCCCTTGACGGGGATCAGCTGCATGATGTTGGTGATGGCTGCGCCCAGGCTCTTGACCTTCTCCACCACCGTTTCAATATGGTGGTCGTTGATGCCCTGGAGCACCACGCAATTGACCTTGCAGGTGACGCCCCTGGATGCAAGAAGCTTGAGACCCAGAAGCTGGTTTGAAACCAGCATGGCCGCCCCGGCCATTCCCGAATAGCGCATGCCCATCATGGTGACGTGGGAATAGATTTGGCTGGCAATCTCCACATCCACCGCGTTGATGGTAATGGTCACGTGGGAGACGCCCAGAGCCACCAGCTCATCCGCATACTGGGGAAGGGCAAGGCCGTTGGTTGAAATGCAGAAGATGACGTTTGGGTCATGTTCACGGATGAGCCGGAGGGTCTCCCTGGTTTTGTCAAAATCGGCCAGCGCGTCCCCGGGCCCGGCAATGCCTACAACGGTGAGATTACTCAGCCGCTTCTTGGCATCCAGGAAGCGCTGCAGGGCTTCTTCGGGCGTAAGGACCTGGGAGGTCACACCAGGGCGGCTTTCATTGGGGCAATCGAATTTGCGCACACAGTATTTGCACTGGATATTGCAGTCGGGAGCCACCGGCAAATGGATTCGGGCATACCGGTGAGCACCCGTGCAGCTGAAGCAGGGATGCAAATCGGTAGCACTCACGCCGCAAGCCTGGGGGGCCTCAACCTTGCTGTCCTTGAAATAGGTCTCAAAAAGTGCCTTCCGATAGTTCCCTTCCTTTATCTTAAGCAGGGTATTGGTCAGGGAATCCAGCAGGTTGAGCGAGCCCGAATAGCCCAACGTGGAAATCCTCTGCCCCCCTACCCTGTCGTGGATGGGGAAAGCGCATCGAACCAGGGGTATGCCATGCTTTTCCTCAATGCGCCGGGCATCGGAGCTTCCGATGAACAGATTGGCCTTCTTCTCAAGGGCCAGCTCCTCAATGCGCTCGAAATCGGCTTTGTCCAACACCGCATATTCCTCGTCAAAAAGCCCGGGGGCTATTTTGCCAATCTCGTCATGAAGAAGCTCCAAAAGCCTTGGGCTGGAGGTTCCGGTGGCGCTGACCACGGGTAAAAGGCCGTTTTCGCAGCACAGCCGGACCATGGAATAGACAAAATCCGGGTCGCCGAAAACCACGGCCCGTCCCTCGGCATTGTATTTATGGGAGTCAATCATGGCGTCGAGATAGCGTCCCTGCTCGCCTTTAAGCCTTTCGGGTATGGGCGCGCCGCTTATCTCCGACAGAAGCTTAATAAAGGCATCTGTATCCCTTAAACCCACCGGCGGGCCTAAGCGGACCAGGGGTACCCCATAGGCCTCCTTCAGATACTCACCGGGAGAATCCTCCGGGGGGCAGAACAGGGACAACTCGATGGTCAGCCTGGAGCCCGCCATCAGCGAAATCTCCTCCAGGGTGGTACCGTTATCGGGAAGCCGGCGGTAGCTTTCCTCATACCCGCCGTCCAGGTTGTCGGAGGCATCGGGCAGAAGAATGTACGCTATGGGGAACAGGGAAAGGATATCCTTGAGGGTCCGCACATCGGCCGGGCTCAGCATGCCGGTGATGATATTGATCCGATCATGTTTTTCTTTCTTCATGTCAACATGCCGAAGGATACTGCGCAGGGTCCGGAAATAGCCCTCGAACTGGGTACCCATGTATCCACCCGAAGACACGGGAATGAGCCTGACCCTGCTTTCGGGATACTGCGCGTGGTACTTTTTGATAATCCCTTCAATATCCTCGCCGATGGTCTCCGAGAGGCAGGTGGTGGCAATACCCACCACATCGGGATCATAGAGCCTGCAGAGATTATGGATACCCTTGATGAGGTTCTTCTCCCCACCGTAGACGGTACCCTCCTCGGTCATGCTTGACGAGGCAATATCCACGGGCTCGTTGTAGTGGGTGGCCATATGCCGCCGGATATAGGTACTGCAGCCCTGGGAGCCATGGAGCAGGGTCATGCACCGGGCAATGCCGTAGAAGGCATGGACGGCGCCCATGGGCATGCACATCTTACAGGGGTTCACGGTCAGACTTTTGAGTTTTTTGCTCATGCTATCACCTCACATACTGCCAGACCGGGCTGTTGACCGAAAGCTGGAGCTCTTTGACAAAGTTCCGGACGCCTACGAAACCGGCCAATGGGTGCCTGCGCTCATGGTTGTGATCCAGGAAGGCCACGCCCAGCTTGTAGGCCAGGGGGCGTTCTTTTACGCCGCCCACCAGCACATCCGCCTGCTTTTCTCGGATAAAATACTCCAGCTCTGCCGGATTGGCATCGTCCAGCACCACGGTGCCCTCCCGAACCAGGCTGTTGATGATGTCGTAGTCCTCCTTCCTGCCGGTCTGGGTGCCCACCACCACGGTCTCCATGCCGATTTCCCTGAACTGCTTGATAAGGGAGATGGCCTTGAACCCGCCGCCCACATAGATGGCCGCCTTTTTTCCGCCCAGGAGCTCCCGGCTCCGGCACAGAACGGGTTCCAGCGCCCGGGTTTCCCTGGCGATGAGTTCACGGGCCTTTTTCTCGGCCTCCCTGTCCCCCAGCGCCTGGGCGATATGGATCAGGGACTGGCTGGTGTCTTCGATACCGAAGAAGCTGACCTTGATCCAGGGAATGCCCATGGCCTCCTCCATGCGCTTGGCAAGGTATGTCATGGAGCCTGCACACTGGACGACGTTCAGCGCGGCTTCCCCCGCATGCATCAGTTCTTCGCAGGTTGCATCCCCGGTGATTCTGGCCACCACCTTAACACCCATTTCCTCAAGGTAGTTCTTGATAATCCACATCTCGCCGGCCAGGTTGAAATCGCCCAGGATATTGACGCTGCCGCCTCGTTTGGGGGCCTTGGGCGCCCTGGAGAGAAGCTCCATCAGGGCATTGCATGCCATCCTGTAGCCCACCGATTTATGGCCCGCAAAGCCCGGGGACATGACCGGGATGACAGGGATGCCGAACTTCTCCTCCGCCCTTTTGCAGACTGCTCGCACGTCATCGCCAATGACGCCCACAATACAGGTGGCATAGACGAAGATCACCCTGGGGGAATGGACCCGGGTCACTTCCGACAGGGCTTCCCAGAGCTTTTTCTCACCGCCGAAGATCACGTCCTGTTCGGACAGGTCCGTGGAGAAGCTGTTTCGGTACCATTCCGCACCACTCGAAAGGCTGCCGCGGATATCCCAGGTGTAACTTGCGCAGCCGATGGGTCCATGGACGATGTGAAAAGCATCGGTGATGGGATTTAATACTACTCTTGCCCCGCAATACACACAGGCGCGCTGGCTGACGGCTCCCGACAGGCTCTCGGTATCGCACTGGATGGAAACCGAGCCGCAGCTTCCTTTCTGGTGTATGAATCCCTGACGCTCTTCAAGCAGCAAGCTCTGTGCCTTCATCATGACCACCTTCCTTTCTCTGGAGCCGGACTACATGACCAGCTCCAGGTCCTCGTCGGCGCAGTCCCTGTCCTGGCGATCCATCAGGGCATTGAGGATCATTTCCACCAGGCGCATGGCGCCGCGATAGCCCACCAGGGGCATATAGGAATGCACATAGCGATCCAGAATGGGGAATCCGGCCCTGACCAGGGGAATATCCTCGGCCTTGGCAATCTGCTTGCCGTAAGAGCCGCCGATAAGCAGATCCACCCTATCGTTTTTGATCCACTGATGGAGCTCGAACAAATCGGAGAAGGCCTTGGCGGTGCAGCCGGTAACGCCGAACTTGCTGAACAGTTCCTGAGCCTTTTCAGTAAAGGCTTCGCCGGGGGTTCCCGTGATGACATACTTGGGGATCATGCCCATCTCCAGCACCAGCCCCGTAATGCCCAGGACGGTGTCGGGATCGCCGTAGATGGCTACCGACTTGCCATGGAAGTAGGGATGGGAATCCAGCAGGATATCGATGAGCTGTCCGCGCTCTTCCTCCAGGGCATAAGGCACCTCATGGCCCGAGAAGTTTGATAGGGCCATGATGAACTGGTCGGTGGCCCCGATGCCCATGGGCAGCGGCAGAAGCTTGTAATCCACACCGCATTTTCGTTTCAACTCATTGGCAGGATCCTCGCAGGCCAGCTCTCCCAGGGCCAGAGTCAGGGGGCTGTCGCCCATGGCGATGATATCGTCGATGCGGGTGCCTCCCGGCGGATACATGGTGTACCTTCCCAGCATAGGCGCGTCCAGCACACCGCTGGTATCGGGAAGCATGATGAAGGGGATACCCATCAGATCCAGGATGCGCTTGATCTCGCGCATGTCGCCGGGATTGACAAAACCCGGAATGATATTGAGTCTGTCATGCTTGCGCCCCGTAGACCGGGACAGGTATTTGATGAAGCCCGCAATCATATTGCCGTAACCGGTGATATGGGAGCCCACATAGCTGGGCGTATGGCAATGGACCACGTATTTGCCCTCTTCAATATCCATGTCCTGAATGAAGGCACCCACGTCGTCGCCGATGGTCTCGCTCAGGCATGTGGTATGTACAGCGATAATGTCGGGCTTATAGATATCAAAGATGTTCCTGACGGCTGTCTTTAAGTTGCTGCCTCCGCCGAAAACCGACGCGCCCTCGGTGAAGGAACTGGAGGAGGCAATGGCCGGGTCCTTGAAATGCCGGGTCAGGAAGGTGCGATGGTAGGAACAGCAGCCCTGGGAACCATGGCTGTGGGGCATGCACCGATGGACGCCGAGGGCGGCGTACATGGCCCCCACCGGCTGACAGGTCTTGGCCGGGTTGATACGAAGGGCCGTTCTTTCGGTAATTTCCTTTGGTGTCAGGTCAAGCATTCATACCACCTCCTGCAAATGGCCTTCTATCATGGGGCTGTTTTTCCAGGGCGCCTTGACCAGACCCCATGCGGGAGTGGTCAGACCCATGAGCACATCCCGGCCGAAATTGACCGCTCCGTTGAATCCGGCATAGGGACCGCTGTAATCGTAGGAGTGAAGCTGCCTGGAAAGGATGCCGGCCTTCTGGATCACATATTTGTCCTTTATACCCGAGAAGAAGATATCGGGCTTGAGTATCCTGATGATTTCCTCGGTCTCAAAATGGTTCATGTCGTCAATGATGATGGTCCCTTTCTCCATGTCCTTGATCATGCCCTCGTAATAGTCCAGGGGAATCTCCTTTCTGAGCTTCTCATACTGTTCTTCGCTCAGATACAGGCGATAGCGCCTCTCGTCTTTCTCGATCCTGAGGGATTCGATATTCTTGCTGTCGGCGTCCTCCTTGATGAACGGAAGCACTTCCCGGCCCTCGTAGTCGTCCCTGTGGGCAAACTCGTAGCCGGCCATGATGGTTTCCACACCAAAGTCCTTGAGCAGCTTCTGGTAGTGGTGGGAACGGGAACCGCCAACGAACAGCGCGGCAGTTTTGCCCTTGAGCTTGGACTTGTAATACTCCATCTCGTCGTGAATGGCTGCCAACTCTTCGGCGATGACTTCCTCGGTCCTGGCCGTCAGCTCGGGATCGTTGAAGTAGCGGGCGATGTCCCGCAGGGACTTGACAGTGGAGGACACACCAATAAAGTTGACCTTGAGCCAGCTGGTGCCGTACTTATCCTTGAGCATGTCGGCCACATAGTTGATGGAACGGTGGCACTGCACCAGGTTGAGATGGGCGATATGGGCGTTTTCAATCTCATGGATGCTGGAGTCGCCGGGGATATTGACCACAATATCGTAGCCGATGCGCTTCAGAATCCGCTCCACTTCCCAGGCATCCCCACCGATGTTGTACTCGCCGAGGATATTGATGGAGTACTTGGTGGGCACCCTGTCGCCGGTGCCGATGATGTGGCGCATCAGGCCGTTGTTGGCGATATGATGGCCACCCGACTGGCTCACGCCCTTATACCCTTCGCAGCTGAAGGCCACCACCTTGCGGTTGTACAGCTTTTCGGCCTCGGCGGCCACCGCATGGATATCGTCGCCAATAAGGCCTACGGGGCAGGTGGCGCAGATCATGATGGCATCGGGGTCAAAGATCTCCACCACTTCCTTGATGGCCTGCTTCAGCTTCTTTTCGCCGCCGAAGACGATATCCGGCTCCTGCATGTCGGTGGAGAAGCAGTATTCCACAAAGTTCTTGGTATGCTTATCCCCCCTGGCCTTGTTGCGCCGGGTACCCCAGGAATAGAAGCCGCAGCCTATTGGACCATGGGTGATGATGGCCACGTCCTTGATGGGCCCCAGCACCACGCCCTTGCACCCGGCGTAGCAGCAGCCGCGGTTGGTCATGATACCGGGAATGGTACGCGTATTGGCCGATATCTCGTGGTTGTCCTCGGTTTTTTCAATGATGTGAAGCTTTCTGTTTTTATAGACACGGGCGCTGTATTTATCAAGAATCCTGTCAACCTTGCTCATCTTATCACCTCCTAATAGGCGTCTGTGGCCGCTTCACCTGTCCGGATCTGGTAGTTTTCCAGGATGGGAAGCACGAAGATCTTGCCGTCGCCCCTGTTGCCGGTCTGATTGGCGTTGATAATGGTTTCCACAGCCTTTTCAACCTGGTCATCCGTCACGATGAGGGTGAACACACGCTTGGGAATGAGCCGTACGCTCTCGGTCAGGTGCTCTCCCAGCGGCGATACCGGCAGCTCGCCTTCCTGGATGATGTTCTCAACCAGGGAAAAATCCACGCTCTTCTTTCCGCGTCCCAGCACCTTTCTGCAGGTGAAGGCGGGAAAGCCGTTTTCGGCAAGGGCCTTTTTGGTCTGATTGACCTTATTGAGCCTGATAATAGCGATAACCTCTTTCATACAACTTCCTCCTTGCGGCTGCCTGTCACATTACAGGCCCTTCTTGCCCGTACTGATGGTATAGGCCTCCAGTACGGGGCTGACAAAGATTCTGCCGTCGCCGAACTGACCCTTTTCCCCTGTTCTTGCATTGCGCATGATAATTTTTATCACGTCGTCCTTGTCCTCATCGTTTACCACCATGAGCAGCATTTCCTTGGGGATCTCGTCATAGAACACATCCCCCACCTTGACGCCCTTCTGCTTGCCCCGGCCGAATACATCCATCTTCGTAACGGCCGGAAAACCGGCCAGCATGAGCTCGTTGAGCACCGTATTGACCTTCTCAGGCCTGATAATGGCACGTATCATTACCATAAAAAGCTTCCTCCCTTTCTTTAGGCATCCAGTATGCCGTATTCCATCATGAGCTGTTCCAGGCGCTCCTGTTTCATGGGCTTGGGTATGACAAACATGTCGTTGCCGTCGATGGCCCTGGCCAGTGCCCGGTATTCGTCGGCCTGAGGAGCGGTGGGATCATAGTCGATAACCGTCTTCTTGTTGATCTCTGCGCGCTGCACGATGTTGTCCCTGGGCACGAAGTGAATCATCTGGGTGCCCAGTTCCTTGGCAAAGGCCATGATGAGCTCCTTCTCACCGTCAACCTTTCTGCTGTTGCAGATGATACCGCCCAGGCGCACGCCGCCGGTGTTGGCATATTTCCGGATACCCTTGCAGATGTTGTTGGCCGCATAGAGAGCCATGAGCTCGCCGCTGGCCACGATGTAGATTTCCTGGGCTTTGCCCTCGCGGATGGGCATGGCGAATCCGCCGCAGACAACGTCGCCCAGAACGTCGTAGAAGACATAGTCCAGATCGGTTTCATAGGCGCCCAGTCTTTCCAGAAGGCCTATGGAGGTGATAATGCCTCGTCCTGCGCAACCCACGCCGGGCTCGGGACCGCCCGACTCCACACACTTGATACCGGCAAAACCGCTTTTCATGATGGATTCCAGCTCGATGTCCTCACCCTCTTCCCGGAGGGTATCCAAAACGGTTTTCTGAGCCAATCCGCCCAGAAGCAGCCGGGTGGAGTCCGCCTTGGGATCGCAGCCAACCACCATGACCTTCTTGCCCATTTCACCAAGACCTGCGGTAAGATTCTGGGTTGTGGTAGACTTACCAATACCACCTTTGCCATAAATTGCCACCTGTCTCATAAACTCATCCTCCTCATCGCTTACATCATCACTTGAACCTTTTTCAGAACATCAAACTCCCTGAATGCTTTGCGTAGTTTAGAAAGGTCTTAAGGAGCAGCCCCTTTGCTTAAGCAAGTTCTTCTGCAAAAACCCTGTAACTGAAAAGGCGCCTTCAAGCGTTGCTTGTAAGGCGCCTTTGCCGGATAAACCGTCTTCTGGAATTCCAATATTTAGATGAATCACTGCTTTGCTTAAATTATACCGGGTCCGGATCCCGTTTACTATGCACGCGTTTGTATAAGGTTTACAACCAAAAAAATGCTTTTTTATACAGACTTAACAAAAAGGATATTGTTTCAACATGATGTCCGATGCAGCCGTAAACATACTCTGTTAAGAAAGCTGCCTTTCACGGAGATGGGGACGTCCAGAACTCCCATGCATCATAGCTCAACATAATTTACCTTTTCGCCTTTTCCGAAAAAATGTTTCCTATTCTTTACAGTTGTAAGATGGCCTTGGGCTATATCTGGGATAGCATAAATCTCTCGACTACTTGTCCTTCTTTCGCCTCCCTGGTTCTACTCAGTCCTTTCAGTAATTGGCTCTTATAAATAACGAAATATTTCTTGACAAAACATCAAAATATCGATATAAATTTAACTCCGTCAATTTATTTTGAAGAGCCATATCAAGATCTTCAAAAGCAGTAGATTTTAGAAGGCTCCTTGTTTCATCATATGAAAATTCCGCAACTTTTTTTCTGTTCCATAACCCTTTATTTGCAGGACATTTTTCCTGACACCTGATGCATCCTATTAAGCTATGATGCCAATCATGATGTATCCATTCAGGTATTGCATCCTTCCTTTCATTATAGAAAGTCAGGCATCTTTCGGCGGCTATTTGGGTTTTTTCTCTGTCGATAGCACCTGTTTGACATTGATTTATACATACACCGCATTGACTGCATCTATCCATCCGTAAATCTGCAGCTAGCTCAAGTTCCTCAGTACAAATCATATCTGTTCCGAATACGGTAAGACGATGGCACGACCCCATTCCTTCAATATACAGCAAATTATTTCTCCCGTATTTGCCAAAGCCGCACATGGCTGCGAGTATCTTCTTTGGAAGAACGACAGGCCATGATTTCAAATAATAACGTTCAAAGACGTTGCTTACTGTTTCCTTTATCATCGATAGCTGTTGATCCCTATATATGTAAACAGGCGGAATATCAGCCTCCAGAATTCCGAAATCCCATTCTATCTCGATATAACACGGAGGAGATGGAAGTGCAATGATAACCAATGATTTGATATCGGGATCCAATGAAAAGTCAAAATAATCCTTTAACATTCCATCATTCAGATCCGTCTTTTCCAACTGCTCACGAACAAACGGCAGTATGTTTATGGATACTGTTTTTACTTTCCCGCCAAGATTATCTATATTCTTAGTCAGTAATTCCTCTGTTTCGTTCATCAGCTGATTCCTTTCAACAAATGATAGGTCTGTATTCGCCGGCCTGATTTTGTGCATTATATTTGATAATTATACCATAAAATTCGTATAGCTTCTTATATTTAAAGTGGGTTTCCCATGGGTATCCTACTTAACCATAACTTGTATCCAACGGTCGATTTATCACAGGGGTATCCCTTGCAATCAAAGTCATATCATACATTTCCCTTGCCAGGGTAAAAGGATTGGCCGTTCCATGCTCTAGCTGTATATGGTTCCAAGAAACTCACGGATTGCTCTGTTCACCAGTTCAGGTTTGTCCGTATTGGAATTATGACCAGCCCCAGGAATCCATTGAATGGGTAGGCCTGTTTGATTTGCCCATGCCGTATTATAGCGTTTGGTATATCCGGCTTTATCTTTCTCACCGCATATCAGCAAAGCGGGACAGGAGATTTTATATGACAGATCGGCCTCAATTGCTTCGGCCAGAACTTTGAATCCATGAGACACCAGCTCACAATACTCTTTTTTCGTATAGCTGTCCATCATGGTATACATCAGCCGACGCCCATAATCGGTTTCCGCACATCCATTTGCACCGTATTTCTTTAAAAGAAACCATGGATATGCGCTGTACAGGAGCTTTGTATTTTTGAGCGCAGATAGCTCCCACTTTCTCAAGTATTTCCTTTGAAGCGGCGCAGAATCGATAGAAATGAAACCTGCAAGGCAGTCCGGATGTTTCTCCATCAATGCCTGAGCGACATAACCACCCATGGACTGTCCTATTATGACAGGTTTGGAAATACACTCCTGCATCATGATGCTGTGAAGCCATTCCGCTTTATCTTCAAGCGAGAAACTGAGCTCAAAAGGTCTTGAAGAACCATGTCCCGGCGCATCCCATACCAACAGATTGTAATCCTCTTTAAACTCTTCAACCTGTTTTTCAAACAATCGATGATCAGCCGTCAATCCCGGCAGAAATATAAGCCACGTTCTTTCCCGGGAAACAATACTGATCCAATAATGAATAGCCCCTTTTTGGGTATTGAACACTTTCTCTATCATTTTCACCCTGCACCTACCTTTGCGGTTTTCTGTCTGCAATAGTTCTTGCATGCTGGATTGCTTTACTGATTACCAAAGCAAGCCCCTCAGGGTTCTCCCAAGTCATGGCATGTCCTGCATTCTTTACGATTTCTATCTGAATGCCATGTGGTCTTCGACAGTGTAAGCAAAATCAGTGGGTTTGTCACTGTATCCCGCCCCCAAAAGATCCACGAGAATACGGCGATGATTCTTTAAAGGAGCCTGTGATGCAACCCCAGGATAATCAAATGAACCTGCACAGCCCAGTCCATGGATGAAAAGTATTGGCATATCGTCGCCGGGAAAATCATGATACCGCATGACATAACCGGTTTTAGGAATCAAATATTCTTTCATGGACAATCACCTTGTTCTTTATATAAGGGTTCCATTCAAAAACCACTGTTTTATTTACTCTCAGGAATATCGCACAGGAAACCGGCATATGGGAATTTATATAGCATGACCGGGGTACCGAACATATCGACAGCCTTACCTTTGGCTGTTCCATCCAAAATCTGCTCAGCGCCTTCAATAAGGCTTGCAATTAATTCGGGGTACACCGGGAACGAGCCATGGGATGGATATATCGTGTCGAACGCATCGGTAAGTCTTGACAGCTTCTTCAGGCTCTCAACGTACAGGGGCATATTCCTGTGTTCCTTAAACATGAAGATGTTTCCATCCTGAACGGAATCTCCTGAGATAAGGACCCTGTTGTTGATATCCAGCACGGCAATGCTGCCGGGTGTATGTCCTGGTATAAAAATGATTTTCAATGGTCTGTTCCCAAGATCGATGATGTCATCATCCTTCACAGGCAAAATAGCGCCCGAACCGCCATGGGCCCTATAAACACCTTCTTCGTCAGGATGCATGTAAAAACAATCGAAACCGCCGTTCCCTGAAATATGGTCCGTATCCGCATGCGTATTGAGCAGCATGACCGGCAGTTTTGTGATGCTTTCCGCAATTTCTTTCGCATTCGGCGTATTCATACCGCTGTCAATGAGCAGTGCTTTTTCCGTTCCTGTCAGTAAGAAAAATCGTACCCCGTTGTCTTCAATACGCCAGGTCGTGTCGTTTATTCGAATAATTTCAGCCATCCGTATCCCTCCAAATAAGAAGTTAACCTCGTAACACCGATAAAAGAGAAAAATAGATTTATCTAAGGATGGTCTCCCCTATAAATTCTTTCAGACACTTGCTTTTCTTTGCAGTATGCCATTGTGTCTATTTATCATCGATAATTCATACAGTCATCTTTTACTAAGGTCATACCTGATTTTAATGGTTGAACTTTTACCGCTGGGAGTTGTATGCAAAATCTCTAACCTTTTAATCAGTCTTTTTGCAAAACAGCTTTCGCTTCCTCACACCAGGCAAGATAGGCCCGATATGTTTCGATCCCGAACCTGACCGTCAACAAGTAGTATTTATGTTCTTCCTCGTCCTGAACCTTTTCCAGATTCGCTGCATACCCTTCAAGAATCAGAAGCTCATTTCGTATTTTCTCTTCGAACTTTTGGATATGATCCAGGATGCCTTCTCTGCCAAGCTCCCTGCCAAAAAAGAGCTTAAGCAATGTTTCATACCTAAGCTCATCTTTTTCCGCCGGCTTTACGAGCCATTCCCTGAGAAGCGCTCGCCCTTTCTCGGTGATAGAATAAATAATTTTGCCTCTTCCTGAACTCTCCTCTTCCTTTTCAACACAGCCATCCGCTTCCAATGCTTCAAGGGCAGGATAGATACTTCCGAAGCTTCCGCTCCAGAAAAACTTCAGCGAATGATCAATGCGCTTTTTGATCTCATATCCTGTAAGCGGTTCATGATTTAGAAGTCCAAGTATGACATAGTTTATCTTCTTTTCATTGGCCATTGATAAGCTCCTCCACAAAGCCGTTAAGTTTTCTCTCATTCTCTGATGCATCAGGATGGTTTCTGTCGGCAAGGGCAACCGTCGTCCTGAGATGAGCAAGTTTCTTTTTCAGGTACCTCACGCATTTATCGTTATCGCCGCCACCACTTAAGGTAAAAAGCGCAGTGACTTTATTTTTCACGTTAAATTTTTTCAAAAAGGCATTAACGGCCGGGGTTGCCTTGCCGGCCCATACGGGTGTGCCGAGAATTATCCTGTCATACTGTTCCGGATTCAGCGCCAATGGCTTCAGCTTTGCGCATACGCCAAAAGTCGCCTGCATGCCCCCAATAAAAAATTTCATCTTACTCTTCAGGATTTCCTTAACTGTCTGGAGTTGAAGAATATCGGCATGTAGTCTTTCCGCAATGCGCTCTGCAGCCTGCCTGGTGTTCCCTTCCAACGAATAATAGACAACCAGATCTTTCATAGCAGTCAAACCCGCCTTTCCGCTTTCCATGAATATGACAGCACATTTTTCGGACAACTGTCAACGCAAGCTCCGCACTGAATACAATCGCTGCATTGACAATGATTATTCTCCCTAATCATCTGTTCCACCCTAAGTCCCATCGGGCAGACCGTCTCGCATTTTTTGCATGAAATGCATTTCCTGTTATCGGCTGATACATGAAGCTGTGGGATATGGAGCATCTGCCCGATTTTCTCTCCAATCACCATGAACGGGACCATCCAGCATATGTAATGACAGGCCGCGCGTCGGCCATAAATCAAGGGTGGCCGAATCAAAAGCAGAATAACAGCGTAGTAAACCAAATAGTTGGCTATTTCGGTTACCGACACGCCATGATCAGTCATATAAAATACATCAACATGTAATGTCCCTTCGCCTGAAATAAAAGAGATGACGATGACGGCTATCCATACGGTCCAGATGACATATTTTATTGCTCTTCTTTTGCCCTGCTTTGCAGGTTTTCCGTTGACACCGGCCACACATTCCTGCAGACCTCCGGCAGGACAAAGATAGCCGCAAAAGCTCCTTCCCAAAAACATGGACAGAATCAACATAAGCAGGAATACAAAAAAGCTTCCGGTCAAAATATGCTCTGCCATTCCCATGATGATTATAGCGGGAGAAAAATACCACATCGTAACCGGAAACAGAAGCAAAGAAACCAATAAGACCAATTTCCTGATGGGTTGTCGTTTCATACACGTACTCCGTAACATCTTCATCAATATATCATTCTGATATATCATGCTTATATATTATGTCTATATACAGACTTTTGTCAATATCTCAGAGAAATAAAAAAGGTTTTCAGCATGGTGCCATCCAGTCCACCCTATATTTGCAATGGGAAATATGCAGTAACGGGGTAATATCAGGCTTGATATTTGCAGTTTATATTGGTATTCTCTCCTTGGGATTACAATATAATGAAATGCCTGCATAATAGGATGAGGAAGGGTTTGGGTGGTCGTTATGAAAAAGCGGTCAAAGTTATTGTCAGGATCCATCATCATGCTTATTCTGTGCATCATTTTCAGCGGGATATCCCCTTTGGTCGTATCGGCTGCAAAATCTAAGAATGAACCTTCCATCAAGGTTGAGGTGTATAACGGAAACACAGCCGAGCGTATCAATACGCTTTTCCCCTGGTTCAAGATCACCAACACGGGAGATGTCCCGATCCCATTGTCCGATATAAGCGCCAGGTATTACTACACAGCAGACGGCAATAAGAAACAAAGGTTCTGGTGCGACTGGTTCAGCAAGGGTGATACCGGCATGGTAACCGGAAAATTCAGCACGGTCGTATCAGATGCCGGCAATATTGACAGCTGTTTCGAAGTTGGCTTTAAAAGCGGGAATATCATGCTGCAGCCCGGTGAGAGTGTTGAGATACATATCCGAATCGCCAAGGAAGACTGGAGCGATTTCAACCAGGAGAATGACTATTCCTTCAACCGCTCAGCCAAGACCTATGTGGCGCAGAACAGGGTTCCCGGTTTCGTAAAAGGAAAACTCGTGTGGGGTAACGATCCTGCCAAAACTATTGCTGACGTTGCAAGCATACAGCTTGACAGGTATGAACTGACACTGAAGGTATCGGAATCCGCCCGGCTCCATGCAACGATCCTTTCTTTGGATATTTCAAAAAAGGACCTCATCTGGTCCAGCAGCGATACCAATGTGGCGGTAGTCGACAATAATGGCCTGGTATCAGGTAAAAAAGAAGGGACTGCCATCATTACCGTTTCAACAGCCGATGGGCGCATTAAGGACACCTGCAGGGTCCGCGTTATTGACACCAGTGCCCGGGGCATTTTTGAAGGACGGATAAAAGATGCTGTTACACACGCAGAAATCCCGGGGGCAGATATCCGTTTTTACAGGGAAAAAGGGCAAGGCTATGAGAAATCAGACCATGCAACATCCGATCCACATGGATTTTTCAGAATCCCGCTTCCTGTCGGCAATTACAAGGCTGTTGTAACCAAAGACAACTACATTGCGGCCGAAATCTATCTGTCCATCCAGGAAGATACGACCACATACATTCCCGATCTGTATATCGTACGCAATAAATACGCAGGAACTGGTACGGTGTCCGGAATGGTCAAAGACGCTCTTGACGGGTCGGGGGTTAAGGGCCTGTCCATAAAGTTCAGAGAGGGAATCAATGCGACAAAGGGCAAAATCGTAGCTGAAACAGTTACATCAAAAAGTGGCAGGTATTCTGTCGATCTGCCCGCCGGGAATTACACGGCTGAGGTTTCCGGGCCAAATTATATAAAAGAACACTTCAATATCATCTCGATTGGCGGCAGAGACACGGATAATCAGAACGGTACGGTAACGCCTGCCATGAAGAAAGGAGAGATGCGCATCGTTCTGACCTGGGGAGACTCCCCGCAGGATCTGGATTCGCACCTGGTAGGTACACTGTCCGATTCCACCAGCTTCCATATCTATTACAGCAAAAATGAAGCCTATTCCGAAGGCAAAAAGATTGCTGTCCTTGAGCTTGATGCTTCAAACGGTTATGGACCCGAAACCACTACAATTTATAAAGATACCGGCGGGACATATACGTTCCATGTCCATAACTTTTCAGCCCGTTCCAAAACATCGGACAAATCATTATCCAGTTCAGGCGCCCAGGTAAAGGTATACCGGGAAGGCTCCCTGGCAGCGATCTTTAATGTTCCGATAAACCAGGAAGGGAATCTCTGGACGGTATTCAGCATAAAGAACGGGAATATTAACCCCATTAACCGCATGTCCTGCGTTGAGGACGAATCAGAAATCGGTTCGCGTAAAAAATAAAGGGTTTGGTTGGATTGGGTATTAAAAACCGGCAGGTAACCGTATCGGGTTATCTGCCGGTTCTTTTCACGCTTCCCACTGGATAATCGGCTCTGAAGTTTGCAGCACGGCTAAATATCAACCCCGAGGAATATTCTGACGAGATACCCGATGCCAAAGGAAATGATTGCCACTCCCAGGCTGATGCCGGCCATTTCAAAGAATCTCTCTTTCAGCGGAAGATCCTTGGCCACCGAAATATAGAAATTAAAGGCAAGTATGATGATTATAGCTGCAATAATAGTGACCACCAGACTGAGCACATAATTGGAGAGGAAAAGGTAAGGAAGTACCAGAATCGCAACGGTGAAAATATAGGTTACGCCTGTATACAAGGATGATTTCAGAGCGCGGCCGCTATCCTGCTCTGTTCTGGTTGAAAGGTATTCCGATGCAGCCATGGAGAGTGAAGCCGCTATACCTGTTATCAGTCCTGAAAGTGCTATGAGCCGTGTATTCTTCAAAGCGAAGGTGAGACCGGCCAGCGTACCGGTCAGTTCCACCAGGGCATCATTCAGTCCAAGGACCATGGAACCTACATACTGAAGCTTTTCCTCTTCGATGATTGCAACCAGTTCTCTCTCATGCCTGTCCTCATCATTTGATAATCTTTTGAACTCCTCGATTTTTTCTCCAAGTTCCCTATATACTTTTTCCGAGCTTTTTTCGCCGCGCTCCATGAGCTTTATGCCAAATGTAATGCCCAATAGGGTAGATACGAAAGTGTAAAACCATACTTTCAGGAGATTGGGCTTTGCATCCGTTCCTGTAAACCTTTTCAGCACGTCGTGGTGCTTGAGCTCATCCCCTGCGATTTGCCGGAGAATCTCACTGTTTTTTCTATTCTTCCTGAATGAGGACAGCTTCAGATAAATGCGATGTTCGGTTATCTCATTTTTCTGGGCTTTTTTCAAGAACTTCATTGTATCGGCATCTATACTGTAACCCAATGCATTCACTTCTTTCTGAGATGAAATTATTTTGAATTCCTGGTTTTACCAGAAATTTTAGCATCCCGTGTTTTTTAAGTCAAACAAAGCAGGCATTAATATAGCAGGTCAAAATGATTTTTCGTTATTCAGACCGTCATTGCCAACAGCATTAACCGCTTTCCGCTTTTTTCGCCGCACACGGTTTATATGCCGTTCGAAATCGCCATTGCGCAGCAGCTCGGCAAGGACAAGCTGCTCAAACACAGGTACTGTACAGGAATAAAAGCCAAGCCGGCGCTGAAAATCTTCCAGCAGTTTTTCCGGCAGAATCATATAACCGATACGCATGGACGGGGCAATGGTTTTTGAAAAAGTATTGACATAAACCACATTGGAATCAGTGGTTATGGAAAAGAGCGGATCCTCCGGCTTTTTGGAAACTGTCAGTTCAGAATCATAATTATCCTCAATAATAAAACCATCCCTTTGTTTTGCCCAACGAAGGTATTCATGTTTTTTGGATATGCCGGCGGTAACACCGCTTGGAAAACTGTTGAACGGAGTGACATGCAATACGGTTGCATCTGTTCGTTCCAATTCTTTTGAAGCTATGCCGTCCTGCGTCATGGAAAGCATATCGCATTGTATGCCCATGGCTTCATAGACTTTCCTGATCTTGTCGTACGAGGGCTGTTCCAGGGCAAATTTTTTCCTGTCTCTGAAAAGCTGGGCAATCAGGCCATAAAGATATTCCGCACCGGATCCCACAATAATCTGTGACGGCTTGACGAATATTCCGCGGCTTCTGGCAAGATATAAGCAAATTTCGGTTCTCAGTTCATCACATCCGCTGTTGGGGGATTTTACAAAGATCCGATTCCCATAATGATTCAAGACTTTTCTCATGGTTTTGGCAAATACCGAAAACGGAAAGTCTCCCACACTGCTGGATTGTGGCTGGATTTCAGGAAATGTGATACTCTTCAATAACGGAGTTCCATGAAAATCAGATTTATTATAGATAACAAAACAGCCGCTGCGCTGGCGCGTTTCGATATAACCTTCTTCGCTCAGCAATGCAATCGCATGCTCAACGGTAACAACGCTTACACCGGTCTCCTCGGCAATGGTCCTTTTTGAAGGCAGACGGCTTCCATAAGGATAAACTTCGGATAGGATATCCTGTTTAATGAATTTATACAGTTGCATGTAGGCAGGTACAGATGACCTGGTATCGATATGATAGTTCATCTGGTTATATAAAATCCTCTTGTTCTGGTTATTTTTATAGTATCAGATTTATTGTATGCTTATTTCACGATTTTGTAAAGAAGACATTCAATAAATGGTCGTGTCAACTTGTTTTAGGTTTTATGTCACTGTCTGCCCCTCTTTTTGGGCAAGGATCATATGGCAAATCCATTATCCCGTATGGATCTAAG